>NZ_CP100763.1:2510668-3138335 GCF_024296685.1 Natrinema marinum | reverse complement strand
CACCCGAAGGTCCTCGTCGAACACGACCTCGAGGTGCCGGTCTCGGCCTTCGAGTTCGATCTCGAGGCGCTGCGCTGAGGCGGAAGCGGTTTTTCTCGAGCGCGGTCTACGTTTGTGGAAGCGGTCTAACGTGTTGTACCGCGAGCGACCGCAGGGAGCGAGCGGGTCTTTTTGGTCGAGATTTTTGCGCCGAGCGGTTCGCTCTGCGAGCGAACCCGAGGCGTAAAAAGGTCGGTTCTAGAATTCGTGTTCGACGTCCTCTTCGTCGGCTTTCTGAATGATTATTTTCCCGTCCCGGACCCGGACGAAGACCTCGTCGCCGATATCCATGCCCGCGACTGCGAGTTCATCCTCGTGGAGGTTGAGGTGGACGTTGTGGTAGTTACCGTCTTCGTCTTTCGCACCGCTTGGACTCAGCTTCTTTTTCCGTACCATCGCGGGATTCTATCCCGAACTTCGCCGTAGGATATACTTAAGTGTTTTCGACGGCACAACGACTGCGCTCGAGCGGCGGCCAGCGAAACGACGAGTACGACGGGAAAACGAACGCTGGATACGAATACTGCGGGGAACTGGTGTCCGCAAAGTACTTAAATATACCGACGCAGTCGGTCGATTTGCGGGGATATCTTTATGTCCGACCGTGCGTTGAATTGACACGGAGGCGAAATCATGGTACGCGAAGACGGTAAACGAAACTTTGCGCTGCGTGAATCGGGCGGCGACGAATCGAGCGTCTTCTCGGGCAACACGCCCCGACAGGCGGCGCTCAAAGCGGCCAGGCGGCTCGAGCCCGGTTCGAGCGAGGAGTCGGCCGAGCGCGTCGAACTGAAACTGCGAGAGAAAGGGACGGACAAGGTCCACATCTACGACGGCTGGGCATGGGAGGAGACCGCGCCGAGCGACAAGCCGGACTGGATGCCCGACGAAATCACGGAAGCGAACGTCTCGAAGAAGGGAATCGAACATCTGGACGAGTAAGTCGCGGTCACTTTCTCCGACCGCAACGGTCCAGCGATGCCGTTCGACGGCCAGTGGCGCGATACCGCGTACCGATACGTAGCCCTCGAGTCGGACTCGCCGCCGAGGTCGAATCGCGGTGGGTCGATCGGCGCGCATTTCGAGAATCGGCGGTCACCCCCGATCTCGTTTTACATTCGGATATCTTATGCGGCATGTTCGGCAACTGTTCAGGAATTAAAGCACATAATACTGAACGTATTTGTCGGGATAGTGCCGTACAGTTCGAAAGGCGTTAATAATTAGGTTTATACGTGAATCGCGACACCTGCCGAGTGAAGCATGTGGGAGTACGTCGAAATAATTGGCAGTATAGGGGCAATAAACAGGACTATAGGTGGCTTCAGACGAACATTCGTGTCGCTAGAAGCCCGTTTCGAGGCCGGAATGAAACATTCCACCAACACGGTCGAACGGGGTGAGCAGGCGTGATCAAGATGACCAAGTACCGGACGCTGGTGCTGGCGACGATCGGGTTCAACTTCTCGTTCCTGATCTGGTTCTCATTCGCCCCGTTTACCGGGCCGATGGCCGACGAATTCGGCCTCTCGCTCGCGGAGATCGGGATCCTCGCGAGTGCGGCGATCTGGCTCGCGCCGTTCGGTCGTATTCTGACCGGCTGGCTCTCCGACCGCTGGGGTGCGCCGACGGTGTTCGCTATCGTGCTGGCGTACGTCGGCGTCTTCTCGATGGCGTCGGCGTTCGCCCAGTCCTACACCGTCTTCTTCATCGAGCGGCTGATCGTCGCGACGGCAGGGATCACCTTCGTCATCGGCATCCAGCACGTCTCCGAGTGGTTCGACGAAGAGGAGCTGGGCACCGCCGAGGGGATCTACGCCGGCGTCGGCAACGCCGGTGCTGCGGGCGGTGCGCTGATCCTCCCGCGTGTATTCGGCGAAAACTGGAGTGGACCGCTCTTCGAGACGAACTGGCGAGCGGCGTTTTTCTACACCGGCGTCGTCTCGATCCTGCTCGCGATCGTCTACTACTCGATCGGGGAGGCCGCAAAGTCCGATGAGCGCCGACAGGCGACCGCCGAGAGCGCGACGTTCAAGCAGTGGATCCACACCGCCACGCGCTACGGGACCGTCGTCCTCGCGCTGGCGTACGTGATGAGCTTCGGTCTCGAGCTCTCGATGAACGGCTGGCTGGCGACCTACTACCGCGAAGGGTTCAACACGGACAACCTCGTGCTGGCGAGTACGTTCGCCGCCACGTTCTCGGTCGCGGCCGGTCTGTTGCGCCCGATCGGCGGCTACATGAGCGACCGGCTTGCCCGCAACGAGACGGACATCCTCCCGTTCTTTACGGGGCGATACCGCGAGCAGTGGACGTTCGTGACGCTGTGTCTCATCGTCCTCGCGATGATCGGGATGAGTCTCGCAGGGCTGACCGGCGAAGTGCTGCTGGCCGTCGGAGCCGGCTTCATCGTCGGGATGAGCTGTGCGTTCGCCGAGGGAGCGATCTTCGCTCAGGTGCCCGCGATGTTCCCCAACAGTTCGGGGAGCGTCGCCGGCGTCGTCGGCGGCGTCGGCACCGTCGGCGGGATCGTCTACCCGCTCGTCTACGCCGCACCGCTGATGCCGACGCTCCACACCGGCTACTCCGTCGTCGCCGCGACGATGATCCCCATCCTGTTGCTCTGTGCGTGGGTCTTCCAACCCCACGTCGCCTCCCGAGCGACCGAAGACGGCTTCCTCGCCTCGAGCGAGTCCGGAGCCGGACTACCGACCGACGACTGATGGCTGCTGGCTGAGAATCGACGTACTGATATCGTGCCCCCGCGAAACCCGACGGTCTTTTGACCCGTAGCCTGCTATCGACGGGCAATGGCTGCAGTCACGCTCGGTCCCGAAGGTACCTACTCACACAGAGCGACGAGTGCCATCGCCGACGACGGCGAGATCGACTTCCGACAGTCGGTCACGGCGATCGTCGACGCCGTCGCGAGCGGCGAGTACGACCGGGGCGTCATCCCCATCGAGAACAGCATCGAGGGCAGCGTCACGGAGAGTCTCGACGCGCTCGCCGACTACGAGGTCGCGGTCGTCCGCGAGGTCGTCACCCCGATCAGACACGCCTTGCTCGCTCAGGGGCCGGAGTTCGATACCGTCGCCAGCCACTCCCAGGCGCTGGCCCAGTGTCGCACCTTCCTCGAGCGCGAGTACGCCGACGCGACCCTGGAAGCGGTCGCGAGCACCGCCCAGGGCGTCGAGTTCGCACAGGAGGACCCGTCGGTCGCGGGCATCGGACACCCCGCGCTGGGCGACGAGAGCGACCTCGAGGTGCTGGCCGAGGACATTCAGGACCAGGACTCGAACGCGACACGCTTTTTCGCGATCGCACCCGCCGACGAACGCTCGACGGGCGGCGGTAAGACCTCGCTCGTGGTCTACCCGAACTCGAACTACCCCGGACTCTTGCTCGAGTTGCTCGAGCCCTTCGCGGACCGCGATATCAACCTGACCCGCGTCGAATCGCGGCCGAGCGGCCAGCGGCTGGGTGATTACGTCTTCCACGTCGACTTCGAGGCCGGCCTCTACGAGTCGCGAACGCAGGAAGCGATCGAAGAACTCGAGGAACTCGCGGAGAACGGCTGGGTCCGGCGGCTGGGATCGTACGACATCGAACACGTCGTCAGCTAACCGCCGTGACGACGGAAGCGGAGAGCCGAGAACGCTCAGTCGCGCGTCGTTTCGCGTTCGGGGCGGAGCCACGAGCGGATTCGGTCAGCGTAGGCGGCCGCACCGAGGCCGAGTCCGGCGACGAACGTCAGCAGCGCCGGTCCGAGGATCCACAGGAGATTCGGGTGTTCCGTACCGGTGTGAAGCGCGATCTCTTCCATGCGATCACGTACGGGACAGAGCCGCCATAAGCGGACCGACGTCGGCCGACCCACCCCGACCCGACCGTCCCCGATACCGGAGCCGAACGCAGGGTCCGAACCGACGGGACGATCGTCAGCGTCCCCACGAACAGTCCGGGTGCGAGAATCGAACTCCGCGTCTCAGCCCGCACAGGCTGAAGGATAGCCACTACCCCAACCCGGACACGCCGCGTCTCGCCGCATTCCTCGGTACCACGGCCCTTCTGTAAGGCGTGCTGATTCTCCACAGTGGCTGTAAATCAGGGAAGCGTACTTGATACGCCGGGCCTCGAGCGAGCAGCCACCGTTTCGCCGCCCGAGACGGAACCGTGCTCGCCGGGACCAAAAACTGTTTTCCGTATCCCGCGGTACGGCGAGTATGTCACTCAACGCCGGCGACGACGCGCCGACCGTGGCCGCATCGAACCAGGACGGCGAGGAGGTCACCCTCGAGTTCGAGGAGCCGACCGTCCTCTACTTCTATCCGAAAGACGACACCCCCGGCTGTACCGTCGAGGCCAACCAGTTCCAGCGCGAGCGCGAGACCTATCGGGACGCCGGCGTCGACGTCTACGGCGTTTCGACCGACGGCGTCGACTCCCACCGGTCCTTTTGCGAGTCGGAAGGCCTCGAGTTCGACCTGCTCGCGGATCCCGACGCGGCGATCGCCGACGCCTTCGGCGTCGAATTGCGGGACGGCAAGACCGCACGCACAACGTTCCTGCTGGCCGACGGCGAGGTGCAGGCGGTCTACGAGGGCGTCGACCCCGACGGCCACGCGCGCGAGGTCCTGTTCGACGCCCTCGACGACGGACTGGTGACCCTCCCCGAGTAGCCCCTTCTGTCGTCACACTGCGGGCAGAATTTATCCCCGTCGGGATCCTACATGCCGCCATGCGACGCAATCCGTTCGACGAGATCGAGGAGCTGTTAGACCGCGTGAGCCGACAGGTCGAGGAGGGGATGAGCGCCGGCGGCCTTCAGGTACCCGGTACCGTCCCGATCGACGTCGCCGACACCGGCGAGGAGTACGTCGTCACCGCCGACCTGCCGGGCTACGAGACAGACGACATCGACCTGACGCTCTCGGAGGGGTCGCTACGCTTCGAGGCCAACCGGACGGACGAAGCCCAACACGCCGATGGCCGATACCTCCGTCGCGAGCGGACGAAAACGTCCGCGAGCCGACGGGTCCGCCTGCCCGAACCGGTCGACGAGGAGGCTGTCGCCGCGGGTTTCGAAAACGGCGTGCTAACGGTCCAGCTGCCGAAAGAGTCGGGCGGCGAAGAGACGCGCCACATCGATATCGAATAGCGCCAGCAGCGACGGGACTCAAGTTCGAAGCCGCTGGTGGCCGGTGGTTCGGTCCGTCGAGACCCGCATGCCGAAACGTGATCGACGAGCGATAGCGATCGACAGCTACCGACCGCGTCGCTGGCGGGATATATCACACCATTATTATATCTCGTTTACACATGCACGGGTATGGAGACACTGTTCGTCCTCGCTGTCGCAGCAGGCTTCGTGCTGTTCGGTGTGATGGCGTTCTCGAGCGCCCGGCGGTTGGGCAGTCGGCAAACGACGATCGACGAACTCGAATCGACGGACGAAGGTCGGCTCGAGCCGGGAGGCGAAGCGACGGTCAGCGGACCGGTCTCCGTCGTCGAACCGGCGTCGCCGGAGCAAACCGGTCCAGAGTCGAACGAAACCGATTCGGCCGCCCTCTGGGCGTGGCGGCTCCGCCGGAAGGAGGGAACGGGGAACGGCAGTCGATGGCGGACCGTCGACGGCGAACTTGCGGTCGGCGACGTTGCCGTCGATCATAGCTGGGACCGCGTTCGCATCGACGCCGCGGCGCTCGCGGCCGACGTGGACGACCCGTTCGACTCGTCGCAGGTGTTTCTCGGTGAGCCGAACACGGACGTCTATCTCGGCGAGCTCGACCCGATAAACCGGTTCTTAGAGCGAACGGGGCTGGCCGGCGAAGACGGCGTGTTGAGCGACGTAGAGGTCACGGTCAGCGTCGGCAAGAAGACGACCATGCCAGACAAGTATCAGGCCACCGTCGTCCATAGCGGCGACGAACTGATCGTCCACGGCGAACTGACCGAGACGGCAGACGGGTACGTCCTTCGGGGCACCGACGAGACGCCGCTGTCGATCGCGGCCGGCGACCTCGAGGCCCAGGAGGAGCGGTTGCGCTCGGAGATCCGCATGCGAAAGGTAGTCAGCGGTGTGTTCGTCGGTCTCGGCGTGCTCGTCGCGATACTCGGTATTCTCTAAACGCGGGCTCGGCCCATTCCCGGCGTTAGTACCACGCGCCGCCGGACGAGACGTTGATATCCTGCCCCGTAATGTGTCTCGAGTCCGCGCTCGCGAGGTGGACGGCCAGTTCGGCGACCTCCTCGGGCGGGACCAGGTCGTCGATCATGAGGCGATCGACGACTTCCCCCTCGACCGCTTCGGCGGGAACACCCGCCTCCTCGGCCTGGCGTTCGAAGACGTTCCGGATCCGCTCGCCCTCGACCGGGCCGGGACAGATCGCGTTGACGGTGACGCCGTCGTCGCCGAACTCCGCGGCCATCGCGCGGGTCACGCCGATCAGCCCCATCTTCGAGGCGGCGTAGGGCGTCCGGTTGGCGTAGGGGCGTTTGCCGCCGATCGAGGAGATGTTGACGACGCTCCCCCGTTCGGACTCGCGGAGATGGGGAGCCGCCTCGCGGGTGACGCGAGCGACGCCGACGACGTTGACGTCTAAGGTCTCGAGCCACTCGTCATCGGTCGTCCCCTCGAGGGGCGCGGTGGGGCCGGCGATTCCCGCATTGTTTACGAGACAGTCCAGACCGCCGAAGGTCGCGACCGTTTCGTCGATCGCGTCGGCAACCGAGTCGGGGTCTGTCACGTCGGTCTCGACAGTGAGCGTCCGACCCGGTGCGTCGATTTCCTCGGCGGTCTCGTAGATGCCGTCGCTGCGGGCCGCGAGCGCGACGTTCGCGCCCTCGTTCGCGAACGCGACGGCGATTTCGCGGCCCAGTCCCTGGCTCGCGCCCGTGACGAAGACGGTGGAATCTGCTACCATGGAACGAGATGGGACGAGGGGAAGATAAAACTCCTCGCCTTCCGGAACCGCCCGGACGGCCGACGGTGAGGTCTGTTTCGAGGTAACGGTCGGTCGGCGAACGCGTCGGTTGCGAGGAAGGTCGTCGGGGCGGGCTAGTGTATGGAAAGGTATAGGGCGGCGTCCCCGCCTAGTGGTATATAAGCAAATGAGTGACGCGGGATACGACCACGCGGCGGTCGAACGGCGCTGGCAGGAGGCGTGGGACGAGTCGAACGTCTACCGGACGCCCGACGGCGTCGACGATCCGACGTACGTCCTCGGGATGTACCCGTACCCGTCGGGCAAGCTCCACATGGGCCACGTCAGAAACTACACGATCACGGACGCGTACGCCCGCTACCGACGGATGCGAGGCGACGAGGTCCTCCATCCGATGGGGTGGGACGCGTTCGGCCTCCCCGCCGAGAACGCCGCCAAAGAACGCGATACGAACCCGCGGGACTGGACCTTCGACTGCATCGAGACGATGAAAGGCCAGATGGAGGCGATGGGCTTTGGCTACGACTGGGAGCGGGAGGTCACCACCTGCACGCCCGAGTACTACCAGTGGAACCAGTGGCTCTTCGAGCGCTTCTACGAAGAAGGCCTCGTTGAGCGCCGCGACGCCGAGGTCAACTGGTGTCCCACCTGCGAGACCGTACTAGCCGACGAACAAGTCGAGGGCGAGGCCGAACTCTGCTGGCGCTGTGATACGCCCGTCGAACAGCGCGAACTCGACCAGTGGTTCCTGCAGATCACCGAGTACGCCGACGAACTGCTCGAGGCCATCGACGACCTCGAGGGGTGGCCCAACTCGGTCCGGCAGATGCAGCGCAACTGGATCGGCCGGCAGTACGGCAGCGAGGTCGATTTCCAGATCGAGGGACACGGCCCGGTCACGGCGTTCACGACCCGCCTCGACACCATCTACGGGGCGACCTTCTTCGCGCTCGCGCCGGACCACCCGATCAGCGAGGAACTGGCCCGGGAAGACGACGCCGTCCACGAGTTCGTCCACCACGAGGCCGATCCGGAGGGCGACGAGCCAAACGGCGTCGAGACGGGCCTGACCGCGACCAATCCCGCTACCGGCGAGGAGATCCCCGTCTACGTCGCCGACTTCGTCCTCTCAGACGTCGGAACGGGCGCGCTGATGGCCGTCCCCGGACACGACGAGCGCGACCACGCGTTCGCGAAAAAGCACGACATCGACATCCGACCGGTCATCGCCCCCGAACCCGAAGGCGACGCGAAGCCGACGGCCCCGGACGTGGACGAGGCGGCGTTCACCGAGGACGGCGTCCTGATCGACTCCGGGGAATACAGCGGCCTCGACAGCGAGACCGCCCGCGAGCGACTCACCGAGGATATCGAGAGCGCCGAAGAGGCCACGCAGTACCAGCTTCGCGACTGGGGAATCTCCCGGCAGCGCTACTGGGGGACGCCGATCCCGGTCGTCCACTGTTCGGACTGTGGCCCCGTGACGGTCCCCGAAGAGGACCTGCCCGTCGAACTCCCCGAGTTCATCAACACGACCGGCAACCCGCTTGACGCCGCCGAGGAGTGGAAGGAGACGACGTGTCCCGAGTGCGGGGCCCCCGCCGAACGGGAGACCGACACGATGGACACCTTCGTCGACTCCTCGTGGTACTTCCTGCGGTACGTCTCGCCGGACCTCGAGGACGCGCCCTTCGACCGCGAGCGGGCCAACGACTGGATGCCCGTCGACCAGTACGTCGGCGGCATCGAACACGCCGTGATGCACCTGCTCTACTCGCGCTTTTTCACGAAGGTGCTGGCCGACCACGAGGGACTCGAGCACCGCGAGCCCTTTACGAACCTGCTCGCCCAGGGGATGGTCCAACTCGAGGGCGAGAAGATGTCCAAGTCCAAGGGCAACGTCGTCTCGCCCCAGCGGATCGTCGAGGAGTACGGCGCGGACACGGCGCGGCTGTTCATGATGCAGGCGGCCCAGCCCGAACGCGACTTCGACTGGAGCGAGGAGGGCGTCAAGTCGACGTACGCCTTCCTGACGCGGCTCAAAGAGATGGTCGCGACGTACGCCGCCGAGCGGCCGGCCGGCGACGACGACGCGATCGCGAGCTACGTCGACGCGGAGATCGACGCGACGATCGCCATCGCCAGCGAGGAGTACGACGCCCTGACGTTCAACAAGGCGCTGCGAGAGACCCAAGACCTGACGCGGACGCTGCGCCAGTACGTCGACTACACCGAGCCCCACGCCGAGACCTACGAACGCGGACTGTCGACCGTCGTCCGCCTGCTCGCGCCGGTTGCGCCGCATCTGGCCGAGGAACTGTTCGACGACTTGGGCGGCGAGGGCTTCGCCGCCGAGGCCGACTGGCCGACCGCCGAGATCGACCGTGACCGGGTCGCCAAGCGCCGCCGGCTGGTCGAGAACACGCGCGAAGACATCCGCGACATCGTCGACGTCGCGGGGATCGAGGATCCGACGGCGATCGACGTCGTCGTCGCCCCCGACTGGAAGTACGACGCCTTGGAGATCGCGATCGAAAGCGACGCGGACAACCTGATCGGCGAACTGATGCAACAGGACCACATCCGCGAGCAGGGTGACGCCGCGGCCAGTTATGGGCAGGATCTGCAAGCCGAGCGAGAGGCGCTCTCGATGACGCTCGAGTCCGACGAGGAGTACGCGGCGCTCGAGTCGGCGGCGTGGCTGATCGAACGCGAGTTCGAGGCCCCGGTTCGCGTCGTCCGCGCCGAGGAGGCCGACGCGGACGTGCTCGCGAACGCCGAACCCGGCCGACCGGCCATCGAAATCGACGACTGAAAGCGCAGCGGGATCGGACCGACCGGCGACACTCCCCCGATACCGCGCCGTGATCGCTCGTTTTCGTTCTTGCAACTATCGCTCTCGCGGTTCTCAGCGCCGATCGTCCGCGGAATCGATCGACCCGTGCGGACTGCTGTTAGCATTACGTTAAAACTGAATTTACGTTCATCGGATACGACCGTCGCTAGAATTATACCGCACCGTCACTGTCTGTATCCCACTCTTAGACGGGATCATTACTGACTACCTCGGGCAACAATCAATTCAACCGATACATTCAATGGGGAAGGAAAACAGGGATTAGGAAGGCAGAGAGCACTGGGTTGCTCAACCGATGTGACAATATGGCACTCGAGGACACTATCCCGGACCGGCTCAGAGAAACGTATAGCGTAAAGATCGGATTGATTTTCGTGTTAATAGCGGTGATGACGCTTGCCGTCGGCACACTCTTTCTCGGCCACGTCTCGGGGTCCGTCGGCCCTGCGGCGGCGGATCACTTCGATGACCGGACCGACGACCGAAGTGACGTCGCCGCGGTCTGGCTCGAGACGACCGGCGAGACGGCGAGCGGACTCGCTACCGATCCGACAGTCGAGGGGGGAACGGCCGACGAGATCGAAACCGAGCTTGCGGCGACCCACTCCGCCCGTGAGGGTCGGATCGCAGCGATACACTATCTCGACGGGGACGGGAGCGTCCTCGCGAGCAGTACCGACGGGGCCGTCGGGGAGAGCTTCTTCGAAGCGGCCGGGGTCGAGGGAGAGACGAACGGGCCGAGTGCCGCTCATCAGGGGGTGGCGACCAACGGTTCGGTTCTCTCTTTCGTCACCAGCGTCGAGCGCGACGACGGCAGTCAGGGCTACGTGGTCGTCTCCGCACCCGTCGACGCGTTCGCGTCGGTCCTCGAGACGGAGGGCGCACGGACGGTCGTCACCGACGGCGACGGCGCAACGGTCGCGGCGGTCGGTGACGAGGCGTCGATCGGCGACGGCTCGGTTCTGACCGCCGTCTCGCCGTCCGACGACGGTGTCGTGACGGGGGTTCCCGAGGGGACCGACACGGAGTACGCGGCGACGGCGGCGACCATCGATATCGGCGAAACGTCGCTAACGGTCACGACCTACGACACCGCGACGGCCGTCTACGCGCCGCAAAACACCGCGACGGCGTCGCTGGTCGCGATGCTTTTCGTCTTCTTCCTCCATCTTGGGTTCGTCGGGATCGTCCTCGGGGGCAACATCTCGCTGAACCTCCGTCGGCTCGCGAACAAAGCCGAGCGGATGGGCGAGGGCGACCTCGAGGTCGATCTCGAAACCGACCGGATCGACGAGGTCGGGACCCTCTATGCCTCTTTCGCCACGATGCGTGACTCGCTCAAGGAGACGCTGTCCGATCTGGAAGACCAGCGCGAACGCGCCCGCG
The DNA here is from genome assembly GCF_024296685.1 of Natrinema marinum. NCBI lineage: Archaea > Methanobacteriati > Methanobacteriota > Halobacteria > Halobacteriales > Natrialbaceae > Natrinema > Natrinema marinum. The sequence continues at coordinate 3,127,106 of NZ_CP100763.1, read as the reverse complement.
AGGCCCAGCAGCGGACCGAACAGCGCAACCGAGAACTCGAGGCCGAGGCCGAACGCTACAGCGAGGTCATGGCGGCGTGTGCCGCCGGGGACCTCGAACAGCGCCTCGAGCCGGAGACGGACCACGAAGCGATGACGTCGATCGCCGAGGCGTTCAACGAGATGATCGCCGACCTCGAGGAGGCAGTCGCACAGGTCAAGACGATCTCCGCGGAGGTCGCCCGAACGAGTACCGAGGTCCAGACCAGTTCCGACGAGATTCGACGGGCGAGTCAAGAGGTCAGCACTTCGGTGCAAGAGATTTCAGACGGCTCCGCAAAGCAGGCCGAGGACCTCTCGGTCGCGACGACCGAGGTCAAGGAGATGTCCGCGACCGTCGAGGAGGTCGCGGCCGCGACGAGTTCGATCGCCGAGCAGTCCAACGAGGTCGACGAACTGGCCACCGAAGGCCGGCAGGCGGTCGCGGAGACGACTGCGGAGATGCACGCGGCCAGCGACCAGACGGAAGCCGTCGCCGAGACGATCCGCTCGCTCGACGAGGAGGCAGAACAGATCCAAGAGATCGTCGAGTTGATCGACGAGATCGCCGGGCAGACGAACATGCTCGCGTTGAACGCGGCTATCGAGTCCGCGCGATCCGAGAGCGCCTCGAGCGATAGCGGCGGTTTCCAGGCCGTCGCCGACGAGGTCAAGGAACTCGCAGCACAGACCCAGTCGGCAGTCGACGACGTCGAAATCATGATCGAATCGATTCAACAGCGGGCGACCGAGAGCGCAACGCAAATACAGCAAGCAGAGGCGACGATCGGTTCCGCGACCGGTCGGGTCGACGATCTCTCGCGGAAGTTAGACCGGATCGCGACGGAGATCGAACAGGTGGCCGCCGGCGTCGAGGAGATCGACCAGGCGACCGACGAACAGGCCGGCTCCGCCGAGGAGCTGGCGACGATCGTCCAAGACGTCGCGAGCGTCGCCAACGAGACGACCTCGCAGGCCCAGCAGGTCGCCGCGGCCGCCGAGGAGACGACCGCGACGATCAGCGACGTCTCGGCCGAGGCGACCCGACTCGACGAACGCGCAGCGGATCTCGCCGACGCCGTCGACGAGTTCTCCGTGTCGTCGTCGGCGAATCCGACCGCAGCCGCCGCGGGACAGGGCGGTGATTCCCGATGATCCCCGAACTACAGCTCTACCGATTTGCCTTCTACGTGCAGGTGGCCGCGACGCTCGGATTCCTCGTCTGGGTTAGTCGAATGCCCACGGGCAAGCGCCGATACTACCTCTCGATCCCGCTCATCTGCGGGACGCTCGCGCTCGGTTACTTCGGGATGTCGGCGGAGCTGTTGACCGCCACGGCGGCCAACGGCCAACCGATCCCGATGAGCCGCTACATCGACTACGTCATCGCGACGCCGGTCATGATCATCATCGCCGGCCTCGTCGCGGGCGCGAGCACACGCCAACAGGTCGCGATGGTCGTCTTCGGTTTGGGCTGGGTCGGCGTGACGGCCGTCGGCTACTTCCTCGAGTCGCCGCTGGATTCGGTGGCTACGCTGTCCGCGCTCGTCAGCCTCGTCGTGCTCATCTATCTGATGGTGTGGCCGGTCACGAGACGGTCCGGAAAACAAAGCGGCGAGCGCGTCCTCCTCTACGGGAAGCTCCGTAACCTGCTCCTCCTGCTGTGGGTGCTCTATCTGGTCCTCGGTATCGCCTCGCGGCAGAACCTGGGACTGCTCGACGCGTTCAGCGGGGTCTTCCTCGCTGTCTACCTCGACGTACTCACCCGCGTCGGATTCGGCGTGTTGGTGCTTCGGGCCACCGACGCGACCGAGCAGGTGATCGAGCGGATCGAATCGGGCGGATCGAGCGGGGACGGCTCGGACGGTGTCACCCTCGAGAAGCCGGACGACGCCGCGATCGACCCGGCTGATTGAGGCCGACCGGCGCGATTCGATCGCGAGCCCACGATCGCGGCTGGCGACCGAACCACCACCGGATCTGACAGCTGGCTATCCGATTTATACGTCGGTACGTGGTACGGGTGGGTACAGTACCTGTTGCCGAGGATGAACGCACAACGCACGGATTCGTTTCGATGGAGGTTCGCAGGGGGGTCGGCGTCGAAATCACCACACATCACCTCGATGACGTGGCGCGACGGACTGTTCGCTCACTGGCCGGTCGAACCCGACGAGCTTCGGCCACACGTTCCCGGCCAGTTGACACTCGAGACCCGCGATGGACACGCCTGGCTGAGCGTGTTGCCGTTCGTAGTTACGAACGTCGGGATCCGCGGGACGCCGTCGATCACCCGGCTAGCGTTCGCCGAACTCGCCGTCCGAACGTACGTCCGTCACCGGGACGAACCGGGCCTGTATTACTTCAGTATCGACGTCGGCAGTTCGCTGGTCGCGACGACCCTCGGTCGAACGACGAGTCTGCCGATCTACGACGCGACCATGCGAGTCGGTGCGACCGAAGAGAACCACGTCGCCTTCTCGAGCGAGCGGCAGTTCGCGGACGGCGACACGCCAGCCCGGTTCGCGGCGACCTATCGACCCGACGGAGACGTCTTTACCGCCGAACCGGGCTCGCTCGCTTACTGGCTCACCGCCCGCCGCCGTATCTACGTCCCGACCGCGAGCGGCGTCCTGACTAGCGAACTGGCCCACGACCCGTGGCCGCTCCAGCCGGCGGTCGCGACGATCCACGAGAACACGATGTTCGAGGCCAACGGATTGCCGACGCCGACCGACGATCCGGTGTTGCACTACGCCGACGAACTGCCGATGACCGGTTCGGTCCCGCGGCGACTGTCCCGCGGGTAAGCCGCGCGCGACCTCCGACGGGTCTCGCTCGAAGAACGGCAAGCGGCGCGACGCCGAGGCGGGAACTCGGATCACCGCGGGGCGTTGCCGTCGGCTCCGGTTCGGGCGGCCGGCCGTCACTCGGCCGAATCGTACCGTCGGTCGACCTCGGCGATCTCCGGTGTGATCTCCGTGACGTTTCCGGACGCCCGCATGGCGCTTTCCGTGTCCTTCAACCCGTAACCGGTGACGACGGCCAGCACCGATTCGTCCGGATCGATGATCCCCTCGGCACGCGCTTTGCGGACCCCCGCGATCGGCGTCGCCCCCGCGGGTTCGGCGTAGATCCCTTCCGTGCTTCCAAGCGTCTTCTCCGCTCGGAGGATCGCCTCGTCGCTGACGAGGACGGATGTCCCGCCGCTTTCGCGCAGCGCTTTCACCGCCTTGACCGTGTTGCGCGGCCGGCCGACCGCGATGCTGTCGGCGAGCGTATTCACGACCTCGTCGGTCGAGTCGTGGTCGTGGAACGCGTCGTGGATGGCGCTCGCTCCATCGGCCTGAACGCCGAGCAGATTCGGCACTTCGTCGACGAAGCCGAGGTCGCGGAACTCGCGAAACCCCTTCCAGCCGCCGTAGATCGTACAGCCGTCGCCCATCGAGAACACGAGCCAGTCCGGCACGTCGCCTTGCGTCTGCTCGGCGAGTTCGTGCCCGACGGTTCGCTTTCCCTCGACCTGAAACGGGTTGACCGCGGCGTTGCGGTTGTACCAGCCGAACGCCTCGGTCACTTCCATGCTGAGGTCGTAGGCCTCGTCGTAGCTTCCGTCGACGGCGAGGACATCGGCACCGTAGACGAGCGGCTGCGCCAGCTTCTCTTCGGGCGCGTCGCCGGGAACGAAGAGCCGACAGTCGAGGCCGCCGCGAGCGGCGTAGCCCGCGAGCGAGGCCGCGGCGTTGCCCGTGGAAGCGCACGTCACGACATCACGCCCGGCGTGAGCGGCCTTCGTCACCGAGACGCTGGTCGCGCGGTCTTTCAGGACGCCCGTCGGATTGCGGCCGTCGTCTTTCACGCGCATGCGGACCCCCAGTTCGTCGCCGAGTCGCGGCGCGTCGTAGAGCTCCGTTCCCCCTTCGTGTAACGTCACCGGCTCCGCGTCCGCATCGACCGGGAGGAACGCCCGATACTTCCACTGATCTCGGATATTCCCGTCGAGAGGTTCGTCGAAGCGGTCGCGCACGACATCGTAATCGTACCGTACCTCGAGAATCCCCCGGACGCCGGGGTGGTTCGAACAGGTGTAGACGATCTGCTCGGGGTCGTACGTCTCGCCACAGAGCGTGCACTCGAGCGTCCGGACGTGGTCCATGCCGTCTCACAAAACGGGGGACAGATAGAAAACACCCCCTCCCGCGGACGGCACCCGCGCTGGAATCCGGTCGCGAATCGGGGCCGCGGAACCGCCCACCACCGAGCGCGCGGCGCGCCCGAATCAGATCGAAGTCCCGGCTACGACGAACCGCCGACGCCGATCATATCGAACTCGTACCCCGCGCCGTCGGTCGACGCTCGCTCGTAGACTACGCGCGCGGCCGCCACGTCCTGGATCGCGAGCCCCGTCGAGTCGAAGACCGTGATCCCCGTCTCGTCGATCCGTCCGTCTTTCGCTCCGACAACGAGTTCGCCGATCTCGCCGTAGATGTCCGCGTCGGTCAGCGTCCCCGCTCGGTAGGGGACGTTGATCTCGCCCGAGTGAGTGCACTGCTCGTGGTCGTCGATGACGATCGTCGCCGCCGCGAGCAGCGCGTCCGCGAGTTCGTGTTTCCCCTCGGCGTCGGCCCCGATGGCGTTGACGTGCGTGCGCTCGCCGACGTCGTCGCGACCGACGATCGGCTCCTCGACGGGCGTCACGGTCGAGCACACGTCGCAGTGACCAGCCTCGGAGATCGAGCCGCCGCGAACGTCGAACCGGTCCTCGTAGGTCTCGACGAACCGCCGGACGCGCTCGTCGTCCGGATCGGAGACGACGACCTCCTCGATCGGCCGAACCTCGCTGATCGCCTCGAGTTGCGTGTACGACTGGACGCCGGCCCCGACGAGGCCCAGGCTCGAGGCGTCGTCGACGGCCAGATAGTCGGTGGCGACGGCCGCCGCTGCGCCGGTCCGCTTCATCGTGAGCGTCGTGCCGTCCATGATCGCGAGCGGGAACGCGGTCTCGGGGTCGGAGTAGATCATCGTCCCGAGGACCGTCGGCAGGTCGTGGTCGGCGCGATTGTCCGGGTGGACGTTGACCCACTTGAGTCCAGCGGCGTCCCACTCGCCGGTGTCCAGGTAAGCGGGCATCGACCGGAAGTCGCCGTTGTACTGCGGGAGGTCGATGTATGATTTGGCGGGCATCTGCGTCGTCCCGCGCTCGAAGGCCCCGAAGGCCTGCTCGACGGCGTCGATGACGTCGGCCAGTCGCGCGTGGTCGTCGACGTCGTCGCTGTTCAGAAGCAGCGTGTTCATACGAGTGACTATCGCGGGACGCTACTTAGTCGTCAGTATCGCTCGCGTGGGATGCCGACACCTTAGACCGTCGCCCGGAACAGCGCGACGCCCGTTCGATACGAGACCAGCCGCTGTCCGTCACCGTCGCCGTCGGATTCGTACTCGAATTCGAACGCCTCCTCGAGCGCCGCCGGCGCGTCTGCCAGCATCCCCCTGCTCTCCCGCCGGCGGTCGGCCGGCACGTCCATCCGATCGAGCCAGGCGTCGACCTCGAGCCGACGGCTCGTCTCGCGGTCGGCCTCGACCGTCAGCCCGGTTTCGGCGAAGAGTTCGAGCCAGCGCGCTCGAGAATAGGTTTCGACGTGACCCGGATCGCGCAGTCGCTCGAGCCGGTTGACGTACGCGGCTAGCTCTGGATCGGACGGGACACAGAGGTCCTCGAGCGCGACGACGCCGCCCGGCGCGACGACGCGTTCGACCTCCGACAGAAACGCCGCGGGGTCGGGAAAGTGATGCGCGGCGAAGCGGCACGTGACCGCATCGAACCGATCGCTGGCGAACGGCAGCCGTTCGGCGTCGACCGCCACGCCCTCGGCGCGGGGATACTCGGTCGTCGCCGTCCGGACCATCTCCGGGGAGAGATCGGCGGCGACCACTCTCGAGACACCGGCGTCAGCGAGCGCACCGGCAACGTGTCCGGCACCTGTCGCCACGTCGAGCGCACGCGTCGCGTCGGCCGACCAGTCGACGAGTTGCTCGAGGTCCGCGCCCTGCTTGAGTACGTCACCCGTCAGGTAGCCGTCCGTCGCGCCGCCGAAGGCGCTCGCCACGTCGCGTTTTCTGTCGGCGTCGTTCGTCACGAAAAGGAGTTGTAGTGAAAGAAACAATAGAGTTGCGTTGAAGCGCCTCGCGAGCAGCGGCTACGTGGAGTGAGAAAATCGGAGCGAAATCGCGACCGCGTCGAGCGAGCGGAAGAAGCGCGGAGTATGGAGTGTTCCACTGGGTTCGGGAGCAGCGACCAAAACGCCGAAATGAAAGTATGGGCCGACTTCAAGAGGCGGTCGAGCGGTAGCGTCCTCCGTTATCGCCGCGAGGGCCGGCAAGCCCGAGCGGGCCGACGACCGATGTGGAGGGACGCGAAGCGTCCCGGAACGGAGGGAGGAGTGCTTTTATACTAAATTTTGCCGAGGGGCGGCTTGCCCGGCCCGCAGAGCAAAATTTAGTTTTAGCTCGCGGGTCACTCCGTTCCCCGCTCGCTTTCAGCGGTTCTCACTCACTGCGTTCGTTCCGAACCGCTCCTACATCATGCCGCCCATGCCACCGCCCATACCGCCCATGCCGCCGCCCATGCCACCGGGGCCGCCGGCGGGCATGTCCTCGTCATCGTCGTCGTGGGAGACCGCGAGGTCGCCCGCGGCGATGACGTCGTCGATGCGCAACAGCATAACGGCCGCCTCGGTGGCGGACTCGATGGCCTGCGTCTTGACGCGCAGCGGCTCGTAGACGCCCTCGGCTTCCATGTCGATGGTGTCGCCGGTGTAGGCGTCGAGGCCGGCGGCCGTGTCGCCGCCGTCGTGGGCACTACGGAGTTCGACCAGCGAGTCGATGGGGTCCAGTCCCGCGTTCTCGGCCAGCGTTCGCGGGATGACCTCGAGCGCGTCGGCGAAGGCCTCAACGGCGAGCTGTTCGCGGCCGCCGACGGAGTCGGCGTAGTCCCGAAGCGCGAGCGAGACGTCGATCTCGGGCGCGCCGCCGCCGGCGAGCACTTTGCCGTCCTCGATGGTCGTGCGGACGACGCCCAGCGAGTCCTCGATGGCGCGGTCGACTTCGTCGATGACGTGTTCGGTGCCACCGCGGAGGATCAGGGTGACGGCCTGTGCGTCCTCGACATCCTCGACGAAGATGCGCTGGTCGCCGGCGATCTCCTTCTGGGCGACGCTACCGGCTGTGCCCAGATCGTCCTCGGAGAGGTCGTCGACCGTCGAGACGGGCGTCGCGCCGGTCGAGCGAGCCAGCTGGGACTGGTCGCTGGACTTGACGCGGCGGACGGCGATGATACCCTCCTGAGCGAGGTAGTGCTGGGCCATGTCGTCGATGCCGCCGTCGACGAAGACGACGTCGGCGCCGACGTCGGCGATCGTCTCGGCCATCTCGCGCAGCTGGGCCTCCTCCTGTTCTAAGAACTGCTCGAGCTGGTCGGGGTCGGTGACGTTGACCTCGGCGTCGATCTCGGTCTCCTTGATCTCTAAGTCGCCGTCGATGATCGCGATGTTGGCGTCTTCGGCGAAGTAGGGCATGTTCTCGGAGACGCGCTCCTTGTCGACGATGACACCCTCGACGAGCTCGGAGTTCTCGATCGAGCCGCCGACGACCTTCTCGACTTTGATGTTGTCCGTGTCGACGCCGTCGTCGTCGGCGACCGTCTGGACGGCCTCGACGACGAGTCCCGAGAGCAGGTCCTTGGCGTTCTCCGCGCCCTTGCCGGTCATCGCCGTCGCGGCGATCTGTTCTAAGATCTCCGTGTCGTCTTCGTCGACATCGATGGCGATCTCCTCGAGTGCCTTGGTCGCTTCCTCGGCGGCCTCGCGGTACCCCTGTGCGAGGGTGGTCGCGTGGATGTCCTGGTCTAAGAGGTCCTCGGCCTGGCTGAGGAGTTCACCGGAGACGACGACGGCGCTCGTGGTGCCGTCACCGACCTCGTCTTCCTGCGTCTCCGCGACTTCGACGATCATGTCGGCTGCAGGGTGGTCGATCTCCATCTCCGAGAGCAGCGTGACGCCGTCGTTCGTGACGATGACGTTGCCCGAGGAGTCGACGAGCATCTTGTCCATCCCCTTCGGGCCGAGCGTCGTCCGGACCGACTCGGCGACGGCCTTGCCGGCCTGTACGTTCATCGACTGCGCGTCTTTGCCGGAGGTCCGCTGGCTGTCCTCCGAGAGTACGATGAGGGGCTGGTTGCCCATCTGTTGAGCCATAGTCAACTGAGAGATTGATTGCTATTCTATATAACTCTTTTGCTATTGGTTGAATAGACCCGCTCGAGTTCACCCCCGTCCGGTGGTTTCGGTCCGGCCGTCGAGTGGGTATTTATACCAAATGCGGAAACGACCGGGCGAGACGACGAGCGGAGAGACAGAACCGACGTGAACGCGCAGCGATCAGGACTGGCCGCCGGGGAACCGGTGGTACTCCATCCCCTGGTGTTTCATCTCGTTGTGTTTCTCCTCGAGGAACGAATACACTGCGCCGTGTGGGGCCCCGTCTAAGAGCATCTCGGCGGCGCTGCGGACGGCGTCGACCTCCTGTGGCGCGCCGATGATTCCGAGCGTCGAGCCGTAGATGACGACGTCGGCCCCGGTCAGTTCCTCCATCAGTTCCCGGGTGCGGCCGCCCTCGCCGATGAGCCGACCCTTCTTGCGTTTCATGTCGTTTTTGTTGCGCGCGGCGGCGTCGATGTCGACGAGGTCGAACAACATCATATCGTCCTCGAGCAGCCGCATGGCCTCCTCGGGTGCGAAGCCGCGGCCGATGGCGCGGACGATTTCGGGTGCTTTGAGCCCCAGAACGGGATCGCCGACGGTCTCGACTGCGACGGAGCCGTTCTCCGAGTCGATGTCGAGTCGCACTTCCGCTTCGGCCTCGATCTCGCGCATCGTCTCGCCGCCTTCGCCGATGAGAACGCCGATGCGGTCCTGCGGAATCTTCACGTGCTGCATACAGCCTGCTACTTGCTGAGCGAGGTTAAGCGCTTGGTCCGCGACCACCGGGTGGGTCGTGGGAACGACGCGCGTGGCCGTCTCCGGTCACAGCGTGGCCGACCCCCTCACTCGCGGACTGACCGGAACTGCACCGATTCCGTGTGCGTATCGAGGATCGCCACGGTTCGGTCGTCTTCGGATTTCGTCAGGAAGTGTGCGCCCGGGTTGACGACGGTCGTCCGGCCGTCCTCCGAGCGGTCGCGCTGGTGATGATGGCCGTAGCAGACGAAGTCGTAGGTCTCCCCGGCTGCGATCGCCTCGACCTCCGCCTTGCTCTCGCCGTGGAGGACGGCGACGGAGAGCCCGTCGAACTCGAGGTCGGCAAAGCGACCGTGCAGTTGGCTCTCGCCGCCCAGCGAGTCGAAGGCGCCCTGCAGGTTCGCCGCGTCGCCGTCGTTGTTCCCGAGGACGCCGTGGAGTTCGAACTCCTCGAAGTAGGGGATCATCAGCGGCGCGACGAAATCGCCGCAGTGGATGACGACCTCGACGCCCTCCGCCCGAAAGATCTCGGTCGCGCGTTCGGTCGCCTCGGCGTTGTCGTGCGTATCCGAGATGATACCGATCTGCATACTCGTTCGCGCGAGGGCGAGCCACTAATGCGTTCGGGACCGGTCGGGCAGGATTCGGCGGTCAGTCCCGGGACGGGTCCGGCTCCGGGCTCGTGACGAACTCGAGGAGGTCCTCCTCGGTTACGTCGAGTCCCTGCCGCGAGAAAAACGAGGCGACGTTCCGGCAGTCACGTTCGAGAAAGTCGCGACTGTTGGGGTGGTGGACGGTGACGGCCTGCCCGAGGTCGATGAGCACGAGTTGGCCCTCGTCGAAGACAATGTTGTACTCGCTCAGGTCGCCGTGGATCAGCCCCGCCGAGTAGAGCCGTCGCATGTACTCGCGCATGACCTCGTAGGCGGTCTGGGGGTTCTCGATCTGGACCTCGCCAAGTCGTTTCGCGCGACCGTCCTCGTTGCCGATGTACTCCATGACGAGGACGTTTCGCTCGGCGGCGATCGGTTCGGGAACGCGGACGCCGGCGTTCCGCGCGCGTCGGAGATTGGCGAGTTCCTTCTTGGTCCACGCGAGGACGACGTCTTTTTTCTTCCCACCTAACCCCTCGAATCGGGGGTCGCCCTCGAGATAGTCGCGCATCTGCCGGAAGTTCGAAGCGTTGATCCGGTAGACCTTGACCGCGACCTCGCGGTCGTCACCGAGCGCGTGGTAAACGTTGGCCTCCTTGCCCGTCGAGAGCGGGCCGCCGAAGGCCTCGACGTAGCCGTCCTGGACGAGCTTGTACAGCGCTGCGAACGTCGCATCGTCGAACACCGACTGCTCGACCTTGAACTGATCGGCGTCCTTGATCCGCTCCTCGAACTGTTCGAACTCGCGGTCACGCTTGCGAGCGATCTTGTCCGCTTCGGTGTCCGAGACGTCGATCTCCTCCCACTCGTCGCCCGGGGTGTCGACTTCCTCGAGATCGACCAGTCCGTACTCCGTTCCCTGTCCCATCTATCCGCGGCTACGGGTCGGACGTGGGTAAAGACTGGGTATCGTCCGCCAGCGCAGGCCGGCAGCGGTCGACCGCACACCGGGTCAACGCTTTTTCCTCGCCGACCGTAACGTCGCCCATGAACAGAGGAGACGGCCACCAGCGGACGACGGAGACGGGCGACCGATGACGCGCCACGACGTGACCCTCGAGTGGCCCGACGGCCGGACGCAGGAGATCGAAGTCGACGGGAAGGAGACCGTCCTCGAGGCGGCCCAGCGGGCCGGCGCTCGGCTACCCTACGACTGCCGGAAGGGAACGTGTATCACCTGTGTCGGTCGGCTGATCGAACTCGAGGACGGTCGGGACGAACCAAACGATGACGGGGCGGCCGCGTCCGACGCAAACGGGACGGAAGCGCCGCGCGACGCCGCGGCCGCGTTCACCTACCGGCGGTCGCCCGCAGCGCTGACCGACGGCGAGCAGGCGGACGGCTACGTCCTGCTCTGTATCGCCCACCCGCAAGCCGACTGCCGAATCGAGGTCGGGCCGCGGGTCCGCGCCGGAGTCGGCGACAGTCCCTGGGCGTAGGTCCCCGTCCGCTCTCGTCACCCCCGACCAGATTTATTTACTCGTTCGTGGTCGGGAGTACCATGAGTGACGCTAGCACGCCAGACGACGCCGAACCGAGTCACGACCACGAACACCATCACCACCGCCTCGAGGGGCCCGGCTACGCGACGCCACAGGCCGCCATCGAGGAAGGCGGTCGAGAGAAACTGGCCTACGTGATGAGCCTCTACGTCGGCACCGATGTCGACGCGCCAGACTTCGTCGCGGTTGTCGACCTCGATCCAGACTCCGAGACGTACTGCGAAATCGTCGACCGCATCGAACTCCCGAACCGCGGGGACGAACTCCACCACTTCGGCTGGAACGCCTGTTCGTCGTCGTGTCACGTCGAAGGGTTGGAGCGACGACACCTGATCGTCCCCGGCCAGCGCTCCTCGCGGATCCACGTGATCGACGCGAAAGACCGGCGGAACCCCGAACTCGCGAAAGTCATCGAACCCGAAGAGGTCTACGAGTACGACCTCTCGGCACCCCACACGGTCCACTGCATCCCCGACGGGGAGATCCTGATCAGCATGCTCGGGGACGCCGACGGCGAGCTGCCGGGCGGCTTCCTCGAGCTGAACGACGACTTCGAGATCGAGGGCCGCTGGGAGCCGCCGGGTGAGATCGAGATGAACTACGACTACTGGTACCAGCCCCGCCAGAACGTGATGGTCTCGAGCGAATGGGGCGCTCCCAAGACGTACTACCCGGGCTTCGACCTCGAGGATGTCGAGGCGGGCAACTACGGCCGGAAGATCCACTTCTGGGACTGGGAAGACGGGACCGTCGAGCAGACGATCGACCTCGGCGAGGAGGGGCAGATTCCCCTCGAGGTGCGCTTTCTCCACACGCCCGAGTCGACCCACGGGTTCGTCGGGGCCGCGCTCTCGTCGAACATCTTCCACTTCTGGCGCGACGAGGACGCTACCGGCGGTGACGAGAGGTACCGCGCCAAGAAAGTGATCGACTTCGAGCCCCGCGAGCACGAGGACTGGGACATGCCCGTCCCCGGGCTGACGACCGACATCCTGATCTCGCTGGACGATCGGTACCTGTTCGGCTCGAACTGGCTCCACGGCGAGGTCTGGATGTACGACATCTCGGACCCCTCGAACCCGCGGCGGGCCGACTCGCTCTCGGTCGGCGGCACCTTCGGCGAGGTCCAGGAAGTCCAGGGTCGCGAACTGAGCGCCGGCCCGCAGATGATCCAGCTCTCGCTTGACGGCGAGCGCCTCTACTGGACCACCTCGCTGTTCTCCTCGTGGGACGAGCAGTTCTACCCCGAGGAGGGCGAGCGCGGCTCGGTGATGCTGAAAGCCGACGTCGATCCCCGGAAGGGCACCCTCGAGTTAGACGAGGAGTTCCTGGTCGACTGGGGCGAGTGCCCGGCGGGACCGGCCCGCGCCCACGAGATCCGGTGGCCCGACGGCGACTGCACGAGCGACGTCTGGCAGTGACCGACCGCTCGAGCGGATGACGAGCCACGACGTGACCCTCGAGTGGCCCGACGGCCGCACACTGACCCTCGCGGTCGACGAGGACGAGACGATCCTCGGGGCCGCCGAGTGCGACGGGGCCGTGCTCCCGTACGGCTGCCGGACGGGCGCCTGCGGGACCTGTTCCGGACGGCTGCTCGAGGTCGAGGGAGCCGAACGCGACGCCGACGGAACCATCGACGCGTGTGCCGTCGACGACGCCATCGCGTACCGCCGTCTCTCGCGGGCGCTGAAGGACCGACATCGGGCGGCCGGCTACGTGCTCCTGTGTATCGCCTCCCCGCGGGCCGACTGTCGGATCGCGGTCGGCTCGAGCGTCCACACCGAACTGGTGGACAACCCGTGGAAATGAGCCGTCTCGGGACGGCCCGAGACGGAACGGGGCGGGGCGACCGGGCTGCGGTCAGTAACGTTAACGGGGAGCGAAGGGCAACTCTCGAGCAATGTCTGTCGCCGACGAGGACGAAGACAATCCCTATCTTCGGGATCCGCCGACCGACTTCGTACCGGTCGAGGACCTCTCGGAGAGCGAGGCCGAGCGGCAGGTCGAACTACTCCGCGAGGCGATCCGCGAGCACGACCGCCGGTACTACGTCGAGAGCGAGCCGCTGATCGCCGATCGGACCTACGACGCGCTGTTCGCCCGACTGCGCGACCTCGAGGACGCCTTCGATCTCTCCCATCCCGACAGCCCGACGCGAGCGGTCGGCGGCGAGCCGATAGAGGAGTTCGAGACGGTCGAGCACGTCGCGCCGATGCTCTCGATCGACCAGAGCGGCAACGCCGAGGACGTGCGGGAGTTCGGCGACCGCGTGCGGCGCGAAGTCGGCGACGTCGACTACGTCTGCGAACCCAAGTTCGACGGCGTCTCGATGGAATTCGTCTACGAGGACGGCCGACTCGAGCGCGCGGTCACCCGCGGCGACGGCCGTGCGGGCGACGACGTGACCGCCAACGCGCGCACCATCGGCTCCGTGCCCCAGCGACTCCACGGCGACTACCCCGACTTCCTCGCGGTTCGCGGCGAGGTCTACATGCCCAAAGACGCCTTCCAGGAGCACAACCGCGAGCGCATCGAGCGCGGCGAGGAGGCATTCGCGAACCCCCGGAACGCCACCGCCGGCACGATCCGTCAGCTCGACCCCGCGGTCGTCGCCGAGCGCCCGCTCGAGGTCTTCTTCTTCGACGTGCTCGCGGCCAGCGAGCTCGAGGACACCCACCGCGCGGAACTCGAGCGCTTCCCCGAGTTCGGTCTGCGGACGAACGACCGCGTCGAGACGGTAGAGGCGAGCACGGAACCCCGTTCCGCGACCGAGTCGAGTAGCGCGGAGCAACGCTCCGCGGACAGTCAAGCGGCGGAGTCGTTCGAGACGGCTTCGCCGTCTCGTGATGACGGAAACCGCGAAGCGGCTTCCGAACCACCACGAGACAGCGGCGACGAGCCGCGAGACCCGGTCGAGGAGGCGATCGACTACCGCGACCGCATGCTCGAGGCCCGCGACGATCTGGACTACGAGATCGACGGCGTCGTGATCAAGGTCGATTCGCGCGACGCGCGCGAGGACCTCGGCCGGACGGCCCGCCACGACCGCTGGGCGTTCGCCTACAAGTTCCCCGCCCGCGCAGAGGTCACGCGTATCGCCGACGTGGCGGTGCAGGTCGGACGGACCGGCCGGCTGACTCCCGTCGCCTTGCTCGAGCCGGTCGACGTCGGCGGCGTCACCGTCTCGCGGGCGAGCCTGCACAACCCCGAGGAGATCGACGAGAAGAACGTCAACGTGGGTGATACAGTCCGCGTCCAGCGGGCGGGGGACGTGATCCCCTACGTCGAGGAGGTCGTCGAGAAGGGGAGCAAAGGCCACTACGAGATGCCGGATAGCTGCCCCGTCTGCGAGAGCCCCGTCGAGCGCGACGGCCCCATCGCGTTCTGTACCGGCGGGCTGGGCTGTGACGCCCAGCTCCGGCGCTCGATCGAGTACTACGCGGGCGACGACGGCCTCGACCTCGAGGGGCTGGGCGAGCAGAGCGTCCGCCAGCTGGTCGATGCCGGCCTGCTCGAGACGGTCGCGGACCTCTACGAACTCGACGCGGCGGACCTGACGGACCTCGAGGGCTGGGGCGAGACCAGCGCCGAGAACCTCCTGTCCGAGATCGAGGCCAGCCGCGAACCGCCGCTTGCGGACTTCGTCTCGGCACTGGGCATCTCTCACGTCGGGCCGGCGACGGCCCGCGAGCTCGCCCGCGAGTTCGGCACCTTCGCGGCGTTCCGCGAGGCCGCGGAAGACGAGCCCGCCCGGCTCGAGGGCGTCGACGAGATCGGCGAGACCGTCGCCGAGACGATCCACGACTTTTTCGCGAGCGAGGCCAACGCCGCCGTCGTCGACGCCGTGCTCGCACACGTCTCGCCGCGGGAGGCCGAGACCGACGCCGGCGGCGACGAACTCGCGGGGCTCACCTTCGTCTTCACCGGCTCGCTCGAGGGGCTGACCAGAGGCGAGGCTCAGGATCTCGTCGAGACCTACGGTGCGAACGCCACCGGGAGCGTCTCGGGGAACACGGACTATCTCGTCGCGGGCGAGAATCCGGGCGCGACGAAACGGAGCGACGCCGAGGACGAGGACGTGCCGATCCGCGACGGAGACGAGTTCCGGGCGCTGCTCGAAGAGAAGGGGATCGACCTCGAGTGACTGCCGTCGGTCAGTCCGGGATCCAACGCTGAGAGACGGAGCCGACAAGATACAGAAGCGAGAGCGCCGACTACTTGATGCGAACGAGTCGCTCGTTCCAGCATTCCTGACAGGTACTGTCCTTGGACTCGTACGTACAACCGCAGTTCGAACACCGATAGATCCGCTGTGGAGATTTCGGCCGATACAACCGTTCCAGGTACTTCTCGAGGAGGTTCACGTCGATCAGTAGCGTGCCAGCTACGGATACGACCACCCGTGAGGCGCGCATAAGCTTCGTGGCTAGTGTAAATTTCTCTACAGGATTTGCGGACCCGTTTACCGCCGACCGCGACGAGTGACGAAAACGTATACGGCGATCACGCCGGCGACGGCACCGATGACCGTCGGCAGGAGTTGGTCCGATCCCCACTCCCAGCCCAGAACCTGCGTGCCGACGAGTGCGACGAGCGCGACGGTCACGCCGATCGCCGTGAGAAGCGGGGACGAGTCGCCGCCGAGGGAGAGCTTCATGGATGAGTGTTATGATTCTGACACCATAAAGGCGGCGGCCGACGCTCAGGTCGGCAGCCGCGCGGCGATCACAGCGAGCGACTCGCGACCCTGTACCTCTCCCTCGAGATCGGGCAGCGTCAGCACCTCGAGGTCGGGAAACGTCTCTCGGATCGCCGCCAGCCGGTCCTCGTGGCGCGCCTGCTGGGACCGACAGCGGGGACAGCCCTCGTGGGGATCCTCGAGCACCCGATTGACGACCAGTCGATCGACCGCGACGCCGGCCTCGCGAAGCCGGTCGACGAGCCGGTCGGTCTCCGCGATCGCCATCGACTCCGGGATCAGGACGACGCGAAATTCGGTGCGCTCGGGATCCGTGAGGATCGCGCGAGCGCGCTCGAGGCGCGCCCGAAACGACTCGAGGCTCTCGTCCTCGTCGTCGCTCCTCCCGGCCATCATCGACATCGGTCCGAGCACCGCCGTCCGGGCCGCGTTGCCGATCCGTCTGGCCTGCCCACGAAGCGATTGAGCCGTCTCGAGGGCCAGCCCCATCGCTTCAGGCATATCGAACAGCCGCAGGGTGTGGCCCGTCGGCGCGGTATCGAAGACGACGGTGTCCCACCGCCCCGCATCGACGTACTCGACCAGCAGATCCAGCGCCGCGATCTCGTCGCTGCCGGCCGGCGCGCCCGCGGCGAAGAAGCGCTCGATCTCCGCGTCGGACAGCGAGATGCCGGCGCCCCGGAGGTCGGCGGCCAGCGCCCGCGCCAGTTTCTCGTAGCGCTCCTTGCGCGCCTCGGGATCGATCTCGACGGCCCACAGCCCGCCTGCGTCGTCGCCGGACTCGAGGCCCGGCGGTGTGTCGGCGTCCTCGAGTTCGGTCGGCTCCGGCCCGAGGTCGGCTTCGAAGGAGTCGGCCAGCGAGTGGGCCGGGTCAGTCGAGACGACCAGCGTCTCTCGGCCGGCGGCGGCGAGCGAGAGCCCGGTCGCGGCCGCGCAGGTCGTCTTGCCGACGCCGCCCTTTCCGCCGTAGAAAATGCAATCAGTCACGGCTGGCCGTACAATGGGTGATGACGTAAACGGCACCCCCGACGAAAGAGCGACCGGGCGACAGATAGAAATCTCGAACGCTGTCCCGAATCAGATGTCGACGCGATCGAACCGGTAGAGCGCGATGGCGATCGGCACGACGATCCAGAACAACAGGATCAGGAACGAGAACCACTCCTGCAGGTAGAACGGGATCCCGTTAGGATAGGCGGCTTCTCGGAACGCTGTGCCGAGCTGATCTCCCGAGATCGCGCTGAATATCGTGATCGTGTTCTGATACGAGGTGCCGGGATCGATCATGTTGATGAACTGCGCCCAGTTCGGGAGACGGGTCACCTCGAACGACTGTCCGCCCGGCCCGGACATGGTGTACGTAACGCCCTCGAAGTACCCCATATACATCAGTTCCCGCAACGCCCGCTGGATGGTGTTCCAGACGATGTAGAAGAGGACGAAGATGCCGGCCATGGCTGCACCGGCGATCGTCGTCGAGGAAGTCACCGACGAGAGCGAGACGGCGATGCTCAGGTACGCGACCCCATACAGGATCGTCATCGCGAGGAACGCGATGTACGCGGAGTAAGAGAAATCCTGTAGCGCGAGGGCGACCGCGACCATTCCAATGAGGAAGCCGATGATCAGCGACAGCGAGAGGACGGCCGCTCGACCGAGCAACTTGCCGAGAACGACGTCCTTCCGCGAGTGCGGGAGCGACAGCAGGATTTTGATACTCCCGGAGTCGCGTTCGCCCGCGATCGATTGCCAGCCGAGCGCGAGTGCGACCAGCGGAATGAGGAGTTTGCACACCAGGCTGACGATCGAGATGAACTGGGTCGTATTGAAATCCGCATCGATCCAGACGATGATGCCGGCCACGGCGGCCATGAACAGGAAAAAGAGGAGACTCAACCCCCAGAACAGCCACGACCGAACCGCGTCCTGAAAGTCCTTCTTCGCGACCGCGCGGACGCTCTCGAGATTGATCGAACTCGAGGCCGGGCCACTCGTCGAACCGGCGGCAGTCCCAGTGTCGGTGCTCATCGCGCGTGCACCTCCTTGGCGTCGGTCGTATACGACTGGAAGACATCCTCGAGCGACGCCTCGGTCGTCTCGAAGTCCTGCACCTCGATGCCGCGGTCCTCGAGCGTCGAGAGGACGGCCGTCTTGGAGCCGTCGACTTCGGCGACGAGCGTCGGCTGCTCTCCGTCTTCGACGGTAGCGTGGGTCACGTCGGGCAGCGAGCGGATTGCCTGAAGGGCGTCGTCGTCGAGTCGGTCGACGGTGACGCGCAGCGTCGTGCCGCCCTCGACGGAGTCGCGCAGCCCTTCGACGGAGTCGACGGCGACCATCTCGCCGTCGCGGAGGATGCCGACGCGGTCACAGACCGCCTCGACCTGCTCCATGATGTGACTCGAGAAGAAGACGGTCGCGCCCCGCTCGTTTTCCTCGCGGACGAGGTCGCGCATCTCGCGGGCCCCGTTGGGGTCGAGGCCGGTGGAGGGCTCGTCGAGGATGAGCAGGTCGGGCTCGCCGACCAGCGCCATCGCGAGCATGAGCCGCTGGGACATCCCCTTCGAGAAGCCGCCGGCTTTCCGATCGATGGCGTCCTCGAGGCCGACGCGCTCGAGCAGCGCTTGGGGGTCGTTGTCGGCGTTTTTCGAATCGATCGCGAACTCGAGGTGCTGGCGGGCGGTCAGCCGGTCGTAGGTCTGGACGCCTTCGGGGAGGACACCGGTTCGCTTCCGGATCTCCCGGCTCTGGCGCTGGGCGTCCATGCCGAGGACGGAGACCGAACCGGACGTCGGGCGGGCAAAATCCAGCACGATATTGATCGTCGTCGACTTCCCCGCCCCGTTGGGCCCGAGGAAGCCGAACACCTCCCCCTCTTCGACCTGGAAGGAGAGGTCGTCGAGCGCGAGGGTCTGACCGAAGGACTTGGTCAGGTTATCGACTGTGATAGCTGGCATGTGCGTATGCACACAGCGTTCCCGGATAAGGTTTTTGACATCAATAGAGTGCCTGAAACCATCGATTTCGCGACGCTCGAGTGTTCGCACGTCATTTCAGCCGTTTGACGGCTAGGGCGACCCTAGATCGGATCGTCAGGCGCGTATCGATCGGCAGTCCGGTCGACCTCCGCCGCGTATCGCTCGCGGGTCTCGTCGTCGGGCACGGCCTCGAGTTCGTCCTCGGGGATCTCGACCGCGGCGGTGACTGCGGGACCGGTTCGCAGCGCCGTCGAGGACCGCTGGCGCTGCTGGAAGCGCGAACCGTCCGGCGTCGCGTAGACCAGCGTCACGAAGTCCCGATCGCCCAGTTCCCGTTCGACGAGCCAGCACTGTACCGTCGAGTCACTCATACGCGGCGGGTTAGCGGTCGATGCCCGAGAAAGTACCGCGTTCGATCGACCGAAGCGATAGCGGCGACCGAGCCGGAAGGCACGCCCTACACGTTCGAACGAGCACGGACGTACTTGGCGGTCGGCGTCGGACCGACGACGAACACCGATGGCCGAGCCCCCGACCGAGCGCGACGACCGGTGGAGCGACAACGTCGACCAGCTGTGTGCCGACGGGGAGACCGTCGAGCGACGCGTCGACCTCGAGCGCGCTGCGGTCGTCGTGACCAGCCACCGCGTGCTGGTGTTTACGCCCAGCGCGAGCGGCCGGAACTTCCGCGAGGTCGAGCGGCCGAACGTCGGGACCGTGACCGTCGAAACGGACCAGCGGTTGCGCCAGCTCTGCTGGGCACTCGTCGCCGCCGCCGCGGGGATCGCGCTCGTCGAGACGGCTCGCGCCGTCGATTTCGCCGGGTTCGCGCCCGACCCCGACCTCGAGCCGACAGCCGCGCTGCCGGGTGTCGAGGTCATCACGAACGCCGTCGAGACCGTCCTCTCGGCGATCGAAACCGCCCTCCTGGTGCTCGACTGGGCCGTGCTGACCGGCGGGGTCGCCGCGTTCATCCTCGCGGTCGGTTTCGTCGTCCGGTACGTCCGCTCGCGCTCGCGGCGGCTCCGTATTCGAGTGAACGGCGGCAGCGATGTCGAGCTATCCGCGGCGGGGATCGACCGCGGGGCCGATCTGGCCGCCGACCTCGAGACGGCGATCCGACCGGGACCGACGCCCGAGGCCACCGACGCGACCGCTGGCGCGAGCCAGCGGTCGGGGAACGAACGGTCGGACGATGACCGGGCGCGGAACGACCGGCCCGGTTCGGAGTGGCTTGGCGACGAGGAGTCAGGCTGAAACCTGCTGACTCCGTAGGCCCGCCGATGAACGCCGACGGGGTTCGCGAGCGGGCCGGATCGTTGCCGCGAGAGCCCGGCGTCTACCAGTTCCGCGAGGGCGACACGACCCTCTACGTCGGGAAAGCGGTCGACCTGCGCGATCGGGTGCGGTCCTACGCCGACCCCCGCAGCGCGCGGATCCGGCGGATGGTCGACCGCGCCGACGGCATCGAGATCGCCGTCACCGACACCGAGACGCAGGCCCTGCTGCTCGAGGCGAACCTGATCAAGCGCCACCAGCCGCGGTACAACGTCCGACTCAAGGACGACAAGTCGTACCCGATGGTGCAACTGACGAACCACGACGCGCCGCGGATCGAGGTGACGCGAGACCCCGACGAGTCCGCGACCGTCTTCGGGCCCTACACCAGCAAGACACAGGTCGAGACGGTCGTGAAGGCCCTGCGCGAGACCTACGGCGTCCGTGGCTGTTCGGATCACAAGTATTCGGGCCGCGATCGGCCCTGTCTCGACTACGAGATGGGGCTCTGTACCGCCCCCTGCACCCGCGAGATCGACCTCGAGAGCTACCGCGAGGACGTGACCGCCGTCGAGCGCTTCCTCGAGGGCGAGACGGGGATTCTTGCCGACCCGCTCCGCCGAGAAATGGACGCCGCATCGCAGGAGCGGAACTTCGAACGGGCGGCGAACCTGCGCGATCGACTCGAGACCGTCCGGGCCTTCCACGGCGAGGGCGGCGAGGCGGTCCAGTCGGTCGGCGACGAGCGCGCGGTTGACGTCCTCGGCGTCGCCATCGAGGGCGAAGATGCGACCGTCGCCCGCCTGCGTGCCGAAGACGGCAAACTGGTCGACCGGGACCGGCACACGCTCGAGGCGCCCGGCTCTGCGGGGGCCGACGTCGCCGGTGAAGCAGACGGCGTGGCGAGCGTGCTCGCGGCCTTCATCGTCCAGTACTACGCCGAGCGCGAGTTGCCGGACGCCCTGCTGCTGCCCGAACGGCACGGCGACGAGGAGGTCGCGGCCTGGCTCGAGGCCGCGGGCGTCTCGGTCCGCGTACCGGGCGCCGGACGGGAGGCGAAGCTCGTCGATCTGGCGCTGAAAAACGCCCGACGCAACGTCGGCCTGCGCGACGAGTGCGGGATGCTCGCCGACGCCCTCGAACTCGAGTCCGCCCGGCGGATCGAGGGCTTCGACGTGAGCCACGCCCAGGGGAAATCCGCGGTCGGCAGCGACGTGACGTTCGTCGACGGCAGCGCCGAGAAGGCCGACTATCGGCGGAAGAAGCTCACCGATCAGAACGACGACTACGACAACATGCGAGCCTTGCTCGAGTGGCGCGCCCGCCGCGCCGTCGAGGGCCGCGACGACCGCCCCGACCCCGACCTGCTGTTGATCGACGGCGGCGCGGGGCAACTCGAGGCGGCCCGCGACGCGCTCGCGGCGGTCGGCTGGGACGTACCAGCGATAGCGCTGGCGAAAGCCGAGGAGCGCGTCGTGACACCGGACCGGGAGTTTTCGTGGCCCAGCGACGCGCCCCACCTCCACCTCCTCCAGCGCGTGCGCGACGAGGCCCACCGCTTCGCGGTGCAGTACCACCAGACCGTCCGCGACGAGGTCAAGACCGTGTTGGACGACGTGCAGGGCGTCGGCCCCGAAACCCGAAAGCGGCTGCTGGGGCGGTTCGGCAGCGTCGAAAACGTCCGCGAGGCGAGCCTCGAGGACCTCCGGAGCGTCGAGGGGATCGGTGAGAAGACGGCCGAGACGATCAAATCACGGCTGTAGAGGGCACGAAACGCCGTCTCGCACGGGACGAGTGACACCGAAGCACGAAGCGAAGACGTGTCGGCTCGAAATTATTTTAGACCAGTCGACGAACGTGCTGGTATGGTCATTTCCACTGAATCTGCCTGGGACGATATTGCCGACGAATTCGCCCGTGAGTACCGCGATGCCGTCGTGTACGCGGACTTCGAGCAGGAAACGGTGCTCCACGAGGGGGACCTCCGGATACTGGCAAACGGCTGGGTGGAACTCCCGACCGGCCGTCTGCTCTCGCCCGACGCCGTACACCACATCGATACGTGACGGTCCCGTAGGCGACACACGAAGCGAGCGCCGACGCTCGTAACGAGGTCGGGAAAGGGGAGTACCGAACCATCACGACGCCCGTCTCCCCCGCCCGTTGCAGTGGCAAGGTCAGGGCTATCCTCGAGCACAATCCATGTGAAGATATGGCAGACGACGACCTCGACGACCTGCTCGACGAACTGGACAGTCAGGGCGACCTCGAGACTTCACAACAAGTCCTCTCGCTGCGAACGGAGAGCCGACGCTACGACAAGCCGGTGACGATCATCGAGGGCTTCGACCTGCCGAAATCGGAGCTCGAATCGACCGCGTCGGATCTCAAGAGTTCGCTGGGGACCGGCGGCACGGTCGACGAGGGGCGGATCGAACTGCAGGGGGACCACCGTGACCGCGTACCGGACCTGCTTCGGGATCGGGGGTTCGACGTGCGCGAGTGAGCCGCCGGTCCGTCGGCAGCCCCACTCGCGGCCTCGAGCGAGGGGCTGCCGGTAGACTGTCGCCCTCGTGTCAGCGAGTTATTTAAGCCCCTCCTCACAAGTACGGGTATGAACGTTCGATCCGCGACGGCCGACGACTTCGATCCGATCACGGCCGTCGCTCGCGCGACGTGGCACGACACCTACGACGAACTCGACGCCGACATGATCGACCGGACGGTCGACGACTGGTACACCGACGACTCGATGCCGCTCGAGGCCCCCGGCACCGTCGTCCTCGTCGCCGAGGTCGACGACGAGATCGTCGGCTTCACGCACGCGGTCGTCCAGGGCGAGACGGCCGACATCCTCCGGATGTACGTCCACCCGGACCACCAGGGAGCGGGGGTCGGCTCCGACCTCCACGAGCGGCTGATGGCGGAGATCGAAGCTCAGGAGGCCGAGCGGGTCCGGTCGTTCGATTTCGCGTTCAACGACGCCAGCCGCGCCTTCTACGAGGGGCTCGGCTTCGAGCAGACCGACGAGGGCGAAGTCGAGATCGACGGCGAGTACTACGCCGAAGCGGTCTACACCCTCGAGCTGTAGGAACGAGGGCGGTCGAGAGGGGCCTCGAGCACCGTCGCGTTCGTCCGTGGACACAGCGCGTTCCGGCTCGCAACGGCACCTAACACTGTGAGGTACTACCACTTTGACACTCGCTGTCGTAGCGTTTCGCATGGAGATCAGACCGGCCACCCGCGATGACCGCGAACAGATCCGAGCTGTCGCCCGCGAGACCTGGCACGACACCTACGACGAACTCGACGCCGACACCGTCGACGAGACGATCGACGAGTGGTACGGCGACGAGGCCCTCGAGACGGCGCTGTCCAAGCCCGGTACCGCGTTCATCGTCGCCGAAGTAGCGGGGGAGATCGTCGGCTTCACCCACGGCGTCGTCACGGCGGAGGAAGGCGATGTCCTCCGGATGTCCGTCCATCCAGCCTACCAGAACGAGGGGATCGGCACCGCCCTCTACGAGCGGCTGCGCGAGGACCTCCGGGACTTCAACATGGAGCGGATGCGCGCGATCGATCTCGCTTCGAACGAGGGCGGCCGGGAGTTCTACGAGACCCACGGCTTCGAGCCGACCGACGAAGACGAGGTCGAGATCGGCGGCAAGCAGCGCCGAGAAGTGGTCTACACGCTCGAGTTGTAGCGGCTCACTCGCTCCGTGAATTGTACCGACTCACTCCGCTATAACGTGTACGGGTCACGCGTCTTGCAACCGATGTCGCGCGCCCCGTACACACCAGGAGACACCTTGGGCTTGCAAATGCATCGCACGGAGGAAAGAGGGTCGATTGCGTGTCTTACGGTGTTACAATGGGGACGAAAACGCCGAGCGAGGCCGACATTTTGCGGCCGATCGGAACGACCTCGAGAACGTATTTCATCATGGTCGCCGTCGCAGGGCTGGCGCTACTGGCGTTTCTGGTCGGGTGGGCCTTTCAACTCGAGGATGGACTGGTCGTCACCTCGTTAGGTGATTGGGGAAGCGGTGGCGGCGTCACGTGGGGGATCTACATCGGCGCGTTCATCTGGTGGGTCGGGATCGCCCACGGCGGAATCATCCTGTCGGCCGCGGTCCGACTGCTCGGCATGGACCGATACATGCCGGTCGCGCGCCTCGCCGAGTTGTTGACCATCAGCGGCCTCTCCGCGGCGGGCTTTTATATCATCGTTCACCTCGGTCGGCCGGACCGGATGGTCACGAGCATCATCGGTCACTACCACATCACGATCCACAACTCGCCGCTGGTGTGGGACGTGACCGTTATCACGGCTTACTTCGTGCTGACGGCGACCTACCTCTCGCTGACGCTGCGCTACGACGTGACCCGACTGCGCGATCAGCTCCCCGATCGGTTCGATCCGCTCTACAGGATGATGACGATCGGCTACACGAAGACGGAAGACAGGATCGTCGATCGGATGGTCTGGTGGCTCGCGCTGGCGATCATCATCATGGCGCCGCTCTTGCTCCACGGCGGCGTCATCCCGTGGCTGTTCGCCGTCTTGCCGAACTATCCGACGTGGTTCGGCGGCGTGCAGGGCCCGCAGTTCCTCACGATCGCGTTGACCTCCGCCATCAGCGGGGTGATCATCCTCGCGTTCGCCTTCCGACGCGCCTACGACTGGGATCACATCATCACCGACGACATCTTCCGCGGATTGCTCCTGTGGCTCGGGTTCTTCTGCCTGCTCTTCCTCTGGCTCCAGCTCCAGCAGAACATCACCGGGCTGTTCAAAGCGCCCATCGACCTGACCATCGCAGCCGTGGCGAGAGCCACCAACCCCATCTACCTCACGTCGATGTCGCTGGTCTTCGTGACGCTTTCGTACATCTTCGCCCAGGCGATCCGGCCGACGCTGTTCACCAAGCGACGGGCCGTCGTCGCCGGCCTCGCCGTCCTCACCGCGACGATCCTCGAGAAGGTGCTGTTCGTCGTCGAAGGGTTCCTCCACCCCACCTTCGATATCTACGCCGCGGTGCCGGGCGTCTACATCCCGAGCCTGATCGAAATCGCCTCGATCATCGGGACGATCGGCATGGTCTGTCTGTTCTTCCTCACCGTCGCCAAGCTCGTCCCCGTCGTCGAGCTCCACGCGATCGAACACCTCCGCGACGAGCACGAACGCGAGTAACGCGACCAACGCCACGCTGTCACCTTTTTCGCGCGATCGACGAACGGCGGGCCGCGAGTCCGTCGATCGCTCGAGACCCGGTTCGACGAGAGCGGTCACCAGCAGCTATTTACCTCATGGCGCTAAACCTATTTTTAGAGATGTCTAATCTTCGGTTCGTCAGTCCGTTCGTTGCGAGTGAGACGGCATGAACGAGGTGATAGACGTACTGTTCGCGTCGCTCCGGGACGGCTACGTCCAAGTGAGCGCGTTCGTCGCGGTGACGGTGTTAGCGTTCGGTCTGCTCCAGTACTGGACCGACGGGGCCGTCGTCGGCGCGATCGAGAACAACGAACGGCTTCAGGTGCTGTTCGGCGGGTTGCTCGGGCTGACGCCGGGCTGTGGCGGCGCGATCGTCGTCATGCCGTTGTACGTCCGCGGCACCGTCAGCTTCGGGACCGTCGTCGCGACGCTGGGCGCGACCGCCGGCGACTCCGCGTTCGTCATCCTCGCGCTCGCGCCCGAAGCCGCGCTGTACGCCTACGCCATCGCCTTCGTCGCGAGCGTCGCGACCGGCTACCTCGTCGACTCCGTCGGCCTCGGCGTCTCGCGGGTCGACGCCGCCGTCGCGCGGCTTTCGCCCGCCGCGACGCCGGACGGCGGCACCGTCGTCCGCGGCGGCGTCGGGCCGAATCCCACCCACGACTACGGCGGCCCGGCACCCACCCACGCCCACGAGTCCGGGCCGGATCGGCGCTCTCGAGTGCTCACACCCCTCTCACACGGCGCACACGTCGCGTGGTGGGTGACCGCCGTCGCCGGCCTCGTCCTCGGCGTGCTCTACCTGCTTCGAGGCGGCCCCGAAGTCGCGCTCACGCTCGGCTTCGGGTTCGACGGGCTCTTCACCGTCTTCGGCATCGCCGGCGCAGTGCTCTCGCTGTACCTCTACGCCGTCGGCCGCCACTACGTCGGTGAGGGGGAGATCGCCCGCGCTCGAGACTCCTTCGCGTCGGCTTACGACACGCTCACCCACGCGGCGATGGAGACCAGTTTCGTCACCGTCTGGGTGCTCGTGGCCTTCCTCGTCTACGAGTACGCCGTCCTCTTTACGGGGGTGAACGTCGCCACCGTCGCCGCCGCGGCCGGCGTGCTGGCCCCGATCGGCGGTGCGATCGTCGGGGTGATCCCCGGCTGTGGCCCCCAGATCCTGCTGGCCAGCGTCTACGCCGAGGGTGGGCTGCCGTTCTCCGCGCTGACCGCCAACGCGATCGCACAGGACGGCGATGCGCTGTTTCCGCTGCTGGCCGTCGACGCCAAAGCCGCCATCGTCGCGACGATCTACAACTTCCTGCCCGCCGTCGTCGTCGGCGTCGCCCTCCACCTCCTGTGGGGGCCGGTGTTCGGGATGGCGGAGTTCGGGTTTGGGGTGTTGTGATCGTCACTCGAGCGCGACGAGCCGGCCTTCGTCGGTGCCGACGAAGACTGCCCCGTCGGCGACCGTCGGCGCGGTCGCAGTAGTGCCCTCAAGCGAGCGAGACCACAGGACGGTGCCGACTTCGACGTCCAGCGCGAACAGTTCCGGGCCGATCATAGTCACGTAGACGGCCGCGTCGGTGACGGCGGGTGCCGAGATTGCGTACTGACCGACCGAGCGGCCCCAGCCCGCGTCGCTTCCGTCACGTTCGTGACTGACAGCGCCGACGAAGCCGAGATCGGTTCCGTAGACGGTCAGATCCGGCGTCGCGGCCGGTGACGCGAGGACCTCACCCGTTATTCCGATCTGCCGACGAGAGCCGTCGTCTCTCGGCAGAACTTCGATCGTTGAAAAGGGAGCCAGAACCCCACTCTCGGCGACAGTGGGTGGCTGCATTCGGGTTCCGTCGTACTCCCACCGATCGGAGCCGTCGGCCGCCTCAAGGGCGTACACCCGCCCGTCCCAGCCGTCTTGGGCACCGACGTAGACGCCGGCACCGTCGACGGCGGGGTAATCGTCGGCGTCGACGGCCAACGGGGTCGACCACAGTTCGTCGCCGGTAGCGGCGTCGATAGCGGCCGCGGTCGGTTCTTCCCCCGTTCCGACGTAGACGGTCCCCCCAGCCGCGGTCGGTCCCGAAACGGGACCGGCCAGTTGGGCCGTCCACTCCCGCGTGCCATCGGTCGCGCTCAGGGCGACGAGTTCGCCCGTGTCGGTGCCGACGACGACCAATCCGTTTACGAAACACGGACACTGCGAACGGCCGCCCTCGAGCGATTCGGTCCACTGCTTGTCACCCGACGCTGCATCGAGCGCGTGGACGATTCCGTCGTCAGTCGCGGCGTAAACGGTCCCGTCGACGACCGCGACCTGCTCATCGATCGTACCGGAAAGCGTCGTCGACCAGCGTTCGGTGGGCTCGTCCGTCGGTGCCGTCGACGGGGAATAGCCGTCGTTGCGTGCCGTTCGCTGGAACGACGGCCAGTCATCGGGTGCGAGCCCGCTGGTCGACTCGTTGGTATCTCGATCTCCGTCGCCGCCGTTGCCCTCATCCGCGTCCCTCTTCTCGTCGGACGTCTCGTCGAGCAGGCTCGTACAGCCGGCACCGGCGCTCAGTGCCGTTGTACTCGTCGTAACCGTCAGAAATCGTCGCCTCGAAGCATTCATGCACCGTACAGTTCAGCAGAGAATAATAAACCCAGAGGAAGAGAGGCGCTGAAACGGATCGGTCGGTGGCAATCCGTTCAGAACTCCTCGGCCGGCGGCGCGATCCCATCGTCCTCGCCACCGTCGAGGTCGAACTCCTCGCGCACTTCCCGAATCCGATCACGGATATCGGCCGCTAACTCGAACTCGAGGTTGCTCGCGGCCTCCTGCATCCGATCCTCGAGTTCGTCGACGTACCGCGCGGCGTCGTCTTCGTCCTCGAGCGTGCGACCGGAGACCTCGGTGGTGTCGGTCTTGCTCCCCGGAAGGTTCGTCTCGCCGACCTCCTTCTCGATCGTCGTCGGCTCGTGGCCGTGCTCTTCGTTGAACTCCTGTTGGATCTCGCGGCGGCGCTGCGTTTCCTCGATGGCGGACTCCATCGCGCTCGAGGGCTCGTCGGCGTAGAGGACGACCTCGCCGTTGACGTTTCGCGCCGCGCGACCCATCGTCTGGACGAGCGTCGTCTCCGAGCGGAGGAATCCCTCCTGGTCGGCGTCGAGAATCGCCACGAGCGAGACCTCGGGGATGTCCAGCCCCTCCCGCAAGAGGTTGATCCCGACGAGCACGTCGATCTCGCCCAGTCGCAGGGAGCGGATGATCTCGTGGCGCTCTAAGGTATCGGTCTCGTCGTGCATGTAGGCCACGTCGACGCCCGATTCCTCGAGATACTCGGTCAGGTCTTCGGCCATCCGCTTCGTGAGCGTCGTCACGAGGGTGCGCTCGTCGCGCGCGATGCGCTCGTCGATGCGGTCCATGAGGTCGTCGACCTGTCCCGTCGCGTCCGAGACCTCGACTTTTGGGTCGACGAGGTGGGTGGGCCGGACGATCTGTTCGACCACCTGCTCGCTTTCCTCGTACTCGTAGTCGCTCGGCGTCGCGGAGACGTACAGCGTCTGGTCCGTTTTCTCCTCGAACTCCTCGAAGGTCAGCGGCCGGTTGTCGTACGCGGTGGGGAGCCGGAAGCCGTTCTCGACCAGCGAGTCCTTGCGGGACTTGTCGCCGGCGTACTGGCCCCGGATCTGGGGGAGAGTGACGTGGGACTCGTCGACCACGGTCAGGAAGTCGTCGGGGAAGTAGTCGAGCAGCGTGTATGGTGCCTCGCCGGACTCTCGATCGGAGAGGTAGACCGAGTAGTTCTCGATCCCCGAACAGTAGCCCGTCTCCTGCATCATCTCGAGGTCGAACGTCGTCCGCTCCTCGATGCGCTGGGCCGCGATCAGGTCGCCTTTGCGCTCGAAGTAGGAAATCCGCGAGTCCAGATCGTCGCGGATCTCGTCCATCGCCTGCTCGAGGGTCGTCTCCGGAATGGAGTAGTGCTCCGCGGGGTGGACGAGGACGGCCTGCTGTTCGTTTTTCGTCTCCCCCTCGAGCGGGTCGACCTTGATCATGCGGTCGATCTCGTCGCCCCAGAGTTCGACGCGAACGGCATACCGGCCGTACATCGGGTAGATCTCGATGGTGTCGCCCCGGACGCGGAATGTGCCCTGCGTGAAGTCGACGTCGTTGCGCTCGTAGTTCAGATCCACGAGTTGGGCCAGGAGTTCGTCGCGGCCGATCTCCTCGCCGACCTCGAGTCGCAACGACATATCGACGTAGTTGCGCGGGTCACCGAGGCCGTAGATCGCCGAGACGCTCGCGACGACGATGACATCCTCGCGAGTCAGCAGCGACCGGGTCGCGGAGTGGCGCAGTCGGTCGATCTCGTCGTTGATCGAGGCGTCCTTGTCGATGTAGGTGTCGGTCTGCTCGACGTAGGCCTCGGGTTGGTAGTAGTCGTAGTAGGAGACGAAGTACTCGACGGCGTTGTCCGGGAAGAGGTTCCGGAACTCCTCGTAGAGCTGGGCCGCCAGCGTCTTGTTGTGGGCGATCACCAGCGTCGGCTTCTCGATCTCCTCGACGACCCACGAGACGGTGTTGGTCTTCCCCGAGCCGGTCACGCCCAGCAGGGTCTGTTTGTCCATTCCCTGCCGGAAGCCGTCGACCAGTTCCTCGATCGCCTCGGGCTGGTCGCCCGCGGGCTCGAAGGGCGCGTCGACCTCGAACGACCGATCGACGTCCGGCCGGTCCGGCTGGAGGGGACCTTGTGCGTCGCTCATTAGCGGAGTCAGGGGCTCGAGCCACTTTACGCGCTCGCATGGTCGACGAGCGACACGGGAGACCGCCGCGCTCGAGCGGTCGATCTCCGAGACGGCCGCTCGACGACGGCGCGATTCGACGGAGCAGGGAGGTGACGAGGGCCGACGATCCGTGGCGGGGCCGACGGGGCCGCCGGCCGCTTTGTCGTGGTCAGCCTCCCGAGACGGATTAGCAGTCGTCGTCCGCCGCGGCGTCGGCCATCGGACCGTCGATCGTCGGCTTGACGGTGAACGCGGGAGCGTCCGCGGTCGGTGGCTCGAGATAGCCGATCGCGTAGGCGGTGGAGGCGGTGCCCCGCTCGAGGGTCACGTCGAAGGAGGCGACGGCTTCGTCACCGCCGGCCGGCCGGACGGAGACGGTGCGTGCGCCGGCCGGGACCGGAACGTAATCGGTCGAATCGGTGAACGCCACGTCTTCGAAGACCAGCTCGCCGTCGGCGTAGACGTCGACCGCGGGAGCGTCCGGCGAGGCGTGGACGAGCCGAACCAGCGCCGAGCCCGCGTCGAGCAGGACCGCCGGCTGGAAGGTTCCGGCCCCGAGTTCGCCGATCGCGGCGACGGTGTAGAAGGCGGGACCGAATGTCACCTCGCCCTCGAACGCGACCGTCTCCGGATCGCCCGCGGCCGTGATCGTCACGGTGTAGCTCCCCGGCGTGAGCTCGAGGTACGGCGAGACGTCGCCGTAGGCGACGTCGGCGAGCACGCGCTCGCCGTCGACGTATACGTCGACGTTCGGCGCGTCCGGCGAGAAGTGCGCGACTCGGACGGCCGCACCGCCCACGTCTTTCGATTCGTCTTTAGTCGATCGTTCGTCGTGTTCGTGTTCACCGCCGGCCAACACGGAAGCGCTCGCTGCAGTCAGCCCGCCCGCGACACCCATCGTCTTCAGGGCCGTTCGTCGTGATACTGGCATGATGCGACCGAGTCGGAGGGCTAAGTCGGAAAAAAGCGGTCAGTTAGTATCCCGAGTAGTCCCGACGTTTCCGCCGCGAGCCGCTTCGATATGCCCACCCTGCCGCCGGAAGGAAGACCGTAGCCTACGCGGGAGCCGAAGAAGGTGGAGACTACACTCGTTCGGCCCTCCACCGACCGGACGGACTGGGACGACGCCGCGGCGCGGAGGAGCGAGCACGACGTGGCCATTGCTCGCCCAACCGTTATGACTCGGCTCGCCGTCGATCCGGCCATGACGGAGCACCTCCAACAGGCGCGAGACGACCTCGAGCAGGCGGAGAAATCCGCCGACGACAGCGACATTCGCGAGGACATCCGCGAGACGGCGGACGCGTTCGCCGACTACGCGATGGGCGATACCGAGCCGGACCACGCCCTCGTAGACGAGCGGCTCAACACGCTCCGACAAATCAAGGAGCGATCGGACGGTACCACCGAGGACAAAGTCGAGTCGGCGATCGAGTCAGTCGAGGAGTACCGCGAAGGTATCGAACAGGCCTGAGACGATCCGCGGCCTCGAGACAGAATGGGAGTGCCGGTCAGCTACCGACGTGTCAGGGAGCGGTAGCCATTACCAGCCCCAGTCGTCATCGTCGTCCTCGTCGTCTCGGCCCCAGCCGTTTCCGTGATTCCAGTCTTGGTCTTCCCAGCGGTCGCGCCAGCCTCGGTCGCGGTCCCGATCTCGATCTCGGTCACCGCGGTCCCGGTCCCGGTCGCGTCGCCCTCGGTCCCGGTCGCGTCGCCCGCGGTCCCGGTCGCGTCGGCCCCGGTTCCGTCCGCGGCCCTTCCCGCCGACGACCTCGAACTGGCGCATCATCGCGTGTTCTTCGTGCTCTAAGACGTGGCAGTGCCACGGATACTTGCCGGTGTAGTTCTCGAATTTCACGAGGATGCGAGCGGTCTCGCCCGGATCGACGCGGACGATGTCTTTCGGCCCGCGCTCGTTCGGTGCGGGCTCGTGGGTCCCGTCGGGGCCGCGTCCGATGATCTCGAAGTTGACGAGGTGCAGGTGGATCGGGTGGGAGTGATGACCGGTGTTCTCGAGCTCCCAGATTTCGGTCGAGCCGAGTTGGGGCTTGGCATGCTCGCCGCCCTCGAAGGACGCCTTCCCGTTGAGGACGTGCAGATCGGGCTCGTTCATCTTCATCCGCATCCCCAGCGTCATCTGGCGCGTTTCTTTGACGGCGTTCTCGTTGGGTCCGTGCCAGCTCGGCAGGTCCAGTTCGGCGGGCTCGGCGCTCCGATCCGGCTCGCTGACGGAGTCGGCGACGCGGAACTGCATGAGTTCCGGAATGTCGGGGAAATGCTTGTCGCCGCCCATATCCATGCCACCGTCGCCACCCATGTCCATGCCGCCGTCGCCGCCCATGTCCATGTCGCCGTCGCCGTGGCCGCCGTCGTGGCCGCCGTGTGGCCCCGCGTACGGGAACGCGGCGTCGTTGGTCATGGTGAGCGTCTCGCCGGCGTACTCCGAGAAGTCGACGACGACCTCGGCGCGCTCGTACGGCGAGATGATCAACTCCTCGAGGTCGCCCTCGTGGCCGATGGAGACGACGTCTTCGAGGAAGCCGTGGCCGGGCGCGATCTGGTGCATCGCGGGGGCGTCGTGGCCGTCCTCGTTTTCCAGCGCGATGGCGAACGTGCGACCGTTAGACTGGTTGACCAGCCGGAACCGGTAGCGGCGGGGCTCGACCTCCATGTACGGCCACACTGCGCCGTTGATGAACGCGGTGTCGCCTGCGAAGTTCGGGACGAACGAGTCGGGATAGTGGAGCGACCCGTCCTCCTCGAACGCACGGTCCTCGAGCATGATCGGCACGTCGTACTCGCCGCGCGGGAGGTTCAGTCGCTTTTCCTCCCAGCCCTCGATGAAATAGAAGCCGTGCAGGCCGGCGTAATTGTTGAGACGGCTGACCCCGAGCGCATGGTCGTGGTACGTCCCGATCATCCGCTCCTGGCGGTTGGGCAGTTCGTGGACGTGTTTGACGAACTGCGGCCCCTTCGTCCCGTCCGGGGCGTCCCACGCGCGGGCCTGCCCGTCGCTCGAGCGCTCGACGTTGAGGCCGTGCTGGTGGATCGACGTGCGGACTTCCGGGACGGCGCCGTCGTAGCCCTCGTAGTCCTCGGGAGAAGTCCCGTGGATCATGTCGTCGACCTCGAAGATGTGCTCCTCGGGAAGGGCGCTGTTGTCGTAGCGGACGTTGATCCGCTCGTAGCGGTGTGACTTGATGACCGGGCCGGGGACCTGTCCGTCGAAGCCCCACATCGTCGTCGGCGGAAGATCCGGGTGGACCTTCTTCTCGACTTCCTCCATCGGGATCTCGTAATAGTCCCCGCCGCGCCACCAGCCGTCCGGCTCCAGAACGTCCGGAATCGGCATGGGCTGGACGAACTTCTCGAGCTCCGGGGTGGATTCCGAGGCCGCCACGGTATTCCAGGGTAGTACCCCCGCCATACCGAGGGCGGTCCCCGCCTTCATGAACCGCCGCCGGTCCAATCCGTATTCTGTCATACCTCCTCAATCATTCTGCATCCTTAATTAATCCTCTGATATACATAACAGCTATTTGATTATTTTGAACGGTTAAACGGTCCTCTGCGGCGTTAGAATGGCAATTTCCACCACCAACTGCTGATAGATGTGCAAGCAGCGGACGAAAATATTCGCCTGGGTCGGCCCGTGACCGCAACGCCGTCGTCGAGTTAGTACGCGCTGTCAAATAAATTATGGATGTCGTCTAGTGTCGGAAAGACTATCTAACCGCTGGTGAGGGGCTGATAGAGTGGCGGACGGCGCGCCGCCGTCCTGCCATTCTCGCTATGTGCCAGATGCCACGAACCCCACCTTGATATATCCACTGGCCGATCGAGACGGGCCGGCGATCGTCCCGGGCGCGTCCGACCCGAAACATAGATTTGTCAATAGCTCACAGAAACGAGGGTATGACCGACGAGGGACCCGCCGGGGGTGGCCGATGATCGAGACGGGGCTTCCCGGGGGTGCGCTGGTGGTGTTCGGACTCATCGCCACCGCCCTCGTGCTATTCGTCTCCGAAGTCGTTCCGAACGACGTCACCGCGATCGGAATCATCGTCTCGCTGGCGGCGCTCGAGCCGCTGACGGGCGTCGGCCACCGGGCGGCGATCTCGGGGTTTGCCAACACCGCGACGGTGACGATCGTCGCGATGTACATGCTCAGTGCGGGCATTCAGCAAACCGGTATCGTCCAGCGGCTGGGTCTCTCGCTGGCCACATTCACGGACGGCGACGAGACGCGGGCGCTGGCGGCGACGATCGGAACGACCGGGCCGATCGCGGGGTTCATCAACAACACGCCCGTCGTCGCGGTGTTCGTCCCGATGATTTCTGACCTGGCCGAGCAGACCGGCATCTCGCCGTCGAAGTTGCTCTTGCCGCTCTCGTACGCCGCCATCCTCGGCGGTACTCTGACGCTCGTCGGGACGTCGACGAACTTACTCGCAAGCGAGTTTGCCGCCGAACTGCTCGGCCGCGGTCCGATCGGGATGTTCGAGTTTACGCCCCTCGGCCTGCTGATCCTGCTCGTCGGCCTCGCCTACCTCATGACCGTCGGCCGGTGGCTGACCCCAGCGCGGATCCCCGTCGACGCCGACCTCGTCGCCGAGTTCGACCTCGAGGACCACCTCACGAAGGTCCGCGTCGGGGCGGACTCGGCACCGGTCGGCTGTACGGTCGACGAACTCGAGGCCAGAACGGCGGCGAAGGTTCGCGTCCTCCGACTCCGTCGCGATGGCGAGCGCAGCGAACGGGACGACGAAGCCGAGCACGTGTTACGGTACGACGGAGACAGCACCCGCGCCCGTGCCGTAGAAACCGGCGAGGCGAGCCGCGACGGACAGCCTCGCTCCGACGCGGAACTCGCCGCGGAACCCGACGCTGACGCCCTCACGAAGCACCGCGAGACGAGCGAGACGTTCGTCGCGGCCGAGACGGACCAGCGGATCCGGGAGGGCGACGTGTTGACGGTCCATGGCAGCCTGCAGGCGGTCAATCGGTTCGTCGAGAACCAGGGACTGCGTCAGCTACACCGGGAGTCGGTGACCGAAGACACGTTCGACGACGCCACCAGCGAGGACCTGCTCGCCAGGGCCGTCGTTCCCGACGCCTCTCCGTACGTGGGCGAGCGACTGTCCGAGACGCACCTGCGGGACGTGTACCAGCTCACCGTGCTCGCGATCCGCCGCGACGGCGAGCTGTTTCGGACCGATCTCGCGGACGTGCGGCTCGCGGCCGGCGACCTCCTGCTGGTCCAGACAGTCCCCAGCACGCTCGAGTACTTCACCGAGAGCGGCGATCTCCTCGTCGTGGACGACGCCATCGATCGGCTCCGCGAGGACGAACTCGAGGAGATCGCGCCGCTGTCGCCGAAGACACCGCTCGCGCTCGCGATCATGGCCGGCGTGGTCGGGACCGCCGCGCTCGGCCTCGTCTCGATCGTCATCGCGGCGCTGGCCGGCGTCTTCCTCATGATCGTGACCGGCTGTCTGTCGACGACCGACGCTTACGACGCCGTCTCGTGGAACGTCGTCTTCCTGCTCGCGGGCGTGATCCCTCTGGGGATCGCCCTCGAGGCGACCGGCGGCTCGCAGGTTATCGCGGGCGGGCTGGTTGCGACGGCCGAGTTCCTCCCGCTCGTGGCAGTCTTGCTGCTGTTTACGATCGTGACGGGACTGCTCGCGAACGTCATCACGCCCGTCGCGACGGTGGTGTTGATGATCCCCATCGCGGTCGACGCTGCGGGAACTCTCGGTGCGGAGCCGTTTTCCTTCCTCCTGGCGGTGATGTTCGCCTCCGCGACCTCGTTTATGACGCCGGTGGGCTACCAGACGAACCTGATGGTCTACGGTCCCGGCGGCTACGAGTTCACCGATTTCGTGCGGGTCGGCGGACCGCTGCAGTTGCTACTCGCCGTCGTCACGACGGTCGGGATCGTCCTCCTCTGGGGAGTCTAACGGGGAGGCGGCGAAACAGCGATCCGATACCGTCTCAGCGGGTCACTCGAGCCGATCCAGCACCGCGTCTTTCTCGTAGGACAGCGAGAGCGAGCGCGATCGGCCCCGCCCGTCGACATCGGCGTAGTCGGCGTCGATCAGGCCCAGCTGGTCGAGCTTGTTGACGATCTCGGAGTAGCGCGTGTAGCCCAGCTCGGACCGCTCGTGAAAGACCTCGTAGACCTCGCCGGCCTGGTCGCCGTCGTGCTCGGCGATCACCTCGAGCAAGGTCCGCTCGGTGTCGGTCAGCCCGGACAGCGACCGCGAGAGGTTGATGTATTTGGACTTCTCGTAGGCCTCCTCGACGTCTTGGCGCTCGACGGTTCGGCTGGCCCGCATTTCGGCGTTGAGCCCGGCCCGGCGGAGCAAGTCGATGCCGACCCGGAGGTCGCCGCTGTCGGCGGTGAGTTCGGCGACGTACTCGAGGGTCTCCCGCGAGATGACGCCGTCGTGAAAGCCCCGCTCGACTCGTTCGGCGAGGATGTCGGCGATCTCGGGCTGGTCGTACACCGGGAAGTAGACGTCTTCCGGGCGGAAGACGCTCTGCACCCGCGAGTCGAGTTCGTCGATCACGTCGAGCGCGGGATCGGAGGAGACCACGATGACGCCGATCTTCGCGCCGGGATACTCCTCGTGGGCCCGAAGCAGCGAGTACAGGGTATCGGAGGCCTCGTTCTCGTAGAAGAGGTAGTTGACATCGTCCAGAGCGACGACCAGTACTCGGTCCTCCTCGACGAGCTTCTCGGCGATCTGGCCGAACAGCTTCTTGAAGGAGATACCCGACGAGGGCGGTTCGTAGTCGAACGTGCCCTCGAACAGTCGCGAGAACACCGAGTACCGGGTCGCGTTGACCTGACAGTTGACCCGGATCGTCCGCACGTCGCTCGTCTGTGCTCCAACCTCGTCGAACAGCTTCTGGATCGCCGTCGTCTTCCCGGTGCCCGGCGGCCCCCGGACCATGACGTTCAGCGGCCGCGACCCCCGCACCGCCGGGCGCAGCGCGTACGTCAGGCCCTGGGTCTGGCCCTCGCGGTGCTTGAACGTCTCGGGGACGTAGTCGATTTCGAAGACGTGCTCGTTTTTGAACACGGATTCGTCCCACGACAACATCCCCCCGTCGGGGTCGTCTCCCATCACTTTCACCCTGCTTCCCCAGCGTCTTAATGGTTCGGTGGCGCGATATCACGCCGTGTCGGAAAATGATGCGTTACTGTGTGCCACAGTCACAATAGTTAATATTCATTAAATTGATCTAGGGCATAACGATGACGATGCCGAACCCACCGGACGCCATTCCGGAGTTCATGCACGAGCAGTTCGCCGAACTCTCGCCGGAGACCCTGCGGGGCGTCGGCGAGTACGCTCGAACGGACACGTACGTCGCACCCGACGGGATGCCGGATTCGCTGAAAAAGTCGTTCGCACTTCAGGACGACGAGACGCTCGCCGCGATCGCGGACTACGTCGACGAACTCGCCGCCTTCCTCGAGGAACTCGAAGCCGACTCGCTCGAGGCGATCACCGACGATTCGGGCGACGAAGAAGAGAAGTGGGGCCACCGGCGGATCCTCGAGTGGCACGGCGGCTGAGTCGACGGGAGGACTCAGGCGGCCTCGATCCGCTCGAGCCATCGCTCGAGGTCGGCCGGGGCGATCCGATTGCGGTGGGCGACTCGCGTGTGAGCCCGCGCGAGTCGCGCCGCCTCGTGGTCGGCGTCACAGCGCAGTTCGAACGAACAGCCGTCCCTGGGGCACTCGAACTCGTATGGCATGCGCTAGTAGAGGCAGCCACCCGTGGTATGTGTTGTACTTGCATACCCCAGTGGCGGACGGCGGTCAGTCGAACTTCTCGAGCAGCCGGTCGTAAAACAGCGGTTCGGACCCACCCTCGCCCGACGAGTGTACACCCCCGTTCGTCGCCGCCCGCGACTCGTCGGCCAGTTTCTCGACGATCAGTTCCGGCGTCGACCGCGCGAGGTGGTCTTTGACCGGCGAGCGGTTCACCTCGAGTTCGCCGTCGACCAGCCCCACGGCCTCGATGCCGTCGACGGTCACGTCGAAGTCGGCCATCTCGCGGATCTCGCCCGCGAGATGCGAGACGAACACCGCCGTCGCGGCGTTGTCCGACAGCGCCTCCAAGATGCCGGCGATGATCTTCGCCGACGCCCCGGGCTCGGTGATGCTCTCGAGTTCGTCGACCAACACCAGCGAGCCCTCGCCACCCTGTGCGAGGTCGGCGAACTCGCGGACGGTCGACTCGAAGGCCCCGGCGTCCAGCGTCCCCTGCGTCTTCGCGTGGTAGTGCAGGTCGTCGAACCGCCGCAATCGGACGCGCTCGCCGGGGACGGGCAGCCCCATGTGAGCCAGCACCACCACGCTCGCGACTAGATCCAGCATGGAGGTCTTCCCGCCGCTGTTGACCCCCGAGAGCAGTGCCACGCCGGAGACGGCGTAGTCGACGGGGTCGATCGCCTCGAGGGGCTCGTCGAGCAGCGGCGAGCGGCCGCCCTCGATGTCGAACCCCACGTCGGCCGTGGACCCCGCGAACTCCGGCATCGTACACTCGAACTCCCGGGCGAATCTGGCGACGGCGAGTTCGACGTCTAACTCGAGGGCGTCCCGGACGAGCTGGCGAGCGCCCTCGCGCTGGTCGGCCAGATCGGCCGCGAGCTCGCGCTTGAGTCGGCCGGCGCGGCGCTCCTTCGCGGCCGTCAGCTCCTCGCGCAGCCGCCCGACGGCGTCCTCGTCGCGCTCGACGGGAAACGTCGGCTCGTCGCCGAACGCCCGCCGGGCGATCTCGGCTTCGCCCTGATCCAAGTCGAGCGCGTCGACGAGGTGGTCGCGGGCGGCCGCGACCGCCTCCGCGTACTCGTCGGCGAGTTCCCGCGAGAGCAGGGAGTCGACGCCGGCCCCGCGCTCGACCAGCGAGAGCAGGTCCGCGCCCTCGATCGTCACGTCTTGTTCGCGGATCGCCTCCCGCAATCGGTCGTTGGCGACGTTTTCGGCCGTGCCCGCCGCCGCGTCGAGGTCGTCGACCGCCGTCGTCAGCCGGTCGAGTTCGTCGTCGCCCGCGACCGTGCCGTCCTCGGCCAGCCGCGAGAGGCCGTCCTCGAGCGCCTCGAGATCACAGGGCGGCTCGAGGTCGGCGGCCCGGTGGACCGCGGCGGCCGCCCGCAGGCGGTCCCGGTTGCGCGCGAAGAAGGCCAGCGGTCGCTCGGGGACGACCTCGGCCGGCGTCTCGAGGGCGTCCGGGCGAACCTGCACGTCGCCCTCGAGCGTGACGCCCGCGAAGGACTCGTCGAGGGCGATCACCGTCGAATACCCCCGCGCGAGTTCGGCCAGCCCTTGGGCGTCCTCGACGATTTCGACGGAGAGCTCCGGGATCGCCTCGCGCGCCTCCGAGTAGCGTTCGGCGTCGGTCGTCGCCAGACAGCGCTCGCGGACTTTCACGTCGCCGGGCTCTCGGAGGGGTTCGACGCCCTCGAGTGCTCCGAGAACCTCCGGGCTCGGCTCGCGCTCTACGGCCGCGGCCGCGAACGCCTGGACCTCCTCGATGCGCGAGCGCTTCGGGCTCGGATAGATCGTCTCGAGGCGCTGGGCGGCGTAGTCGGTGACGGTGCGCTCCTTGAGCAGGCCCAGCACCTGCCGGTAGACCTCTCGCGCACGGTCGGTCGCCAGAAAGCCGCCGGGATCGTCGTGCTCGAGCCGGATCGCCCCTCGCGCGATGCGGGCGGCCCGGCCCTGGGTGATCCCCGGCGCGGCCGCGATCGCCGCCACGTCGCCCGCCCGGAGCGCGCGTTCGGGATCGTCGAGTTCGGCCAGCGCTCGGGCCGTCTTCTCGCCGACGCCCGGAATCGACTCGAGGTCCATGTTCTCGAGCGGCGTAACAAACCGGAGCGAGAAAAAGTTCCCGCCCGGACGAGCCCCGACCGGCGTGGATTGCCGGGATGCGCCGAGGTAGCACGCGTTGACGACGGTGTGCACTTTTATACGGCCGCGCGTCGCCCACTCGAGTATGCAGCCGACACGGCGGCCCGCTCCGTCGGACGCGAGGCGGTGGCATCGCACGCTGTCGACCCAGCACCCGAGTCGCGGACGCCGAGACCGAACGAATGGAGTATAACACCCCTGACGTGGTCGTCGACCGCCTCGAGTTGCTCCGGGCCTACGGCTACGGGCTCTGTATGGGGACCGCCGACGCCCTCCCCGGCGTCTCCGGCGGCACCGTTGCACTCCTGCTTGGCTTCTACGGGCGGCTGATCGCCGCCGTGACGGCGTTTACGCCGTGGCGAGCCGCGGCCATCCTCCGGGGCTACCGACCGGAGCAGCGCACGCGGGCCCGCGAAGCGTTGCTCGAGCTGGATCTCGGCTTTCTGCTCCCGCTGGGCGTCGGCATGGCCACCGCGGTCGTGCTCATCGCAGACATCGTCTCGTCGCTCGCGAAGACGCATCCGGTCGCGATGTTCGGCTTCTTCACCGGGCTGATCGCCGCCTCGGCGATCACGCTCGGCCGGAATCTCACCTTCACCACGCCCGTCCACGCCGGGACCGCGATCGTGGGCGCGGGACTCGCGCTGTTGGTCGCCGCCGACCTGGTCACGCTGCCGGGGAGCGGCCCGGTCGTGATCCTCGTCGCGGGCGCGATCGCGGTCAGTGCGATGATCCTGCCGGGGATCTCCGGCTCGCTGATCCTGATCCTGCTCGGCCAGTACGTCTTCCTCTCCGACGAACTGACTGCGTTCGTCGGCGCTATCGGCGACCTCCTCGGCGGCGGCTCGCTCGCGGCCGTCGTCGATCCGGGAACGACCGTCGCCTTGTTCCTCGTCGGCGGCGTCGTCGGGCTGCTCTCTATCGCCCGTCTCGTCCGCGCGGCGATGGCACGCCGCCGTGAGCTGACGCTCATTTTCCTCGTGAGCCTCGTCGCCGGCTCGGTCCCCGCCCCGCTGACGAACATCAGCCAGTCGCACGCGTGGACGACGGAAACGATCGCGCTGACCGCCGGGTGGGCTGTCGTCGGTGCGATCGCACTGTTCGGCCTCGAGTACCTCGTCGGCGGCTTCGAACCGGAGTGATCCGGTTCGCGCACGTCCACGAACGACGGCGGCGGCAGGCGGCTGCAGGGCACGCTCATATCAGGAGAGTTGACCAACCATAGCGTAGCAACGAGGGCAACGAGCCGATCGGCGAGCGGAACCGGGTCGTCCGAATCAACGCTCCCCGCGGGGCAGACCGACGGGACCGACGGAATCTCGAGCATGAACACGAGCATCGAAGTCGAGTACTGGGTCGTCGACAGCGATGGGAATCTCACCGAACCGGGACCGCTCGCGGACGTCTCGAGCCAGACCGAGCGGGAGTTCGTCGAGCCGCTGTTCGAGGTGAAGACGCCACCGTGCGAGACGATTTCCGAGCTTCGGACGGCGCTCGTGGGTGAACTCGAGGACGTGCTCTCGAGGGCGGCGGAAACGGACAGACACCTCGTTCCGTTCGGCACGCCGATCAACTGCGACGCGATCGACCGCCGGCCGGACGAGCGGGGTCGCATTCAGAAGGCGGCGATCGGAACGAACTTGGACTACGCGAAGTACTGTGCCGGCACCCACGTTCACCTCGAGAAGCGCAACGTAACCGATCAGCTCAACGCGCTCATCGCGCTGGACCCGGCGCTCGCGCTGGTCTCCTCCTCGCCGTACTTTCAGGGGGAACGGATCGCCAACGGTGCCAGACCGTACTGCTACCGGAAGAAGAGCTACGCGGAGTTCCCGAAACACGGCCAGCTCTGGCGCTACGTCGAGACCGTCGGCGAGTGGCACCGGCGACTCGAGCACCGCTACGAGGAGTTCGAAGCGGCGGCCGTCGACGCGGGGATCGACGCCGCGGTGGTCAAGGAACACTTCTCGCCCGACGACGTGGTCTGGACGCCCGTCCGGCTGCGGGATTCGATGCCCACCGTCGAGTGGCGCTCGCCGGACGCCGCCCTGCCCAGCCAGCTGCTCCGGCTGGCCGACGACCTCCGGACCGTGATGGAACTGGTCCCCGAGACCACCGTTCGGATTGACGGCGGGAGCACCGAGCGGCGGGACCGAGACACCGGTCGCGACACCGTGGGTGGCAGCGATCCCAGCGGCTACGACCGACCCGACGGCGAGGACGGGCCGACCGCCCGCCCCGGCCACGTCACCGACGAGGGGATCGCCCTTCCAGCGTTCGAGACCGTCTGCGACCTCGCCGAATCGGCGATCCACGACGGCCTCGAGTCGCCGGCCGTCGCGGGCTACCTCGAGCGAATGGGGTTCTCGGTCAGCGACTACCACCCGATCGCGGCCCGGATCGACGGGCGCCAGTACGTCACGAAAGCCGACGCCCGCGACCTGCGACTCGAGTACGCGAATCTGCTCGAGGAGGACGTCGCGGAGCTGGCGCGGTCGTAGCTCTGTCGCCGCCCGATACTCGCCCGTCAGTTGCCGCCCTGATACTCGTACTCCGCCTCGGGATCCTCGACGCCCTCCGTCCGCGAGCCGACCCAGGCGCCGAGCGAGAGCCCGTAGACGAGGTGGCCGGCGTGGAAAAACGCGAGCTCGTCGGCCTCGAGGCGGATGCCGAGCAGGTCCTGCAGGACGACCTGCACGCCGACGGCCGACAGGGCCATCCCGTAGACCGCTCCCCAGACGAGCCCGCGCTGTTCGGGCTCGATGGAGCGCCCCGCGTCGTAGATCGAGAACAGCACGCCGAAGAGGGCCCCGGCACTGATGCCGTAGAGGAGGTGGAACGCGATGGCGGCGACCGAGTGCTTTCTGGGGTCGTCACCGGCGACGTACTGCGACCAGAGGTTGGCCGACGGCGGCAGCGATCGCAGGAGCGGCAACCGGAACGCGGACATGATTAGCGTCGCGACGAACCCGCCCTGGATCCCGCGCAACACCGCGTCGGCGACGTGCTCCTCGCGGGGGCGTTCGTCGACGTCTTCGGTGTGGCCCTCCGTCTCGGTGATCGAGCGCAACCGCGACAGGTGATCTGATACGGCCATAGTAGTCTCGAGGCGACCTACTGTAGACACTGTCTTAACCGCCCGGCACGCGGATTACGGCATTCGGCGGTCGCCGTCCCGAATCCCGGGGACCAGAGCTATGGGCGCTCCCCGCGACAAGCGGCGTATGCGCGTCGCAGCCGCGACCAGCCTCGAGGACCCGTCCGCGATCGC
This sequence comes from Natrinema marinum, assembly GCF_024296685.1. Taxonomy (NCBI): domain Archaea; kingdom Methanobacteriati; phylum Methanobacteriota; class Halobacteria; order Halobacteriales; family Natrialbaceae; genus Natrinema; species Natrinema marinum. The sequence goes on along the minus strand of NZ_CP100763.1, from coordinate 3,083,793 downwards.
CGTCGCGAACCGCCCCGATCCGACGCCCGGACCCGGCGAGGCGGTCGTCCGCGTCGACGCGGCGTCGCTCAACCACCGCGACCTCTGGAAGCTCGAGGATGGCCGACTCACACACGAGGACCTGCCGTTCGTCCCCGGCGGTGACCTCGCCGGCACCGTCGCCAAAACGGGTGACGGCGTCTCGAACGTCGCTGAGGGAGACCGCGTCGTCCTCTGTCCGCTCCTGACCTGCGGCGAGTGCCGGCCGTGTCGGGACGGTCCCGAAAACATGTGCGAGAACTACGACAGCTACGACGGCGCGTTCGCCGAACGGGCGCTCGTCGACGCGAGCCGCCTCGTGGCGCTCCCCGACTCGGTCTCGGTCGTCGACGCCGCGGCGCTGCCGATCGCCTACGTGACCGCCTACCGGATGCTCCAGCGCGGCGACGTCTCCGCGGGCGACCGTGTCTTCGTCCCCGGCGCGACCGGCGGCGTCGGCATCGCCGCGGTACAGCTCGCCGATCTCATCGGTGCCGAGACCGTCGGCACGTCGTCGTCCGCCGAGAAACTCGAGCGCGTCGAACAGGAGGGGCTCGACCACGCGATCCACACCGCCGACCCCGACGCGATGCGGACGGCCGTCGCGGAGCTCGGCGCGGTCGACGCGACGATCAACCACCTCGGCGGCCCCTACACTCACGTCGGCGCAGAAGTCCTGCGAACCGACGGCGCGATGGTCATCTGCGGCCGAACGGCCGGCCAGTTCCCCGAGTTCGACGCCCGCGACCTCTACTTCGGCCACAAGCGCATCCTCGGCAGCACGCTCGGTACCCAATCGGACCTCGAGCAACTGATCGAGTTCGTCGCGGACGGCCGCCTCGAGCCGGTCGTCGGCGAGCAGTATCCGCTCGCCGAAACCGCGGCGGCGGTCCGAGACATGGAGGCCCGCGATCTGGTCGGAAAGCTGGTCATCAGGCCCCAGGAGTAGAAGCCGGTATCGCGAGAGCGAGCGACGAACGGGCGGCGACCGGCGACGGCCCGACGCAACGCGCTTTTGCCCGTCCGGTTCGAATCACGGGCCATGACAACGGTCGAGGCGAAACTCGAGGCCGCCCGCGACGATCTGGCGGCCCGCGACGGGGTCCTCGTGGCCTTCTCCGGCGGCGTCGACTCGAGCGCGGTGGCCGCGCTCGCCCACGACGCGCTCGGTTCGGACGCGGTCGCCTGCACCGCCAAAAGCGAGACCCTGCCGGCGGCCGAACTCGAGGACGCAAAGCGGGTCGCGAGCGAGATCGGCATTCGCCACGAGATCGTCTCCTTCTCCGAACTCGAGAGCGACGCGTTCGTCGAGAACGACGACGAGCGCTGCTATCACTGCCGGACGATGCGCTTGGGCGAAATGATAGAGACCGCCCGCGACCTCGGGATCGGCACGGTCTGCGACGGGACGAACGCCGACGATCCGGGCGCAGGCCACCGGCCCGGTCTGCAAGCCGTCGAGGAACTGGACGTTCACTCGCCGCTGTTGGCCCACGACATCGCGAAAGACGAGGTCCGTCAGATCGCCGCCCGCTACGACCTGTCGGTCGCCGACAAGCCTTCGATGGCCTGTCTCTCCTCGCGCATCCCGACCGGACTCGCGGTCACCGACGACCGGCTGACCCGAATCGAGCGTGCCGAGGCCCTGCTTCGCCAGTGGGGGTTCGATCAGTTCCGCGTCCGCGACCACGACGGCCTCGCCCGCATCGAGGTGGCGCCCGACGAACTCGAGCGCGCGCTGGAGCGGGAGTTCGTCGAGACGGTCCGAGCCGAGCTCTCGAAACTGGGGTTCGACCACGTCACGCTCGACCTCCACGGCTACCGGACCGGTAGCGTCAGCCCCGAGGGCGACGAACGAGCCGGCGAGCCGGTCGGCGATCGGCAGACGTGAGCGAAAACCACCCCTTGCCGGGGAATACATTCGTCGTTCGTCCTCGTTTCACCGCGTTCAGTGACCGTTCGTAGAAAATATAACCGCATCTCGCGGGAGTATCCGCCGTTGTTTGCAGTTCTGTACTAACGTCCGGTAATATTGCGTATTGCGATACGAACGTAGCGCTTGAGTTGGTATCAGTGATCGATGGACGCCGACGCGCCGCTCGAGTGGACCACCGAAGAGTCACGGGCCTACACCCCGGCAGACACGGATCGGGAAATGCAGTATCGGACGTATCTCCACGAATCGGGCGATCTGCGATTGAAGGTCGCGCCGGCCTCGCTCGACGGCGAGGACCACCCGGGATACACGCTGACGGCGACGAGCTATCCCGGGCTGGACCTCTCGGAGACGATACGCGTCAGGACCGTTCTGACGTTCGAACGCTGCGAACGGATCGCCGGCGAGTTCATGGATCTGTTTTCGGCGAGCTACGACGGCCCCGGATCGCTCGAGGACGCACTCGACTACGCCTACGAACGGACCCGCGACCACCGCTGATTCACTCGATTTCCAGACTTCCACCGTCGCCGCCGTCCTCGCCGGCTTCGTCCCACTCGAGTTCGAACTCGACGCTGAGTTCGCCGGGCGCGTCCGCCGGCCCCTCGCGCTCGGCTTTGACTTCGAACGTCGGGTGAGCCGGCGGCTCGAGGGTGACGGACTCGGAGCCGGCCTTGAGGGAGATTGCTTCGCCGTCATCGAGATTGTCCGCCACGCGACGGAGCAGCGACGCGATCTCGGACCGGCTGTGCTTGCTTTCGGATTTGAAGAGTACTTCTTCCGGCATACACCCCCGTACGTTCCGCGAGCTGATAAGTAGTGTGCGAGCACGCGGCGGAAAGACGAAAAGAGCGATCGCGGGTGGTTTCCGTCAGTCGTCCGATGGCACTGTGGATTCGTCGGCCGTCGCGGCCGCCGCGGACTCGCTCTCCGCGAACGGGTACCACGACTGCTTGGCGTCGTCCATGTACGGCGCCTCGAAGTCGGTCTCCTCGGGCGTACAGAACTCGACGAGCTGTTCCTCGGCCGTCGCCTCGACCCATTGGCGGAACGTCTGGCCCTCGGAACGGTGAGCGGCGTAGGCCTCGAGTAAGTTCCGGATCGCACCGGGGGCCTCGTCGGCCGGAACGCGCTGTTGGACCCAGTCGATAAAGGAGGGGTTCTCGCCGACGCCGCCGCCGACGCCGATGTCGAAGGCCTCGACCATCTCGCCGTTCTTGCGGGCGCGCATTCCCTGCAGGCCGATGTCGGCGGTCATCGCCTGGCCGCAGTCGGCCGTACAGCCCGAATAATGCATCTTGATCTTGCCGACGTCTTCGGGGAGGTCGACGTTCTTGTTGAGCCAGCGCAGCATGCGGGCCATCCGGCCTTTCGTCTCGGTCAGCGCGATCGAGCAGAACTCGGTGCCGGTGCAGGCCATCGCGCCGCGCTCGAACGGGCTCGGTTTCGGCGGGTACTCGGAGAGCAGCGGTTCGGCGAGCAGCTCCTCGAGGTCGTCGTCGGCCACGTCGACGACGACGGGGTTCTGCCGACGGGTCAGCCGAACTTCGCCGGAGCCGTACTCGTCGGCCAGATCGGCCAGTTCGATGGCGTCCTCGGCGGGCAGGCGGCCGACCGGGACGCTCAGCCCGACGTAGTTTTGCCCGTCCTGCTGATCGCCGACGCCGACGTGGTCGTGCTGGCCGTCCGCGACGGGGCGGCCGGCGTTGTAGGTGTACTCGGAGCGGAAGTCCTCCCCGGCTGTGTGCATCTCGAAGTCGACGTATTCGTCCTGTAGGGTCTCGCGAATCTTCTCCATGCCCCAGTCCTCGGCGAAGAACCGCGCGCGGTTCTTCGAGCGGTTCTGTCGGTTGCCGTAGTCGTGGTAGAGTTCGACGAACCCGCGGCCGACCTCGTAGGCGTTCTCGGGCCGGACGAAGACATCAAGCGGCGTCGCGGCGCGGGGCTGACGACCGCCGAGGCCGCCACCGATACGTACGTTGAAGCCGCGGACCTCCTCGCCGTCGATCTCCTTGGTCGCCGGCTCGAACCCGATGTCGTTGATCGAATCCTGGGCGCAGCCGACCGTACAGCCCGAGACGCTGATATTGAACTTTCGGGGCATGTTCGCCAGCGCGTCGTCCTTGCGAAGTTCCTCCTCGAAACGCTCGAGGAGCGGGCCGGACTCGACGAACTCCTCGGCTTTGCCGTGGAGCGGACAGCCCGAAATGTTGCGCATCGTGTCCCCGCCCGACGAGCGCGAGTGGACGCCGACCGACTCGAGTTTCTCCCACACTTCGGGGACATCCTCGAGTTTGAGCCAGTGGAGTTGTACCGACTGGCGAGTCGTCAGGTCGATCCAGCCGTTGCCGAACTCGGGGTTCTCGACGGGGCCTTTCGCGTACTCGCGGGCGACCTCGCCGATGGTTCGCAACTGGTCGGGCTCTAAGATGCCACTGGCGTTGGTCAGTCGCATCATGAAGTACGATTCCTGCCCCGAGCGCTGGTGGAACAGCCCCCAGAACTTGAACCGGGTGAACCACTTCTCGTGTTCGTCCTCCGGAATCGCCTCGTAGCCACCGTTTTCCGCGAACTCGAGGAGATGTTCGCGGACGTCGTCGCCGTAACAGCCCTCCTTGAGTTCCTCTTTCTTATGCACCATCGACCCTCACCCCACTGACCGAACGATCGGACTCGAAACTTCGAATTTCCTCATCGAACATGTCGTAATTCACGTTTCAGCAACATGGTTCTAAACCATATAACAGTAACCGTTTACAAACATCTGTTTTTCCCGCGCGTTCGGGCCCGGACGTAGTATCTCCAATGGAATATGATCTATATTAGGACGTATGTCGCGCGTGACAGGGAAGAGAATGAGCGAATGCAAACGCGTTCGGCACGGAAGCGGATCGAGTGACGACCGGAGCCGGCTGGTTTCTCGAGCGGACCAGTAGATACATTGACTCGTCCGATAAAATCAGGCCAGATGGCGATCGAAGTGCTCGGACAGCCGCTCACTGATGCGAGCGGTCTGCTCGTACTGGTGTCGCTACTGGCGGCGCTTTCGGGCCTCTTTGCGTACCGCAAACGGGGGAGAACGGCGACGAGCACCGGGCTATCGGTGATCGCGTTCGTTCTGCTGGGCGCGTACGCGTTTCGAGCCGGGAAACACGTCGCCGCCGGCCTGACACTCGTGGCGGCAGTTGCGTCGGTACTCGCGTTCTATACGAAGTGGACGGAGCGCGAGCGCGCGTGAGGAACGAACTATCGAGCGAGAGACGCTCGAGTTCGGTCGCGGCGGGCTCGTCACAACCGCGCCGGCGAAGCCCTGCGTCGTGGAGCTTCGTATCGCGGATTCCCTCGAGCCGTCGCCCGCCGGGTCGGCGAGGAGAGCGTCAGGCGCTCGCTTCGGCGACCGCGCCGATGTCTCGCTCACGGGGTGGCTCGAGGCGGACCGCACACTGCTTGAAGTTGGGCTCGTTCGAGCGGGGATCGACGTCCGGCAGCGTAAGGTCGTTCACGTCGGGATGGTGGATCGGGAGCCAGACGACCCCGTCGGGGATCGCCTCGTCGGTCTCGACGCGGACCGTAACCGACGCCCGCCGGGAGACGACGCGGCCGTACCGGGCGTCCGCGTCCTCGGAGGCGTCGACGGGGGCCTCGAGTTCGTCCGCGAGCGCGGCAGCCGTCGCCGGGCTGACCCGCGCCGTCGGCGGCTCGTCCTCGCGGGTCCGCACGCCGGTGTTGTAGGCGTCCGGGCGGCGCGCGGTCGTCAGCGTCAGCGGGTAGGACTCGTCGGTCGGCTCCGGAAGCGGACGGGCCTCGCCGCTCGAGAACCGCGCGCGGCCGGAGCCAGTGGGGAACGACCACGATTCGTCGGTCGGCTCGGCCTCCGCCGATTCGCCGCCATCCGTCGTGGCGTCGTAGTAGCGGTACCCCGCCGCGACGTCCGGTGCGGGTGCCGGCCAGCGGACCGCGCGCTCGGCCTCGAGGCGCTCGTAGCTGATTCCCGAACAGTCCGCGGGAGTGCCGGCGGTCAGCGCAGCGAACTCGTCGAAGACGGCCGCGGGCTCGAGCACTTCGTCGAACAGGTCCGGGACGATACGGTCGGCGAGACCACCGATCAGCTCGAGGTCCGTGCGGACGCCACTTGGCGTCTCCGTCGCCGCGCGAACGCGGGAGATCGTCCGCTCCATGTTGGTCGTCGTCCCCTCGGACTCGCCCCACGTGGCGGCGGGGAGGACCACGTCGGCATACTCGACCGTCTCGCTGCGGAAGGCATCCTGCACGACGAGGAACGCGTCCTCGAGTTTCTCGCGAACGCGCGTCGCGTCGGGCATGCCCGCGACGGGGTTGGTCGCGACGGCGTAAACGGCCTCGACCTCGTCGCCGATCGCGTTGACGATGCCGACCGGTCCCGGACCGGGATCGTCGGGGAACCGCGAGACCGGCACCTCCCACGTCTCGGCTACCTCACGGCGGTGGTCGGGATCGGCGAACGGCCGGTGTCCGGGCCAGGACCCCTTCGAAGAGCAGACGCGGGTCCCCATCGAGTTGGCCTGGCCGGTCAACGAGAACGGTCCCGAGCCCGGCCGGAGGTTGCCGGTCGCGAGACAGCAATCGATGAGCGCACCCGCGGCCGCGGTTCCGTTGACGCTCTGGTTGATGCCCATCCCCCAGTACAGCAGGGTGGGATCCTCGAGTGCGTTGGCGAGTTTGTCGACATCGGCCATCGAGACGCCCGCCATCTCGGCGGCCTCGGCCGCGTCGGGTAGTTCCGCGCGGAGTTCGTCGAAGCCGGTCGTCGCCTCGGCGACGAACGATTCGTCGACGCGATCGGTCTCGACCACGCGAGCGAGAATCGCTCGTGCGAGCGCGAGGTCGCCGCCGGGCTCGAGCGGAACGTGGTGGTCGGCCACCTCGGCCGTCTCGCTGTGGACGGGATCGACGACGATCAGTTCCGAATCGTCGTCGTCGGCCGACTGACGGATCCAGCGGAACATAACTGGGTGGGCGGCCGCCGGATTCGCCCCCCAGACGACGTGGCTCCGGGCCTCGGGAATGTCGTCGTAGGTCGGCGGCGGCGCGTCGCTGCCGAAGGCATCGTAGTAGGCCGTCACCGCGCTCGCCATACAGAGTGTCGTGTTCGCGTCGTAGTACCGCGTCCCGAAGCCGCCGCGGGCGAGTTTGCCCAGCGCGTAGGCGGCCTCGTTGGTCTGCTGGCCGCTGCCCAGCACCGCCACGCCGTCACCGTCGCTTTCGAGTGCGGTGCCGAGCCCCTCGGCGGCGCGCTCGAGGGCCGACTCCATCGTCGTCGGGACGAGATCGCCGTCCTTACGCACGAGCGGACGGGTCAGCCACTCACCGTCGGGATCGGCGGTCTCGCTGACGCCGCGCTGGCAGGCCAGTCCCTGATTGACCGGATGGGCGGCGTCGCCGCGGACTGTCTCGAGGCCGTAGCCCCGCTCGGGGGCCTGCTGGACGTGACCGCAGCCGACCGCACACCGCATACACGTGGTCGGCACGAGGTCGGTCACGGCTCCCACCCCGCGGAATCGGAGCGAGCGAGTCCACACGATTTACAATCTCGCCAATCTGAGAGAGATTCCCTCGCCATCATTCAGATGTTCACGCTCCAGAAGAACATATGCAGCTACTAAACGATGATCGTTTACGAACCGTGTGTTTTCTCTCTCGAATCGTCTGGAATCCGCAATATGCGAACGGATAAGAAGAATATAAGGACAGTATACGACGGTGGGCCGGGCGGGGCGACCGACCGAATGGGCACGGGCCGACGATGGATGCCACTACTCGCGAGCAAAACGGCACAGCCCGGATCGCGACTCGAGTCGGTCTAGTCGACGCCGACCCACTTCAGGACGAGCAGCGTCCCTTCGAAGAGCAGGATCATCGTGACCGCGACGATGACGGGGGCCATCCCCGTCGGGTCGAACGCGAACATGAACGCCAGACCGGCGAACGCCGCCCAGAAGTACAGCCGCTTCTGGGCGAGCCAGCGGCGGGTCGTCACGCCCATCATGATCGCCAGCATGATAAAGAGCGGAATCTGGAAGACGACCGCGAGAAAGCCCGTCAGCGTGATGATCAGGTTGAACGTCTCGCCGAGCGCGTACGCGATCTCCGCGCTCCCCTCGGCGTAGTAGGTGAAGTACCTGAACAGAACCGGCAGGACGAGGATGTAGGAGAACACCATCCCGATCGCCGCCAGCACGACGCTGGTCGGGACGGCCGCGAGGTAGTACTTGCGCTCGTTGGGGTACAGCCCCGGGCGCATGAACAGGTAACACTCGTAGACGAACGCCGGCAGCGCGATCATGATACCCAGCAGCGACGAGATCTTGATCCGGGTCAGCCAGAGCTCGAGCGGGTGGTAGACGTGCGGCGGCGGCACCTCGCCGTCGGCGTAGGGGAAGACGTTGTCCCAGACGAACTGGATGGCGTCGGACGCCCACAGCAGGCCGATCGCCGTCCCGCCGGCCCCGAACAGGAGGACGACCGCCAGCCGGAGGACCATCTCCTCGATGTGGTCGGCCAGCGGCATCTCCTCGTCGTCCGGCGGCGTCGAGATGCCGCCGATGTCGTCGTCGGGATCGGGATACGTCGGTTCGGGGTTTGGCCGATCGCCGACGACGCCCTCGCCGTCGGTCTCGAGGTCCGGAAAGTCCTCGCGTTCGGCCTCAGTAAGGTGGTCAGCCCCGTCGAACTCGGGATCGGATCCGGCGGCGTCGGCGGGCGCTGGCTGTCGCTCGTCAGGGGCGTCCTGTGGCTCGTCGGGGCCCTCGACGTCGCGTCCATCGGCCGGCTCGTCCGACATCTAGGGGTTAGTGATAGGCCACCGGTTATAGGCCTTTTTCTTACGACCCCCCGCGGAGAGTGAGAAGCCCGTTCGATCGACCCTCACCCCCCGTATCCACTCGAAAGGTTGATAACTGGATGTCAGTTACCCCAACCCAATGAGTTCTGCCCTCGACGAGGACACCGCCCGCGCCCTAAACACCGGCCGGGAAACGATCGGCACGCTCCTCTCGGGTGCCCAGCAGCACCTCCAGAAGGTGTTCATCGTCTTCCTCATCGGGTTCGTCGGCTCCTTTTACGCGCTTCGCGTCGTCATCTGGGACTTCCTCGAGGCGACCGCGACGTCGCAGATGAGCGACAACGTCGTCGCCTCGACCGACGTCATCACCCGGACGCCGTTCGAAGTGATCCTCCTGCAGGCGAAGATCGGGATCATCACCGGTATCATCGTCGCGATTCCCGCACTTCTCTTTTTCACCCGCAAGGCGATCCGTCGACGCGGCTACGACAGCGTCGTTCCGATCTCGAAGGGGTACATCGCCGGCTTCGTGACGATGTCGCTGGTGTTGTTCGCGCTCGGCGTCTTCTACGCCTACAGCGTCTTCTTCCCCTTCGCGTTCGCGTTCCTCGCGGGCAACGCCGTCAGCGCCGGTATCAAGCCCAGCTTCGGTATCACCGAGTTCACCGAGTTCATGGCGCTGCTGACGCTGTCGTTCGGGCTCGCCGCCCAACTGCCGCTGATCATGGGCGTCCTCTCCTACACCGAGATCATCCCCTACGAGACGTTCCGCGACAAGTGGCGACACGCCGTCGTCGCGATCGTGATCTTCGGCGCCGTCTTCTCGCCGCCGGACCCGTTCACGCAGGTCATGTGGGCAACGCCGATGGTCGTCCTCTACGTGTTCAGTCTCGGACTGGCCAAAGTCGTCTCCAACGCCCGGCGGCGCGGGGCCGCGAAATCCGGCGGGTCGGGGACTGGACACGTCAAATGGCGACTGCTCCAGTTCGGCGCCATCTTAGCGGTCGTCGCGGCCGCGGCCACCGTCGCCGTCGAGCAGGGGGCCTTCGACTACCTCCACCAGACGGTCTTCCCCGCGTTCCCCGACCTGATCCGTCCCACGGAACCGCTCGGCCTCGAGACGACGGCGGACACCCACGGCCTCGCCGGCGCGGTCGCGGTCGGGACCATCGTCAGTCTCGTCGCCGGCTTCGTCGTCCTGCTCGGCTATACGATCCGCGTCCTGCAGGGGCCGGTCTATCCGCGCGAGGACGACATCCGGCGCGCCGACACCCACGAGGACATCGACTGGGAGACGCTCGAGGCCGAGGACATCTCCGATATCTCGACGCAGGTCTTCCTGAGCATGAGCGAAGACCAGGCCCTCGAGTACTCCCGACAGGCGATGTACGACGACGATCGGGACAAGGCCCAGGCCATCCTCGACCGGTTCGACTCCCTCGAGGCGGCAGCCGAGAGCGATGGCTCGGCCGCGGGCGGAGCGGCAACCGCCGCGGCGAGCGGTGGTGGGGGCGGCGGTGGCGGGGACGAGAGCCTCTTTGCCAACACCGCCGCAGGGATGCTCGACCCCTTCACCGAGGACGAGACGACCGAGGACGACATCGGCGGCTACGCCTACGACATCGCCTTTATCTTCAACAGCCTCACCTCGAAGGTGTTCCGCATCGTCGGGCTGTTTATGCTCGTCATGGGCGGTTCCTTCTTCTGGCTCTACTCGGGCGGGATCAGGAGGATCCTCGAGCTCTTCCTCAGCCGAGTGCCTCGAGACGTGCTCGTCGAGGTCGTCGGTGACGGCGTCGATCTGTCCGAACTGAGTTCCGCCGAGGGCCTCGACGTGCTCATCAACGAACTGGACATCGTCGTCGCACTGCACCCCGTCGAGGTGCTCATCTTCGAGGCGAAAGTGAGCGCGCTCGCCGGTCTCGTGGCGACCCTTCCACTGGTACTGTACTACGCCTGGCCGGCCGCCAAAGAGCGCGGTCTGGTCTACGGCGACCGGCGAACGTTCATCTTCTGGGGCGGCGGCCTGCTGGCCGGCTTCGCCGTCGGGACCTACCTCGGGTTCTTCTGGGTCGCGCCGTCGATCATCTCGTATCTGATCTCGGACGCGCTCGCCAACGGGATGGAGATCTCCTACCGGATCAAGAGCTTCTTCTGGCTCGTCATCTTCACGACCGTCGGCATCGGCTTCCTGTTCAACATCATCGTCACGATGGCGCTGTTCCACGTCGGTGGCATCATCAGCTACCGCATGATGCTCGAGCGCTGGCGGCCGGTCGTCGTCGCGATCTTCGCCCTCGCGGCCTTCTTCAGCCCCGAGGGCATCCTCATGATGTTGCTCTTTGCCATCCCGATCTCGGTTACCTACCTGATCGGGCTGGCCGTGCTCTACGTCCTCACCGCCGGCGGACGGCTGTTCGACGGCGGCGGCGGTGGAACGACCGCGCAACCGGACGCCGAAGACGCCGCGGCGAAGTGACGACGGCACGCCGGGAAACGCTTTCGTCGGCCCCACTCCTAGCACGGGTATGTCGACCACCATCGAGACGCCCGACGCGGACGAGACCTGTGCGTACTGTGGCTCGCGGATCTTCGATCACGACCCGATCTGCGTCCGCGACTGCACCGACGACTGTGGATCGCCCGCGTACTTCTGTAACTACGCGTGTCTCTCTGCGTACGTAGACGAGAACGACCTGACGACGGGCGATGCATGCGAGTGGTCGCCCGACGACGGCGGGTGCTGTTGACCACGGCAGCCCGTCCCGCGACGGGACTGCCCGACGCGCTGGTGAGCGTATCGGCTCGAGTCCGCGGCGACGGAGCCCCGTCCACCAACTACCCTTAAGTCAGGGACGTGCGAACGGCTACCTAACTGATGCCCAAGATCAGCGTCGAAATCCCGCAGGAACTCCTCGAGGACCTCGATGACCACGTCGGCGACGACGGCAAGTTCGTCAACCGCAGCGACGCGATCCGTGCCTCGATCCGCAAGACCCTGGATATTCTAGACGAGATCGACGAGCGCCACGACCGCCTCGAGAGCGACGAGTAACGGCGCGGCTTACTCGCCGTCGAGACGCTGTGCGAACCCGAAGTTCGGCTTCACGTCCTCGACGCGGACCGTTACGGTCTCGCCGACCTCGGTATCGGGCACGAACAGCCGGTAGCCCTCAACCGAGGCGATGCCGTCGCCCTCGCCGCCCACGTCTTCGATCTCCACCTCGAGTTCGTCGCCCGGTCGGACAGACGCAGTCAGTCGCCCCTTCCCAATGAAATAGACCTCGGAGGACTCGTCGCGGCTTGCCTTCGGCGAGGTCGCGCGGACGTACTGGAACTCCGCCTCGACGTCGGCCCGGAAGTCGTCGACGTCCGGCCCCTCGAAGACCTTCACGACGAAGTCGCCGCCGCTGTCGAGCAACTCGAGGGCGGTCTCGAATGCCTGTCGCGCCAGATGGAGCGAGCGGGCCTGATCGAGCGAGTACTCGCCGGACATGTTGGGTGCCATGTCCGAGAGTACGGCGTCGACCGAGCCGCCGGCGGCGTCGATGACCCGGTCGCGAGTCTTCTCCTCGATCATGTCGCCACGGAGCGTCTCGACGTTGTCGTGGTCGTCGAAGTCCTTGATCCGCTGGAAGTCGACCCCGATCACGTTCCCCTGCGGGCCGACGGCCTCGGCGGCGACCTCGAGCCAGCCGCCCGGCGCGGCCCCGAGGTCGACGACCGTGTCGCCCCGATCGAGGACGTTCTCCAAGTCGTCGAGCTGTTTGAGCTTGTAGGCCGCTCGAGAGCGATAGCCCTCCTGCTTGGCCTTGTTGTAGTAGTGGTCCTTGCGACTCATTTGGGCCAGATAGCGGTTCGAGGGGGATACGCGTGTCGTTCACCGGTGACCGCGGCGAAACGGCGTGGGCAGGCAGTTCGAGCGGCGGCGCGACCCGGGCCCGCCCGCGCGTAAAGGGTGGCTTTTTATGGCAACCGTCCGTACGGCGACCTATATGTTCAAGGCCATCGTGAGCGCCGAAACGCTCACCAGCGCGCTCGACTCGGTGAGCGTGCTGGTCGACGAGTGCAAGATCCACCTCGAGGAGGACGGCCTCGAAATCCGGGCCGTCGACCCCGCGAACGTCGGGATGGTCGACCTCTCGCTCGATGCGGCTGCGTTCGAATCCTACGAGGCGGACGGCGGGCTGATCGGCGTCGACCTCTCGCGACTCGAAGACATCGCCGGCATGGCCGACTCCGGCCAGCTTATCCAGCTCGAACTCGACGAGGAGACCCGCAAGCTCCACATCCAGATCGACGGCCTCGAGTACACGCTCGCGCTCATCGACCCCGACTCGATCCGCCAGGAACCCGACATCCCGGACCTCGATCTGCCCGCGGAGGTCGTCCTCGAGGGCAAAGACGTCAACCGCTCGGTGACGGCCGCCGACATGGTCTCGGACCACATCGCGCTGGGCGTCGACGAGGCCGACGAGTACTTTTACGTCGACGCGGAGGGCGACACCGACGACGTCCACCTCGAGCTCACCCAAGAGGACCTGATCGACCTGCAGGTCGGTCCCGCTCACTCGCTGTTCTCGCTGGACTATCTCAAGGACATGAACAAGGCGATCCCCAAGGACACCGAGGTCACGCTCGATCTCGGCGAGGAGTTCCCCGTCAAGATCTACTTCGGCTTCGCGGAGGGACAGGGACAGGTCACCTATATGCTCGCGCCGCGCATCCAGAGCGACTGACCGGCTGGCCGTCGCCAGGAGACTCGTTTCGCCAACTCGTTTTCGTCGTTTAAAAGAAGAACATAGGCAGGGCAGCGGCTACCGGGCGGGCGGCCCTGTGGTAGCGCATGCCCTCCACGAGCGATTCGCCGGACGAGCCCGAGTCACGCGACCAACGGTACGTCACGACGTTCGACCCCGCGGACGAGCGGCCGAGCGAAGCCGTCGTCACCGCCGTCGCAGCGGTTCTCGAGGCCGAGCCGGAGACGCTGTCGCCGCTGTACGACATCGTCGATCCGGACGCGCTCAATTCGCTGGTCGACCACGCCCAACGGGCCGGGACGAACGGAACGCATCTGATCTGGTTCACCTACGAGGGACTCGACGTTGGCGTCCGAAGCGACGGCCAGATCCGGATTCGAGACGCCACCGCGGCCAGCTAACGACGCCGTCTCAGTCGGCATCGACGCGACCGCAGCGTCGTCTCTCAGTCCTGCTCTTCGAGGAACGCGAGCAGTTGCTCGTTCACGGCGTCGTCATCCTCGATGAAAAAGAGATGGGAGCCGCCATCGACGAGTTCGAGGCGGCTGTCGGCGATCTTCTCCTCGAGCAGCCGCGCGTTCGTCACGGGAACGACCCGATCGTTCGTCCCGTGGAGGATCAGCGTCGGCACGCGGAGGCCGTCGAGGCGGTCGCTCACGTCGAAGTTCTGGACGGCGGTCGCCTGTGCTTCGCGGGCGGGATCGCCCGCGTCCTGCTCGAGTCGCCACTCGAGGATCTGATCCATCAGATGGGGGTTCCGATTGGTGAACCGGTCGTTGAACGCGGGCCGCATGCGATGGCGGAGCGTCTCCCGCTCGCTCGCGCCGTCGGGAGTATCGAACATGTGCTCCTGCGTCTCGTCGGGGACCGGCGCCGCGTCGGGGCCGCCGTGGCTCGTACAGAGCAGCGTCAGCGACTTCGTCCGGTTGTACTCGAGTGCGTAGCGCTGGGCGATCATCCCGCCCATGCTCGCGCCGACGATGTGAGCGTCGTAGATCCCCGCGTCGTCGAGGACGGCCTCGAGGTCGGCTGCCAGCCCGCCGATCGAGTAGCCGGCCAGTTTGAGGATGACGAGCGCACGGAGTGTGCCCGGTAGCCGCGGGACCAGCGGGGGAAGACCGACGTCCGAGCGGCCGGTCCCCCTGTTGTCGGGGGCCACGACCTCGTACTCGGGAGCGACGGCCTCGCGCTGCCATCGCCACATCCACCGCCCGAAGCCCAACCCTTGGACGAAGACGACCGGCGCGGTCCGGTCGCCGGCTCCCTCCTCGCGCTCGTAGTAGATCGACACGCCGTCTCTCGTCGCCTGTGGCATATCCGAGGTGACGTGTCGAACGCCCTTGAAATCGATCCTCGCGGCGGACGCGACCGGCGGCGTCGAGCGACAGCGGTCGCCGCCCGCCCGCCGGCCGCCGGTAACAGCGTCTTACCGCCGCCGCGAGCCTCGAGTCGGCGCAGTGGCACCGGCAATAAATCGTCGGGAAATACCCGCCGAAACGGACGGTTCCTGATAAAAGATGATTGGAGGAACCAGCGCGTTTATCCCGCCGGAGTAAAATCGTTTTACCGATGCAGCGACGCCACGCCCGGTACCCGTTTCTCGAGGCCGCGCGCGAGTCCGTCGCGACGGAAGCGGTCGATCTCGCGACCGTCGTCGAGCAGGACCGGGCGGTCGTCGACCGCGCGCGCCAACGCGTGATCGCCGCGCTCGAGGCGGGCGAGACCGGCGAGCCACACCGCGAGGCCAGAGTCGAACTCCTCTCCTATCCCGTCGCGCGCGTTCTCGTCTCGCTGGTCGAAGAACAGGTGCTCGTCCGCAAGTACGCTCGTGCCGAGTCCGAGACGGCCTACGACCGGTTTACCGCCGACATGGCGGACACGACCGAACTCAAGAGCGTGGAGTCGACGGGGCTGGCACTCGCGGACCTGCTCGCCGAGTTCGACCTGCAAGGAGCGGTCCGCGAGGACGGCGACGGCTACCGGCTCGACGTCGGTACGTACCTGCCATTGGCCGAGGATCTGTGGGACGACACGTGGCGACTCGTCAACCGCCCGCTCTCGGCCGGCGAGGTGCCCGTCGACGAGGACGAACTGCTCGCGCTCGTCCGGGAGGCGATCCGGAGCCGCATCGAGGACGGCCTCCCCTTCGAGGTCCCCGACGCCATCACGACCGCGCTCGAGGACGACGCCGCCGAGATCCGCGAAGTGCTCGCCGACCTCGACCTCACTCGCGAGATCGACACCGTCGTCCCGGACCTGTTCCCGCCGTGTATGAAGGCACTGCTCGACCAGATTCAGAAGGGCGAACACCTGCCACATCACTCCCGCTTTGCGATCACCGCCTTCCTCGCGAGCATCGGGATGACGACCGACGAGATCGTCGACCTCTATCGGGTGAACTCCTCGTTCGGCGAGGAGATGACCCGCTACCAGACCGACCACATCCGCGGCGAGACCTCGCCGACGGAGTACTCGCCGCCGTCCTGTGCGACGATGCAGTCCTACGGCGACTGCGTCAACAAAGACGACCTCTGCGAGCGCATTCCCCACCCGATGGCCTACTACGAGGAGCGGATCGACGACGCCGACGACGACGACCTCGAGGACTGGCGGGAGCGAACCGACGGCGAAAACGAAGCCGCACGCGGCGACTGACCGCGTTACTGTCGTCGCGGCTCCTCGGTCAGTTCATCGGCCCGTTGGTGTATTTCCCGTACCGCCTGTTCCTGTTCGCCGCGAGTCATCCCGCCGGCTTCGACGTGTCGACCGTCGTACTGCCAGGTCGGAATCGCGTTCCAGACGCTCGAGGCATCGTCCTCGCGCGTGCGCTCGCTCGGTCCGTCGTCCGGCGGCGATCGGGGCGACGGGACGGCCCAGCGCCAGCGACGGAAGAGCGCGAATCCGACGAGAACGGCGACGGCACCGACGGCAACGACCGGATCGAGGACGGTCGTCGCGAGACCGAGTACCGATGCGCTGAGCAGGACAAGCGTGAGGAGGGCGGCGATCCGACTGCTCGTCGATCGATCGGCGCTATCGTCGGGGCGCATACCGGATGTCAGCCGGACAAGATGAAAAGCGTGTCGACGCGTCTAGATTCCTCGAGCGTCCGTCTCGTCGTCGTCGTTCGTCTCGAGGTCGTCCTCGGGATCGTTCAGCAGGAAGGCCAGCCCGATCCCGACCGCGGTGAGTACGACGATGAAGCCGACGATGACCCAGACGAGCATCCAGCCACCTTCGGTCGAGAGGGTACCGTTGCCGTTGCCGTAGGTGGAGGCGACGCCGAGCATCCCCGCCAGCATCAGAACGACGGCAGCGATGGAGACGCCGATTTCGATGACCTGTTCGCGGTCGAGCATTGTCGGATCGGTTTCGTCGGCCGGGTGAAAAGCGCTTCGAAGGGGGCGTCGGACGGCGAGTCCCCGTGGCGGCCGCGAGCGCGCGAATTCAGCGTATAAATCGCGGCCCTGAGGGTGCAAGCGAGCCCGTTATTTCGCTCGAGCCCCTATTTGTTTCGAATAGCCAGCCGACCAGCGAGTCCACCTTCGACGCACCTATGAAAACAACAGCGTCACCGAAAGCACCGCTTCCAGTACCGTCTTCCGACCACCTCGCGGAGCGATCGCGGCGCGCCCGCACCGAGCCGATGTCGGTGTTGCCGCTGGGCGACGGCCTCTACGAGATCGAGTCTGCGAGCGACCACACCTACCTCGTCGATCTCGAGGGCGGTCGGTGTACCTGTCCGGATCACGTCTTCCGCGAGGCCCGCTGCAAGCACATCCGCCGCGTCGCGATCGAGATCACGGAGGGCCGAACCCCGCCGCCGGGCGAGGTCGCCGTCGACTGCCACGACTGCGGCGAGACGATCTTCGTCGACGAGGACGAGTCCGCACCGTTCTACTGCGAGACCCACGCGATCTATCCGGGCGACGCCGTCGTCGACCGCGAGACCGGCGATCGGCTCACCGTCGTCGACGTCTCCGAACTGCGGGCCGACGCCGTCGAGATCGGTGCGGTCGACACGACCGTCGCCGAGTACGAGACCAACGAGGGGTACGCCGGCGACGTGCCCGTCGTCGGCGCGGTCTATCCCCACGCCAGGGTCGCCCGCAACGGCGTCGTTCCCTCGTCGCTGCGAGTGTACGTCTTCCCGCGGACGCGCCTCGAGCGCGCGGCGCGAAGTTGATCTGAGCGCAGTGGCGTAACGAGCGGTGAGGAACGAACCGCAAGCGCGAGGCGCGAGCCTGACGCGAACGCGGCGCGAACAGTGCGAGACCGGCGTCTCGAAGGACGACAACGGTTTGCAACGCACATCGCATTGCCATCGCCCGTTTTCTTGTGCCCTGACAGCGACTAGCGAGCCATGGGCGCGGGCATCGAGTACGGCGCGTTCGAGGCGGGACGGCACGTGAACTACTGGGAGCTCGACCGCACGCTCCAGCGTGAACTGCGTCGGGTGTACGACGCCGACGAGTTCGAGTGGGCCGAGCCTCGGCTCGCCGACTTCGGCGAGGTGATCGGCCACACCGTCGCCGACAACGCCGATTACGTCGACGACCACGGGCCGGAGCTCGAGACGTACGACAGGTACGGCGACGTGCAAAATTTCGTCCGGTACCCGGCCGAACAGCTCGCAAACGACGAACTGGCCTACGAAGCGGGCATCGTGGCCGACGCGTTCGAGGCCCCGCCCGGCCGCGAGGAACCGATGCCGATCAGTCACTCCCTCGCGATGTTACAGCTGTTGTCGTACGCCGACGCCGGCTTCGGCTGTCCCGTCGCGATGACCGCCGGCTCGGCGCTGGTCCTCGAACGGTTCGACGACGGGAATCTCGAGCCCTACTATCGGGGCCTAGTCAGCCGCGACTACGACGACCTGATCGAGGGCGCGATGTTCCTCACGGAGGAACAGGGCGGCAGCGACGTGGGGGCCAACGAGACGACGGCGCGGTACGACGAGGACGCCGGCTGCTGGCGGCTCACCGGCGAGAAGTGGTTCTGTTCCAACATCGACGCTGAAGGGACGCTCGCGCTCGCCCGGACCGAGGACGCGCCGGCGGGAACCGGCGGGCTCTCGATGTTCCTCGTCCCCCACGGCGATCCCGACGAGGGGGTACTGACCAAGGGTGATCGCCGGGACTTCGAGGGGGCGCCGCCCGGCGAGGCGCTCAACGACCAACTGTACCGCCGGCTGAAGGACAAGCTCGGCACGATCGCCGTCCCGACCGGTGAAGTCGAGTTCGAGGAGACGAAAGCATACCTCGTCGGTGAGCAGGAAGCCGGTTTCAAACAGATGACCGAGATGCTCAACCTAGAGCGGCTCGCCAACGCCGCCGCCTCCTGCGGGGTCATGGGCCGGGCGCTGCTCGAGAGCAAGGTTCAGGCCGCCACGCGCGAAGCGTTCGGCAAGACGATCGACGAGTTTCCGCTGATGCGGGAGGACTTAGTCGACATGACCGTCGACTACGAGGCCGCGACGGCGTACGTCCACGAGGTCGGCCGGCTGTTCTCCGAGCGCGAGCGGGCGCGGCGCAACGGGGACTCGAGCGACGACGTCGACGACGAGTACCGGCTGCTTCGGCTGTTGATCCCGATCGCCAAGCTCCGCACGGGACGGATGGCCGTCGACACCGCGTCGTATGCGATGGAGATCCAGGGCGGAAACGGCTACGTCGACGACTTCGTCACCAATCGCTTACTGCGGGACGCGCAGGTGCTGCCGATCTGGGAGGGGACCGAGAACGTCCTCTCGCTGGACGTGGTCCGCGCCCTAGAGCGCGAGGACGCTTTCGAGCCGTTCGCGGCGGCGGTCGAGGCGCGACTCGAGGCCGTCACCCACCCCGCGCTCGCGGACGCGGCCGAAACCGTCGCCGCGGAGTACGAGGAGCTGACCGAGGCGCTGGTCGCGCTGGCCGGCGAAGACTCGGAGTACGCCCAGCTCTCGGCCAAGCGGCTCGCTCACTACGTCTTCGAGGTGTTCACCGCCGCGCTGTTGCTCGCGGAAGCCCAAGCCGACCTCGAGGACGGCGACGGCCGGACGGCGTTGGTCGCGCGGCGGTTCGTCGCGACAGCACTCGAAACCCGTGAGGCACGGGGGATTACCGGCGGCGACCGGTCCGTCCTCGAGGCGTTCGAGCCGATCGTCCACCACGCGCCGGTCGATCCCGAGACGCTCTCCGAAGCGGCGCCGGCCGACGACTGAACGCCGGTCGGCCGACCGGTGTGGGAGACCTGCTCGGCTACTCGAGCAACTCCGCGGCCTCCTCGACATCCATCACGCCCTGTGCGACGGCGTCGAGCACGCGGAGGGTGTCTTCGTCGGGGCCGTCGTCGCCGCCGGCCGCCGCGGCCTCCTCGAGAGTGACCTTCTCGGAGCGGCCGGTGAACTCGGCGAAGTCGGTGCCGTCGGCGAGGGCAGTTTCCTTCTTGACGCGGTAGTTCCCGCCGTCGGTGACGTGGAGGTCGCCGGGGTGGAAGAAGTACCAGTCCTCGCGGTCGAAGCGGACGCCGATGCGGGGCTTCGCACCGAAGTTCTGCGCGAAGTAGATGAGCGCCTCGACTTCCTCGCCGGTGAGATAGATCGGGTCGCCGGCGCTCGATTTCGCCTCGATCGCGTAGAAGCGCTCGCCGTCGCCGGCCAATACGTCGGGGAGTTCGCGTTCGGTCGCGGAGCCGCTGGCGGGCGCCCGCATCACCGCGAAGCCGGCCTCGTCGAGCGCGTTGACGAGTTCGCGTTCGCGGCGGTCGCCCTTCGCCTGAGACATACCCCTTCCTCGCCCGCCGGTGCTAATAAAAGAACGGACGACGCGGCGACCGCGACCGATCGGCGCGGCTCCGGCACGGCGGTCGCCGACGCGGCTACAGCGGGACGGCCGCCGCGAGGTCGACCAGCAGCGCCGCGGACGAGTCGGCGGCCTCGAGGTCGTACTCGAGGGCGATGTAGATCAGGCCGAACTGGAGGGCGTTGAACGAGGCGTGAGCGGCGATCGGCACGAAGAGGTTGTCCGTCTTCGCGTAGAGCAGGCCGAAGATGAGCGAACCGCCAAAGACGACCACGACCGGGACGACGGTCGCGAGCAGCGATTCGGAGACCGCATACGAGACGACGTGAATCAGCGCGAAGATGGCGCTGGCGATGACGACCGCTTGCACGCGGGAGAACGCATCGTAGAGCCGCTTCTGGACGATATTTCGGAAGAGGAACTCCTCGGCCGGCGCGTTGAAGAAGAAGACGATCGCGATCATGACGAGGACCATCGTCTGATCGTCACCGATGTAGGTCATCACCGAGTTTCCCGCGGACGGCAGGGAGAGCAACTGAACGATCACGCTGACGAGGACGTAGAAGACGATGCTGCCGAGAACGCCCGCGAGTATGTACAGCCAGCCCTGTTTCGTCGGGGGACGGAGATCGACGTACGACCAGCCGCGATCGGTCGCGGCGAGATAGATCGCGCCGGCGAGCACGAAGCCGACGAAATTCAGGGTCAGCAACAGCGTTCGGCTCGCGATCGATGCATCGAGCGGTGAGGTGATCACTGCCGGATCGAGCAGCAGGGCAGGGAGAACGGTAAACTGACTGGCGAGAATGCCAAACGCCGCCAGCCCGACCGCGACCATCGTCGATCGAATCGGGCCGTCCTCTCGTTGCTGCGAGGTCGTCGCCATGCACCAGCCTACGGGAACCACGTCCTTGTGCGTTCCTCTCGAGGAATTCCCACCCGCGGTCGAGCCGAAGCAACGCAGCCACGAACTCGCTTACTCTCCGACGGCGACGAGGGACTCGTCCTCGAACAACGCCGCCAGCAGCCGCTGCTGGCCGACCCGCAGGTGCCGGTTGACCGTCGGCTGGCTTACCCCGAGCATGTCGGCGATCTCTTCGCCGGTGCTGCCGCGGGGCCAGTCGAAGAAGCCGGCGAAGTAGGCCGTCCGCAACACCTCGCGCTGGCGGTCGGTCAGCGCCTCGAGCAGCGAGGTCACGAGTTCGTGTCGCGTCTGCATCGACCGCTCGACGTGTCTGCGGGCCTGCAGTTCGACGGACGCGTACCGCTCCTGTAGCATGTCGACGAACTCCCGAACGTCGGTCCCCGGAGGGACGTCGACGGTGACCTCCGTCCCGGTCTCGTCGGCGTGCATCGAGCGGGGACTGCCGCCGTGACGAACCAGATGCGACGCGATGACGTCGCCGGTGACGGTCGCCTCGAATCGGCAGTCGCCGTCGGCGTCGCCGATGAGCCGGTAGTCGGTCACCGAGACGGTCTCCTCGAGGGCCGCGCGAACGTCGTCGGCCGGCGCGCCGCTGGTCTCGAAGAATAGCAGCGTCTCGTCGCCGGCGTGCGTACCGAGCCCTTCGTATTCGACGTGGGCCCCCGTCATCGACGTGATCCGGGAGAGGAGGTCGTCCGGCCCCTCGATCCGGAGCGAGAGTTCGAGCAGCGTCTCCGCGTGGAGCGCTTCGCGGGTTTTGACGGCGGTGATCGCGTTCGCGATCCCCTCGCCGAGTTCCGTGACGACTGTCCGCTCGAGGTCCTCGAACGCGTCCGGCTCGTCGGCGTACACCGTGAGCACGCCGTAGGAGTACTCGGCGTACGACAGCGGGACGCTGATGACCGACTGGAAGCCCCGATCGAGGGCGTGACGCCGCCAGTCCTCGTCCTGGAGCCCCTCGACGACGTTCGAGACGACGGTCGGCGCGTCGGAGCGCGCGGTGCGGACGGCCGGTTCGGTCGCGGCGTCGTAGCCCAAGCCGACATCGTCGAGATACTCCTGTCTCGAGCCGGCCCAGGCGCGGGGCTCGAGTCGCGTCCCGGTGGCGTCGAGTTCGCCGATCCACGCGAACGTGACGGCGTCGGCCTCGAGCAGCCGCTCGGGGACGGTCCGTTCGATCTCCTCGCGGCTGTCGGCTCCGATGATCGACTGATCGATCCGCCT
This sequence comes from Natrinema marinum, assembly GCF_024296685.1. Classification (NCBI taxonomy): domain Archaea; kingdom Methanobacteriati; phylum Methanobacteriota; class Halobacteria; order Halobacteriales; family Natrialbaceae; genus Natrinema; species Natrinema marinum. The sequence continues at coordinate 3,061,328 of NZ_CP100763.1, read as the reverse complement.
GATGAGCTGGGTGATCGCTATCTGGCGGTTGAGCCGCCGGTTTCGCTCCTCGAGTTCCGCCTCCCGCTCGCGGAGGCTGGCCTCGCTCTCGAGGCGGTCGAACGCGGCCTCGGTCGTCGCGACGAGCGTCTCGATCAGTCGCCGGGCCGCGGCGTCGATCGGCTCGTCCGCCGACGCGACGACGAAGACGCCGTGGTCGCCGATCGGAACGACGACGACGCTCTCGACGGTCGGCCCGAAGACGCGCGACCGATCGACCGACGCGGGGTCGTCGACGACCGTCGCGGCCCCCGTCACGTACGCGTTCCAGAGGGCGGAGTCGCCGTCGCCGACGGCGATCCCTGGGGCGTCGTCACAGAGCGACGCGAACGCGTCGGTAGCTGCGACGGGCTCGAGCCGGTTGACGGCGGGATCGAGGTGATAGACGGCCATCCCGGAAGCCTCGAGGATGTCGTCAGCCGTGTCGACGACCAGTTCCGCGACCTCCCGTTCGGTCTCGGTACCGAGCAGGTCGCGCGCGGCGCTGTGAAGCGCCTCGAGCGCCAGTTCGTGCTCCTTGCGGTCGGACACGTCCTGAATCGTCCCGCGGACCCCGACGATGTCGTCGGACGGTTGCGGTCGGTCCCGAGTGCCAGCGACCGGCTCCTCGTGACCGTTCCGATAGACCGGTTCGCCGAGCGATCGGACCCAGCGCTCGTCGCCCTCGGCCGTCTGCATGCGGTGTTCGATCTCGTAGCTTTTCCCCTCCTCGAGCGCCGCATCGACGGTGTCGCGGACCAGCGCTTCGTCGTCCGGATGGGGGAACGACGACGCCAGTTCCGGGCTGATGTCTACGTCCTGTGGCAGGTTGTAGAGCCGACGCAACCCATCGGTCAGCGTCACCTCGGGGGGGTCGGCGCTCACGTCGAACTCCCAGCCGCCGATGCCGGCGATCCGCTCGGCCTGTTCGAGCAGTTCGGTCGTCCGCTCGAGTTCGCGTTCCTGTTCCTTGCGTTGGGTGATGTCGTTGTTGATGCCAACCATGCGGTCGCTCCCGTCCTCGTCGTGGACGACACGACCGCGGGAGCCGACCCAGGTCCAGCTCCCGTCCTCGTGTCGGAGCCGAAACTCCGTCTGGAACAGCTCGTCGTTCTCGATCGCCCGGCCGACCTCCTCTCTGACGCGGGCCACGTCGTCGGGATGGACGCGCTGCTCGAAGGCGTCGAACGTGCCGCCGAACGCCCCCGGCTCGAGCCCCAACAGCCCCTCGTAGGTCTCGTTCCAGTCGACCCTGTCCGTCTCGAGATCCCACTCCCAGACACCCGTGTTCGTCCCTTCGAGCGCGAGTTCGAGGCGGCGTTTCGTCTCCCTGAGATCCCGCTCGCGCTCTTTTCGCTCCGTGATGTCCCGGCTGATCGCGATAAAACGGTTCTCGTTCTCGAGGTCGATGTGAATCAGGTGCACTTCGACGGGGAACGTCGACCCGTCGCAGCGCTGATACTCCCCTTCGAACTTCCGTCGCTCGCCGACCGACATCCCCTCGAGCAAGGTCGCCGCGTCGTCCGCGTCGACCAGGCGATCGTGCTCCCAGATCTTCGTGCCGAGCAGTTCGTCCGCGGCGTAGCCCAGTTCCTCGGCGAGCCGTCGGTTCGCGTCGACGATCGTCCCACCGGTATCGAGCACGTTGATCATGTCCGGCGAGTTCTCGAAGAGCGCTTCGAGCCGTGCGCTCGTCGTTCGGAGCCGGCGCTCGCGCTCCTTTCGTTCGGTGATGTCGCGGACGACGCCCGCCGCCCCGGCGAACTCCCCGTCGGGCATCGGCAACAGCGCCATGTGGTTTTCCGCCTCGATCACTTCGCCGTCGGCGGTCTCCAGGTCCATCTCGAACGTCCGAGAGACCTCGTCGGCCCGAAGCAGGTCACGGATCCGGTCTCGGGCGATCTCGAGATCCTCCGGCGTCATCACCGTCGAGACGTGTTCGTCGATGAGGTCGGCCGGTTCGTAACCGATGATCGACGTGATCGCATCGTTGGCGAACTGGAAATCCCCCTCCTCGTCCAGCGAGTACACCATTTCGCCCAGGGCCTGAATGATGGTCTCGCTGCGCTCGAGTTCGCGCTCGCGCTCCTTGCGGTCGGTGATGTCCTGAAACGATCCGCGGAGCGTGACGACCTCGCCGTCGGCTGACTCCGCTCCGTTCTCGTAGACCGGTTCGCCGATCGTCCTGACCCACCGTACTTCGTCGTCGTTCGTGACGATTCGGAGTTCGAGATCGTACGGCTCGCCGTCCTCGATCGCGCGGTCGATCGCCTCGCGGATCTGCGGGCGGTCGTCGGGGTGGTAGAATTCGAGTGCCTCTTCCAGCCCGACCGACCGATCGGCGGCGATGCCGTGTATTCGGCGGACCTCTGCGGTCAACCGGAGATCGACCGGCTCGGTGGACAGGTCGAGTTCCCAGGCACCGACGTTTGCCAGCCGCTGGGACTGCTCGAGCATGTGCGTGGTCCGCTCGAGACGCGCCTCGCGCTCGCGGAGTCGGCGCTCTCGCTCCTCGCGTTCGGTGATGTCTCGGCCGATACCGACCTCGACCGGCCGGCCGTCGGGCGCCTCGAGCACCGACGCGATGAACTCGTAGGGAATCCGATCGCCCGACTTCGTCCGCAGGTCGGCTTCGACGCGGGTCTCACCGGTCTCGAACGCCTCCTCGATCGAGTCGCGTATCGCACCTCGACTCGATTCGTCGAAGAAGTCCAGCGCATGCATCGACTCGACCTCGGCGTCCGTATAGCCCGTCACCGCACAGAGGCTCTCGTTCCACCGTCGGAGGTCGCCGTCCTCGTCGAGGATGTAGAAGACGTCGTCCAGCGCGTCTAGCACGTCGTTCGTGAACTCCTTGTACCGCTCGAGATGGTGCTCTTTGGCCTTCCGTTCGCTGACGTCGCGGCCGACACCCGCGATGATCTCCTCTCCCGCCGGGTTCTCGACCGTCGACGCGACGAACTCGTAGGGGATCCGATCGCCCGATTTCGTCCGCAGGGCCACTTCGACGCATGCGGCCCCTTCGTCGAAGACCTCCGCTATCGTGTCCGTGATCAGGTCGTGGTCGGATTTGTCGAAGAAATCCAGCGTGTGCATCGATTCGATCTCGGCGTCCGTATAGCCCGTCACCGCACAGAGGCTCTCGTTCCACCGCCGGAGGTCGCCGTTCTCGTCGAGCAGATAGACGACGTCGTCGACGGCGTCGAGCATGTCGTCGGTGAACGCCTGTGCCCGCTCGAGGCGGCGCTCGCTCTCCGTGCGTCGACGTTCGCGCTCCCGGACCGCCACCGCCAACTCGTCGATCACCTCCGACAGTCGACCGACCTCGTCGTCACGGTCGATCGTGAAATCAGTCCGTTCGCCGGCGTCGACGAGTTCGAGTTCTTCGCCGTCCGACGGCGTCGCGTCGCTGTCGATTCGTGTGACGAACTGACGGACTTCGTCGGTGAGTCGTTCGATATCACCCGTCCGGTCCGATCCGCTCCGGGCGGCGAGGCCTACCAGAAGCACCCCCGGTCCCGGATTGACGGTCGGCTCGAGCGCACTGAGGCCCGCAACCGGGCCGCCGATGCCGGTGACGAGCGCTCCACCGAGCACGCCGAGCAGTATCGCGAGCGCCACCTGTCGGACGGTCACGTGTGTCCTGATCTGAACCGCGGCGACGACCATACGCCCGTCTAGACGCCGACGTGCAATGATTTATGCGGTTACTTTCCTGAATACAGGTCACGATTCAGTGAGGATCGCAACCGAGAGATTCCCCGCGAATACTCGCCGACCGGCGTTCGCTCCGGACCCCGTCCTCACACCCCATCATTGCGGCCGATGACGGCGCTCGCGTCCGGTTTCCACGAGACACTATACACGTAGTGTCGATTCGCTGCTGGAATTACGCATATAAGGGGTAGGCGGATACCGTCAGGTCCCTAATCGAGAAACAGCATGACCAGCACGACCCTGGATTATCATAGCGACTCTATCAGTCTCCGCGTCGTCGAAGCGCTCGCAGCCGCGACCGACACTGACCCCTCCGAACTCGAGCCGCTGTACCACGCGATCGACCCCGAGGCGCTCGACCAGCTCTTCCAGTCCGACTCGAGCGCCGACGTGAGCGTCGAGTTCGGATACCACGGCTCACTGGTCGAAGTTCGAAGCGACGGCACCGTCGCGATCGATGGAACGGTCCATGGCACCGAGTGAACGTCCCCGCAGTGACACGCCCACTACGCCGCGTTCGAGACCCACGAGCCGACGGTCCATCGACGGAGATTCGCCTGCACACCACCGCCCCGCCGGAGAACGAGTATGGATCCGATGCTGATTCCGCCATCAGCCCCAGCACCGACCGATCGAACGCCGCCCGCGGAAACGCGGCTGTTGCTCGTCGCCGACGAGCAGCGACGCGAACAGCTCGAACCCGCGTTCGACGACGGGCGTGAGTTCGTTCTCGAGACGGCGACGGAACTCCCGAACGCGCGCGGACGATTCGACGAGATCGACTGTCTCCTCGTCTCGCTGCACGTGATCGCGAGCGACGGCGGCGACGATGAGGCAGGGGACGCCCACGCGGCGGTCGACGACCTCCTCGAGTCGGTCAGAGGCGACGCGCCCGACCTCCCGGTCGTCACCCTAGTCGACGAGCGGACCCCGGCCCTCGCGGACGCAGTACGGTCCCACGAGTGGACCGCCGTCGTCGAACGGGACGCGACCCCCGAACGGCTCGCCAACCGCGTCCGGGAACTCGTCGAGCACCGCCGGCTGGCCGTGCTGTCGCGCCGGTCGCTCGCCGGCCTGGAGTTTGCCGGCGGGGCGGTCGCGATCATCGGCCCCGACGACGAGATCCAGTTCGCGAGCCGCCCGTTCGCGATGCAGTTCGATGCGGACCGCGACGCACTCTCTGGCACTCCCTGGCAGGCGCTGTTCACCGACGAGACGGTCGCCCGCCTCGAGTCGACGGCGCTGCCGACCGTCGCGGACGGCTGGCGGTGGACCGGCGGCTGTACCGCCCGGCGGACGACCGGCGAGCCGTTCCCGGTCCGACTCCGGCTCGGCGGCCTCGAGGACGGGAGTCTCGTGTTCGTGGTCGAAGCGGCCGAAACGGCCGAAGAACGGGAACGCGAGGAGTGACCTGCGGCGACCGGTTCAGGTCCCGTGGTCCCAGCTCCCCATGTACTCGCGCTGGGTGTCGGTCAGCGAGTCGAAGTCGACGCCCTCGGCCTCGAGTTTGATCTCCGCGATCTCCGTGTCGAGTTCGTCGGGAACGTCGTGGACGCCGGCGTCGTACGCGTCGCCGTTTTCCAGCATCTCGCGCACGCAGACGGCCTGAATACCGAACGACTGATCCATGACCTCGACGGGGTGACCTAACGAGACGGGCGCGGCGAGGTTGACCAGTCGGCCCTCGGCGATGACGTTCAGTCGACGGCCGTCCGCGAGTTCGTAGGCCTCGACGCCGTCGCGGGCCTCGTAGCGGTCGACCGCGAGGTCGTCGAGCGCCTCGAGATCGATCTCGATGTCGAAGTGGCCCGCGTTGGCGAGCAAGACGCCGTCGCCCATCTTCTCGAAGTGCTCCTCGACGATGACGTCGCGGTTGCCCGTCGTCGTCAGGAAGACGTCGCCCACTTCGGCGGCCTCGTCCATCGGCATGACCTCGTAGCCCTCCATGTGGGCCTCAAGGGCGCGCCGAGGCTCGACTTCGGTGACGATGACGTTGGCGTTCTGGCCCGACGCTTTCTGTGCGACGCCTTTCCCGCAGTAGCCGTAGCCCGCGACGACGACGTTCTTCCCGGCCCACGAGAGGTTCGTGGTCATGGCGATCGACGCCAGCGATGACTCGCCGGTGCCGTGGACGTTGTCGAACAGCCGCTTCATGGGGGTATCGTTGACCGCGAAGACGGGGTACTCTAAGGCGCCGTCGTCGTCCATCGCGCGCAGGCGGTGGACGCCCGTCGTCGTCTCCTCGGCACCGCCGACGATGCCGTCGATCAGCTCGGGGTAGTCCTCGTGGATCGCGGCGACGAGGTCCATCCCATCGTCGACGGTAATCGTGGGTTCGTGGGCGATGACGGCCTCGATCGCGTCGTAGTACTCCTCGTCGTCGACGCCGCGCTTGGCGTAGCTGGTGATGTTCTCGTGGGTATCCAGCGCCGCCGACACGTCGTCGTGGGTCGAGAGTGGATTGCAGCCGGTGACTGCGACTTCGGCGCCGCCCTCCGCGAGCGTCTCCACGAGGATCGCCGTCTTGGCCTCGACGTGCATCGCCATCCCGATGCGCTCGCCCTCGAAGGGGCGCTCGGCGACGAACTCCTCGCGAACGTGCTCCAAGATCGGCATGTGTTGGGCGGCCCAGTCCATCTTCCGGCGACCCTCTTCGCGAGCGGACTCGAGTTCCTCGAGTTGCTCGCTGATCGGGGGATACTCGGCGTCGGTCATGGGTCGACTGAGTGGGACCGAGGCAAAAACGGTACCGAACCGAGCCGACGGTGACAGAAGAACGGCGGCGCGGCCGCTCGAGTCATCAGTGAGTCGGCCGAAAAACGAACCGCGAAATCTGGTGGTGGTGGGTTCGAATGCTACGTGCCTCGTCGATCGAACGGGACTACGATGCGTTACTCCTCGCTGTCGGCATCGTCGCCGTCACTCGGCGGACCGGCGTGGCTCGGCGGGCCGCCACCTTGTTTGCCGTTGTCCCCGTCTTCGCTCGGCCCACCGGCGTGGGCCGGCGGCCCCTGTTTGCCGTCGCTCTCGTTGCCGTCGTCGCTACCGGGCGGACCGGCGTGGCCGGGCGGGCCGGCGTGGTCCGGCGCGTTGCCGGGGTTGTTCTCGACGACGAAGTTCGCGACCGCGAGGCCGATCGAGCCGTTCGTCTCGTTTTGCTGTTCCTCGACGAACTGGGAGACGATCGCGCCGAAGTTCGTCGCGGATTCGTCGTCGGACTCGTTCCCGGCCGCGTCGGCCGTCAGCGTCGTCGTGGTCGTCGCGGACGCGTTATCGGCCGTCGCGGTGATCGAGACGGTCACGTTCCCCTCGGGTGCGGGGAGATCGACCGTTCCGTTCGCGTCGGTCGCGTAGTCGCCGGTTCCCGCGTACGAGGCGTTCTCATCCGTCGTCGCGACGGAGACGGCCGCGCCGTCGACCGCAGTACCGTTCGACGTCACGGTGACGACGGTCCCATCGGCGGCCACCGACAGATCGCCCCCGCTTTCCTGTGCAGCCACCGTGCCCGCCGATGCGAACACGGACACGATCATGACGGCGACGAGTGCCGTCGTCAGCAGTCGGTTCTTCATCTTCCGAGCGTGACTTTCAGGGATTATTAGATAAAGCCGGCCGGCAGTTCTCGAGGTTTGTTGCAGGTCAAAACGCCACGAGAATCGTTTTGGGAGTTTATCCGCAGCGCTGAGCGTTTACTTTCCGTAACGCCCATCCCCGTCAAGAGGCTCGAGACCGCGCCTACCCGTCGGCGCGAGCGGCCAGCGACTCGGCCGCCTCGAGCGCCCGTTCCCGAACCGCCGCCTCGTCCAGCGTCAACACCTCGCGGTCGCGCATGAGGACCCGCCCGTCGCAGACGGTATGGCGCACGTCGGCCGCCGCGGCCGCGTACGCGAGATGACTCACGAGGTCGTGGGGCGGCGTCAGGTGCGGTTTATCGAGGTCGATCACCGCGAGGTCGGCCGGCGCGCCTTCCTCGAGCCGCCCCGACTCGAGGCCGATCGCCGCGGCGCTGCCCCGCGTCGCCAGCTCGACGACCGCCTCGGCGGGCACCGCGCTCGCGTCGTCGGCGGCGAGCTTGCCGAGCATGGCCGCGTCGCGGGCCTCGTCCAACATCGAGAGATCGTTGTTCGAGGCCGCGCCGTCGGTTCCCAGCCCGACGGTGACCCCGGCCTCGAGCATGCGTTCGACGGGGGCCATCCCGCTGGCGAGTTTCATGTTCGACGCCGGGCAGTGGATCACGCCCGTTCCGGCGTCGGCGAGCAGGTCGATCTCCGTCTCGTCTATGTGGACGCCGTGGGCGAGGAAGTCCTCGGGCTCGAGCAGTCCCCGGTCGGCGGCGTACTCGAGGGGGCGCTGACCGTGTTCGTCGACGATCGGGGCGACCTCGTCTGCGGTCTCGTTGGCGTGGTAGTGGACCGGCACGCCCGCCTCGCGGGCCTCGGGGACGAACTCCGCGAGATACTCGCTCCCGACGGTCGTCAGCGAGTGGGGCATAAAGGCCGTCGAAATCCGGCCGTCGGCCGCGCCGTCGTACTCGCGGGCGATCTCGAGGCTCGTTTGTGCGTCCTCGCGTGCGGTCTCGCCGTCCTTGCCGACGGTGACGATCCCGTGGCCGAGCCGGGCTCGCACGCCGGCGTCCTCGACCGCGGCGGCGACCTCGGGGACGTGGAAGTACATGTCCGCGAACGCGGTCGTGCCGGCCTTGATCAACTCGAGCAGGCCCAGTTCGGCACCGACGCGAACGTCTTGGGGGGTCAGTTCACCCTCCGCGGGCCAGATATCCTCCTGCAGCCACGCGTCGAGAGGTTTGTCGTCGGCGTACCCCCGAAGCAGCGTCATCGCGACGTGGCAGTGACCGTTGACGAACCCCGGCGTGACCAGCGAGTCCGCGGCGTCGAGCGTCTCGTCGGCGTCGTCTCCGAGATTGGGTCCGATCTCGAGGATCTCGCCGCCCTCCCGATCGACCAGTACGTCGGCAGTCGTCACCGACTGGTCGGACCGAAGGACCCGCCCGTCGGTGATCGCAAGCGTCGTCATCGGATGGAGGTTCTCGTCGGGCCGCCTTAGCCTGTCGATGGCCCGCCGCGAACCGAGTCGCGGCCTTTATGGTTTATTTCGAAGAGATACCAGTATGGATACCCAGACTCGAGGGGAGCGTCCACCCTCCGGCAGCTATCCGCCTCGGGCCGCGCTCGCGGACGCGTGGGACGAACACCGCCGCTACGTCGGGTTCGCCGCCGGCCTGTTCGCGGTCGGCATCCTCATCGGCATCGCGTTGATGGCCGCCGGCTACAACCTCCTCGAGATCATTCAGGAGGCGCTCGGACAGCCGCTGTTCCCGGACATCAGCGGCCAGAGCAGGGCCGAACTGGCGCAGTTCCTACTCCTGAACAACAGCCGGGCGTTCATCCTCTCGATCCTCGGCGCGCTCACGCTCGGCCTCCTGACGGCCTGGGCGATGCTGTTCAACGGCGTCATCGTCGGCAACATCGGCGCGTACATCGCCAGCGAGGTCGGGATCGGCTACATCGTCGTCGGCCTGCTCCCCCACGGGATCTTCGAACTCCCGGCGCTGTTCGTCGCCGCCGGCGTCGGCTTCCGACTGCTCTACCGCGCCGGTCAGCGCGTCCGCGGCTCGCGCGACGCAATCTTCACGAAAGCCTACGTCTATCGGACCGCCGTCCTCGTTCTCGCCGCCTGGCTTTTGCTGCTCGTCGCCGCCCTCGTCGAGGCGTTCGTCACGCCCGCCCTGCTCGAGACGCTGTTCGCCGGGCAACTCGAGGGCGCGAGCGCCGCACCCTGAGCGACGACGCTCGGTTACGGTTTCGATCAGTTCACGGCGCTGAACTGTTCTGAACGGCGTGTATCGTCTCCCCCCTTTTCCTCATTCAGATTACTTTCGGCGGATATGAACAGACGCGCGATCCAACTGGTACTCGTGGCGGCGCTGGTCGCCATCGCCGGCTGTGCCGGTGGCATGGGTGGGGAGCCAGCACAGCAAGCGACGAACGACGACGGAGAGACGATGGGCTCGAGCGACGGCGGCGTCGGCACGGCGGCGTTCTACGTGAGCGACGAACCGAACGTGATCGACGACTTCGAGCACCTCAACGTGACGATCACGAAGGTCGGCTTCAAGAAAGCCGGCAGCGCGAGCGACGGTGACGGGAACGAAACCGACGACGGCGGAACCGAATCCGACGGTTCCGAGTCGGGGAACGAAACGGCAGCCGACGAGGGTAACGAAACCGACACCGGCAACGAGACGGACGCCGACGACGCGGGCAACGAGACGGACGCCGACGAAGAGGCGAAAGACGGCGACGGCGGCGCGCCAGAAGCGGGGTGGATCGAGTACGACGTCAACGAGACGACGGTCGACCTCACCGAGTTGAAGGGTGCGAACGCGTCGATGATCGACGAGTTCGAGCTACCGGCCGGCGAGTACGAGACCGTCTTCATCTACGTCAGCGACACCGAGGGCGTCCTGACCGACGGAAGCACGACGCAGGTGAAACTGCCCAGCAACAAGCTCAAACTCCACACGACGTTTACCGTCGGCAACAACGAGTCGGTCGACTTCGTCTACGACATCGCGCCCCACAAGGCCGGCAAGAGCGGCAAGTACGTCCTCAGGCCGGTGATCAGTCAGAGCGGAACGGGTGACGACGTCGAGATCCGCGACGTAGAGAAAGAGCAGGACGACGAAAAAGCGGACGGCGAGACGGGCAACTCCGGCGGAAACGGCGACGGAAAAGCCAAAGAAAAGCCCCGAGAGAACTGACGCGGAACGCGAGCGCTACTTCTCGAGCGGGTCGATCCCCGTTCACCGACGCTTATCGACGGAGCCGACCGAGCAGTCGGTAGTCCCGGTCGGGCGTGTACCGGCGGAACAGCAGGCTGTTCGAGAGGACCGAGACCGACGACAGCGCCATCGCGCCGGCCGCGAGGACGGGCTGGAGCAGCCCGAGCGAGGCCAGCGGGATCATCGCGGTGTTGTAGCCCAGCGCCCAGACGAGGTTCTGCTTGATCTTCTGGAGGGTGGCCTCGGAGATCCGAATCGCCTTCACCACGTCCAGCGGATCGTCGCGCATCAGCGTCACGTCCGCGGCTTCGATGGCCACGTCCGTCCCGGAGCCGATGGCCGTGCCGACGGAGGCGACCGCGAGCGCGGGCGCGTCGTTGACCCCGTCCCCGACCATCATCGCCTTGCGGCCAGACGACTGGATCTCCTCGACGGCGTCGGCCTTATCCTCCGGCAGGACGCCCGCGCGGACGTTCTCGGGGTCGATCCCCACGCGCTCGGCGACGGCGCGGGCCGTCCGCTCGTTGTCGCCCGTGATTAGCATCACGTCGAGGCCGCGCTCTCGGAGAGCGGCGACCGCGTCGGCCGAGCTCTCTTTGACCGTGTCGGCATCCGCGACCACGCCCGCGACCGCGCCGTCGACGGCCACCAGCATCGCGGTCTTGCCCTCGCGCTCGAGCCGTTCCATCGCCGACTCGGCGGGCGCGGGGTCGACGCCAGCGTCCTCGAGCAGCCGCCGGTTGCCGACCAGCACCTCGCGGTCGTCGACAGTCGCCCGAACGCCCTGGCCGGGGACGTTCTCGAACCCGTCGGGGTCGGTCGGCTCGAGGCCGCGTTCCTCGGCTCCCTCGACGATGGCCTGCGCGAGCGGGTGTTCGCTGTTGCGCTCGGCGCTGGCCGCGAGGCGAAGCACTTCGTTTTGGTCGAGGCCGGCTCGAGCCGCGAGCGCGCCACCGTCGGCGGCCGGTTCACCGCCGTCAGCGGCCGCCGTCTCACCGTCGCCCTCGAGCGCGACCACGTCGGTCAGCGTCATCTCGCCGGTCGTCAGCGTGCCGGTCTTGTCGAAGACGACGGTGTCGACGTCCTTCGCGCGCTCCAAGACGTCCCCGCCCTTGAACAGGACGCCGTTCTGAGCGCCCAGCGTGGAGCCGACCATCGTCGCCGCGGGCGTCGCCAGCCCCAGCGCACAGGGACAGGCGATCAGCACCGCGGAGGCGAAGACGACGACCGCGAACTCGAACGTCGAGAGCGCGGCCGGGCCGCCGCCGACCAGCCCCCACAGCGGGAGCGAGCCGACGAAGCCAGCGAGCGCTTTCGGGAAGAGAAACCAGACCAGCCCCCAGAAGATCGCGTTCAGAATGACCGCGGGGACGAAGTACGCCGAGATGCGGTCGGCGAGGTTCTGGATCTCCGGCTGGCGCGCCTGGGCTTCCTTGACCGTCCGGACGATCTGCTGGAGCGCCGTGTCTTTCCCGACCTTCGTCGCCTCGACGACGAGCACGCCGTTCTCGTTGACCGTCGAGCCGACGACTTCGTCGCCCGACTCTTTCTCGACCGGGACCGACTCGCCGGTCACCATCGACTCGTCGACCGCCGACTGGCCGTCGACGACGACGCCGTCGGTCGGCACCTTCTCGCCCGGCCGGACCTTCATCCGGTCGCCGACCGCGACCTCCTCGAGTGGAATCTCCGCTTCGTTCCCCTCGTCGTCGACCACAGTGGCCGTCTCGGCCTCCATCTCGAGCAGTTTCCGCAGTGCCTCGCCGGCCTGTCCCTTCGAGCGGGCCTCGAGGTAGTTGCCCAGCGTGATGAACACGAGGATCATCGCGGCGGTGTCGAAGTAGAGACTCCCCGCGAGCAGGTCAAGCAGGACGACGACGCTGTAGAAATACGCCGTCGACGAGCCCAGCGCGATCAGCACGTCCATGTTGGCCGACCGGTTCTTCGCGAGCGCCGTGTAGGAGTTCTCGAGGAACTCACGTCCCAGCAGGACGTAGACCGGCGTCGCGAGCAGGAATTCGACCCAGCCGAACGAGACGCCGAAGATCGTCTCCGGAACGTACGCGCCCTCGAGCAGGAACTTGTCGGCGAGGAAGAACAGGAACGGGGCCGACAGCACCGCGCCGAAGATCGTCAGTCGGCGCTGTTTGCGGATCTCCTCCCGTCGGGCCGCGTCGCGTCGCTCTCCCTCCGACTCGTCGCCGCCCTCGTCGCGGACGGGCGTGTACCCGGCCTCCTCGATGGCCTCGTAGAGCGCCGACAGCGAAGTGTTGGCCGGATTGTACTCGACGGCCGCCTCGTCGGTCGCGTAGTTCACGTCCGCGTCGATGACGCCGGGGGTGTCCTCGAGGGCCGACTCGTTGGTTTCAGCGCAGTTCGCACAGGACATGTCGGTGATGCCGATCGAACGCTTCTCGCGGTCGGCCTCGTAGCCGGCGTCCTCGATCGCGGCGTAAATATCGGCGAGCGATACCGCCTCGGGGTCGTACTCGACGGTCCCCTCGTCTGTGGCGAAGTTGACGGTGGCCTCGCGCACGCCGTCGAGGGATTCTAGGGCATCGGTGATCGTCTGCGAACAGTTCGCACAACTCATGCCCCGGATGTCGAGGTGTGCAGTCCTGACACTCATTACCGAGTTCTAGGGGATCCGGCTTTACCGGCTTTACTGACCAGAATCCAAAGCCGATCGGCAGTGGAACTTAGAAATGAAAGGTCAGGCACCCTCCTCGAGTCGCTCGTATCGGGTTTCGAACCGGCTCGAGCAGGAGGGACAGCAGAAGTGGTACACCTCGCCGTCGATGCGGGTCGACTCGCCCTCGCTGTCGACGGTGTTGCCACACTCCGCGCAGGTGAGCGCGAAGGAGGTGCCGTCGAGCGACGGCGTCCACTCGGCGTCGTCAAGCAGCGTCACCGCGTAATCGACGCCGTCAGCGGGAAAGATTCCGTCGAGCCACTCGCGGACCCGCTGGACCTGTGCACGCGCGTAAAACCAGAGTTCGCCGTCGGCGGTGACGAACACGTGCTCGACGGCGTCGGCGTCCGCGACCGCCGCCCTGCAGTCGTCGACGGCGCGCTGTGGAACGGTCGCCCGCACGAACACCGGAATTCCCGCGCGGAGCTGTGACTGATCCACGTCGACGGTGAAGCCCTCGATGACCCCCGCTTCCTCGAGGCGGTCGACTCGGTCCGAGACGGCCGGCCCGGAGAGGCCGACGTGCTGGGCGATCTCGCTGTAAGGCCGACGGGCGTCCTCGCCCAGCAGCCGCAGAATTTCCATATCGGTCTCGTCGAGGTCGCGCATACCAGGTCGTTCGGGCTCGGGAACAAAGAGAGTAGCGCCGACCGCTTTCGATGAGAAAGCGAGAACGGATTCAGGCTTCGGATCAGAAGGAGCAACGTACAAAGAGCACCAGTCCATACGCGTATCTATGAGTCAGACGATCACCGTCGAAGGCATGTCCTGCGAACACTGCGAACAGACCGTCGAAGAAGCGCTCGAGGGCGTCGACGGCGTCGAGACGGTAAACGTCGACCGCGACGCGGAGCGAGCGACCGTCGAGGGCGACGCGGAGACGACGGCCCTCGTCGAAGCGGTCGACGAGGCCGGCTACGAGGCGTCGGCGTAATCGAAGCCCCTTTTCCAGCGTTCGAACCGGGTCGAGAGCCGACAGAGCGGACCGCAGCGGTTAATGGTGCTCGTGATCTCCGGCCTCTGAAACGCGCGGCGATGCCGATGCGAATTCGGCGGGCGACGCTTCGAACGCCCGCTCGCAGGCGGTCGAGCAGAAATAGTAGGTGTCGCCGTCGTGGGTCGCAGACGGACCGTCGTCGTCCGTTCGCATCCCGCAGACCGGATCGCGGTACCGGCCGGGTGCGCCCAGCCCGCGACGGTACACGTACAGCAGAAAGCCCGAGAACGCGACCGCGACGAGGTTCAGGTAGAACGTGTAGTTCAGTTCGAAATACGTCCGCTCGGTCGCCGTCTCGCCGCCGGCCAAGTTCGGAACGATGCCGAGCGCGTCGAAGAGCAGTTCCATGAGAAAGCCGGTGAAGGCCATCGTCACGAAGAAGACGGCGAGGATATAGAGCATGACCTTCCAGCCGTAGTACTTCCGGTAGACGTTCAACACCGGGATCGTGATGAGATCGGCGTAAACGAAGGCGATGACGCCGGCGAAGCTGATCCCACCGCCCCAGAGGGCGACCGCGAACGGGACGTTTCCCATGCTCCCGACGAAGCTGATAACGGCGATCGCGACGCCCATGATCGCGTTTTCGGCGGTCACGAGGATCCCGTCACCCTGAATGAACAGCGCGTTCCAGACCCGCTGCGGGACGAACACGATGACGAACCCCGAGACGAGAAAGCCCGCGACGACGTCCTTCCAGATCATCGACCACTCCTTTCGGTACTGGTTCCCGATCTTGTACCAGCCGCCCCACGACCGGAGTTCGTCGTGCCACGCACCGCCGCTCGCCGCCCGCTGGCGATAGGTCTCGAGACACCCCTCCGAACAGAACGTCAGCGTCTCGCCGCCGTCGGTCACGATGGCGTGTTCGTCCGTCCCCTCCATCCCACAGGTCGGATCCGTCATCCCGCCGTGACCGTGCCGGTCGAGTTCCGCGCGAACGTCGTCGAACAGCGCTTCCGGGAGCGTGAATCGGACGATGAGCGCCATCACGGCGATCAGAACGAGTCCGCCGAGGAGTTCCGCGACGAGGAACTCCCAGCCGAGCAGAATCAGGATCATCAGCCCGAGTTCGACGATGAGGTTCGTCGACGCGAACATGAACGCGAGGAAATTCACCGCGTGTGCGCCCTTCGCGAAGAGGCCCCGTCCGATGGCGACGGCACCGAAGCTACAGCCGCTGCTCGCCGCGCCGAACGCCGTCGCCTTCGCGAGGCTCGAGAGGGAACTCTCCCCGAGAACCCGCGCCATTCGCTCCTTCGAGACGTATACCTGCACGAGGCTCGTGATGGTCAGTCCCATGATGATCGCCCACGCCGCCGTCCAGAGAAACCCGAAGCCGATCCGGAGCGACTCGAGAACCCCCTCAATGAGTGTCGCCTCCATACGTCCTCTATCGGAGGAATCGGCTATTGCGGTTGCCCTTCGGATCCACTGGATTTTCAGCCGACAGAAGTAGCGTTCGAAAGTGAACGGGGCTGTGAAACTAAGATCGCGGTGTGTATCGGTACCGGATGCAGTGACGGCACCTCGGCCAGAGGCCGCTCGGAACGGTCTTCGAGCGGAGAGGATCGCGTCGAGATCGGTATCGAGCGAGTTGTTGCCGACCGGAGCGTGGCCTCGGCAAGTCCGCGTTCGAACTCGGTCGTCGAGTCGCTCGGAGCTGTGTTCATCAAAGGAGAACTGTGCGGAGACATTGGATTCGAAGGGAGAATCGCATTGAATACGGAGACCGTACTTTTAGCTGGAGACGGACGACCCGTCACCGGTGAGCACTCATGACAACAGATACACGCGACACCCGACTCGCCACGGCCGTCCTCATCGCCATCGGCGCTCTCATCGTACTCCCGATGATGTTCATGGGATTCGGAATGATGGGCTTCGGCCCGATGATGGGCGGCACGTGGGGACACGGAATGTGGGGAAGCGGAACCGGGGCCGGTTGGATGGCGCTCGTCGCCCTCGTCATGCAGTTAGCGTTCCTCGTCGCGATCGTCGGCGGCGGCTACCTCCTTTACCGCGCGATCAGCGGCTCGGACGGAGACGACCGGGCACTCGAGGAACTGCGCGTCGCGTACGCCCGCGGCGAACTGAGCGAGGAGGAGTACGAGACACGCCGGAACGCCCTCGAGCGCGACCGATGACGCCGCGTCGGTCCGGCGCGTCTCGAGCGACAGTCGGCGAGCCCGCATCGGGCCCCGCTTCCGACAGACCCGCGTTCCCGCGGTGGCTCGATCGGTACGCGACCAACGGGATCTACGGGCTCGGGGTCGGAACGGTACTCTGTCTCGCGGCGCTGTTCACGAATCCGGTCCCCGATCCGTCGTTCCCGTGGGCGACGCTCCCGCCGGCGCTCCGGCTCCCGATCCAACAGCCGCGGATCGAGCACTGGCCGGTGACGTACACGATCGGCATCTGGCTCTGGGTCGCCGGCTTCCCGGCGCTGTTTCTCGCGGGCTACCGCCGGTGGGGCTCGAGCGACCGACGCAGTGTCGCGCTGTGGCTCGCCGGGCTCCCGTCGCTCGCGATGCTCGGCTGGACGACCTACTGTCGGTTCCTCTGGCCGAAACTGCAGCCGCCGACGTGGAACGCGCCCTCCTACACCCTCGTCTGCTGGCTGTACTGTTCCTCGTACGACCCGATCTGGAGCAACGCCGCGTACGGCGTCGCCGCGCTGGGCGTCGGCGCGACGCTGCTCGCGATCCGTCGCGGGCGTTTGCGGGCAGCGACCGCGCTTCTCGGCGTGTTCGGCGTGCTGGCGTTCCCGCTCGGTCTCCCGGCGGGATACGCGGCGCTCCGACGCGCTCGAGCGCCGGACGGCGGCTGACTCCCCCGGTCCGAGACGGTCGGAGCTCAGTCTGCGGGCCGCGCCTCCCCCGGTGCGGAGCCCCCCGGCAGACTCGGTACGGAAAGGTCGACGCGCCGGAGGAACTGCGCGTTGATCGCGACGATCACCGTGCTGAGCGACATGAGCAAAGCGCCGACCGCCGGCGAGAGGAGAACGCCGATCGGCGCGAGGATCCCGGCCGCCAGCGGGAGCGCGAAGACGTTGTAGCCCGCGGCCCAGACGAGGTTCTGTTGCATCTTCCGGTAGCTCGCCCGGCTCAGTTTCACGAGCCGGACCACGTCCATCGGGTTGTTCTGGACCAGGATGATGTCCGCCGACTGGACGGCGACATCCGTCCCGCTCCCGATCGCGATCCCGATGTCGGCTCTGGTGAGCGCCGGCGCGTCGTTGACCCCGTCGCCGACCATCGCGACCGATTTCCCCTGCTCCTGTAGCTCCGTAATCTTCGCGTCCTTGTCCTCGGGCAGCACCTCGGCGAAGACCGTGTCGATCCCGAGATCGGCCGCGACCGCGCGGGCCACGTCCTCGGAGTCGCCGGTCAACATCGCCACCTCGAGCCCGAGCTCGTGGAGCGCGTCGACCACGCGGTAGCTCTCCTCGCGGATCACGTCCGCGAGCGCGAACGCGGCGACCGGTTCGCCGCTCGTTCGGTCCGAGGGCTCGCTACGCTCGCCCTCGCGAACGAGATACACGACCGTCCGCGCGTTCTCGCCGGCTCGCTCTGCGAACCGTTCGAGCGCCCCCGGCACGTCGCCCTCGAGTTCCGCAAGCAGGTTCGGCCCGCCGACGTAAACGCGCTCGCCGTCTCGCGGCTCGTCGCCGCCAGACAGCCCGGCGGCGCGAAGCGCCGTCCCGTCGACCGTCGCACGAACGCCCCTCCCTTTCAGCGCCTCGAAGTCGGTGGCCGAACCCGTCTCGAGGCCGCGTTCGTCGGCCGCCTCGCGGATCGCCCGGGCGATCATGTGCTCCGAGTCGCCCTCGACGGTCGCGGCGAGCGCGAGGGCCTCGTCCTCTGAGACGCCGTCGACGGTCGCGACATCGACGACGCCCTGCTCGCCCTCGGTGAGCGTCCCGGTCTTGTCGAAGACAACGGTGTCGAGGGTCCGGGCTTCCTCCATGGCGATCCGGTCGCGGACGAGCATCCCGTTGCGCGCGGCCAGCGAGGTGTTGATCGCGACGACCAGCGGGATCGCCAGCCCGAGCGCGTGCGGGCAGGCGATGACCAGGACGGTGACGACCCGCTCGATCACCGCCGCGTCGAAGCCCGTCGCGATCGTCCACGCGATCGCCGTGATGACGGCCGCGCCGAGCGCGACGTAGAACAGCCAGCCCGCGGCGCGGTCGGCCAGCGCCTGCGTTTTCGACTCGCTCGACTGGGCCTCCTCGACCAGCCGCATGATGCCGGCCAGCGTCGTCTCCTCGCCCGTCGCGCTGATCCGCACCCGGAGGCTGCCGTCGCCGTTGACCGTGCCGCCGATCACCTCGTCGCCCGGCTCCTTCGAGACCGCCGTCGACTCGCCGGTGATCATCGACTCGTTGACCGCCGAGTCGCCCTCCTCGACGACGCCGTCCGCGGGCACGCTCGCGCCGGGCCGAACGAGCACGAGGTCCCCCTCCTCGAGGTCGGTCGCCGGAACCTCCTCGGTTTCGCCGCCCTCGGCGATCCGCTCGGCGGTGTCGGGCATCAGCTTTGCCAGTTCGTCCAACGCGCTCGAGGCCCGCCGGACGGAGCGCATCTCGATCCAGTGGCCCAGCAGCATGATGTCGATCAGCGTGACGAGCTCCCAGAAGAACGCCGCCTCCGTGGGGACGACGACGCTCGCGAGGCTGTAGACGAACGCGACGGTGATCGCCATCGAGATGAGCGTCATCATCCCCGGCGCGCGCTCGCGCAGTTCGGGGACGGCCATCTCGAGGAAGGGGACCCCGCCGTAGGCGAAGACGATCACCGCGAAGACGGGGGTGAGCCAGTCGCTGCCGGGGAACGCGGGGACCGAGAAGCCGAGCCACGCCTGAAGCGTCTCGCTGTACAACAGGACGGGGATCGAGAGCAGCGTCGAGACGAAAAAGCGCCGCCGGAACATCGCCTCGTGGCCCTCGTGCATTCCGCCGCCGTGATCGTCGTGACCGTCGCCACGACCGTCGTGATCGCGGCCGCCAGCGCCGTGTGTCCCCTCGTCGCCGTGACCGCTCCCGCGGTCGTCGCCGTGCTCGTGTCCGACGTGGTCCCCGTGTTCCTGCCGGTCTCGAATCGCCGCTCGTCCCCGCTCGGCGTCGTCGACCTCGTCCTCAAGCAGCGACTCCTCGACCCGGTCCGACCGCTCGCCGTCGTCGCGGTCGATATCCGTCGAGTCCTCGCCGGCCTCGGATCGGTGGTCGCGGTCGTCCATCGCGACCGAATACGCGCTCGAGAACCAAGGAAACACGGGCCGGCGATCGCCGAAACGGGCCGAGGCGGACACTCGCCCGGATGAAAAGACAATTCCTTGCTGCCGCCCAAACCCCGCTATATGCGAATCGCCGTTCCCAACAAGGGCCGCCTGCACGAGCCGACGATCGACCTCTTAGAGCGGGCGGGGCTCCACCTCGAGAACGGTGCCGACCGCAAACTCTACGCCGACACCGTCGACCCCGACGTGACCGTGCTGTTCGCCCGCGCGGCCGACATCCCGGAGTACGTCGCCGACGGCGCGGCCGACCTCGGCATCACCGGCTTCGATCAGGTCTGCGAGGCCCGCGTCGACAACGTCTCCGAACTGCTCGACCTCGAGTTCGGGCGCTGCCGGCTGGTTCTCGCCGCGCCCGAGGACGGCGACATCGAGTCCGTCGACGATCTGGCGGGCAAGATCGTCGCCACCGAGTTCCCGAACATCACCGAGGACTTCTTCGCCGACACCGGCGTCGAGCCCGATATCGTCGAGGTGTCGGGTGCGACGGAGCTGACCCCCCACGTCGAGATGGCCGACGCCATCGTCGACATCACCAGCACCGGCACGACGCTCAAGATGAACCGGCTGGCCATCGTCGAGGAGGTGCTCGCCAGTTCCGTCCGGCTGTTCGGCCGCGACGACGTGCTCGCGGAGCCGAAAGTCGAAGAAGTTCGAACGGCGCTGTCCTCGGTCAAACACGCCGAAGGGAAACGCTACCTGATGATGAACGTGCCACAGGAGCGACTCGAGGACGTCCGCGACGTCATTCCGGGGCTGGGCGGACCGACGATCATGGATATCGCCGACGAGAACGACGACGAGGCGAAGGTGGCGGTCCATGCGGTCGTCGACGAGAGCGACGTCTTCGAGACGATCACCGAGGTCAAAAAGGCCGGCGCGAGCGATATTTTGGTAACCGAAATCGAGCGACTCGTCGAATAGCTACGGGCGGTCTCTCACTCCAGTCGGGCCGTGATCGGCCGCTCGAGCGACTCGATCTCGAGTTCGGCGTCGAACGCGGCGAGGTTCGCCGCCGGCCCGACGAGGCTTCGCACTCGGTCGTAACTCACGATGTCGTGGTCCGCGAGCAGCGGGAGGTGGGTCCGGCACAGAGAGACGTGGATCCGCTGGCGGAGCTGGTGGATCGTCGTCTCGAGGGTCGCGTCGTGTTCGGCGTCGGCGAGGCGGCCGACCAGCGTCCGCACCGCGATCGGACCGTCCGCGGCGAGGACACAGCGGAGCACCTCGCGCCGGCGATCGCTGTCCAGCACGCGGGAGACCGTCTCCTGCGGGAGTGACCGACGACCGAGCGCGTCGTCGCGTCCGGGGAACAGCGGGGCGGAAGCGGCCGTCGTTCGGTCTGGATGGATCGTCATGGGAACGTGAGAGTCGGGGATGCGAGGCCGAATAAACGGGGTCAGTCGTTCGGACGAATCAGTGCCGATTCAGCCGGTTGGGCCGCGTTCCGGCGGAATTGAACGGTCGACAAGCCGGCCCAAGCGACGCGAACGGTTCGCTCGGCGGCCGGTAAGCACTGATTGACTCTCGAGTAGGGACGGACGAACGGCAATCGGGTCGAATCGATCGCGACTGGCTGCGACTGACCCGTGAGAACGATCGCGTCGGCGGTCACGATCGGATCGAGCGCCGGAGCGCGAGCCGGTGGCGTCGGCGGTCGCTCGAGCGGCGAACCGGCGACGGCGTTACTCGAGCAGGCCCAGATCCTCGAGCCGGGAGACGATCTTGTCGACGGCGTGTTCGGCGTCTTCGGGCTTCTTGCCGCCGGTGATGACGAGCTTCCCGGAGCCGAACAACAGGGCCACCACTTCGGGCTCGTCGAGGCGGTAGACGAGACCGGGGAACTGCTCGGGCTCGTACTCGATGTTCTCCAGGCCCAGCCCGATCGCGATCGCGTTCAGGTTGAGGTTGCGGCCGAGGTCGGCCGAGGTGACGATGTTCTGGACGACGATCTCGGGGTCCTCGTTGACCTGAATCTGGAGCTCGCGGAGCTTGTCGAAGACGATGCGCAGGCTCTCGTGGACATCGTCGGTGCTCTTCGCGCCGGTACAGACGATCTTCCCCGAGCGGAAGATCAGGGCGGCGGACTTGGGATTCTGGGTTCGGTAGACGAGACCGGGGAACTGCTCGGGGTCGTAGTCGGCCCCCTCGAGGTCCATCGCGACACTCTGGAGGTCGAGTTCTTGCCCGATACCGGTCGACGCCACCACGTTTTCGATGTTGATGGTGTCCTTCGGATCCGTCATTAGTCGCTTAAAAGGACGTATTTAAGATTTATAAAGGTTGGTACCGCCACCTGATATATCCGGTATATACGGCGGGGCCGAGCCGCGAACATTGCCGGTTTCCGGTTGCTTGC
The DNA here is from genome assembly GCF_024296685.1 of Natrinema marinum. NCBI lineage: Archaea > Methanobacteriati > Methanobacteriota > Halobacteria > Halobacteriales > Natrialbaceae > Natrinema > Natrinema marinum. Next base: position 3,039,445 of record NZ_CP100763.1, on the reverse strand, counting down.
ATGCGCAACGGTGGGGTCTCGCCCCGGGACTACCGATCGATTGCGGTGGCGCACGCTGAGCGCCAGTGAGCGACCAGCGAACTGGCGGTCGACGGCGTGGGAGGTCTTCGCGAATAGTGCGGGACCGGAGGTCCCGTATACCATGCAAACGGGCAGTGCGCGGCACAATGCGCCGCGACTGTCGGGACGGTTTCACCGTCTCGCAGCGCCCGTGAAGAGAAATCGGTTGGGGAGGCCGTGGCAATTCCCCGTCGCCACGCTAGCAGGACGCTCGCTTCCGACGACACCGGTCTCAAATCCGCAGTCGACGAAGTGAGGCGACTGGCCAGTCGTCCCGCAACTGATTCCCGAAAAACGGCAGCCTCATACCCGAGGCCCCGTCACCATCGATCGTGTACCTGCTCGAGTTAGGCGGCGAGGACGACGCGTTCGCGGCCCGCGAAGCTGAGAGCGCCGCCAGCGGCGTCGAACGGATCGCCCCCGGCCTCGCCGTCGCGAACGCCGTCAGCCCCGAGCGCGTCCGCGGGCTCGTCTACACCCACCGCGCCAGCGACCTGCTGGGCCGGGGCGACGCCGACCTCGCGAGCGCCCGCGCCGTCCTCGAGGCCGCCTCGATCGACCGCGAGGGGTCGGTTGCCGTGCGCGCGACCGACGTCCAGGGCTCGAGTGGCGTGAGTACCGGGCAAGCGGAACGCGAACTCGGGCAAATTCTGGTCGATCGGGGCTTTTCGGTGGATCTCGAGGAACCCGACCACGTCCTGCGGGTCGCGTTTTCGGAGGGGCGACTCGAGGCCAGCGGGGGTGACGTGCTCGAGCGACCTGCGGACGACGACCCGCTCGAGCGCACAGACGATGACGATGGCGACGAGCCGGTGGGCGAACATGTCTCCGTCTGCGCGCTCGGCTGGCTCGCGGCCGAGAGCGTCCGGGACTTCGGGAGCCGCGCGCCGACGGACAAACCCTTCTTCCAGCCCGGGAGCATGGACCCGCTGCTCGCCCGCGCCGTCGCGAACGTCGCCGGCGCGCGGCCGGGCACGACGATCTTGGACCCGATGTGTGGCACCGGCGGCGTCCTCGTCGAGGCCGGTCTCGTCGGCGCGGACGTGGTCGGCACCGACGCGCAGGCGAAGATGGCAGCCGGAGCGCGGACGAATCTGCGGCACTTCCTCGAGCGAGACGCGCCCTCGCCGACCGGCGTTTCACGGGGGACCTGGCACGTCGGCCGGGGTGACGGGACCCGACTGCCCATCGCCGACGACGCGGTCGACGGCGTCGTCTTCGACGCGCCCTACGGTCGCCAGTCGAAGATCGACACCCATCGGCTCGAGGACCTCGTCGCGGGCGCGCTCTCCGAGGCTCACCGGGTCGCACCGCGGGCCGTGGTGATCTCCGATCGCTCGTGGGCCGAGGAGGCGCGGGCCGCGGGCTGGGAACTCGAGTCGGCGTTCGAGCGCCGGGTCCACCGGTCGTTGACGCGGTACGTGCTGGTCCTCGAGCGGCGGTCCCCGTGATTGCTGCGAATCGAGGCGGACGGGTCAGCGATCGGTCTCGAGCACGCGGTTCCGGAGCCGGCTCTCTTCCTCGGTCTCGATCGACAGGTCGGGGACGGGGACTTTCTCGCCGTTCGCGTCGATCGCGACGAACGTGAACGTCGACTCGGTCGTCTTCTCGGTCTCGCCGGATCGGGGCTCTTCGCGCCAGGCGCGCAGCGCGACGTGAACGCTCGTCCGGCCGGCGTCGTAGACGTACGCCTCGATCAGCGCCGTGTCGCCGATGCCGATCGGCCGCTCGAAGTCGAGTTCGTTCACGCGTGCAGTGACACAGCCCTCGCCAGCGAAGCGCATCGCCGACATCGAACCCACCTCGTCGAGCCACTTCATGAGATTGCCGCCGTGGAGCGTGTCGTTGTTGTTCGCGTGGTGTGGCTGGACACGGAATCGGTTCCGAATGCGGGTCTCGTGAAGTGTCGGCATACTCGCCGTTCGTCTGGCGTGCGGATAACGGTCCGCGAGGTGCCCATATTGACCGGTGAATCCCACGACTTCTTCACCGTGGTCTCGAAACCGGCGGCATGGTCGATTTCACGCTGGCGTGGTTCGGGCTCGGTGCCACCGTCGTCTTGCTGTGCTGTAGCGCGTTCTTCTCGAGCGCGGAGACCGCGATCTTCACACTCCCGATCGAGTGGGTCGACGAGCGCGCAGCCACCGACGATCCGAACGCGAGCACGCTCAAGGCGTTACGAGACGACCCGCATCGGTTGCTGGTGACGGTGCTCGTCGGCAACAACGTCGTCAACGTCGCGCTCTCGAGTATCGTAACCCTCGTCTTCGTCACCTACCTCCCTGCGGGCGTGGCCGTGACCGCGGCGACCGTTGTCGTCAGCGTCGTCGTGCTGATCTTCGGCGAGATCGTTCCCAAGTCCTACGGACTGGGCAACGCCGAGCGGTGGGCGGTCACAGTCGCGCGGCCGATCTCGCTGGTCGAGCGCGCGCTGTCGCCGCTGGTGAGCGTCTTCGATATCGTGACACAGTGGCTCACCGATCTGATCGGCGGGGACGCCGACCTCGAGCAGCCGTACGTCGACTGAGGAAGGGGCAATCACGCGGCCCTCAGGTGTCCCGGCCCAGCTCCGCCAGTAAATGTGAAACGTGAATCCGGTCGCTCGTCCCCTCGTGCATCTCGAACTCCACGTCGGCGGTCAGCCGGTGGAGTCGCGCGAGCCGCTGGCCCTGATAGCGCTTGCGTCCGATTCGGAGGATCGCCTCGAGCACCTCGCCCCCGTCGAGTCCCTCGTCGACGAGCAGGTCGTCCAGCGTCGATCGGGCGTCGGTAAAGTCGCCGGCTTCGGCGTCGTCCAGCATGGACTCGATCTCGTCGTCGACGCCGACCTCACCGATCGTCTCGTAGGCGGCGCTCATCGTCAGTTCACCGGCGTCTTCGACGGTCGTCTGGGCAGCAAGAATCGCCTGACGGAGGTTGCCGTTGGCGTAGCCCGCGACGAACTCGAGGCCGTCGGCGTCGTAGTCGACCCCTTCTTCCGTGACGATGCGCTCTAAGACGGTCACGATCTCCTCGCTCGATGGCGAGCGAAGCGAGACGGGGAAACACCGCGAGCGGATCGGCGGAATGAGCTTGGTCGGCTGGCGCGTCGCGATGATAAACTGGGTCGTCCGGTGGTGTTGCTCCATGATCCGGCGTAGCGCCTGCTGGAAGTCCTCGCGGACGTCCTCGGCGTTGTCGAGCAAGATCGTGGTGTAGCCGCCCGAGACGGGCGCGTAGCCCGCCGACTCCTTGAGGACGTGGTTGATCATGTCCCGTTTGGACAGCGACGAGCGGCCGACGAGGAAGTGCTCGAACCGCGGGTCGTTCTTGATCTCGGTTTTCGTCCGGGCGAAGAAGTCCGCGACGTTGATCTCGACGAAGTCGTTGTCCGGGTCGTCGTGTGCTTTGCGAGCGAGTGCGCGCGCTGCGGCCGTCTTCCCGCTTCCAGGCGGCCCCTGCAGGAGGAGGTTGATCGGCTCCTCGACGGCTCGCTGTAAGTACTCGCGGGCGTCGTCCTGTGGCAACTCGGCCAGCTCCGGGGCGTGGGTGTCGGTCCACAGCGGCGCGTCCATCGCCGGCAGGTAGGGACGGCGCGGGTAAGAATCGGTCGATTGTTCGGCGATCGGAGCACGCCGAGCGGGCATGGACGTGCGGGGAGCCGACGAGTCGCCGATCGGATCGGCGCTGCCGACAGTCGACTAGCCGCCCGAGTCGGCACCACCGCCGCTCGAGCCGGCGTCGCTGTCCGATTCGTCGCCGGTCACCTCCGCCAGCGTGAACGTCGTCCGGACGGGGGCGCCCTCGAACGTGATCGGCGACGCCGCGCTCGCGTTAGCCGGGGTGCCCGCATAGAGGGTCGCCGTCAGCTCCTCGTCCTGGCCGATCTCCGCGTCGCCGGCCAGTTCGACGGTGACGTTCTCGTGTTCGCCGGGCGCGAGCTCGTCGCTGGTGCCCACGATCGTCCCGTTGCGCTCGACGGCGACGAACCCGCGCTCGGGAATCGCCGCGGAAACGGTCACGCTCTCGTTGCTCGCGTCGGCGACCGCGACGCTCGGCTCGGTGTGGAACTCGAGGTCGATCCCGGTGACCGCACCGCCGTCCTCGGTGTAGACGCCGATCGTCCGATCGCCCGGCGGCGCGCCCCGCGTCTCCGTCTCGAGGGTCACGTTCCGGGCCTCGCCGCCCTCGAGGTCCAGCACCTGCCGTTCGTAGACGACCCCGTCGATGCGAACCTCGACGGGCTGTTCGGCCCGGTACTCGGTCGGGTTGCGGATCCGAGCGCTCACCTCGATCGTCTCGTTGGTCGTCGCCGACGCGGGCGCGTCGATCGAGTCGACGAGGAACGAGTCGCCGAGCGCGTTCTCGTCGGTCGAGGTCACCGTCGCGGTCGCGCTGACCGGGAACCCGTCCTCGAGGTACGGCTGATCTTCGTCCCCGTTCGTCTCCGCGTACGCGTAGCCGTCCTCGTCGGACGTATCCTGATGAACCGTCGCCGTCAACGAGCCGACGAGTTCGCGCGTCGCGTCGTCCTCGCGTTCGACGGTGACGTTCTCGTGGGTCCCCGCCTCGAGACGCTCCGAAACGGCGAGCGGATCGTCGCCGCCGTCGGTGACGACGACGTAGCCGCCATCGGAGAGCGTGACCTCCCGAATCGTGACGGCGGTGCCGTTGCCCTGTTGGTCTTCGAACGTGATCGAGGCCTGTGGGTCTTCCTCGACGCCGAAGATAGCGGGTGCCTGACCGACGACGATGCCGGCGGCGACGACGATCGCGACCGCCAGCAGGATCGCACCGGCCCGCTTGACCGTGCCGAACGTCAGTCTCGAACTCATTGGGGTGTCGTCGTCATCGCGTTCGGACTCGACGGACGTAAAACGCGCAGTCCGTTCGCAGGGCATCGAATCGGTTCACGACAGTTCGCACGAATAGTCACTGATTACCACTGTTCACGAACGCGATCCGTCGGCCGACCCTGACGGACAGGGCTCCGGACCGAACGGAGCGCTGACCGGTACGCGCCTCTAGACGGATCGGTTGGCACCCACTACCACACACACGGGCTCGGCGGCGCTCGAGACGACCGACCGGCCTACCGAGCGTTCGACTCGAGCGATCCGAAGGCGGTTTAGCCACGGCCCGCCGAAGATCGACCGATGCCACTGCGCGTGACGTTCTTGGGGACGGCCGGCGCGATTCCGACGACGGAGCGAAACCCGAGCGGCGTCTTCGTCGCCCGCGAGGGCGAGGGGCTCCTGTTCGACGCCGGCGAGGGAACCCAGCGCCAGATGATGCGCTTCGGCACCGGCTTTTCGGTCTCTCACCTGTTCGTCACGCACCTCCACGGCGACCACGTCCTCGGGATTCCGGGGCTGCTCCAGACGATGGACTTCAACGACCGCGAGGCACCGCTCGCGATCCACACGCCCCACGGGACGCGCCGCCAGCTCAAATCGCTCGTCAACGCCCTCGGGAACCGTCCCACGTTTCCCGTGCGCATCAGCGAAGTCGGCGACGGCGACATCGCCTACCGCGCCGACGAGTACGAGGTCCGCGCGTTCGAGACCGACCACGACACCCGCTCGGTCGGCTACGCGCTCGTCGAGGACGAGCGCAAGGGTCGCTTCGACCGCGAGCGCGCCGAGGAACTGGGCGTCCCCGTCGGGCCGAAGTTCTCGCGGCTCCACGAGGGCGAATCCGTCGAACTCGAGGACGGCACCGTCGTCGACCCCGAGCAGGTCGTCGGCGAGCCCCGGCCCGGCCGGTCGATCGTCTACACCGGCGACACCCGCCCCGCAGCGGCGACGATCGAGGCCGCCGACGAGCCCGACCTGCTGATCCACGACGCCACGTTCGCCGACGATCGGGCCGACCGGGCGACCGATACCGCTCACTCGACCGCCCGTCAGGCCGCCGAGATCGCGAATCGGACCGGCGCGAAGCGACTCGCACTGATGCACGTCTCCTCGCGCTACGCCGGGCGCACCGAGGACCACCTCGCGCAGGCCCGCGAGGTCTTCGCCGGCGACGGCGAGAACGTGTTCGTCCCCGAAGACGGGCAGGGCCTCGAGATTCCGTATTCGGACGGCGCGGAGTGAACGCGCCGGCAGATCGTCCTGCGAACCCGCGCCGGATTTATAGCCGACTCGTCCCTATAGCTCGCTGTGAGTACGCGAACGAGTGCGCTCGATGCGGTCGTCTTCGGTGTCGACATCCAGAGCGGTGACGTGCGCGGTGATGCGCCATCGTACGCGCTCACCGTCTACGACGGCGACGAGGTGAGACGGGACGTCGTCTCCCACCGGAAACTCCGGCGACTGATCGACGACGAGGAGCCGGCGATCGTCGCGACCGACAACATGTACGAGCTGGCCGCCGACAAGGACCAGCTCATCCACTTCCTCGGCTCGCTGCCGTCGGGCACCCGGCTCGTCCAGGTGACGGGGGCCGAACAGCCCGAGCCGCTCTCTCGCGTCGCGAAACGCCACGGAATCCCCTACGGGAAGGACCCGATGCAGGAGGCCGAGGCCGCCGCCCGACTAGCCGCCCACAACGTCGGCCACGAAGTATCGGCGTTCACCGACACGACCGAGGTCAAGGTCTCGAGGGGGCGCTCGACCGGCAGCGGCGGCTGGAGCGAGGACCGCTACACCCGCCGCATCCACGGCTCGGTCAGGAAGCGATCCCGCGAGGTCGAGTCCGAACTCGAGGACGCGAACCTCGAGTACGAGAAAGAGGTCCGCGAATCCTACGGCGGCTACGCCAACGCCGTCTTCACCGTACAGGCCCGGCCCAGCGACATTCCGGTCTCCCGAAATCGGTCGGGCGACGTCCGCGTCGAGATCGAGCGCGAGCGCAGGGACGGCATCGAGTTCCAGCCGCTCGTCAAACGGCGCGACCACGTCGTCGTCGGGATCGACCCCGGGACGACGACCGCCGTCGCCATCGTCGGCCTCGAGGGCGAGGTATTGGACGTCTGGAGTTCCCGCACCAGCGACACCGCCGACGTGATCGAGTGGATCGTCGAGCGCGGCCGGCCGATCGTCGTCGCGGCCGACGTGACGCCGATCCCCGAGACCGTCGAGAAGTTCCGCCGGAGCTTCGACGCCGCGGGCTGGACGCCCGACAGCGATCTCCCCGTCGACGAGAAACAACACCGCACGCGCGACCACCCCTACGACGACGACCACCAGCGCGACGCGATGGCCGCCGCGCTGTACGCCGTCGACGCCCACACGGATCAGTTCGAGCGCATCGCCGCCAAGCTCCCGCCGGGGCTCGACCGCGGCGAGGTCACCGCCCGCGTCGTTGCCGGCGAGGAGAGCGTCGAGGCCGTCCTCCGGGAGCTGAGCGACGACGACGGCGGCGACGAGGAGGAGTCGACCGAGCACGAACCCCGCGAGCTCACCGAGGAAGAACAGCGGATCAAGGACTTAGAGCGGCAGGTCGAGCGCCTCCAATCGCACGTCGAGACGCTCGAGGGGCGCATCGAGGACCGCGACGAGCGGATCCACGAACTCGAGAACAGCCTCAGCGGCGCCCGACGCCAGGAGCGCAAGGAAGTCCGCAAAGACCGCGAAGTGAGCCGCCTCGAGCGGAAGGCGAACCGACTCGAGCGCGAGCGCGACGACGCCCGCGAGGAGGTCGAGACCTTGGAGAAAAAGGTCGAGCGGATGAAAGCCCTCTGGAAACTCGATCACTCGAACTTCAGCGACATCTCGGCGAAAAAGGAGGGACTGGTCCCGGTCAAGGTCGTCGAGAAGTTCACCAAGGGCGCGATCCGCGAGGCCGACGAACAGTACGGCATCGCCGCCGGCGACGTGGTCTACCTCCGGGACGCCAGCGGCGCGGGCCGATCGACGGCCGAACTGCTCGCCGAGTTCGAGCCTCGAGTGATCCTCAAAGACGGCGGCCTCTCGGAGATCGCCGACGAGATCCTCTTCGACGCCGAGCTCCCGATCGGCCCCGCCGACGACGTTGCCATGCAGGAAGTCGACGAACTCGCCGTCGCCCGCGAAGACGATGTCGAGGCAGTCATCGACGACTGGCACGAACGCGCCGAAGCCCGGCGACGAGATCGGAAGGCGGCGATGGTCGACCAGCTCATCAGCGAACACCGGGCCGGCGACAACGAGGTCTGAGCGCCGGTCTCAGTCCGCCGACTCCATCGGCGACAGCGCCTGTGGCACCTCCTCGAGGGCGACCTCCTCGGTCAGATCCTCGGTCGTGTCGACGGGGCCGTTGACGAACAGCGCGTGGGCGATGAAGGCGATCGCGACGACGCCGAGCCCGACGATCGCGACCGGATACGGGACGGGCGTGGCGTAGCCGACGCCGGCACCGAGCCCGAGGCTCATCCCGATACCGACCAACACGAGATCGTAATACTGCAGGGTATACGCCATACGCCACATTCACACCCCAGGGGCAAAACGCTTGAGCCGCGGGCGGGAGGACGCTCCTCGAGGCCGGTCAGAACATCCCGAAGTTCTGGAGCATGCCGGAGATCAGCGATCGGACGACCAGCCCGAGGCCGGCGAGGACGAGCGCCATCCCGAGCGCGACGACGATATTCGCGTAGGCGATGAGTGCGATGCCGGCGAGCAAGAGCAGGAGCCCGACGATCCCGAGCGCACCGAGATTCCGTAACATACCCAGGCGTGCAGAGGCGAGCGAAATAAACGGCGTGGTTTCGCCGCTCGAGATCGCGGCGTTCGCCGACAACGGACACTCACGCGGCGGGATCGATAAAACGTTAAACCGCTCGACCGCGAATCCGCGGCCATGAGCGACGACGGCGACGGTGGTCGGAAGAACCTCCGAATGCCCGAGGACGACGAGGTCTTCGCGACCGTCACCAACATGCTCGGGGCGAATCGGGTGAAAGTACGCTGTGCCGACGGGACAGAACGCACCGCGCGCATCCCCGGCAAGATGCAAAAGCGCATCTGGATCCGCGAGGACGACGTCGTGCTCGTCGAACCCTGGGACTGGCAGGACGAGAAAGCCGACATCACCTGGCGCTACGAGAAAAGCGAGGCCGACCAGCTTCGCCGAGAAGGCCATATTCAATAACCAACCTTTTGGGCTGCGGGCGCGGCGGAGCCGCGCCCTCGGCAAAACGGTGATGAAAAGCACTCCTCCTTCCTCTCCACTCACTTCGTTCGTTCCGAGTCAGTCGTCGGCCCGCTCGCGCCTCCGGCGCTCGCGGTAAACGGCGTCGGTCACGGGTCACTCCGTTCCCCGTTCGCGTTCTCGGGGTTCGGAGCGAGCGAAGCGAGCGAGAACCGCGTACCGCTCGAGTGCTCCGAACCGCTCACTCGCTGAGCGTTCGGTGATGGACGTCTCGCTGGAACGTAGCTGCCTTCGCACCAGAGTACCGCAAAATCCTTCAAAAGCCTGCCCTTCCCCGGATCGTACGCCTCTCGTATCACTCGAGGCGTACTCACGGCCACCGGTCGTCGATTCGATCGTCAGTCCTCGGGCGGAAAACGGGGTAGCGCGCGGCGTACTCGCGGCCTCGAGCGCCGACTTACAGTCCAGCGACGTCTTCGATGGCGTCGGTTAGCTCTTTGATCGACTCGAGGTCGTGTTCGCCCATGTGACCGATGCGGAACGTTTTCTCGCCGAGTTGGGAGCCGTAACCGTTCGAGAAGACCATGTCGTACTCCTCGTCGACGGTCGCGATCGTCTCCGCGACATCGATCCCCTGCGTGTTCTCGATGCAGGCCACCGTCTGGGACTCGTAGCCCTCCTCGGGGAACATCGCAAAGTGCTCGCGGGCCCACTCGCGGGTGTACTCGGCCATCTCGCGGTGGCGCTCGTCCCGACCGTCGTGACCTTCCTCGAGCATGTGTTTCATCTGTTGTCGATACGCGAGCATGACTGGGATGGCGGGCGTCGAGTGAGTCTGGCCCTTCCGGTCGTAGTAGTCGAGCGAGCGCTGGAAGCCGCCGTACCACGACGCGGAGTCCTTCTCGACTTCGCGGTCGTAGGCTTCGTCGCTGACCACGCAGACCGCCAGTCCGGGGGGCATCGCGAAGGCCTTCTGCGTGGAGGCGAAGATGACGTCGATGTTGTGCTCGTCGATGTCGACGTAGTCCCCGCCGAGCGCGGAGACGGCGTCGACGACGAAGTACGTGTCCGGATACTCGGCGACGACGTCGCCGATCTCCTCGATGGGGTTGCGGACGCCGGTCGAGCTCTCGTTCATCACCGTCGCGACGACGTCGTAGTCGGTGTCGTCGTCCTCCAGTTCCGCGCGGATGTCTTCGGGCTTGATCGCCTCGCCCCACTCGTACTCGAGTCGGTCGACGTTCTTGCCGAGCCGTTCGGCGACGTTGGCGTGTCGCTCGCTGAAGCTCCCGCAGGTCGGGACGAGGATGTTCTCGTCGACGAGGTTGAGCGTCGAGGCCTCCCAGAACTCCGTGCCCGAGGCCGTGAGGATGATGACCTCGTTGTCGGTGCCGAGGAACTCCTTCGTGTCCTCGACGATGGTCGTATAGAGGTCGGTCATCCGGTCCATCCGGTGGCCGAACATCGGCTCGCACATCGCCTCGATCACGTCCTCGCGCACCTCGGTCGGGCCCGGAATGTACAGCGTCTTGTCGGGATAGTCGTCTTTATATTCGCGTTTGTCGGTCACGCAAATCACCTGAGTACGACGTACTGCGTCGCGGGACGGTATGGTACTTTTGATGCCGTACGGGAGCAACGTGGCCGCCGAGCGGGCCAGAGCCGCTCGCACACCGCTGTCGGCCGGATCTCGACGGGGGCGGTTGGCCCGCGGTAGTTTCGGTCGACTACTGGAACCCAACTTGCGGCGCTCCGAAGGTGGCGATACGAATCGCCAGTACGTAGCGATTCGAAACGAGAGAAACTGAACGGGAGCGGCGTTACTCGACGTTGATGGAGCCTTTCATGCCCGCGCCGTAGTGGGGCTCACAGACGTATTCGGCCATATCGCTTGAGGCCTCGATCTCGAGGATCTGGCCGTCGCCGGGCTCGGAGACCTGCTCCGTCTGGTACTCGCCGACGACGGATTCGCTGTCGTCGTAGATCGCGAAGTTGTGGCCCTGACCGTCGCCCTCGTCCCAGCCGATCGTGTAGGTTTCGCCCTCGGTGAGCGTGATCGTCGGGTTCTCCTGACCCTCGATTCCCGACGGGGATTTACCGACCCACTTCAGGCTGTCCGCTTTGAATCGGATATCGGCGCCGGACTCGATCGAGACGGCGCCGCCGCCGTTCCCGTTGCCGTTACCGTTCCCGTTCCCGTTACCGTCGTCGCTACCACCACTACAGCCGGCGACGAGCGCCGTCGACGCGGCCGCACCCGTGAGCTTCAGTGCCGTTCGCCGTGAAACTGCCTTGTCTCGTGCCATCACCGGGGGTTGGGCCCCTGAACATAAAAATTGATACCTTCTCACCCTACAATGTTATGTGAATCCATACCACAACGAAAGATTGTCCGATTCAACGATGAGTCGGTATTCGGTCTCGCTCGAGTCACGCATCACCGCGATCGCTCGTCCGAAATCGGTCGGCCCGCGTTATCGAGAGTCGCAAGAATACGGGCACGGTGACGACGGCGATAGCGACCTCGAGGCCGCCGACGACGAGAAAGGCCGCGCCGTAGCCGTAGCTGCTGGCGACGGTGCCGCCGAGGAGGAAGCCGCCGAGGAAGCCGAGGCTGCCGGCGAGGTTGAAGCCGGCCATGGCGATCCCGCGCTCGTTTTTATCGGCGAGATCGGTCACGAGGGCCATCGTCGCGGGGGCGACCAGCGCGCCGAGGATGCCGACGCTGACCATCGCCGCCGCGGCGGTCGGGACCGACGGCGCGGCCCCGACGGCCAGAATCCCGACGCCGTAGCAGACCGAGCCGACGACGATCGGGATCGTCCGCCCGATTCGGTCCGACAGGGCACCCATCGGGTACTGTAGGAGGGCGAACGGCGCGAAAAAGCACGCCAGCATGAGCCCGGTCGCCCCGGCGTCGAGGCCGAACGCCGACTGGAAGTAGAGGGTGCCCACCAGCGCGAAAAACCCCGCCGTGAGTCGGTCGACGAAGCCGAAGGCGTAGGGAATCGACAGCGTCGGCCGCCGGCGGACACCCTCGAGCAGCGCGCTGGCCGTCCGGCGCTCGTCGGGCGTGCGGTCGTCGACGAGGGAGACGAGCGCGCCCACGCAGACGAGCAGGCCGGCCGCGACGGCAAGCGGTGCGACGGGGGAGAGTTCCGTCAGTTGGCCGCCGACGGGCGCGCCCAGGGCGGCACCGAGCCCGATGGCGATGCCGGCCGCGCCCATGTTCCGCCCGTGGCCGCCCTCTAAGTCCATCAGCATGGTCATCGTCAGGGAAAACGCGCCGATCGTCGTCGCGCCCTGAAAGACCCGCAGGAGGAGGACGGCCTCGAAGGGGAGCGAGCCGACGGCGGGGACGGCGGCAAGGGCGGCGTAGCCGAGGGCACCGGCCAGCGCGCCGGCCACGATGAACGGCCGACGACGGCCGGTCGCGTCGCTCGCGAGGCCCCAGAGGCCGACGAACGCGACGTAGGCGGCGAACTCGGCGACCAGAAACCACATACTCGCGTCCAATGCCGTCGCCGCGAACGCCGATGTCGCCGCGTCGGCACCCAGCGTCTCCACGAGCGTCGCGACGCCCGGATAGAGCAGCACCTGCGAGAACAACACCGCGAAGACGAGGCCGGCGAGCACGGCGCGATCGCGGTCACTCGAGTGCACGAGCGCCCCTTGGCGCTCGGGTACTATGAAATCGTTCGTCTCGACCGGCGGCCGGTCGCCGAGTCACCGAACTCGAGACCGCTACCTCGGCCGGGGGAAACCGATGCGTTTTCGTCCGCGACCGACCAGTAGTTCTCGATGACAGTCTCACGTCGGCGTCTCCTCGCGACGGGAGCGACCGCTGGAGCAGTGCTCACCGCCGGCTGTACCGGCTTTCTCAGCGACACGCTCTCGTCGACGCAAGCGACCGTCTCGCAGGCGTCGTTAGACGAAACCGGCTACGACGAACACACCGTGGAGACGGTCACTATCGAACGGACCGTCGGCCGCTTCGGGATCGAACGCACGATCGAGGTCGAAAACTGGTACGCCGAGTACGACCGTGCGATTTCGCTCGACGCGCTGGGCCTGCGACGCGTGCAGGGGGCGGTCGTCGCCGTCCTGACCACGCCGCAGATCTCGTTTCTCGGGAAGACGTTCAATCCGGTCGGCGAGTACTCGACGGACGAGCTCGTCGCGCTGATCCAGAACCGGTACGACCGACTCGAGAACGTCCGGCCCGTCGACGAGGAATCGATCTCGATTCTCGGAAGCGACACGACGCTCGCCCGATACGAGGGGCGCGCTCGGCTGACTTCAGCCGGGACCTCCCTCGACGTCTACTTGCAGCTCAGCGAGCCCGTCGCCCACGGCGAGGACTTCGTGGTCTGCGTCGCGGTCTACCCGCAGGTCGCGGGCCTCGAGAGCGAGTCCGGGGCAGTTCGGACGATGCTCGAATCGCTCGAGCACTAGGTGTTCGCGCCCGCGGCTACGGACGGATGTAGGCGTACCCCTCGTTTTGCAGCCGCGTGAGTTCGCCGCCGCCGGAGGGAACGGTCTCGACGCCCTCGACGAGATCCGACTCTGCGAGGTCTTTCAAATCGAGCGTGTTGCTGCAGGCCTTGACGTCGATGCCCGTCTCGAGCAGTGACTCGACCGTGTCGCTGCCGTCCCCGCCGGCCGTCAGCGGTTCGATGCCATCGGCTTGGGCGACGATCGCGATGTCGTCGATCTCGACGGAGTCATCCTGTGTGAGGTTCTCGGCGATCGCGAGCGCGGTCTGTTGCTGGGCCGGATCGTCGGCGATGAGGTGGAAAACTGTCTGCACACGAAGACGGGCGCGCCGTCTGCCAATAGGAGTTGAGCCTGCAAGCGAAGCGGTCAGCGGCATGGGACGGCTGAACGGCTAATTCATGCGTGACGTTCTCTAGCCTGCCGTATTTGCCGTTACTGAGACGCATATGAACGTGGGGGAGTATGCATACTAAACATGAGCGACGACGCGAGCGACGGGACCGACGCTGGTGGTGAGCGTGGCGAGCGCGGCTTCGGGACGCGCAGCGTCCACGCCGGCCAGTCCCCCGATCCGGCGACCGGCGCGATGGCACCGCCGATCTACCAGACGACCTCCTACGTCTTCGAGGATGCCGACACGGCCGCCGCCCGCTACGCTCTCGAGGACGACGGCTACATCTACTCTCGCATCGCCAACCCCACCGTGACGACGCTCGAGGACCGACTCGCTTCCCTCGAGGGCGGGGCCGGCGCGGTCGCGACCGGCAGCGGTATGGCCGCACTCGATTCGGCGACGCTGATCCTCGCCGAGGCCGGCGACAACGTCGTCTGCTCGACCGACACCTACGGCGGCACGACGGCCTACTTCTCGAAGACCGCGACCCGGCGGGACATCGAACCGCGGTTCGTCCCCACGCTCGAGTACGACGCCTACGAGGCGGCGATCGACGAGGACACCGCCTTCGTCCACGTCGAGACGATCGGCAATCCGTCGCTCGTGACGCCCGATTTCGAGCGCGTCGCCGAGATCGCCCACGACAACGGCATCCCGCTTGTCGTGGACAACACCTTTGCGACGCCGGCGCTGTGTCGCCCGCTCGAGCACGGGGCCGACGTCGTCTGGGAGTCGACGACCAAGTGGCTCCACGGCTCGGGGACGACCGTCGGCGGCGTCCTCGTCGACGGCGGCTCGTTCCCCTGGGGCGAGCACGGCTACGACGAGATCGAGGGCCAGAACCACGCCTACCACGACGTGGACTTCTCGCGGGACTTCCCCGAGGCGCCCTTCGCCGCGACGGCCAGATTCCGCTCGCTCCGGAGTCTGGGGAACCAGCAGTCGCCGTTCGACGCCTGGCAGACCTTGCAGGGCCTCGAGTCGCTGCCCCTGCGCGTCGAGAAACACTGCGAGAACGCCCAGATCGTCGCGGAGTTCCTCGACGACCACGAGGACGTGGCGTGGGTCACGCATCCGGGACTCGAGGATCATCCGACCCACGACAACGCGAACCGGTACCTCGAGGACTACGGCGGCATGGTCGCGTTCGGGCTCGAGGAAGGGTTCGAAGCGGGCAAAGCCTTCTGCGAGAACGTCGAGGTCGCCCAGTTCCTCGCGAACATCGGCGACGCGAAGACGCTCGTCATTCATCCGGCGAGCACGACCCACGGTCAGCTCACGCCCGAAGAGCGCGAGGAAGCGGGCGTCACCGCCGACCTGACCCGGATGTCGGTCGGGATCGAGGACCCCGAAGACATCCTGGCGGATCTCGAGGGGGCGATCGAGGTGGCGACGCGGGCCTGTCGAGGGGAGGGTGATCAGTCGTGACGACGAAGGAGACGGTCAACCTCGGCGAGTTCCAGTTCGAATCCGGGGAGTCGATTCCGAGCCTCGAGGTGGCCTACGAGACCTACGGCGACTTTACCGGTGACAACGCGGTGCTCGTCTGTCACGCGCTGACCGGCAGCGCCCACGTCGCCCGCCGGCCGGACGCGGGCGGCGAGACGGCGGGCCAGGCCCGGGCCTGGTGGGGCGACGTGGTCGGCCCCGGGAAGGCGATCGACACGAGCGAGTACTTCGTCGTCTGCGCGAACGCGCCTGGTTCGTGCTACGGGACGACCGGCCCCGCCAGCGAGAACCCCGAGACGGGCGAGCCCTACGGCACCGACTTCCCGCCGGTCACCGTCGGCGACTGGACCCGCGCCCAGCGCAAACTGCTGGACGAACTCGGCGTCGGACGAGTCCACGCCGTCGTCGGCGGCAGCGTCGGCGGGATGAACGTCCTCGATTGGTTGCGCCGCTACCCCGACGACGTGGAGCGGGCGGGAGCGGTCGCCACCGCCGCCCGACTCGATGCGCAGTGTCTCGCGCTCGATACCGTCGCCCGACGGGCGATCACGAGCGATCCGAACTGGAACGGCGGCCACTACTACGGCGGCGAAGAACCCGAAGCGGGGCTGGCTCGAGCGCGCCAGATCGGCCACATCATGTACCTCTCGAAGGCCTCGATGGGGCGCAAGTTCGGCCGCCGGTCCGCGGGTCGGGAGGCCGTCCGCGAGGAGCCGCCGGACCCCGCGGCCGCCTTCTTCCCCTACCGGGAGGTCGAGTCCTACCTCGACTATCAAGCCGACAAGTTCACCGATCGGTTCGACGCCAACAGCTACCTCTACATGACCCGCGCGATGGACGATTTCGACCTCTCGGCGGGCTACGAGTCCGACGCCGACGCGATGGCTGCCTTCGAGGGTGAACTCCTCTTGCTCTCGTTTACCGGCGACTGGCACTTCACCGTCGAACAGTCCGAAGCACTGGCCGAGGCCTGCCGCGAGGCGGGCGTCGACGTCGCCCACCACGTCGTCGAATCCGACCACGGCCACGACGCCTTCCTCGTCGAACCCGAGAAGGTCGGCCCGCCGCTCTCCGAACTGCTCGCGGAGGGGCTCGCCGGTCGTGCGATCACCGACACCGCCACGGAGGGAACGGAGGAGACGGGAGAGTTCGCCCCGGTCCACACGAGCCTCTTTTCTGAGTGATCGGTTGTCGAAACGAATTTCTTATAGTTATAGTTGGGTCGAGAACGCCCACTCAGTGCGCTCAGAGTGAGGAATTTAATCGGTGTGTGATAGAACAGTGCCGTAAATTATAATATTCCACTGTCTGATGTATTGGTGATGTCAGACGGGAAGCAACTGGAATACGAAGAGGAGGACGAATCGATAGAACAACAGCGGATTCCGCGGGACGACGGAACGGAACTGCCGATCAAACAGGGGGCAGTATTCGGGGCCATCGCAGTGGTCGCCACGTATCTCACGCACCTGTTTCTGACGATGATTACGACGGCCCGCTCCAGCCCGACCGCCAGGCAGGTAGGGGACTCAGTCGTTGTCACAGAAATGGTCGCCTCGTGGAAGGCTGCAGGTTGGAGTTATCTCAGCGTGTTCGGAACGGGATTTCAGGCGGATGGCGAAACTGCAACGCTCAGCGACGCTCCGAATCACGCCGCCGCGTTCATGGGCGGGTCGTTCACGCTATCGACGCTATTTCTGTTCCTCGTGACGGTCGGCGGCGTCGTCGCCGCCGGCTACGCAGTCGCCAAATACACCGACGCTGACGACGCCGTCGATGCGGTCAAGGCCGGTGCTACTGTCGCCCTCCCATACGTCGTGTTCGCTGTGCTCGCTGCGTTCGTAATGACGCAAACGTACTCAGAGGTGCCGACCGTCGTGGATCTCATCGGTTCCGAACAGTCCGATGTACTCGGACTCACAGCCGGAGACTACCTCAACGATGCGGGAGACTCGGTCAGTTCTAACGTCACGTTCGGTCCGTCGACCACCGACGCGATCCTTTTCGCCGGAATCATCGTTCCGGCAGTCCTCGGTGCCGTCGGCGGCCTGCTCACGCAGCCTCGAGACGCACTCGAGACCGTGATGGCGAAGGTTCAGTAACGGCTGAGCCAACCGGTTGTCCCGTTCGTGGAATAGCCTGCGGGACGACGTATTTTTCTCGCTGTGACGGCGGCTGCAGCCGCTCCCACGATCGGCAGTGCTGACAGTCGAAGCACAAGCAAACTGAAAAACGAGATACTGGTCGACTTCGGACGGATACGGGTGGGCTTCAGTACTGCTGTTCGTGGCCGTGCTCGAACGAGACGTAGTGGTCTGCATACGGACGGTCGGAGCGCCGGCGATCGATCCAGTACTCGAGGTCGGCGACGAACAGCACGAGGTTTTCGCGAGCGAGTAACTTCATCGAGACGCCCCGTGGCGAGCGAAACAGGGCGATCAACGACCACATCGTCCCGGCGGCGAATGCGCCGACGGCGGAGAACGTCATGCCGAGCGTGAAGAACGTCGTCGCGTAGACGAACCCGATCCCCATCGAGGGCAGGCTCGTGCCCAGCGGGACCCGCGCGCTGGCGTCGCGAAGCGTCGGCGCGAGAAACGCGATCGAGAGGCCGCTTCCGAGCGTGAATACGAGGTCTTGCCACATCATACTAACTACTTACTCGTCCTCGAGTTAATAACCTCATTGGTCTGGAAATAGCTCGTTGGTCCCGACAATCACCCGCTCGGACTAGAGAGATCGAAGAGGCGTACAGCGAGCGTACCAACGGTAACCGAGGTCGCGAGAGGGAACTAATACGCGATTACGGGCGCTAAGACGCTGTTACTCGAGTCGATCAGGGCTCGGTGAGGACGGACTCCTCGAGCAGCACCTCACGGGCCTCGGCCATCGACGAGACGACGACATCACAGTGGGGTTCGACCGCTGGCTTGGGTTCGAAGCCGACCGCCAGTCCGGCGACCTCGAGCATCGGCAGGTCGTTGGCTCCGTCGCCGACCGCGACGGTGTCCGCGAGATCGACGCCCACGTCGTCGGCGAGGTCCTCGAGCGCGTCGTCTTTGGTCCCCTCGATCAGCGGTCCCTCGACCGCGCCGGTGAGTTCGCCGCCCCGCATCGGGAGCCGATTCGAGACGATATGGTCGACGGCGACGCCCTCGCGCTCTAAGGCAGCCGCGACGCCGCGTTCGAAGCCGCCCGTGAGGATGGCGGTCGTGACACCGGCCGCGTTCAGTTCCTCGATGAGGTCGGCGGCCCCCTCCCGAAGGACGACCTCGTCGAAGGCGGCCTCGGCCTCGGACTCCGGGAGCCCCTCGAGGAGGGCCGCGCGTTTGCGCAGACTCTCGGCGTAGCCGATCTCGTCGTTCATCGCGCGCTCGGTGATGTCGGCCATGTCCTCGGCAACGTCGCGGCGGCTACCGAGCAGCACGGTCATCTCGGAGTCCGAAAGCGTCCCGTCGAAGTCGAAAGCGACGACTGTCATTGTGCCCCGGTTGTCGGTCCCCGGATAAACCAGTTCAGGTTTCGGACTGGCGCTGCGGGCCGCTGTTTTCGGTCCGGGACCGACCGAAACGTATTATCGACCCGCTTTCGTTGCCCGATACATGTCGTCAGATCGACGGTTCGAGTACGACAAAGGACCACGTCTCGAGGACGAACGAGAGAGCGACGAGGACGATGCCGACGACGAATGCGAGGAAGAACCGACCGACACACGGTATCCACGGCAGCGGCGGTTGGCCGTTCCGCCGTGGAAAGCCGGGGCCGTCTCGGGTATCGGTGCCTTCGTCACCGTCGTCGCAGTGACGTACCAACTGGTCGGAGCGATGTTCGCCGGGGGGTTGTTCAGCGGTATGGAGGACCGACCGAGCCGCGTGGTCATCACGGGACTGATCGCGCTCGGAAGCCACGGCGCGCCGATCGAGCGCGGCGAGGAGGCGATACAAGGAGCGTACGGAGTCATTCGCGGTCTGACGACCAACGTTACCGCTCTCGTCCCGGCCGTCGTTCTATTGATTGCCGGCTACCTCCTCGTGCGCAGCGTCCGCCTCGAGACGAGGCGGGAAGCGGGCCTCGCGCTCGGCTCGCTGTTGCTGAGCTACGTCGTCCTCACGGCCGGCCTCGCGACGATCGGTCGCTGGACGCCAACCGGAGACCGTGAGACCGAGACGATCGCCGTCGCGATCGAGCCATCCCTGTTCGCGGCGATCGGCGGCACCGCGGTGGTGTTCACTGCGATCGGAGCCGGCGTCGCAGCCGTTCCGAGGCTACTGGCGGCTGAGCGGTGAGCCGACGGTCTGGAGTCAGTCCGCGTCGTCTTCTTCTACCGGCGTTTTGACGATCGTCACCGGCCGCGAGGCCAGCCGCGCGACGCGGTCGGTGACGCTCCCCAGCAGTTGACGGTACTCGCCGGACCGTTCCTTCGACCCCATCACGAGCAGATCCACGTCCGCCTCGTCGGCGTACGCGAGGATTTCCTCGTGGGGCGAGCCGTGTCGAACGACCGTCGTCGGCTCGAGCCCCGCCTCCCTGGCCGCTTCGGCCGCCGACTCGAGGGCGTCCTCGCCGACCTGTTCGAGGGCGGCCTCGAGTCCTTCGAACTCGTGGACGTACTCGTCGCCGCTGTAGGAGGCGTAGACATCGCTGTCGACGACGTACAGCAGGTGTAGCTCCGCGCCGGTCCGCTCGGCAGCAGCGATGGCATGTTCGGTCGCCAGTTCCGTCCCTTTCTCCGCGTCGGTCGGCAGCAGAATCCGGTCGTACATACTCGAGGAGACATCGCCTATAGGCATAGTTCGTGCCGTGGATTTTCAGCGTGCAGGAACGCCGTCCCGAAAGCGGTATTTTTTGCCTGCCCCGACCACAACGGAAGGGTTTACGTTCTCCGCGCGGTTGTCCCGCGCATGAAGGTTCTCGTCACGGATCCGATCGCAGACGCGGGTCTGGACGTACTCAGAGACGCCGGCCACGAGGTCGAGACGGGCTACGAACTCGAGGGCGACGCGCTCCTCGAGGCGGTCGCGGACGCCAACGGACTGATCGTTCGCTCCGGGACGGAAGTCACCGAGGAGGTCTTCGACGCCGCCGAGGAACTGGCCATCGTCGGCCGAGCCGGTATCGGCGTCGACAACATCGACATCGACGCCGCGACGGACCACGGCGTCATCGTCGCCAACGCCCCCGAGGGCAACGTCCGCGCGGCCGCCGAGCACACCGTCGCGATGACGTTCGCGGCCGCTCGCTCGATCCCGCAGGCCCACATCCGCCTCAAGAACGGCGAGTGGGCCAAAAGCGACTATCTCGGGGCCGAACTCGACAGCAAGACCCTCGGCGTCGTCGGCCTCGGCCGCGTCGGCCAGGAGGTCGCCAAGAAACTCGACTCGCTGGGCATGGATATCGTCGCCTACGACCCCTACATCAGCGAGGAGCGCGCCGACCGCATCGGCGCGGAACTCGTCGATCTCGAGGCGAGCCTCGAGCGAGCGGACTTCCTGACCGTCCACACCCCGCTCACGCCGGAGACGGAGGGGCTCATCAGCGAGGACGAACTCGACCTGCTCGGGAACGGCTACCTGATCAACTGCGCCCGCGGCGGCGTCGTCGACGAGGACGCCCTCGCGGCGAAAGTCGAAGACGGCACCGTAGCCGGCGCGGCGCTGGACGTCTTCGCCGAGGAACCGCTCTCGCCCGACTCGCCGCTGCTCGAGCACGACGACATCATCGTCACGCCACACCTCGGGGCCTCGACGGAGGCCGCCCAGGAGAACGTCGCGACCTCCACCGCGGAGCAAGTCAACGCCGCGCTGATCGGCGAGCCGGTCGCCAACGCTCTCAACGCCCCGTCGATCGACGAGAGCGCGTTCCCCCGCGTCGAGCCCTACATCGAGATCGCCGAGACCGCCGGCAAGGTCGCCGCCCAACTCCTCGAGGGCCGCATCGAGGACGTCGAGGTCGTCTACGAGGGCGACATCGCCGGCGAGGACGTCGAGTTCGTCACCGCGAGCGCGCTCAAGGGCATCTTCGAACCGCTCGAGTGGCAGGTCAACGCCGTCAACGCGCCACAGATCGCCGAGGATCGCGGCGTCGACGTCACCGAGTCCAAGACCCGTCAGGCCGAGGACTTCCAGAGCCTGATCTCGGTGACCGTCAGCAACGACGACGACGAGGTCTCGGTCGACGGCACCCTCTTCGCCGGCGACGACCCGCGCATCGTCCGTATCGACGGCTACCGCGTCGACGCCATCCCCCACGGCCGGATGGTCATCGCGCGCAACACGGACGAACCCGGCGTCATCGGCCTCATCGGCTCCGTCATGGGTGACTACGACGTCAACATCGCCGGCATGTTCAACGCCCGCGAGACCATCGGCGGCGAGGCCCTGACCGTCTACAACGTCGACAGCGAGGTGCCCACCGAGGCCAAAGAGGAACTCGAGGCCGACGAGCGGATCATCGGTATCAACGACATCACGCTGAACGGCCAGAGCTAAGCGCTCGACCGATACTGCCCCTCTGTTTCGTCTCAGTCCGAGAAACGATTAGCCGCCGTGATCTCGTTGTGGGCGGTCGTAGAGAGGAAAGGACCCGCCGGCCGCCAACCGCCCGAGATCCGGACAGTCCGGTCCGCCGTGAGCGCGGTTTATGCTGAATGCTAACGTACGTACCAGCAGAGGCGAGAGAGATGGCAACCCCCTACCGCGGTCCAGAACAGTACCCGACGAAGAGCGCCCTCGAGGACGCCGCGGCGACGAGGTGGGGGATCCGCGAGGGGATCGGACTGGCGATCGTCTCGATGTTCGGCCTCCTGCTACTGGTCGTCGGACTCATGCTGATGTCGGGGCTGATCGCGGCGTCGACGAGCGCGACTGGGACGGTCGTCGTGGCGATCGGCTTCGTGGCGGCGGCGATCGCACTGGTCGCTCTCGCCCGCTGGAGTTGGAACGGCCGGTAGCGCACCACTCGCTTTTTCAGTCCGATGCCCCTCGAGACGATTCTCGGCGGCTCGCCCGCGGCAAAAGACCTATCGCTCGGCCGATCAACGTCTCGCGTATGGACGACGACGTTTCGGTCGACTTCGGCGAGGACGGACTCGTCCCCGCCGTGGCACAGGACGCCGACACCGGCGAGGTGCTGATGCTCGCGTACGTCTCGCCGCAAGCCCTCGAGCGAACTCGGGAGACCGGACGCGCACACTACTACTCGCGGAGCCGGGACGAACTCTGGGAGAAGGGGGCGACGAGCGGCCACGTCCAGTCCGTCGAGGAGGTCCGCGTCGACTGCGACGCCGACACCCTCCTGTATCTGGTCGACCAGGCGGGCGGGGCGTGCCACACCGGCCACCGATCCTGTTTCTACCGGACGGTAGAGGGCGAACACGTCGGCGAACAAGTGTTCGACCCCGACGCCGTCTACGAGTGAGATGAGCGAGCGCGCCCCTCCCACCGACGCCGGCTCGAGCGCCGGGGTCGGAAGCGACGGCGAGGCGACGCCGCTCGAGGCCCTCGAGGCCGCCCGCGACCGGCTCGAAGCGGTCGAGACGCGGATCGACGACCGCGGCGAGGCGACCGTCACGGAAGTTGCGACGGCCTATCGGAACGCGACCAAACTGCTCGAAGACTACGTCGACCGCGCGACCGGGACCGGGAAGGAGAACTTTCAGGCCTACATCGAACTCGAGGGAAAATTCGATACGCTCGTCTCGGACCTCGACGACGACCTCCCCGAGCGCGAGGCGTTCGAAGACGCCCTCGACGCGATCGACAAGCGCCGGCTCAGCGAATCGGACTTCGAGCGCGCTCACGATGCGCTCGAGCCCGCAGCGGAGTACGCCGACATGCTCGACGAACGCGAGACCGCACGCGAGGCCCTCGCCGAGGCGCGCAAGACCGCGAACAAGCGCCGGCGTGACCTCGACGATGCGATCGTCGAGCGCGAACGGCTGCTCGAACTCGCGAACGCCGATCTGGACGCGCCGGTCGAGCGACTTCGCGATCCGATCCAGACCTACAACGAAGCCGTTCGTGAGGCGTTCGACGAGTACCGGCTCGCGGCCAGCGCGCGGGAGGTGTTCGACCTGCTCGAGCGCAGTCAGTGGTACCCCTTCGTAGGCTACGAGCGCCCGCCCGACGATCTGGCGAGGTACGTGCGGGAGAATCCAGCGGGGGAGTATTCGATTCCCGAATTGCTCGAGTACGCCGACTACTCCCGGTCGAAGCTCTCTCATTACGTCGACAGCGCCGACGAACTCAAGCGCAACGTGGCGACCCAGCAGACGTTCCTCGACGGGATCGACGCCGAGCCGCTGACGATCGACTGGCCGCCGGGGCCGGCCGGGGAACTGCGCCATCGGGTGCGAGAGTACCGGCCGTTCGTCGCACGGGTCGCCGACGAGGAAGTCGTCGCGGCGCTGCGCGCGGTTCGCCTGCTGGCGACCGACGCCGACTACGATCGGCTCCAGACCGCGGCGCAGGCCGTCGCGCAGCTCACCCCCGAGGAGCGAGAGCGGCTGGCCGACGGCCGCGTCGACGCCGAACTCGAGGAGTTACGGACGGAGCGCGAGCGACTCGAGGCGGCGCTCGAAGTCGACGATCCGATCTAACCCCCCGGAACGGTTCGGCACTATCGGACCGCCTGAGAGACGAGTGGCGGACGCTCTCCGATAGCGGACGCGAAACGGAAACGATACGAGAGTAGCAGCTGAGACGATTCAGACGTCGGCTTTCGCCGCCGCCAGCGCCTCGTACATGTCGTCGGCGAGTCGCGCGGCGCGGTCGCCATCGCGGGCTTCGGCGTAGATCCGGACGAGCGGCTCGGTTCCGGAAGGGCGGGCGAGCACCCAGGCGTCGCCGTAGTCGAGCCGGTAGCCGTCGCGAGTGTTCAGTTCGGCGTCGGCCGCCTGCGCCTGGTTGGCCGCCGCGTCGAGCATCGCGTCGCGTTCGGCCGTCGACTCGTACTCGACGTTGCGCCGGACGTTGACGTAGCCGTCGTAGGGCGCGACGATCTCGCTGACCGGCCGCTGGGCGACTAACTCGAGGAAGCGCGCCGCGGTGAACGCGCCGTCACGGGAGAGCCGGTAGTTCGGGAAGAAGATCCCGCCGTTGCCCTCGCCGGCGATCGGCACGCGTTCGCCGTTGTCCTCGAGTTCCTCGATGCGGGTGATGATGTTGGTCGAGCCGATCGGGGTGAGCTCGAGTTCGGCGTCGACCTCGTTCACGACGTCGACGAGGCGCTGAGAGACGTTGACAGCGGAGACGGTGGTGTCGCCGGGCTCGAGTTCGGCGGCGGCGAGCGCGGCGAGGGTGGCGTCGCCCTCGACGTACTCCCCGTTCTGGTCGAAGAAGATGGCGCGGTCGGCGTCGCCGTCGTGGGCGATCCCCACGTCGGCGTCGGTCGCGCGGACGAGCCGGCCCAGATCGGCGAGGTTACTCGGGATGGGTTCTGGATCGCGACCGGGGAAGTGGCCGTCAGGCTGGGCGTTGACGGTGACGACGCGACAGCCGAGTTCGCGGAAGAACTCGGGGCTGGTCAGCGAGCCCGCGCCGTGACCCGGATCGAGCGCGACGGTGAGCTCGGCGTCGGCGATCGCCTCCCGGTCGGCGGCCGCGAGCAGTTCGTCGACGTACTCCCGCCCCGCGCCGTCGATCTCGCGGACGCGGCCCGTCTCGTCCCAGGGAGCGACGGCGAACGATTCGGTTAGCAGCGTCTCCTCGATCGCCTCGAGATCGGCGATCGAGAGCTCGACGCCGTCGTGGCCGACGAGTTTGACGCCGTTGTACGGCGGCGGGTTGTGCGAGGCGGTGATGACCATGACCGGCACCCCTTCCCGTTCGGCGTAGGCCTGTGCCCCCGGCGTGGGGAGGACGCCGAGGCGGTCGACATCGGTCCCCGTACTCGCCAGCCCGCTCGCGGCCGCGTCGGCCAGCATCCGCCCGGTGTGGCGCGTGTCTCGAGCGATGGCGACTCGGGCCCCACCGTGACCGTCGTCCCAGGCCGTTCCCGCCGCTTTCGCGACGCGCAGGACGAACGCGGGCGTCAGCTCCTCGTTGGCGACGCCCCGGGTCCCGCTCGATCCGAACACTTGCATTACGCGTTAGTCTAACCGGCCTCCTCAAAGGGATTCCGCAAAACGACCGTCGCGCAGGCCCCGTGACGGAACGTTTTCGGCCCGCCCACCCGACGGTCACGTATGGACACGATCGAGGAAAAGCGCGTCTTCGGCGACCGCGAGGGGGCGATCACCGTCTACGTCGCGAGCGCGATCGGCGTCGTCCGCGTCCGGGTCGCCGGCGACACCGTCGGCGAGTTCGGCCTTTGCGAGCGCTGTACCGCGCGCGGCGTCGCGGCGACGCCCAGCAGCGTCGCCGTCGCGACCGACGAGGACGTTCGGGAGTTCGCGCTCGAGGACACCCAGACCGACGACGGCGGAGCGGGCGACGGGCCGGTCGCCGCCGGCGACGAATCGTTCGCCGAAACGGGGTTCGGCCCGGCGGTCGCCGTCGGCTACGACGGCGGCGACCTGCTCGCGGCCGGTCGGGACGGCCGCGTCGCCCGTCGCCCGGCCGGAACCGACGCGTGGACGACCCTCACCGACGATCTCGGCACGCCGGTGCGAGCCATCGACGGCGATCTGCTGGGAACCGACGATGGCGTCTACCGCGTCCACGACGACGGGCTCGATCACGCCGGACTGACGGACGTGCGCGATGTCTCGGCCGCCGGCGTCCCGCTCGCTGCCACCGCAGACGGGCTCTACAAGCTCGGCAACGGCTGGATGGAGGTTCTCGAGGGCGACTTCCGGACCGTCGCGGCGGACCCGCGCTCGGAACGGGGCCGCCTCGAGCGCGCCCACGCCGTCTCGGACGACGCAGTCTACGAGTACGCTGCCGACGGGGAGTGGCGGGCGCTCGAGGGGGTGAGCCAGCCCAGCGGCGGGATCGTCGGTGTCGGCTACGGCGACGCGGTCTACGCAGTCACCGCCGACGGGACCTTCCTGTCGGCGAGCGAGGGCGGTTGGCGGACGCGAACCCTGGGCGTCACCGACGTGGCCGGGCTGGCGATCCCCGCGGCCGCGGCACCGAGCGCGGACGACGGCGCCGACTGATCCCGAAATCCGGGGCGAATCGCCGGCAGAACGAAAACGGGTTTACCCCCCGGCCTGTCCCACCGACTATGATCGTCAGCGGATCCGCGTCGCAGGCCCTCGCCGCGGCGCTCGCACGCGAACTCGAGGAACCACTCGCCGCCGTCGAGTACGACCGCTTTCCCGACGGCGAACTGCTCGCGGCCGCCCCCGGCGTCGCCGACGCCGAGCCCGATCGGGCGGTGATCGTCGCCTCGACCGTCTCGAGCGACGCCCACCTCGAGGTGCTCCAGTTGCAGGACGCGGTCCGCGAAGCCGGCGTCGAGGAGGTCATCACCGTTTTGCCGTACATGGGCTACGGCCGGCAGGACGCGGCCTTCGAGCCAGGGCATCCCATCTCCGCGCGGGCGGTTGCCCGTGCGATTTCGACCGGGACGGACCGCGTCCTGACCGTCAACCCCCACGAGGAGGGCGTCTGTGAGTTCTTCGAGCCGACGGCGACCGCGGTCGACGCGGCGAGCCGGCTGGCCGAACCGCTACCCGACGAGCTCGCGGAGCCGGTTTTCCTCGCGCCCGACGCCGGCGCGACCGAGCTCGCCGAGACCGTCCACGACGCCTACGGCGCGGGCGAGACCGACTACTTCGAGAAGACTCGCCACTCCGGCACCGAGGTCGAAATCACCCCGAGCGACGTCGACGTGGCCGGCCGCGACGTGGTCGTCGTCGACGACATCATCGCGACCGGCTCGACGATGAGCGAGGCCGTCGCCGTCCTCCGCGACCGGAGCGTCGGCCGCGTCTTCGTCACCTGCGTCCACCCACTGCTGGCCCGAAACGCCGTCACGAAGCTCTCTCGGGCCGGCGTCGAGGCGATCTACGGCACCGACACTATCGAGCGCGGCGTCGACACCGTCTCGATCGCCCCGCTTCTCGCACGACACTTGTAAGCAAACGATTAAGTAGTCCCCAGACACTGACCTAGCTGTTAGCGCGTGGCACGATGGAGGCGACCGCGAGAGTGCCGCGAGAACGGATAGAAGGGAGCCACATGCACGGAATCGTCCACAAGTCCCTCAAGGAGTACGTCGTCGAGCGAACCGACGACGACACCTGGGACACGATCGTCGAGCAGACCGACCTCGAGCCGAAGCTATACCTCCCCGTCACCCACTACGACGACGCGGAGATCGACACCGTCCTCGAACGCCTCTCGTCGATGGCGACCCAGGACAGGGACGCTATCGAGCGCGATTTCGGGCGGACGCTCGCCCCCGAACTGCTCTCGACGTTCAGCGCCCACTTGCGCCGGGACTGGGAGTTCGCGGAACTGCTCGCGTCGCTCGAGGACGTCTACGACGACGTCGACGACGCGACGAAGGAGGCGTCGCTCCCGGCCATCTCCTGTTCCCGCGAGTCAGACGGGACGGTCGTCACGTACGACACCCACCGGGACCAGCAGTACTGTGGACTTGCTCACGGCATCCTCGAGGGGTTCGCCGCCGCCTACGGTGCCGACGCGACGGTCACGGAGACGGCCTGCGTCGACGACGGCGCCGACGAGTGTACGTTCCGGGTCGACCTCGAGTAACCGACACGTCGCCGCGTTCTCGGTTCCGTTCGGCCGATCGCTCCGCGAGTACGGCCGTCAGCGACGCCGGGCGAGCAGCGCGCCCGCCAGTGCCGTCGCGACGGCCGCGAGCGCCGAGGGCACACCGAATCCGGACACTTCTTCGACCGTCGCAGCCGGACCACCGACGCTGACCGTCGTCGTCGCCTCGCCGACGACGACCTCGTACCGGCCGCGGTCGTCGAATCGGAGTTCGGCCTCGACCGTCGTCGTCTCGCCCGGCCGAACCGCCACCGGCCGCTCCGCGACGGTTCCCTCGACGGTCCGGAACGCGAGGACCGCCGCGCCCGGTCGCTCGTCCGCGGCTTCGACCGTTGCGGTCATCGTCACCGACTCACCGGGACTGGCGGCTCCGGACGTGACCCGCAGTTCGGAGACGGTCACGCTCGAGGGCGCGCGGACGACGGCGGTCAGTCGCTCGGAACCGACGCGAACGTCGTACGTACCCGGCTTAGCCGGCGTCCACGTGAGCCGGTGACTCGTCCGTTCGCCGGCCGCGAGCGTTCCCCGCCGGTGATCGACGACCCGTCCGTCGACCTGCAACATCGCGTCGTAAGTCCCGTCGCGCTCGCCGACGTTTGCGGCCGCGACCGGGATCGAGACGGATTCGCCGGCCGGAACCGCGATCACGTCGGGAGCTTCGCTCTCGCCCCCGCTCGCTGCTGCCGACCAGCGCTGCCACTCCTGGCCCGCCACCTCGAGCGGACCGCTGTCGATCCCGTATTCGAAGACGGCGACCGGCTGGTCGAAGGCGACCTCATGGTCGCGTCGGCTCCACATCGACGGCGTCGCATCGGTTTGCGTGTATTTCTCGGCGGCGGCTCGAACCGCGTTGCCGCCGGCGTCCTCGAGCGCGTCCAGGAAGTCGGCCTCGGTTATCGTCCCCTCGCGTGCGTTCAGCGTTCGGAAGACATCCTCGAGCGTGCGATCACCGTCGGTCGCGAGCCGCAATCGGCGGTCGAGTTCGCCGGCGACGAGCGCCCCCTTCGCGTAATCGGTGCGGTCGTCCTCCCACGTCGACGGCCGAGCGAGCACCCCGTCGGCGTACAGCGAACGCTCGCCGCGCTCGAGGAGGTCACGAAAGTCCGAAAAGTCGGTGAGACCGCCCTCGAGGGCGAGCAGGCCCGCGTAGTAGTCGGCCTGCCCCTCGACGAGCCACGCGGCGTCGGGCGCGAGGTCGTCCTCCGCGGTGGAGAAGCGCTGGCGGACGTGGACGTACTCGTGGAGCCAGACCGGGTTCGGTTCGTCGAGGCCGGCGTCGTCGACCACCCACGCGTCCGACCGGCCGTACTGGATGCCCCGCGGCCCCCAGTCGACCGTGTTCGGCACTGCGACGACGAACACCTCGTCGCTTCGCATCCCGACCTCGAGCCGGCCGCTCGCCGCGGTCAGCGCCGAGAGGATCGCATCGGGCGACTCTTCGAGGTCGGCGGCCTCGGGGACGACCAGCCGGAACGTCTCCCCGTTCGCGTCGCGCTCGTAGGTCGTCACCGGGCCGAAGAAGGCGATGTCGCCGCCGGTCGCGCCCGGTCCGTCGACGGTCACCGTCTCCTCGAAACCGACGGGCTCGGTCCGCCCCACCGTGATCCCCACGCCGGGGACAGGCACGACGCCCCACTCGCCCGTATCGACGAAGGTGTAGCCGTCGCCGGACGCCGAGGCCCGCTGCTCGCCCTCGCCCGTCCGATCGGCCGGCATCGCGTACCGCACCGTCGGCGACGCCGTCCCGCCGGTCCACTCGAAGGTCCGCTCGCCCGTCCGCTCGAACCCGCGCGTCGACTCGACGCTCGCCTCCTCCTCGAGCGTGATCTCGAGTTCCGTCACCGAGTCGGGGACCCGAAAGGTCATCTCGACGCCGAACGCGTCGGTGTCGTCCGGGCGGTGGCTGAGAACCGTCGTCCGGTGGAGCACGTCCTCGCCCCCGCCGGTCGTCACCGTCGCGCCGGAACTCATCCCGGCCGCGGCGAGCGACGCGGCCGGTGCCGGCGAGGCTGGCTGGGGAGCCGGCTCGAGCGCGCCGACGCCGGCCGGGACGCTCCCGACGAGCACGACGACGAACACGACGACGGCGGCTCGAGATGTCACTACGCCTCTCTGGTAAGTCAGCGCTCAAGACGTTTATGGCAGCGCGAGTGTCATGTCGCGCTGAAATCGGCGAGTGCAGGAACGTTCGGGCTCCGATTACCGGAGTCGTTAGTCCGACGCCTCGGCCGCCGCCAGCGGCTCGATCGCGATCTCCATCGTCACGCCGTCGACGTCCCACTCCTTGCGGTGACCGTCCTCGAGGTCGCCGAGTTCGTCGGCGCGGACCTCCTCGCGGATCAGGGCCTCGCGCTCGGCGACGAGGTCGGTCACGCGGTCGTCGTCGATCTCGAGGTCGAGCGCGATCCGCTCGTCGACGTCGAGCTCGAGGTCCTTGCGCATCTCCTGGACGCGGCGGATGACCTCGCGGGCGTAGCCCTCGCTCTCGATGTCGTCGGTCAGGGAGGCGTCGACGTAGGCGACGCCGCGGTCGTCGCCGTCGGTGCCGAAGGCGGTGCCAGCGACGCCGTCGGGCGTCTGGGTCACGAACGAGACCATCTCGTCGGTGATCGCTTCGTCGTCTTGGAGTGCGTCCGCGACGGCCGCCTCGAGCGCCTCGAGGCTCGGCTCGTCGATGCGGGCCTCGTTCAACGCGTTCATCACCTGCCCGGCGCGGTCGCCGAACGCGGGGCCGAGTTCGCTCATGTCCGCCTCGGCGCTGTACCGGAGTTCGCCCCAGCGGTCGTCCGGCGAGACGAGTTCGATCTCGCGGGCGTTGAGGCGATCCTCGAGCAGCCCGGTGTGGCGCTCGACGGCCTCGACGACGCGGTCGTCGTCCGCGGCGACGACCACGCGCGGGACCGGCCAGCGCAGCTTGCGGCCGGCCTGCTGGCGGGCGTTCGCGCCGGCCTCCTCGATGGCCCGCAGGAGGGAGACGTCCTCCTCGAGTTGCTCGTCCTCCCAGTACTCGTCGACCGCGGGCCAGTCTTCCATGTGGACCGTGAGGTGGCCCGCATCGCCGGTCAGCGTGTCGTAGATCTCCTCGCTGATGAAGGGGGCGTAGGGAGCCAGCAGCGCGACCGTCTCGCGGAGCACGCGGTAGATCGTCGCGTAGGCGGCCGTTTTGGAGGCGCTGTCCTCGTCCTCCCACATGCGCTCGCGGACGGCCTGGACGTAGAATCGCGAGACATCCTCGACAACGAACTCGATCAGGGCGTCGATCGCGCGGTCCTGCCGGTAGTCCTCGAAGTGGTCGGTCATCTCGGCTTTCGTGGACTCCAGCCGGGCGAGCACCCACTCGTCGATCAGCTCGAGGTCCGAATCGACATCGTCCAGACTCGTCTCCTGCGGATCGAAGTCGTCTAACCGCATGTACGGCAGCGGGAATCGGAAGACGTTCCAGAGCGTCCGGAGGTGGTTCTCCATCGTCTGCATCCCGTCCCACGAAAAGCGCATGTCGTCGCCCTGCGGGTTGTTCGACAGCAGGAACATGCGCATCACGTCCCGACCGTGGCGGTCGATCGCCTCGTGGGGGTCGACCAGAATGTCCTTGGATTTGCTCATCGCGCGGCCGTCGGGCATCAGCGCGTGGCCGTGCATCAGCACCTCCTCGTAGGGGATCTCGCCGATCGCGGCCGTGCCCATCCCCAGCTGGGACCAGAACCAGCCCCGCGTCTGGTCGTGGGCCTCGAGAATGAGGTCTGCGGGCCAGAGTTCGTCGAATCGGCTGTCGTCCGCGGGGAAGTCGAGGGTGCCCCACGACGCGACCGAGGAGTCGAGCCAAACGTCGAAGACGTCGGGAACGCGCGTGTAGGTGGTGCCGTCTTCGGTGATCGTCAACTCGTCTACCGTGTCCTTGTGGAGGTCGACCGCGTCGGGGTCGACGTCCTGATCGACGCGCTCGGCGAGTTCCTCGCGGGTCCCGACGACGATCGTGTCCTCGTCGTCGTCGCGGTCTTCAGGGGTCCAGACCGGCAGCGGGATCCCCCAGTAGCGCTGGCGGGAGACGTTCCAGTCGGGCGCTTCCTCGACGAAGTCCCGGAAGCGGTTGTCGCGGGCCCACTCGGGGTGCCACTCGCTGTCTTCGATGTTCTCGAGCAGTTCGTCCTTGACGTCCGTGATCGTGATGAACCACTGGTCGGTGACGATCTGGATGATACCCGTGTCACAGCGCCAGCAGTGCCCGTAGCTGTGGGAGATCGTCTCCGAGGCCAGCAGCGAATCGTTGGCCTCGAGGTCCGCGATGATGTCCTCGTTCGCGTCGCGGACGAACTCGCCCGCGTAGGCGCCCGCCTCGTCGGTGTAGACGCCGTCGCCGCCGACGGGACAGAAGATCGGGAAGCCGAGTTCGCGACCGCGCTCGAAGTCCTCCTCACCGTGGCCCGGCGCGGAGTGGACGAGCCCGGTGCCGTCACCGCCGGTATCGACGTAGTCGGCGGCGTAGACCTCGCAGGCCCCCTCGTGGTCGGGGTGGTCGGGGACCTCTTCGGCCATCGGGTGGTCGTACGACCAGCCGAGCAGGTCCTCGCCCGCGTGTTCCTCGACGACCTCGTAGTCGTCGTAGCGGCCCGCTTTCAGCACCTCCTCGTGTTTGGCCTCGGCGACGTAGAGCAGCTCTTCCTCCCCGCCCTTTTCGGCGCGGACGCCGACGTAGTCGCCGTCCTCGTCGACGGCGACGAAGGTGTTCGCCGGGATCGTCCACGGGGTCGTCGTCCAGATGACGAGTTTGCCGTCGCGCTCGGCGAGGTCGAACTTGACGTAGATCGAGGGATCCTCGACGTCCTCGTACTCGACCTCGTTGTTCGCGATGGCGGTCTCACAGCGCGGACACTGGGAGATCGAGCGGTGACCTTTCTCGACCAGACCGCGGTCGGCGGCGTTCGAAAAGCCCCACCACGCAGCCTCCATGTACTCCGGGCTGACCGTCCGGTAGGGGTTCTCCCAGTCCATCCAGACGCCGAAGTCCTGAAAGTCCGACTGCAGCCCCTCGAGCTGTTCGTCGGCGTACTCCTTGCAGGCCTCAATGAAGTTCTCCTCGCCGTACTCCTCGATGTCCTTCTTGTTCTCGAATCCGAGTCGCTCCTCGACGCGGGTCTCGATGGGGAGCCCGTGCATGTCGTAGCCCGGCCGATCCGTCACGTCGTACCCCTGCATCCGCAGAAAGCGGATGTAGACGTCTTTCAGCGACTTGTTCCAGGTCGTCCCCATGTGCGCCGATCCCGACGTGTACGGCGGGCCGTCGACGAAGAAGAAGGAGTCGCCGTCCGATCGGTGCTCGACCGTTCGCTCGTAGGCGTCGACGTCGTCCCAGTACTCGAAGACCCGCTGCTCGAGTTGGTGTGGGTCGTACTGGTCGTCGACCTCGCCGAACCTGCTCATACGCGACCTAATCGCCTCCGGCAGTAAAGAGGAATCGATATTGCGGGTCGTCCGTCCGCGTCGACTCGAGCGCCCGGGAGCGACTCGACGCCTAGACGAGCCGCGAGAGGACCTTCTGATAGCCGACGCCGTAAGTGCCCGCATAGAGCATGACGGCGCCGAGCGCACCGAGCCACAGGGCGATCATCGCTTCACCGGCACCGAGGTGCTGGAGACTCGCCTGCTCGACGAGGACGCCGCCGACGGTCAGCGTACCCGCGACGAGGGTATAGATGAGTAACTGGAGCGATTCCACGAGGAGTTCCGGGCCGATCGATGACATTGGGAGTCTCTTAGTCACCCGGCGAAAGTAAACCTGTCCCCTCGAGTGCGACGCGATCCCACGGCGGCGGACCCACTGGGCGAGCGAGTACGTTCGCGCGGACCGACTCGCATATATCCTCGCGGCCGTACCCTCGAGTGTGCCCGCCACCGACGACACCGACGCAGAATCCGATTCGGCCGACGGCGACGCCGAATCCGACTCGACTTCCGGCGGCGAGCCCGCCTATCCGACCCGTCGAAACGTCCTCGAGCCCGACTGCACCCGCTGTCCGGCGCTGGCCGACGCCCGCGAGTGTATCTCGTGGGGGACCGGCGACCCCGACGCTGCGGTCGTGGTCATCGGCGAGGCCCCCGGCTACGGAAATCCGGACGCCGACCGCTGGCGGGGCGGCAACTGGACCGGCAAGGCCTACACCTCGCGCCACTCCGGTCGGCGCATCCGGCGCCTGCTCGACGACATCGGCTACGGCGACGACACCTACTTCACGAACGCGGTGAAGTGCTTCCCGGCCGATCCCGACGACCCGACGACCAATCGGGAGCCCACACCCGAAGAGCGCGCGAACTGTCGGTCCCACCTGCTAACCGAACTCGAGTCTATCGATCCGTCAGTGGTGCTCGGGACCGGCAAACACGCGACGAAGACGGTGCTGGCGGCCGAAGGTCGAAAATGCGAGGGCTTTCTCGACAGCGTGCTCGAGCCGGTGCGGTGCGAACGGCTCGGCGTTCACCTGGTGCCGATCCTCCATCCCTCCTATCAGGACGTCTGGATCGGCCGACTGGGATACGAAGCAGCGGGGTACCTCGAGGCGATCGGGGAGACGCTCGACGGACTCTGCGAGCCGAGCGGCGGGAGGTAGATAGCCGCCCGCCGCCCGAGCAGAGCCGGCCGAGGAACGGGGACCGACGCTCCGTCTACGAGTCGGGAAACCTTCATACGGAGCGCCGACGCACACTCGAGCATGAGTACGATCTTCAGCCAGATCGTCGAGGGAGAGATTCCGGCCCGAATCGTGTACGAAGACGAGACCACGGTCGCGTTCCTCGACGCCAACCCGCTGGCACCGGGCCACACGCTGGTGATCCCGAAAGACGAGTACGAGCGGCTGAACGACGTCCCCGACGACGTCGCCGCCGATCTCTACGACACCGTCCACCGCATGGTCCCCGCCGTCGAGGAGGCCGTCGACGCCGACGCGACCACCGTCGCGTTCAACAACGGCGAGGAGGCCGGCCAAGAAGTGCCCCACGTCCACTGTCACATCGTCCCCCGATTCGAGGGCGACGGCGGCGGACCCATCCACGCCGTCGCAGGCGAGCGACCGGACCTCGCGGACGACGAACTCGACGACATCGCCGCCGACATCGAGTCGCGAGCCTGACTCGAGCGACGCGATCGCGGTCCCGTTCTCCTCGCCGTCGGCCGGCCCCGGCGGTGCTCGAGGCCAGCTCCGCTGACCGCTCGGAACCGCAGGCCCGGCGAAGATGTTCGTCGCGAGACCCTTCCCTCGTCGCGTCCGAAACGGGCCATATGAGCGATCGAGAGGCAGCCCTTCGAGACCTCGCGGCGCGGCTCCGGGAGGACGACGCCGTCAGCGACGCCTTCGTCGCGAAGAGCTTCACCGACCAGCAGTTGAT
This sequence comes from Natrinema marinum, assembly GCF_024296685.1. Lineage (NCBI taxonomy): Archaea > Methanobacteriati > Methanobacteriota > Halobacteria > Halobacteriales > Natrialbaceae > Natrinema > Natrinema marinum. The sequence continues at coordinate 3,003,925 of NZ_CP100763.1, read as the reverse complement.
CCTCGACCTCGAGGACGACGCGTCACTCCCGCGGGAACTGGCCGACCTGCTCGCGGCACACGACTTACGCGGGGCGAACGAGGTGTACGGAAGCGGCGGCTCGGACCCGTCGTTCGCGGGCGATCTCGAGGGGGCGACACGTCACCAGTTCGTCGACACGCGGACCCGCGGCGACCACCAGTCGTACGTCGTCGACTGACGACGGAGCCGACGCGTGGATTGCCGTGACGCTTTTACCGTCACCGATCGAGGCTCGCGTATGGCCCTCGCCGGTATCGCCGCCCGCGTTCGCGAGTACCCCGTCGCCGCGATCCTCGAACTCGGTAGCGTGCTCGTCTGTCTCCTGCTGTTCGCAGGCCTCTTCGTCCTCCTCCTGAACGGCGTCCCGACCGGCCGGGGCGACCCGTGGCTGGCGCTGATCGGCGTCGGCGTCGCGTTCGTGCTCTTCTGGACGGCTCTGGTGCCGCTGTACGAGCGGACGCTGTAGTCAGAACAGCGTGCCGAGCAACAGATCGCCGTAGCCCAGCGCGATCACCAGCCCGGCGAAGATCGGCACGAGAAACGGCGTGCCCGGCGAGATCCAGACCGTCTCCGCGGTCGCGAGCACCTCGAGCCCGTCGCGCAGCGTCTCGGGGCTCGTGCCGTAGGCCGTCCCCTCGATGTCCTCGAGGAAGGCTTCTGCACCCCACGGATCGTCCGACTCGGCAGTATCCGCCGCAGCGACCGGGCCGTCGGCGCTCGCCTCGAGCGTCCCGCCGTCGCCGCGAGCCTCCACGTCGGCGGTCACCGCCCCGTCCGTCGGCAGGTTCGGCTCGGCGGGCAGCGTCGCCGGATCGCGGTACCGGTCGGGCTCGTCGCGCAGGTCGGCGAGCGTGAGCCCCCGCCAGCGGAGGTACATCCGCAAGGCGTCGAGGTCGAGACCGCCCCGAGAGAGCCCCGACGGGGTCTCGAGAAGGCGACCGTGGGTCTCCGGAACTCGGTCCCACGGGATCGGCCAGCCGACGAACATCACCGGCGCGATCCGGCCGGCGACGGCGTTACGGACGGCGAGAACGACCGGCAGCGTGACTCCCACGAGCACGGCGTTGGTCAGAATCGAAAACGAGAACGCGCCGATCGGCGGCGTCTCGAGCGGGACCGACCACGGCCCGAGCCCGTACTCGGGAAACGTCGGAAAGAGAACGGCCAGGACGAGCAGGGCCTTCGCGTCGGCGCCGCCGAACCCACCGACCCACCAGAACAGGTAGGCGATCGGGACGACCAGCCCGACGCTGATCGCCGTCGGAAGCAGGAACTCGTACGTCCAGACCGATTGGCCCGCGGTCCACGCCAGCCAGCCGTCCCAGACCAGCAGCGCAGCCCCGAGCACCGAGAGCGGGATCCAGACGGCGCTCGAGACGCGCCGCGTTTTGATATCGCGGACGGCGGTCCAGGCGAAGACGGGGACGGCGACCAGCCGAAGCAGGTCCGGGCCGGTCGCCGCGACACCGGAGAGCGTCACGACGGGGTCTCCGGAGCGCGGTGCCCTTACGTTTTCGGCCCGGCTCGAGGGGGGGCGAGGCGGGAGGCATCTCGAGCCCGTTTAAATTCGAACTCGAGAAACAGTCAGTTACCGCCGGCGCTCGAGTCGAAAACTGAACATCTATCCGTTCGCATCTGCAAGGACGCGGCCATGAGAGAGGGCGCGGCGGTCTCGACGCTGTACGCTGGCGTCTTGCTCGCGGTCCCGGGCGCGCTGGCCTGGCTGACGGGTGAAGCGCTGCTCTTCCCGAGTCTCGGCCCCTCCGCGTTCCTGCTGGCGACGGGTCCGGACGGCGAGGCGACTCGCCCGCGACGGGTCATCGGCGGCCACCTCGTCGGCATCGCGGCCGGGCTCGTCGCGTACCACACGATCGCTCCCGGACTCGTCGTGACGGCGAGCGCGCCGATGCTCGCCGGTTCCCAGTTCCGGCTCGTCGCCAGCGGCGTCCTCGCCGTCGCCCTCACGTCGGGCGGAATGCTCGCGACCGAGACGGGACACCCGCCCGCCTGTGCGACGACGCTCATCGTCTCGCTCGGCCTCCTCCCGTCGCTCGTCGACGGCGCGCTCATCGCCGTCGCCGTCGTCGTCCTCGTCGTCGTCCACGAGCTCGCGACCCGGACCCGGAACCGATCGGTGTCCTCGAGCGGCTCGTCGCCGTAGCTCGGTGACGCGACGACGCTTCCGACGCTGGATCTCGAGTCGTCGCTCGGCTCGACGACCGCCGGGAACAGCGCCGACAGCAGCTAACTGCGGGCGCGCCGCGAGACGAACACCGAAAGGGGGCCGTGCGCGTGAACGGAAGTCGCTGCGCCGAAAAAACGTGTCTGTGGCCGTCGGCCACGATTGTTTAAATGACGCGGTTCTGGAGGTAGTCGAGGTGCTTGGCGTTGTAAACGATTTTGACCTCGTCGGTCTCGGCCGAGCCGATGCAGGTCAGGCGAACGTTCTTGTCCTCGACCTCCTCGTCCGAGAGGATCTGCTGCATGTCCATCTGGATTTCGCCCTCCTTGATGATCGCCGCGCAGTTCGCACAGGCGCCCGCGCGACACGAGAACGGCCAGTCGTACCCCTGGGCCTCGGCCGCCTCGAGGATGTATTCGCCCTCGGCGACGTCGAGCGTGCCGTAGTCCTCCTCGCCGAGGCCGGCGTCGGCGGCCTCATCGAAGAGATCGTCGTCGTCTATGTCCCAGCCCTGATCGTCCAGTACTTCGTAGTTGAGGTATTCTACCGTGGGCATCACTCGGCGGTTCGAGTCCCGCACTGGTATAGCTTGCTGTTCAGTCCTAAATTGTCTTTGAGTCAGAACCGGCCAGTTCGAAGGGAAGAATGCCGTCATTTGTTAGAAGATGTTCGGTCGAACGGGAGAGGAGCGAGATCTGTTTCGCCGAAGCCGGAAGGATATACAGTATTTGCCGCATTCGAAATTCGGGGGCAGACGAGCGAGCGGCGACGGATCCGACAGCCCTGGGTCGGCGGGCGACCGGGATCGGGCGCCCGCGAGCGATCTCGGGAACTCAGATCGGGACGACGAGGAAGAAGGCGTACGCCAGGCCGGCCGACGCCGACGGGCCGATGATCCAGAACGCGACGAACCGCGCCACGGCGGCCGGCCTGACCAGATCGTCGGCCTCGAGGATGTCCTCGGGTTCCTCCTCGCCGATCTTGGGCACTTCCTCCGGCGTCTCCTGCGTGAGGACGTTCATCGAGAGCTCGAGTTCCTCCTCGCCGCGCGCGAGGCCGGTGATCGTGGCGGTGCGGCTGGCTCGACCCCAGCCCAGTCCGACGATGGTCATCACGGTGGCCATCACGAGGCTGATCGGGATACCGATCGCGGAGAGGAAGGTCGTGATCGTGGCGGCGGTAACGGCGACGATCAGCGCCGCCAGCAGGGGAAGTTCGGTGAGGTCGTTACCGACGGCCTCCATCGTCCGCCGCGCGATGGTAAACCCGCCGAGGCTGATCGCGAGCGCACCGATCGCGATGCCGAGGTTCGTCCCGTCGTACCCCCCGATATCGAGCGCTCCGCTGCCGACCAGCGGCGCGACCGCGTTCGCGACGTTGCTCGCGCCCGCGCCGAAGGCCATGTAACAGGCGATCACGACGATGAGAATCGTCGTCGCGAGCTCCTTGCCCGTCGTCCCCGGCCCCATCGCGGGCTGTGGAACGAGCCCCGATCGTTCGAGCGTGAGCAGGGGCCCGCTCGACTGACGGATCTCGAAGAAGCGATCGAGGTACGGATAGAAGTAGCGGCCGACGATGCCGCCGATCCAGAACGCGAGGATCGGCGTGACGACCCACCAGGAGATGATCCGGCCCATCACGACCATATCGAGCGTGCCGGTCGCGAGCCCGAGGCCGGCGATGGCTCCGACGGCGGTCATCGACGTGGGAACGGGGACGCCAAAGAGGTTCGCGACCAGCATCCCGAGCCCGATGAAGAACAACACGATGATGCTAGCTTGCAGCGTGAAGATTTCGGCGGGGACGATGTCGCCGCCCATCGTTTCGATGACGTTTCGGCCGACGGTCCAGCCGCCGACGAAGACGAAAATCGACATGAGCGCCGCAGCTGCCGTCTTGCCGATGACGCCAGCGCCGACGGCCGGCCCCCAGGCGATCCCCGTAGACGAACCACCGATGTTGAACCCGACGAAGACGGCCACGACGATCCCGACCAAGAGAATCGCGGAAACCATACCCGGGACCATTCTCCCTGCCGAAAAAGACGTTTCGGAGCGACGATACGACTATCATCGGCCACGACAGGTCGACCCCCTCGAGCGCTCGAGGACGGGCCATCCGCGACCGTGTCCACGGATCGTCAGAAGCCGAAGAGCGGAACGAACCGAAAGGTGAGGTAGGCGCCGATCGTCGAGATGGCCGGCACGACGTTCTGCATGAGGATCACGCGGGCGGTCGTCGACGGGTCGAAGAGGTCCGACGCCTGCGGGATATCCTCGGGTTCCTCCTCGCCGATTTCGGGGGAGCGTTCGCCCTCCTCCTCGGCGGTCAGCGCACCGACGGAGACGCGGGTCTCCTCGCCGGCGCGGACGCCCGAAAGCGTCGTCGTCCGAGTGGCCCGGCCCCAGCCCAGCCCGACGATGCTCATCGTCGCGATGACGACGAAGCTCGCGGGAATGCCGAGCCACGAGAGCGTGACGACGATCCCCGAACTGATGACCGCGACGACGATCGCCGCGGTCAGCGGCAGGTTCGTGATATCGCTGCCGAGCGTATCGAGGGTGCGACGCGCGATCGTAAAGCAGCCGATCGCGACCGCCGCACAGCCGATCAGGATGAGCGGTATCATGTCGACGTCGCCGGTGCCGTAGATCGGCGCGATCGCGTTCGCGATGTTGCTCGTCCCGGAGGCAAAACCCATCAGACAGCCGATGGCGACGACGACCAGCGCGCCGGTGATCTCCCGGCGGTCGCCGTCGGCACGGAAGCCGAGGCGGGGCACGACTCCCGACCGGTCGAGCGAGACCATCGGCTCGCCCTCCTGATCGCCCTCGATGGCGATCCAGGCGTTGATCCGGGGGTAGAAGTAGCGGCCGACCACGCCGGCAACCCAGAAGCCGGTGATGGGCGCGACGACCCACCAGACGACGACCTCGCCGAGAACATCCCAGTTGAGTTCGCCGGTCGCAAAGCCCAGCGCGGCGATTGCCCCGACGGCCGTCATCGACGTCGAGGCCGGGACGCCGGCGTAGTTGCCGACGAACAGCGCGCCGCCGATGAAAAAGAGGACGGCGACGTTCGTCCGGAGCGTGAAGATCGCCGTGTCCTCGACGAGTTCTCTCCCGAGCGTCTCGACGACCTGCGGGCCGATCGTGTACGCACCGACGAAGAAGAAAACCGACATCAGTGCGGCGGCCATCACTTTCGTGATCACGTTCGCGCCGACCGCCGGCCCGAACGCGGGCCCGGTCGTCGAGCCACCGATGTTGTAACCGACGAAGATCGCCGTGAGGAGTCCAACGACAAGCAGTACTTCCGGCACGTTCGGTAGTCATGCGAGCCGACGATAAAAATCACGTCGTTCGAACGGCGACGCGACCTCTGGACCAGAGTTATGACTCGTTCGTCAGTTGTATCCGTTCCCTGAGCAGCGAACGCCGTCCGATTGGACGATAAATCGCGTCCAACAGCCCGCCGTTCTCGCCGATCGCTGCTCCACTGACACCGGAGTGCTGTACCATCTCCATTACAATAGGGCCCGGCGTGCTCGGTCCGCGTACCGACCAGCGTGTCAATACATTCAACTCCACCCACCGGTCCGAACGGTACCGACGGCGAGTCGATCGTGCTGTCCGCCGTCCCGGTTCCCAGTTCCGACGCCTGCGTTCGATCGCTGGCACAGACCGGCGTCAACACGATCGTCATCTCGGAGGATCCGACCGCCAAGACGTTCTGTTCGAAGTACTGCGACGAGGCCGTCCTGACGCCGGATCCGACGACCGATATCGCGGGCTACGCCGACGCGCTCCTCTCGCTCGCGCGCAGAGACGATGTCCGGACGATCGTCCCGCTCCGCGAGGAGGACGCGTTCGTCCTCGCGAAGCGCCGCGACGCGTTCGCGGACCACGTCGCGACGCCCTGGCCGACCCTCGAGACGCTCGAGCGCGTCACCGATCGCGTCCGGCTGCGGGAGGCCGCCGAGGCTGCCGGCGTCCCGGTTCCGCGGACCGTTCCGATCGGCGACGTCGGGACGGTCGACTCGAGGGCGATCGTCAAGTCCCGATACAACCTCGTCGCCGACGAGTTCGTCGACACCGAATCGCCCGGGGAGACGAGCCGAGAGCAGACGATCGAGCACCTCGAGCCGGGCGAGTCGCCGGACGTCGCGGAACTGCGCGCGGCGTTCGGACACGAGCCCATCGTCCAGGAGTTCATCCCGATCAAGGAGGAGTACATGTTCGCCGGGCTCTACGACCGCGGCGAACCGGTGGCGACGTTTCAGCACGAACAGATACGGGGCGCGTCCTACACCGGCGGGGGCGGCGTCTACCGCGAGTCGGTCTTCGTGCCGGAACTCGAGGAGGCCGCGCGTCGGCTGCTCGAGGAACTCGACTGGCACGGGCTCGCCTGTATCGAGTACATGCGCCACCCCGAGACCGGCGAGTTCTACCTCGCGGAGATCAACCCGCGGATGTGGACGTCGCTGGCGGCGAACGTTCGAATGGGGGCCGATTTCCCGCGGTATTACTGGCAGCTGGCGACCGATCGAACCGACGAGATCGAGGCCGGGTACGAACGGGGCGTCGGCAGTCACTACCTGAAGGGCGAACTGAACTACCTGCTGAGTCACTTCCGGGACGAGTCGTCGCTCGTGGATCGGCCGAATCCGCTCCGGTCGATCCGGGAGATCGTCGAGTCCTGCTATCGACAGCCCCAATTCGACGTGTACAGCCGCGACGATCCCGTCCCCTTCGTGCAGGACGGACTCCGCGAACTCGACGAACGAGTTCCCATCGACCGTTCCCTCGCGGAGTACGGGCTCCGACTCGGCCGGTCGGAGCCGCCGGTCGACTGGCGCGAGGCCGGGGAGCAACGACGACCGACGACCCGGCCGCGGTGAACGTCGTCGGCGACGCCGGACCGGGCTTTAGACGCCCCAGAACAGGGCGATCCCGCCCACGGTCACGACCGACAGCAGCAGCTGTAGCGGCGCGCCGATCCGGAAATAGTCGCCGAATCGGTAGCCGCCGGGGCCGTACACGAACAGGTTCGTCTGATAGCCGATCGGCCCCAGGAAGGCGGTGCTCGCGGCGAAGGTTACCGCGAGCACGAACGCGAACGGGTTCGCGCCGATGCCGGCCCCCGCGGCCGCCGCGACCGGAAGCAGAAGGACGACGCTCGCGTTGTTGCTGATGACTTCCGTGAGCAACCCCGTCAGGATATAAAAGAGCCACAGCACGGCGATCGGCGGCAGGAAACCGGCCGACTGGACGACCAGCCAGGCGAGATACGCCGCGCCGCCGCTGGCCTCAAGCGCGATCCCCAGCGGGATCACCCCCGCGAGCAGGAAGATGATGTCCCACTCGACGGCGTCGTAGAGTTCGTTCGGCTCCAAGACGCCGGTGACGACCATCGCGACGACGCCCGCGAGCGCGGAGACAAGGATCGGGTAGAGCTCGAGGGCGGCGACGGCGACGACGCCGACCATGATCGCGATGGCGACGGGGGCCTTGTCCGTGCGGTAGTCGGGACGGGGCGGTTCGCGGGCAACGATCACGTCGTCCCGTCGAGCGAGTCGATCGAGCGTGTCCGGCGGTGCCTGTACGAGCAGCGTATCGCCGACATCCAGACGGTTGCCGACGATGCGGTCGGCGACGAGTTCGCCGTGGCTGCGCAGCCCGAGAACGGCCGCGTTGAACTCCTCGCGGAACGATTCCGGATCGAGGCGCTCGCCCACGAGCCGCGAGTCGAGCGAGACGACCAGCTCCGTGAGAACGCCCGTTTCCGCGTCCGTCGACAGCTCCGCCGCCGAGCCCGGCCCGCCGACGAGTTCGACGCCGGCGGCGTCCTCGAGCGTCGCGATCGCGTCGCGGTTCGTTCGGACGACTAACACGTCGCCCTCGCGGAGAGGAGTCGCCTGTCGGGGGGCGACCGACCGTACCTCATCACGGATCACCTGCACGACGTCGATCTCCGGGCCAAGCGATTCCGTCGCGTCGCGGACCGTCTCGCCCACCAACGGCGATCCCGGAATGATGGCCAAGTCGGCGAGATAGTCACCGACCTTGTACTCCTCGAGGTAGTCGGCATTGGGCGGAACCCGCTCGGGAAGCAGGTAGTGGCCGACGAAGATCAGATAGAGCGAGCCGACGACGACGACGATAGCGCCGAGGCCAGTGAATTCGAACATCGAGAATCGGTGAAGTTCGGGGTACTGAGAGCCGAGGCGGGCGCTGACGTCGCTCGCGAGAATGTTCGTCGAGGTACCGATGAGCGTGAGCATCCCACCCATCTGCGAGGCGTAGGAGAGCGGGATCAAGAGCTTCGAGGGCGACGTGTTCCCGCGGTTGGCCACGTCGGTAACGACCGGCACCAGCAGCGCGACGACCGGCGTGTTGTTCAGAAAGCCGGAGACCGGGCTGGTCGCCGCGACGGTCGCGAACAGCTGTTTGCGGAGGCTGTCGCCAGCGAACGCCGCCATCCGCCGGCCGAGTTCCTGAACGACGCCGGTCCGGCTGATCCCGCCGCTCAGGATGAGCATGGCGAGAACCGTGATCGTCGCCTCGTTCGCAAAGCCCGAGATGCCGGTTTCGGGATCGACGCCCGTCCAGGGTTCCAGAACGACCAGCACCACGATCAGCAAGATCGCGGTCACGTCGATCGGCAGGCGCTCGGTGAGAAACAGGACGAGGGCGAGGACGACGACGCCGAAGACGACGAGCGCATCCGTCGTCAGTTCGGGTCGAGTGACAGTCGCCTGTGCGATGAAAACGCACGCCGGCAGCGGCATGGGACGATCCACACCGACCACACTTGTAACGATTCTGTCGAGTGTGGATACAGTGTGTCGGCGATGGTCGTTCGCCGAAACCGTCGCCTTTACTCGCAGCGGGCTCCCCTACAGGGATATGAACACCGATGCGAGCGACGGAGGCGGCGGACTCGAGGCGTTCGAGGTGATTCCGGCGGTCGACGTACAGGACGGCGACGTCGTCCAGCTCGTTCAGGGCGAGCGCGGCACGGAGAAGACCTACGGCGAGCCCGTCGAGGCCGCTCGCCGATGGATCGACGCCGGTGCGGAGACGCTCCATCTGGTCGACCTCGACGGCGCGTTCGAGGGCGAACGCGAGAACGCCGACGCGATCGACGCGGTGGTCGACGCCGTCGACGTACCGACGCAACTCGGCGGTGGGATTCGCACCGCCGAGGAGGCGTTCGACCTGCTCGAGCGCGGCGTCGACCGCGTCATCCTCGGCACCGCGGCGGTCGAAAACCCCGACATCGTCGCCGAGATCAGCGAGCGACACCCGGATAGCGTCGTCGTCAGCCTCGACGCGAAAGACGGGGAGGTCGTCGTCGAGGGCTGGACCGAGAGCGCGGGACTCTCGCCCGTCGAGGCCGCCGAGCGGTACGCGGATCTGGGCGCCGCCGCGATCCTCTTTACGAACGTCGACGTCGAAGGTCGGCTCGAGGGGGTCGCAACCGAACCGGTCCGTGACCTGGTCGCGGCGACCGATATTCCAGTGATCGCCAGCGGCGGCGTGGCCACGCTCGAGGACGTGCACGCGCTCGCGGACGCCGGCGCGGCCGCGGTCGTCGTCGGTAGCGCGCTCTACGAGGGGAACCTCACGCTCGCGGCGGCACAGGACGCGGTCGGCGAAGACGAGTAGGTCGAGACGGGACGCTCGGGCGGCTCCGACGGAACCGAACGGACGGGCGGAGGGCACAGCGTTCGGTCGTCGGACCGACGAGACGAGTCAGCGGTTGTAGCCGTGTCCGAGGTAGAGCGCGAAGACGTTGACCGCCAGGAGGACGAAAAACGTCAGCGTGACGGTTGGATCGCCGAGCCCCTGTGCGAGGAGGGGGAGATGCACGAAGGGCAGGGCGATCGCGACCCAGAACGACAGGAACTGGGCGGGGCCTTTGACCGACCGGAGGAGTCGGTGCTGGCGCTCCGCCTCAGGGCTCGACGGAGCGATCGATTCGTTCGAAACGGGGGAGGGGTTTGACATCGGGTCGGGACACCTCGTCTCGAGAGGGACATTCACCCCACGGATCATATAACGGGTCGAAAATTGGCGTCGTTTCGGTCCGTTTCAGCCCGATACCGGGGAGTAACAGCAATTTTATACCGTCTTAGGTTCGTTTAGACGTTTTACAATCGATTTAGAGAGGTTTTTCTCCGTCGTGCGCCGAAGGGCGATCGACCGACTCGTAAACGGGTCCGCCGTGGCGGCGAGGCCGACGAGCGGAACCCCCTTGTACCGGGGGCGGCATGAGTATCCCATGAGCGAGCGAGCGGCGACCCGCACGCGCGAGACTGCCGAGACGTCGATCGAGTGTACGCTCGCGGTCGACGGGTCGGGCGCGGCGGCGATCGACACCGGAATCGGCTTTTTCGACCACATGCTAACGTCGTTCGCCAAGCACGGTCTGTTCGACCTCGAGATCGAGTGCGACGGCGACCTCGAGATCGACGACCACCACACGGTCGAGGACGTGGCGATCGTCCTCGGCGAGGCGTTCGACGAGGCGCTGGGCGATCGCGCGGGGATCGTCCGGTACGCCGACCGCAAAGTGCCGCTGGACGAGGCCGTCGCGGAGATCGTCGTCGACGTGAGCGGCCGGCCGCGCTTTTATTTCGACGGTGCGTTTTCCCAGGAGTCGATCGGCGACTTCACCAGCGATATGGCGCGTCACTTCGGCGAATCGCTGTCGATGAACGCCGGGCTGACGCTCCACCTCGCGGTCGACGGCGAGAACGCCCACCACGAGGTCGAGGCGCTGTTCAAGGCGCTCGCCCGCAGCCTCGACGACGCGACGCGGCTCGACGAGCGTCGGGAAGGGACGCCAAGCACCAAAGGAACGCTGTAGCCGCCACCGTTAGGGCCGCTCGAGCATCTCGCGCTCCTCGACGAACTCGCCGTCTTCGATCGCGTAGTCGACGACCGCTTCGACCTCGTGGTCCTCGAGGTCGTAAGCTCCCGCGGCCAGTTCTTCGACGGCGCGTCGCTGCATGGGAAACTCGCGATTGCGAAGGAGCCGAACGACCTTGCCGTAGGCCGACGGCGGACTCGTCGGGGCGTCGGTCGACTCGGCATCCGACGACGCCTCCTCATCGTGTTCGTCGTCGTCTGTCTCGTCGGCCTCGATCTCCTCGTCGGCCGCCGCGACCAACTCGGCGACCGCGTCCGCATCGACCTCGGTGTCGGCCGCTTCGTCACCGTGTTCGAAGGTGATCCCCTCCTCGAGCAGCGAGACGCCGCTCGAGTCGGTGCCGGTCTCGGCGTCGGAGTCGCCTTCGGTCTCGGCGTCAGCCGCTGTCTCCGAAACGGGTTCGGCCGCGGTCTCTGCGGCGTCGGTCTCCGGCTCCGTATCGGGCTCGGAAACGGTCGCGTTCGAATTGGGGGTTCGCTCGGGCGATTGCGTCGAGTCGTCGGCAGCGGCGACGACGGCGCTGGTACTCCTCGAGCCGCCGTCGGCCACATTGCGCTCGTCGGCTGTAGCGTCGTGCTCGGCACCCGCGCGGGCGAGCAGTGGGTCGATCAGTACCTCGAGGCGCTCCTTGCAGTCGAGACAGAGGACGACGCGGCGTTGTTCGGCCTCGGTCGGCTCGAGTTCGGGGGGAACGATTTCGAACGCGCCAGCGGCGTCGGCACCACAGAAGTCACAGCGTTGGAGTGCATGCATAGCTGCCCCATCAATGGCGGTGTATAAAAATTTCAGGCTGACAGACCATCTCCGAAACGAGACCGTCGTCGCGGACGACCAGCCGCGACTGACCACCGAACATTATATCCGGGCGTGCGTACACTCGCGGACGAATGTTCGACGAGATCATGGAGAAATTCGAGGGGTCGCCGAGCCAGCAGGCGGTCATCCGCCTGTTGCTCGAGCGTGGCTTCTCGGTCAACGACGACGGTCGGGTCGTCTCGGGCGGGATCGAGATTCCGAACACGGGGATCGCCCGCGAGATCGGCGTCGACCGCCGAGTCGTCGACTCGACGACGGACGTTATCCTCGAGGATCCCGAGTTGCGGCGCATCTTCCAGAACATCTCGCAGGTGCCGAGCCTGATGGATCTCGCGCCGGTACTGGATCTCACCGTGCTGTCGATCGCCGTCGACGACGCCGAACAGGAGGGGATCGTCGCCGAGATCACGGGCACGCTGGCCGACCACGGCATCTCGATCCGCCAGACCATCAGCGAGGATCCCGAGTTCACCGACGAGCCGCGGCTCTACCTGATCACCGACGAGGAGCTCTCGGGCGGCGTGATCACCGCAATTCGCGACCTCGAGTTCGTCCGGAAGATCGAAATCCAGTGACGCCGACGATCAGGCGTCCCCGCTCTCGCCCTCGACGTCGACGGTGTCCGCGAACTCGTCGAGGACCGACTCGAGGGCGCTTGTCAGTTCCTCGAAGCGCTCGATCGACATGTCGTCGGTCGTCACCCAGACGCCGTGGGGGCCCCGAATGACCCGCGAGAGGAAGCCGTTCTCGAACATCCGAATCGTCGCCTGATACTCGCCGAGTTGCGTGTTCCGGTAGGCCGACTGGGAGTGAAAACCCAGTCGTTCGTGGTCCGCGAAGCCGATCAGATCCGCCGTCTGCTCTAGGTCCGAGCGGAGATACAGCTGTTCGACGTTCTCCTCGGTGAAGTAGGTGATACTGCGTAGTTCGTCGCCCACCGTCGTTCGACAGACGCTGTGGATCTCGTCCGCGAGTTCGGTATCGATAGTCTCACCGTCCATATATCCATTCAATACGCGGAGGAACAATAGCGTGAGGGTCCCAGCGAGACGGTCAGACGAGCCGGTCCGTTCGTGGTCCGCCCCGAGCGGTGGGACCGACGGTCTCTTTTCGCGGGCCGATGTACCCATCCGACATGGGCAGCGTCGAGACGGACGGCGGGAGGCGAGCGAGGCGGAACGGCCGAGGTGACCGGCAGTGACCGGTGCCTATCGGACCGTCGCCGAACCCGCCACCGCCGAGTTCGTCGTCCAGGGGTCGGAGTTCATCGGCCACGTTCGGCCCGTCGACGGCGTCGACGCCGCCGAATCGTTCGTCGACGCCGTCAGCGAGGAGTACGCCGACGCGACCCACAACGTCCCCGCCTACCGCGTCCGGACCGGAACCGAGGGCGAGTTCCTGCGTGAGTACTCGAGCGACGACGGCGAGCCCTCCGGTTCGGCCGGCAAGCCGGCGTTACACGTCCTCACACAGCGGGACATCGAGAACTGTGCCGTCGTCGTCACCCGCTACTACGGCGGAACGAACCTCGGCGTCGGCGGTCTCGTTCGGGCTTACTCCCGCGCGGTGACGGAGGCCGTCGACGCGGCGGGCGTCGTCGAGGAGCGGCCCCACGACCGAGTGACGATTACGGTCGAATACGACGATTCCGGTACCGTCCGCTCGATTCTCGAGAGCGAGGGGTACGAGTTCGACGCCGAGTACGAAACCGCGGTCACCTTCGACGTGCGCGTCCCGCTCGCAGAGAGCGCAGCGCTGCGAGACCGGCTCCGAAGCGCCACGAGCGGCCGGGCGGACCTCGCGTGAAGCAGGGCCGAGACCCGCGAACGCGGCGACTATCGCGGCGCGGTGCCCGGACCGGCCCGACTCGCGTCGAGGTGCTGTTCGATCACCGCCCGCGCGGCCTCGAGGTCGGCGAGCTGGTCGCGCTCGAAGCGGACGTCGAAGAAGCCCCGATCGAGGACGAGTTCGTCCTCGCGCAGCCGGACGCGGGACACGTCGGACCACGGGACGATCGCCCGCGTGTAGGGCCGTTGCGTGACGAGCCCGGCATCGTGGACGCGAATTTCGGGCGGTTCGCCGAACGACGCGATCCGCCACCGACCTTCGGCGAGACCGGTACACATCCAGCCGAGCGCGAGCCCCGTCCAGACGATCGCGCTCGCCCACTCGCCGCCGTAGGCGTTGGTCGCGCCCAGCAGGAGCCACACCGCGAGGACGAACGTATCCAGCCGCCGCGTGCTCGGCGGCTCCCATCGCCAGTGCGCTCTGGGCTCGTCGGCGGTGATCGACGCCACGTAACAGGTCTCCGCCAACCGCATCGTGACGAGGCCGATGATCGCGACGAGGAACATCGCGCCGAGCCCGACGAGGCCGACATCGGGCTCGAGCCGACCGAGCCACGCGGCGCCAGCGATCAGGCCGAGCGGCGCGGCCGGGCTCAGGACGGCGGTCCGTCGACGCCAGCTCCGGCCGAGACGCACCGGGAGCCGCTGGTCCCGTCCCGCGATGGCGACGCCAACGAGCGTCCCGACGAGAAAGCCGACGACGACGACCGCGCCGGCGACAGTCGGCGAGATGTCCACGCGCACGACGGCGAACGCCGCGAGGGTGGCAACGAGCGTGCCGACGTAGCCCGCGAACGCGAACGGAAACGTCGCCTCGGGCGACTCGGCGATTCGGTCGCCGATTGCGGGCCGCTCGGTCGAGCCACGACCAGTCATATCCGAACGGACGGGCGGTTGTGTTAAAATAGTAACGAGTGGAGTCGTCACGGCGGATCGCCGATTCGGGCTAGAAGCGGAGTTCGACCGGAAACGAAGGGGTTGGACGGGCCAACGCTATTCACTCACGACCGTCCGACCGGGTGCGGATCGAGGCGTCGGCGGCGATCGCCTTCCGGCCACCGTTGCCGGACGCTGCCTGGTGGACGCGTTGCTCGAGGTCGACACCTGCGGATGCGGCTCGCGAGCGCCGGGAGCGTGAGACGGCTCGAGCCCCGCTACACCGTCACTCGTCGGGCTCGTAGGGCACGGCGTCGCCGCTGACCGGCGGCGCACCGATGGCGACGACCGACACCGGCTCGTCGGCGTCGACGGGGTTGTACGCCCGGTGGGGTGCCTCCGGCGGGGCCGCGAACAGCGATCCCGCGGGCACCTCGAGGTCGCCGTCGGGCGTCTCGACGTGTAACGTCCCCGAGAGGACGACGAACGCCTCTTCTTGCGTCTCGTGGTAGTGGTAGGCCAACGGCAGCTGTTCGCCCGGTTCGGCGTCGAAGCGGTTGATCGCGACTGCGTCCATCCCCGCAGCCTCGCTTAGCCGCCGGAGGTCGCAGGGGCGGTCATCGACGTACTCGAGATCGTCGGGATCGACGACGCTGTAGTCCATACGGGTTCGATTCCGTGTATCAGCAAAAATCCGTCGGCAGTCGAAAGCCGCGACGACCGCAAACTCAGGTCGTTCGGAACGCCCGGTCGCCGGCGTCGCCGAGGCCGGGGACGATGAAGCCGTCGTCGTCGAGGCGGTCGTCGATCGAGACGGTCAACAGGTCGGCTTCGGGACACTCCTCGCCGACGCGGAGCAGGCCCTCCGGGGCGGAGACGGCCGAGAGGACGATCAGGTTCTCCGGCTGCGCGGCGTTCTCGACGACGTGCTCCAAGACGGTACACATCGTACTCCCCGTCGCGAGCATCGGGTCGGCGACGATGACCGTGTCCTCCTCGTGGATCTCGGGGAGTTTCACGTAGTCGACCGTGATCGGGAACGAGCCGTCCTCGTCCCGGCCGGCCGCCTCGTCGCGGCTCGCGCTGATGACGCCCTGTCTGGCCCGCGGGAACGCCTTCAACAGCCCCTCGACGAACGGCGTCGCGGCACGCAAGACGTTGATGATCACCACGTCCTCGAGGCCGCGGACGCGCTCGCCCATCGTCGGCTCGAGGGGCGTCTCGATCTCGACGTACTCGGTCTCCATCCGGCCGTCGATGATCTCGTAGCCACAGATCCGGCCGAGTTTGACGAGCCCCTTGCGGAAGCTGACCTGCTCGGTCTCGACATCGCGCAGGCGCGAGAGCGTGTCCTTCGCCAGTGCGTGCGTAATGAGATACGCGTCGTCCCGGTCTTCGATCGGCATATCCCTACAGCGACCCGCCGGGTAGTTCACAGTATCGATCAGCCGCGAACGCCGCTCCGGGGCACGGTCCTCGGCCAACGCACCCTTCGAAAGCGGAGATTGGAGGCACTAACTATATATTACCGCGTCCGCCGGCGCGTTTCGATCCGACTTCGGCCGCCGTCACGCCGATCCGAAAACAGCGTGTTGCCGCCGAAAACGGTCGTAACGGTGGCCCCGGTTTAATCAATGGATCGGCGTAGGCTCCGACGCCCGGCTACGGGCGGCTATCACAATGAGCCACCAGTACCAACACCAGCCACAACAGGGACAGCCGACCGAACAGTACGGACAGCAACCGACCCAGTCGATGGGCGGCCAGCGACCCGTGTCCGGCGGCCAACAGCCGATACCAAGCGGTCAGCAGCGAACACAGGGAATAGGCGGCCAACAGATGAGGCCACAAGGGACGGCCGGCGGGCGAGGACCGGGCGGGCAACAGATGCAGCACCGCCAGTCGTTCGAGGGCCACCTGACGAACGAACTTCGGATCGCGCTCGAGGACTTTACTGAACTGTCGAACGTCGCCGACTGGTGTGCAACGGAGTGTGCCTCGGAGGGACGACAGCTCGCGACGTGCGCCCGGATTTGTCACGACATCGCGGAGCTCGCCGACCTCAACGAGAGTCTGATCGCACGCGACTCGATGTTCGGTCCCGAAGTCGCGGACGCGTTCGTCCGGGTGGCGACCGAGGGGCTGGCGGAACTCCAGCAGTACCAGCAACACCCGCACATCGCCGAGACGATCTCGGTGATCGATCGAACGATCGACTCCTGTTCGATCGTGCTCGGCATGGTCGACGGTCAGGCGGCGGGCGGCCAACAGCCCGGTTCCCAGCCGATCGGCGGCCAGCAACCGATGACCGGCAACCAACCACAGCAGCAACCGATGACCAGCAGCCAGCCACAGCGAATGAGCGGGCGACAGCAGCCGACACAGGGTATGACCGGCGGCCGAGGAACGGGGGGTCAGCGATAGCCCGTTCGGCCGACCGACAATGCCCGCGCAGGCGGGCGACGGCAGAGAAGTTTATACCGATCCGGACGCTATCACTCGGCCAGCCGAATGGAAGAGAGCATCTCGGGGTTCAAGGTCCGCGGCGATTGGGGCGACATCGTCGAGCACGGCGAACGCATCACGCGCGCGCTTCGAGACACGGGTGTCCACGAGGCCGAAGCGGACTCCGAGGCGCACCTCGCCCGCGCGTTCGACGAGTGGGACGAGTGGCGACCCAAGGCCCACGAAACCCTCGACGCCGACGTCAGCGAGAAGACCGCCGACCAGGCCAGCGTCGAGGAGGGCAAAGGCGAGAAAGCCGGCAAGCAGCCAGACGAGGACATCAAGACGGCCGGCGAGAAGCTCTCCGAATCCTACGAGCGCCTCGAGGACGACGACGCCGAGGCCGCGGTCGGCAACTGGAAGGAGTCGATCGACTACGTCGCGCGGGCGGCCGACTCCGCGAGCCGCAAGGCCCTGCGCCGGGTCGAGGACACGGTCTATCAGAACGTCATGACCCAGCTCGCGCCCTACTACTTCGACAACGAACTCGTCAGCGCCAACGTCCAGCAGTCGACGCGAAACGGCAACAACGGTGAGCAGTTCGTCTTCGAGGTCAACGTCAACGACGACGAGCTCAAAGACGTTGTCTCCGACCGGCTCTCCGAGTACGAAGACGAGATCGACCGCTGGCACGTCGAAGTCGAAAAAGACACCGACGCGGCCGAGGCCATCGAGGGCGTGGAGCCGCCGCCCGAACCCGAGGACAACTCGAGATCGACGACGAACTGAGGGGCTCCGGCGTTGGTCGCGGGCGAACGGCCACCGCTATCGGCGACAGGTCGGCACACACTTGTAGGATCCGCCAATAGGAAGCGAGTAGATGGTCGATATCGCCACGCTGGGCACTTTCGCCGTGGCCGCGCTCGCGAGTCTCTTCATGGCCTGGGCGATCGGCGCCGGCTCGAGCGGCTCCACCCCGTTCGCACCGGCCGTCGGCGCGAACGCGATTTCGGTGATGCGAGCCGGGTTTCTCGTCGGCCTGCTCGGCTTCGGTGGCGCGGTCCTCCAGGGGGCGAACGTCTCCGAAGCGGTGGGGACCGAGCTGATCGGCGGGGTGACGCTGACGTCGCTCGCCGCTACGATGGCGCTGCTCATCGCGGCCGCCCTCGTCGCGATCGGCATTTTCACTGGGTATCCGATCGCGACGGCGTTTACCGTCACCGGGGCGGTCATCGGCGTCGGCCTCGCGATGGGCGGGAGTCCGGCGTGGGCCAAGTACACCGAGATGGCGACGCTGTGGATACTGACGCCGTTCGTCGGCGGCGGCATCGCGTATGCGGTCGCCCGGCTCCTCCGCGCCGAAGGTCTGTCGGAGGCGTACCTCATCGTCGTGCTGGCCGGGATCGTCGGTGCGATCGTCGCGAACGTCGAGTTCGCGCTGCTCGGGCCGCCGGATGCCGGCGGCGCCTCGATCGCGCAGGTCGCGGGCGGCTGGCTCCCCGGCTCGGAACTCGTCGGCGTTGCCGCCGCGACGCTCGCGATCGCAGCGCTGTGGTCGGGCGCGATCGCGCTCGATCTCGGCAACGGCCTCGAGCGCGGCGAGCGCCACTTCCTGCTCGTCCTCGGCGGCCTCGTCGCCTTCTCGGCCGGCGGCAGTCAGGTCGGATTGGCGATCGGGCCGCTGATCCCGCTCTCGAGCGAACTCGAGTTACCACTTATCGCGATGCTCGTCGGCGGCGGCTTCGGGCTCCTGTTAGGTTCGTGGACCGGCGCGCCGCGGATGATCAAGGCGATCTCGCAGGACTACTCCTCGCTGGGGCCGCGTCGGTCGATCGCGGCGCTCATCCCCTCGTTTATCATCGCGCAGGCCGCGGTCTTCTACGGCATTCCGGTCTCGTTCAACGAGATCATCGTCAGCGCGATCATCGGGAGCGGCTACGCCGCAGCCGGCGCCGGCGGCGGCGTCAGTGCGCGTAAGATGGGTTTTACCGTCCTCGCGTGGATCGGCTCGCTGACCGGCGCGATCGTCGTCGGCTACGTCGGCTACACCGCCATCGGCGCGGTCGCGCTCTAAGCCGGGCGATATCGAACGGTCTTTACACGACGGGTCGTGAGTGCGAGTATGGACGAGGATACCGTCCGCACTGGAGACGGGGCAGAAACGGACACGATCCAGTGGCGACGGGACACCAGCACGTCGCGTACCGTCCGGCTCCTGTGGATGTTCGGCGTCGGCACCTTCTTCGCCGCGATCGGCACCGTCATCTGCTGGCGGCTATACCGACTGGGCGGCGAGGCCTTCGGGGCGATCGGTCGGACCGCAGTCCTCGCGCTCATTGCAGCGTTCGCGGCGACGATCATCGCGCTGGCCGTCGCCGGCGATCCGGAAGGGCACTTGGCGCGGATCAGCGGGCCGCTTCCGTTCGACGCCCCCACGGGGACGAGCGCCGACCGGGCCGTCGACGCCGCGGTCGGGACGGTCGCGATGGGCGCGATCATCGGCGTCCTGATGGGCGTCGGACGATACGTCTCCCAGAACGAACTGCTCGCCGTCGGTGCGGGCCCGTTCACCGGGCTGGCAGCGCTGTTCCTCCCGATCGGGCTGGTCGCACTCGTGCTCGCATCGTTCCTGCAGTCGGTCGGCACGCTCGACGCCGAAGAAGGCGCGATCTACCTCTACGAGCCCGACCAGCGCATCGATCTCGAGGTGATCACCGACGTGTCGATCCGTCGGCTGGGGGACGCGGCGATCCTAAAACTCGACTACGCACAGCCCGGCGGCCAGTACGTCCAGGGACCGCGCCGGATCGTCGTCCCGCCGGCGGTCGCCCGCGACGTGGCGGCGCTCGTCCGGTCGCAGACCTGAGTCGGCGGAGTAACGCTACGGTTGCGTATCGTTTTCGTCGATCTCGAGGGTCGCGGTCTCGTCGTCCTCGTCGGCCTCCGGTTCCTCCGCGGCGATCTCGAGTTTCCGGAGGCGGGCCTTCATGATGCGGGTGTTCTCGACGGTCTCGACGGTGATGCGGACGCCGTCGTAGGTAATCTCTTCGCCTTCCTCGACGAGCCGACCCGCGCGGTTGAAGATGAAGCCGGCGATGGTCTCGAACTCCTGCCCTTCCGGGAGGTCGATCTCGAGGGCCTCGTTGACGTCCTCGATGTTGACCTCGCCCCGGACGAGGACGGTGTCGTCGTCGATCTCCTCGATGGGCTGTTCCTCGCCGCCCTCCAAGATCTCGCCGACGATCTCTTCGATCATGTCTTCCATCGTGACCAGCCCCTCGGTGGTGCCGAACTCGTCGATGACGATCGCCATGTGCATCCGGTTTTCGCGCATCTCGGAGAGCAGTTCGTCGACGTTTTTCGACTCGGGGACGTGCAGCGTCGGCTGGATGAGATCGCCGAGTTCGATCTCGTCGTTGCCGGTCTCGCCGTAGTTGAGATCGCGGACGAGATCGCGGATGTGCGCGACGCCGAGCACGTTGTCGAGGCTCCCCTCGTAGACCGGGACGCGGGCGTGGCCGCTCTGGATACAGGTCTCGATGGCCTCGTCGATGCCCGCGTCTTTGGGCACTGCGGTCATGTCCAGCCGCGGCGTCATGACCTCCTTGACGATGGTGTTGTTAAAGCGGAAGATCCGCTGGAGCATCTCGTGTTCTTCCTCCTCTAAGACCCCTTCGCGCTCGCCGGACTCGATCATCTCCTGGATCTCGTCGCGGGTGACGTAGGGCGTCTCGATCGCGCCCGTCGAGCCCGTGAGACGGTTGATCTGCCGGGTGAGATAGTCGAAGAGGACGACGAGCGGGAACATTATCCGCTCGGCGGCCTTCAGCGGCCCGGCGACGCGGATCGACCACGATTCGGTGTTCTCGACCGCGTACGATTTGGGGGCGCTCTCGCCGAAAAGCAAGACGACGGCGGTGATCCCGAGGGTGGCGACCGTAACGGCCGCCAGCCCGCCGAAGTAGAGCCCGAGGATGGCCGTCGCGATCGACGACATCGCGATGTTGACGATGTTGTTCCCGACGAGGATCGTCACGAGCAGCCGATGTGGATCCTCCTTGAGCGCCTTGACGCGCTCTGCGCCCGGAATCCCGTCTTCGACCATCCCCTCGACGCGGTGTTTCGGGATGGAGAAGAGCGCGATTTCGGACGACGAGAAGAACGCCGAGAGGCCGACGAGCGCGACGAGCGCGAGCGCTCCGAGGACGGTCACCACCGACTGCTCGATCTCGAGTCCCACCACTGGGACCTCGTATGCAGCCAACACGACCTCGAGGGGTGGAGACGACGCCATTGATATACAGCGTTACGTCTGGATCGGTTAACCGTTTCCCATTTGACGATCGATGACGGCCATCGCCGCCGCCGACGACACGTTTACCCGGCCGTTTGCCCTACGAGTGTGCATGAGCGCACCCGACGATCCACCGATTACGTTCTACCGCCTCCAGGGCTGTCCGTACTGCGAGCGGGTCGCCCGGCGGCTGAACGAGTACGATCTCTCGTACCGATCGCGGTTCGTCGAACCGATGCACTCCGAGCGAAACGTTGTCAAGCGCGTCGCCGGCGTCCGCACCGTCCCCGTCGTCGTCGACGAGAATACCGGCGTCACCATGGCCGAAAGCGCGAACATCGTCGACTACCTCGAGTCGACATACGGCGAGGGCGACCGCCCCGACGCGACAGCAGCGGGCGCGGGAGGTGACGACTGATGCCCGACTTCGAGGTCGTCGAGTTGGGTTCGACGGACCACCCCGAACCCGGCGACGAGGCCGCCGACTTCACCCGCCCACTCGTCACCGACGAGTTCTGGGAAGACAGCACACTCTCGGAACTCGTCAGCGAGAGCGACGGCACGACGATCCTCGTCTTCACGCCGATGACCGGCTCGTTCCTCGCGAAGTACGTCTGGGACGAGCTCGCGGAGCGCGAGTGGGACGAGCGCGCGGATCGGGTCGTCGGCGTCACGGCCTCGACCCCCTACGGCATCAAGCGGTTCCTCGCGGACAACGACTACCCGTTCCAGTTCTTCACTGACCCGAGCAACGAGGTCGCCGAATCGTACGGGATCGCCAACGAGCTCGACGGGATGACCGGCGTCAGCGAACCCCGCGTCGCCTTCTTCGCGCTCGACGGCGACCGCACCGTCGAGGGCGCGTGGGTCGCCACCGACTGGCCCGAGTTCCCCGACTACGACGACCTCGAGTCGGAACTCGGCCTCGACTGAGGCGATACCGATCCCGAGCGATACTTTTTTGACCGGAATGAGCCGAGTTCGAACCGAATGAGCGAACTCGACCGCGCGGCCGAGGCGATCGACGCGGGGGAACTCGTCGTCTACCCCACCGAGACGGTCTACGGCCTCGGGGCGGACGCGCTCGAGCCCGACGCCGTCGAGCGGGTGTTCGCGGCGAAGGGCCGGGATCGATCCAAGCCCCTGTCGTTCGCCGTGCCGTCGGTGCCGTCGGCGCTGCAACACGTCCGCGCGACCGATCGGGAGCGGCAGTTCATGGCGACGTTCCTCCCCGGGCCCGTAACGGTCCTCTGTCGGCGGCGAAAAAGCGTCCCCGACGAACTGACGGCGGGTCGGGACCGTGTCGGCGTCCGGGTGCCGGATCAGCCGCTCGCGCTTCGCCTGTGCGAGCGAGCGGGTACGCCGATCACCGCGACGAGCGCGAACGTCAGCGGCCGGGCGAGCGCCCGCCAGGTCGCGGACCTCGACCTCGAAATTCGGGAGGCGGCCGCGGTCGTCCTCGACGATGGTGAAACCGACGGCGGGACCGAGAGCACCGTCGTCGACGTCTCGAGCGGGACGATTCACCGCCGTGGGGCAATGGCCGACGAGATCGAAACCTGGCTCGAGACCCACTAGAGGCCGAGTAGCGATCGCAGCGTTCTCGTTTTGACGCCGCACTCGGCGGCGAACTCACAGGGGTCGCACTTCGAGCGGTTGGTCGTCCGCGCCGGCGGGCCGTCGAGTTCTCGGACCGCCCGGAGCGCACTCCGATACTGCGCCTTTCGCCGCGTCGTGAGCTTGAGAGACCGAATCTCGCCGTAGGCCGGATACTCGAGCCAGGCCCGGTCGACGGTTTCGCCGTGCTCCCAGGCCAGCGCCTTCGCTGCCGCGACGGCGTGGACCGACTGGGGTTCCCAGACGCCGTTTTCGGGCGGTTCGCCCGTCGAGAGCAAGACCGGTTCGAGCGGCTCGGAGAGTACCTTGTGAACGACGCCGCGGCAGTGGCGGCCGGCCGCGAACACGTCTCGATCGTCGGGGTTTCGGAGCCGGTACCAGTGACCAGCGTCCTCGAGTCGGTCGCGAGTGGACGCCAGTCGATCGCGGTAGCGGACGGCCGAAACCGCGATCGGCTCGCGCTCGAGGTCACTCGGTGGGGCCTCGAGGAGGGCTTCGTATCGGGGCTCGAGCCCTCGAATCGACTCGATCTCGGGTGGCGGTGCGCGGTCCTCGTCGGGCAGCGCTCGCTGGTAGTAGCACTTTCGCGGGCAGTAGGCGGCAGTCCGGAGGTCACTGAACGAAACGTGCGTACGGGTCACGGGCCGTCTGGCCGCGGCTTGATATAAAAAATCTCACCAGGATCGGCGAGCGATGGAGACGGAGTCAGCCGACGTTCTGCTCCAAACCGGTGGTGGACCACGGGGGCAAGCGATCGTACCGAGCGTGAGCGAAGCGAACGCTCGGCCTTTTTTCATCGACGTTTTTTGCTCGAGCGGTCGGCCTCCGGCCGACCCGAGAGTAAAAAACTTCGTTAGAAGTCCACGTCGGTTTCCATCCCTTCGGTCGCGTCCTCGAGGCCGTCTTCTCGAACGTCGGTCGTCATCCGCTCGGAGAGTTCGGCGTCGGCGAGAATGCTGTCGAACTCGTCGCGGTAGCGGTCGTTGGCGGCTCGAGACTGGTCTTCGGCCTCGGCGACGCGGCGGTAGCGGCGGATCTGAGCCTCGCTGACATCGTACTCGTCGGCCAGAGTCGCGTCGTCCTCCTCGCGGTCGCGGATCGCCGCGAGGTCGACCTCGTCGGCGTCGTCCTCGCCGACGAGATGCAACGCCATTCGTGCCTCGAAGACCTCGTCCTCGTCGACCCCCAGTTCCGCGGCAATTTCGGCGTCGCTCCGGTCGTCGTAGAAGCCTCTGGCGACCGTGAGCAGCTCGTCGTCCGAGAGCGCCGTGTCGACCCCGTAGCGTTCGCGCATCTGCTGGACGACGCTCTCGAGGCGCTCTTCGTCGGTCCGTTCGTCGCGCTCGAGAGAGCCACGAGTGTCCTCTTGGGATTCGGTGACGGTTTCCTCGCCGTCGGTGACGGTGGTGAAGATATCCCGGAGTTCCTCGGTTTTATCGTTCATGGATGGACACTCCCGACGGGCGGCTATTTAAGCCTGTTGCCAGCCAGCGTTGGTCGGTGAATCGAACACGGTCGACGATTATAAACTCAGAATTATGTGAAGATTTTCGCAAGACTGCGGCGAGATGGTCACGCAGCCGGTGTGGCAAGAATTAAGTTACAGCCCTGCTCCTCATTGTACATGCGCGCAATAGCACAGTCGGGCGTGGGGAGAGAGACGTACTGGGGGATCACCAGCGTCGAATACGCGGTGTTCTATTTCCTCGCGTTCGTCGCCGTCGCCGTCCTCGCCTACGGCGTCTATCAGCGGTTCGCCCGCTACGCCGAGGGCGACGACGACTCGTTCGCCCGCGTCGACGACCTGCCGGATCGAATCGTCAGCAGCACCAAGATCGTTCTCTCGAACGAGAAGCAATTCAACAGGGACCTCTACGGTGGGCTGATGCACTCCTTTATTCTCTGGGGATTCCTGACGCTGTTGATCGCGACGACGATCATCGCGGTCGATCAGTACGCATTCCAGAAGGTCCTGCATATGACCGTCTGGGAGGGTGACTTCTATCTCGCATACTCCTTCATCGTCGACGCCATGGGCTTGTTGTTCGTCGTCGGCATCGGGATGGCGATGTACCGGCGCTACTGGGTCCAAAACCGCCGCCTCTGGGACCGCCACACCTCCATGGAGGACGACATCTTCATCTGGACGCTCTTCGCGCTCGGCATCGGCGGCTTCCTGCTCGAGGGGCTGCGGATCTACAGCGCCGGCATGCCCGACTACGAGATCGTCAGTTTCGTCGGCTACGGACTGGCGGTCAGCTTCGACGCGGTCGGCCTCTCGACGCTCGGCCCCGATCAGGCCGGGCTCAACGGCGCCGGCTTCAACGTCGAGAACCTCCACTGGCTCGCGTGGTGGACCCACTCGCTGATCGCCTTTTTCTTCGTCGCGTGGATCCCCTACGCCAAGCCGTTCCACATGCTCTCCTCCTTCGCGAACGTCGTCACCCGGGACGAGAAGGCCGGCCGGCGCCTGCCCAACGTCCCCTCGGATCTGGATGCGACCAACGCCGAGTCCATCGACGACTTCACCTGGAAAGAGATCCTCGATCAGGACGCCTGTACCAAGTGCGGTCGCTGTTCCTCTGTCTGTCCCGCGAAAGCCTCCGACCGCCCGCTCGACCCGCGCAACGTCATCCTCGACCTGAAATCCTACCGCGAAGAACTCGACGCCGGCGGGGAGGAGAAACCGATCATCGCCGACGGCGGCACCTCGGTGATCAACTCCGAGACCATGAACTCCTGTATGGCCTGTATGGCCTGCATGGACGCCTGCCCCGTCGAGATCGAACACCTAAAGAGCTTCACCCGGCTCAACCGCCAGCAGACCGATCAGGGCGACGTCTCCTCGAGCATGCAGGACGTCTTCCAGAACGTCATGCAAAACGGCAACACCTTCGGCGACTCGCCGCGCAACCGCGGCGACTGGACCGACGAACTCGAGTTCGATGTCACCGACGCTCGCGAGGAGGAAGTCGACTACCTCTGGTACGTCGGCGACTTCCCGAGCTACGACGAGCGCAACAAGCAGGTCGCCCGCTCGCTGGCGACCATCCTCAAAGAGGCCGACGTGAGCTTCGGCATCCTCTTCGACGACGAGAAGTTCGACGGCAACGACATCCGCCGCGTCGGCGAGGAACTGCTCTACGTCGAACTGGCCGGCCACCACGTCGAGACCTGGGAGGACTGTGAGTTCGACAAGATCGTCTGTACGGACCCCCACTCGTACAACACCTTCAAGAACGAGTATCCGGAGCTCAACTTCGACGAGTTCTCGGACGACCCGATGATGCCCTTCGAGTACGACGAGCAGTGGAACGATGACGGCGAGATCGACGTGCTCCACTGGACGCAGGCCGTCGAGGAGCTCGTCACCGACGGCAAACTCGACCTGAACGGTACCGAACTCGACTACACGGTCACCTACCACGATCCGTGCCATCTGGGCCGATACAACGACGAGTACGAGGCCCCGCGCGAACTCATCAAAGCGACGGGCTGCGAGCTCGACGAGATGCCCCGCAACCGCGCCAACTCCTTCTGCTGTGGCGGCGGCGGTGGTGGCCTCTGGATGGACTTCGAGGAAGAGCCCAAGCCCAGCGAGGAGCGCATTCGGGAGGCGCTCGAGGACACCGACGCCGGCAGCGGCGTCGAGAAGTTCGTCGTCGCATGCCCGATGTGCATGACGATGTACGAGGACGGCCGCAAGACCGGCGGCTACGAAGACGAGATCGAGATCGTCGACGTGGCCGAACTCATCGTCGAAGCGATCGGGAAGGAAGACGAGGCGAAGGTCGAAGTCGCTGCTGACTGATCGACTCCCAATCGGCGCCGTTTCTCCGATCGACTCGCGTTCTCCGAGTTGCATTTACGAAGACAGCCACACTGGGAGGACGCTACGGACCGTTCAGCCACGGTGGAGAACCGTCGCGGAACCGGTCGACCGCTTCGTCTTTCGACCCGTAGGCGACCCGAGCGATTCGCTCGAGGAGTCCCGTGGAAAGCGTTTCCGATCGTGCTGAACGTTCGAGTATCGCGGGGGAACCGGCAACCGTGGAGATTCGGTAACTAGTCAGAACAACCGGCCGACACCGAAGCGTCGGCGGCGGCATCGACGCGTTTCGTCTCGCGGACGAACTCGAGGAAGTTCTCGAAGACGAGTTTCGCCTCGCAGGACCGCTGATAGTTCTCCTCGGTGATCTCGTCGAGGACCGACTCGCGGCGTTCGTCGGAGAGCTCTTTGCGGTGGACGAGTTCGCGGGCGGTCTTGGTATCGTACTCGGGGTGAAACTGGACGCCGAAGACGCGGTTCTTGCGGAAGCCGTGGTTCGAGTAGTCGTTCTCGGCCAGCGGCGCTGCCCCGGGGGGCAGCTCGGCGACCTCGTCGGAGTGGCTGGTAAAGGCGAGGAAGGTGTCGTCGATGCCGTCGAACAGCCGCGACTCGCCGGTGTGCTCGATTTCGCTGTAGCCGACCTCGTAGACGCCCATATCGGCGACGGTGCCGCCGAGCACGTCGGCCAGTAGCTGGTGGCCCCAGCAGACCCCGAGGAAAGGGACGCCGCGGTCGATCGCCTCGCCGACCCACTCCTTGACGGGCCGCATCCAGTCGTCGTCCCAGTAGACCGACGCGCGGGAGCCGGTGACCACCGCGCCGTCGTACTCGAAATCGTCGGGGACCGTGCCGTCGGTGGCGTCGAACTCGGCCAGCGAGGCGTCGAGTTCGCGCCGGAAGTTCCGCGTCGTGTTCTCGTCCCGATGGGCCGCGTTCAGGACGGCGATTCTGAGCTGACTCATCACACGCTAGTGGCGGCTGGATAAGAATAGGCCTTGCGCACGGTGCCGTCGTTGCCGTCAGCGGTGACGGCGGCCGGGGCAGGCGGTCGAGTCGAAAGCGATCATCGCGGATAATAGTGCCCGTCCTCGTCCCGGCGGAACCGCTCGCCGGTGTCGAACCAGCCGTCGACGAACCGGCCGCGGTCGTCGGCCGCGTCGTCGGCTGCACGCTCGAGGCCGGCCGGCTCGTCCCAGTTTTCGTCGTCAGTTCCGGCAACGGTTACATGGCCGTCGGCGACCACCGATCCCGAAAGCTGGAGGCGGCCGACCGCCACATCCTCGAGCACCTCGCCCGCCTCGTCGACCAGTCGGACCCGACAGTCCGGGACGGGGCGGCCGACGCTGGGTTCCTCGTCGCTCGAGCCGTCGCGGTCACCATCGAACCCCTGACTCAAGGCGGTCGGACACTCGAGGCGGCCGTACGCTCTCGCGACCGACACGTCGCACTCGCGGTAGGGAGCGACGATATCGTCGGCGACGGCACCCTCGCAGACGACGCGCTCGAGCGACGCCGCGGCGTCCGCGAACTCGGTTTCTGCCGCGATGTCCCGGATTGCCGTCTCGCGACCGGCCAAAAACGTCGCGTCCTCGGCGGCCATCGCGGCCGCGGCGTCACCGGGGTCGAACGCGCGGTCGAGCAAGAGCGTGCCGCCGACGTACAGCGTCGACAGCGCGACGCGAACCAGTCCGCCGGCGGTCGACAGCGGCATCGTGAGGGGAACGGTGTCGTTCGCGGCGAGCCCCCACGCGACGACGGCCGTGGCGCAGTTGCGCTCTATGGCGTCGGCCGAGTAGCCGGCGACCGGGCGCCCCGATTCGCCGTGAAGGGCAAGCAACGGGTTCGCGTTCGGCCGTCCGCTCTCGAGGTCGACCGAATCGCGCTCCGTCTCGGTCAGTTCCTCGAGCGTCACGAGCCGATCGAACGGGATCGAGCGCAGCAGGTCGCGCTGGGCCGCCTCGCCGACGACGAGGGCCGGCTCGAGGACGCCGAGCGGGCGGTCGACTGAGGCCGGCGTCAGCAGATGGGATATCGGCGCGAACGTGGCCCCGAGCCGCCGGCACGCGAAAAACAGCGCGAGGGAGGCGACTCGGTTGCGCGTGACGAGACAGACGGTATCGCCCGGAACGACGCCGCGCGTCGAGAGTCGCTCGGCCGTCCGCGTCGCGATCGTCGACAGCCCCTCGTACGTGACTCGATCCTCGTCGATCGTCTCCGCGGGGGCGTACAGCCGCGCTTCCGAGATATCGACGACCGCGGTCCGATCCGGGAAGTGCGCCGCCCGACGCGCCAGCGAGAGAGTCACGGCGGGGACTCCCACGCTCGAGCACGTAGTAGGCGGGGGGTCAGTCGCAAGCACGGACGGCAACGGTCGGCGAGGCTCGAGGACGCTACTCGTAACGGCGACTGAGCGACCCGATCACCGTCTCGGCGCGCTGTGCAGCGATGAGCGACAACGAGGCGCGAATGGCATGAGCGCCTCGGAAAACGAACGGCGAGCGGAAGCGAGCCGTGAGTCCGCGAATCGCTGCTCGAAGCGCGAGGGATGAGCGAACGAAGTGAGCGAATCGGCTGGGGAGGGCGTGGCGATCCCTCGTTGCCACGATACGTCGGTAGTACTGCGGCAGGAGAAACTCACCACTCGGACGGTGCTACAGATCCGAGGCCGACCGACGAATTACCTCGAATCGTCCGTCTGCGCCTCGAGAAAATCCACCAGCCGATCGTTGACGGTCCGCGAACGCTCGACGAAACAGAGGTGGCCCGCCCCCTCGAGTTCGACGAACTCCCCGCGGGGCAGCCCTCGCGCCAGTTCCCGTCCCGCGTCGGGCGAGACCAACTCGTCCGCGCCGCCGTGAATTACCCGCGTCGGTTGAGTCACCTCCACCAGCCAGTCGGTCGCGTCGAATCCCTCGAGCGCCGCGACCTGCGCTTCCCAGCCCGCGCGGTCGGCGTCGCCGTCGGCCCGCCAGTCCACGATCCCATCGACCGCGTCGGGCTGTGCCTCGCGAAAGTCGGCCGAGAGTCCCGCCTCGAGCGACCCGAACAGCGCGTCTCGATCGTCCGGCGGAGCGAACAGCGCCTCGAGATCGAAGGCCTCGCCCCGGGCCGCGGTCCCGAACAGCGACAGCGTCGCGACGCGACTCGAGGTCCGGGCCGCCGCCAGCGCGACCGCGCCGCCGAGGCCACAGCCGACGAGGTGGGCGTTCCGGAAGCCGCAGTCGGCGAGGATCGACTCGAGGTCGGCGACGAGCGTCTCGAGGTCGTAGGGGCCGACCGGCGCGTCCGAGCGGCCGGTGCCCCGGAGGTCCCAGACGACGGCCTCGTGGGGACCCGCGATGGCGGCGTGTTGCCAGCCCCAGAGCCAGCCGCCGAGGCCGGCTTCGGAGACGAAGACGACCGGCGCGCCATCACCCGCGCGGTCGTAGTACAGCGAGACGCTCCCGTTCGACGCAGTGGGCATGAGTACCTCGAGGGGACGGCGGTGAAAGAAGGGGACGGTTTCGACTCGAACGGATCGGTCGCGGCTCGGTCAGGCGTTCTGGACCTGCCGAAGGACGTCGGGGGCGTCCTCGAGTGCGTCGTCGAGATCCTCGACGTTGGGGCCGCCGCCCTGGGCGAAGTCCGGCGGACCGCCGCCGCCGCCTCCGACTTTGGAGGCGAGTTCGCCGACGACTTCGCCGGCGTTGACGCCGACGGCGTCGGGGACGGCCACGACGAACTGGGCACCGCTCTGGCCGCTGCCGAGCACGGCGATCTTGCCGTCTTCGGCGAGGGCGTTGGCGGTCGCGCGCAGTTCGTCCATGTCGGCGTCGATCCGGTCGACGACGGCGGTCGCGTCGCCGACTTCGACTTCCTCGCCGCTGCCACCGCCGCCGGCGCGGGCTTCGGCGAGTTGTTCTTTCAGATCCTCGATCTGCTTGCCGCGGTCTTTCCACTCCTCGAAGAATCGCTCGGCGGTGTCGGGCACGTCTTCGGGCGAGACATCGAGGATCTCGGCGGCCGCGTAGAGGGCGTCTTCTTTCTGCTGGGTCGCCTCGACGGCGGCCTCGCCGGCGGCGAAGGTGATCCGTTCGACGCCGTCCTGAACGCGCTCCGTCGAGAGCACTTTGATCGTGCCGATGTCCCCGGTGCGGGCGACGTGGGTGCCACCACAGGCCTGTACGTCCTCGTCGACGGTGATCAGGCGGATCTGCTCGCCCGGCGGGATACCGCCCTGGTAGAGATCGAAGCCGTGTTCGGCCTCCGCGTCGTGGCGGTCGGGCCACTCCTGGGAGACCGCGGTGTTGGCCATCACGATCTCGTTGGCGCGAGACTCGATGGCTTTGACCGCCTCGCGGGAGATCCGGTCGTAGTGGCGAACGTCGATCCGGGAGCTCTCGACGCCCTTCTGAGCACCCGCCTGTCGAATGTGCTCGCCGAGTACCTGACGCGCGGCGTGGATGACGATGTGGGTCGCCGTGTGGTGGCGCATGAGCTGCCGGCGGCGGTCGCCGTCGATCTGCCCGTTGACCAGTTCACCCTTTCCGGGGTTCTCGTCGGCCCGGTGGAGGATGACGCCGTCGACGATCTGTACGTCCGCGATCTCGACGGTCGTATCGTCCGTCGAGAGGGTTCCCGTGTCCGACGGCTGGCCGCCGCCTTCGGGGTAGAACATCGTCTGATCGAGGACCACGTCGTAGCCGTCCTCGCGCTCGAAGACGTCGAGGACGACCGCCTCGAACTGGGTGCGCTCCTGATCGTCGTAGTAGAGCTTCTCCGTTTCCGGGAGGTCCTCGAAGCGTTCGTCTTCGCCCTCCTCGGCCTCGAGTACGGCTTCGGGCGTGTCGTGGCGCTTCGCGACGAGACTGTAGAAGTCGTCCGGCACGTCGACCTCCGCACCCGCTTCGTCGGCGATTTCGGCGACCATGTCCGGCTGGATGCCGTGGGAGTCGTAGAGCTCGATTAGCTCGTCGGTCGGGATCGGCTCGCCTTTCGTCGCGTACTCCTCGGCCAGCGTCTCGACCCGGCGACCGCCGCGTTCTAAGGTCTCGCGGTACTTCTCGACCTCGGTGCGGACGATGTCGCGGATCGTATCGCGGTTCTCGTACGCCAAGCGCTCGGCCTGCATGTCGACGAGTTCGTCCAGCGGCGCGTCGACGCCGGCGGTGTCACAGAGCCGTTTGGTCCGGCGAAGGACCATCCGCGCGAGGTAGCCCGTCCCGACGTTCGAGGGGACGATGCCGTCGCCGAGCATGTACGCCAGCGTTCGGCAGTGGTCGGCGATGGCGTAGATGTCCTCAAGGGGCTCCATGAGCTCTTCTAGTGCCGCGGCGTCGACACCGAGTTCGGCGGCGATCTCGCCGCGGGCGGTCTCCATGTCCTCGGCCTCGTCGATGTCCATGTGGCCCGCGAGTTTGGCGGCGCGGTGGACGAGAGCCTCCTCCTCGTCGGTGTGCTCGAGCCCCGCGTTGTCCTTGAGGAAGGCGATCATGTCGGGATAGACTGCCTCGTAGACGGTCGGGGTTCCCTGAGAGACCCAGGTCCAGCGCTCTAACCCGTAGCCGGTGTCGACGATGTAGGTGTCCATCGGGCTGTAGCGGTTCCCGTCTTTCATCTCGTACTCGCCGTCGGGGTCTTGCTCCATCGACATGAAGACGAGCGTGGCGAGTTCAACGCCCCGATAGATGACCTCGATCGCGGGGCCGGCGTTGCCGCCACCGACCCACGGATCCTCGATGTAGATGACCTCCTCGAGATCGACGCCCAGCGAGTCGAAGAAGCCGTCACAGAGTTCGACGGTCTCGTCTTTCCAGTAGACCTCGCCCTCGTAGGCGTACTCGTCTTCGGCGTCCTCGCGCGCGTTGAACGCGTGGTGGGCCATCATCTCGAAGGCCATCGTGTGCCGGCCGGTCTTGCCGACGTTGTCGATGTCCTGCATCCGGATGCAGGGCTGGGAGACACACAGCGGGTTCGCCGGCGGCGGCGTCTCGCCCGACGTGACGAGGGGCTGGAAGTCGTAGATCGACGCCTGCGTCAGTAACACGTCGTCGCGCCAGCGGTTCGCCGCGACCGGATAGGGGTCGATTCGCTCGTGCTCGTTGGCCTCGAAGTAAGAGAGAAAGGCCTCGCGCATCTCCTCGAGGCTGTAGGCGTCGTCGAACCCCGAGTTGTCGATGAACCCGTACTCCTCGCAGGGCGGCTCGCCGCAGGTCACCCTGTCGCTGTCGCGCGTCCAGAAGTGCGCCCCACACTCCGGACACTCCTTGCGCTCGAACCCTTCCTCCTCGAAGTACTCGAGGCGGTATTCCTCCGCCAGTTCGCTCATTACGCGTCTAGTGGCCCTGCAGCGCGTAAAACAGTTCCGCAAACCGGCCCGCGGGGCCGTCCCCGACCGTTCGAAACCGCAGCAGGGCGATCGATTCTCAGTCGGCGGTCGCGACTCACTCGAATACCCGTCTTCGAAGGGCCACGACGGGTATCTACGGGGTGACTCAGCGATCGATACATCCAGTAGACCCAATAGGCTGGCGTGCAGTGGTCACGGAGAGACGAGACAGGTTCCGACGGAATGACGCAGCCGCCAGCGACCACGCGACCGCGGACGATCCTCTACGTCGCCGCGACCGACGCGGCCGCCAGCGACGGCGCCGACGCGCTCGAGACCGTCGAGTCGGGACCGGACCGCTCCGTTCGGCCGGCGACGACGGTCGAACGCGTCCGGAACTGGGCGCCGGCGGTGGACTGCGTCGTCTTCGGCGAGACGCCGACGACCGCGGCGGGGTCGACCCTGCTCGAAGTAGCCGACGCCTGCGGCGAGACGCCGCTGGTCCTCTTTTGCGATCCGTCGTACGCGCCGACGGCCGCTCGATCGACCGACGGGATCGACGGCTACGTCCGCTGCGATACCGACGACGCCGTCAGACACCTCGCAGACGAGGTCGAGTGGGTGTGCCACGACGCCGGCCCGGACGACGCGGCAGGCGACGAGCCGATCGTCGCGGCCGCCTCGCCAGCCGTGGACTGGCGACCAGCGAACCGGCTTCTCGAGTCGGTCCCCGACCTCGTCGCCTGCCGCGACCGCGACCGGCTCTTCGAACTGGTGGTCGAGGCCGCGGCCGCCGCCATAGAGCGCGATCACTGCTGGCTGTCGACGGTCCACTTCGGCGAGTTCGTCCCGCGAGCGACCACGGCCGCGATTTCGGACGCCAACCTCGCGTCCGTCCCGCGAACGGGGCCGCTCGGCGACGCCCTGCAGGCGGGCGAGCCCGTTCGCATCGACGACTTCGCGGACGAGGACCGGCTATCGGCACCGCTCGAGGGGAGTCGATCGCTGTGTTGCGTGCCGATGGCCGACAGCGGCATCCTGCAGGTCGCCGCCCCCGAAGCGAACGGGTTCGACGAGCGCGACGCCGACCTGCTGTCGGCGTGGGGAGCGGTCGCGGCCGCAGTCCTCGAGCGGATCGACGCCGCGGAAAGCCGCGGGAGAGAACTGCAGCGCCTGCGGGAGAGCCGGGAACGGCTCGTCGCCAAACGGAATGATCTAGAAACTGACCGCGACGAATTGGCTGCCGAGCGTGACCAACTGGCGGCCGAGCGTGACCAACTGATCGCCGAGCGCGACCGCTACCGCTCGCTGTTCGAGAACGTCCCGGAGCCGGCGATCCGCTACGAGATCGACGACGGCCAGCCGGTCGTCAGAACGGTCAACGACACCTTCACCGATGTTTTCGGCACCGACCCCGAATCGGTCGTCGATCACCCCGTCGACGAGGACACCGTCCCGCCGGGGCTCGAGCACCGGCGAGCAACGCTGCTCGAGGCGCTGCGGTCGGGCGAGCGCCGCCAACTCGTCAGCCGCCGAGAGACTGCAGCGGGCGTCCGCGAGTTCCTGCTGACGCTGATCCCGCTCGAGGCGAACGCCGGCGGAGAAAGCGGTGCTTCCGACGGTCACAACCCCGAAGGCCTGATCATCTACAGCGACGTGACCGAGCACAACCGCCGGGAGCGGGAACTGGCCGCCGCCGAATCGCGCCTCGAGACCATCGCGGATCTGGTCGACGACGACGCGCGGACGCCGCTGAACGTCGCCCGCGGCTACCTCGAACTCGCCGCCGAAACCGGCGACCGGGAGCACTTCGCGGAGGTCGACGACGCCCAAGAGCGACTCCGCGAACACCTCGACCGGCTGGTCGCGATCGCTCGCGAGGACGACGTACTCGTCGACACCGAACCCGTCGCCGTCCACGACGTGGCCCGCCGGGCCTGGGTCGCCGTCGAGACCGGCGACGCGCGGCTCGTGACTCGATCGCCGGAGAATCGCGTCCTCGAGGCCGACAAGACGCGGCTCCGCGAACTGTTCGAGCGGCTGTTCCAGGCCGTCGCCGACGAGACTGACGATGGCGACGACGAAAACGGGGCAGCGAGCACCGGTGCAGGCGACGCGACGGCAGTCGTCACCGTCGGCGCGACCGACGACGGCTTCTACGTCGCCCGCCGCGCCGCCGAAACCGACGCCGAAGTAGTCGACGGCGGACTCGAGACGGACCCCGTCCCCGGCCGGCTGGCCGCGGCCGACGGCACCGGCTTCGGGCTCGGTACGGTCGAGCGCATCGCCGACGCCCACGGCTGGAACGTTGGTGTCGCCGAGGACGAGAGTCGAATCGCGTTCGCGTTTCGGGGCGTCGACGCTCGGGACGGTGAGTAAAAGGGAGCAGTGTCGGACGACTACGCCTCGTTCTCGAGCGCCAGCGACGCCAGCATCGCCTCGAGTTGGAGCCGTTCGTTCGCACCCTCGGTGATCCGGTAGTCGACTTCGCCCAGCCGCTCGAGCAGCCGGACGGTCGCCTGTTCGGGGATATCGAACTCCCAGGCGGAGCGGTGCAGTTGGTCGATCACGTCGCCGCCGGCGAGGCCGCGGTCGGTCAGCAGGTCCTCCAAGGCGGCGCGGGCGGCGGTGAAGTCGCCGGCGATGGCGTGATCGACCATCGCCTCGACCTCCTCGGGGCGGGCGGTGGCAGTGATCGCGAAGACGGTCTCCTCGTCGACGGTCTCGCCCATCACTGCGGCGGCCTGCAAAGCGTTGATCGCCTTCCGCATGTCGCCGTCGGCCGCGTAGACCAAGGCGTCGACGCCGTCGTCGGTGACTGCGATCCCCTCTTCGGCGGCGATTTCGCGGACCTGGGCCTCGATGGCGTCCTCGGTGAGCTCGGTGAATCGGAAGACCGCACACCGCGACTGGATCGGATCGATGATCTGGCTCGAGTAGTTACACGAGAGAATAAAGCGCGTGTTGTTCGAGAACTGCTCCATCGTCCGGCGCAGGGCCGACTGGGCGTCGGAGGTCAGCGCGTCGGCCTCGTCCAAGAAGATGATGCGGTGGTCGTAGCCGCCGAAACTCGAGCGCGCGAAGTCCTTGATCCGGTCGCGGACGACGTCGATCCCGCGCTGGTCGGAGGCGTTCAACTCGAGGAAGTTCTCGCGCCAGTCGTCGTCGTAGACCTCGCGGGCGATGGCCTGTGCGGCGGTGGTTTTGCCCGTACCCGCCGGCCCCGCGAACATGAGATGCGGCAGGTCGTCCTGCTCGACGTACCGCTGGAGTCGCGGGACGATGTTCTCGTGGCCCTTGATCTCGTCGAGGCGCTCCGGTCGGTACTTCTCGATCCAGACTTCCGTCTTCCCGGGGGTGGGCTCCGCTGCCTCGGCGTCGGCCTCGCTCATACCGGTCGAAGGCGCGGGCGCAAGATAAATCGCCCGAAGGGCGTTCTCGCCTCTCGAGCCGCCGTCGAAACCGCCACGGATACTGATATCTGCGTAACACGTTTTTCTATCTGCTCGTTGGAGACCGTCCTATGGATGGGGAAAACCACCGATCACGGCTCGTCGTCGCGTTGCTGGTCGCGGTCGTGATCATCGGTATCGTTCCGATGACGGTCGCCGCCCAGTCCGGCGCACAGGCCGGCGGCACCGTCGTTGTCGACGAGGGAGAGACGGTCGACGACCTCGAGGCGTTCGGCGGCACGGTCGTCGTTCGCGGCACGGTCACCGGCGACGTGAGCGCCGTCGGGGGCGACGTGACGATCGCGAACACGGGTCAGGTCAACGGCGATCTCGAGGCGGCCGGCGGGAGCGTGACCATCGCGGGAGCCGTCAACGGAAACGTCGAGGCCGCCGGTGGGAGCGTGACGGTGACCGAGTCCGGCACCGTCGGCGGCGAGTTTACGGCCGGCGGCGGGAACGTAGTCGTCGACGGGACCCTCGAGAGCGACGCGGTGATCGGCGCGGACACGATCCGACTGGGCGACACCGCCTCGATCGCGGGCGACCTGCGATACGACGGCGATCTGCAGGGCAACACCGATGCGGTCGCGGGCGCGATTCAGGAAGATTCCTCGCTCGGCATCGACGTGGCGCCGACAGTCCAACCGTTCGCGTCGTGGCTGTTCGCGGTCTACGCCTTCGCGGTGAACCTGCTGCTCGGGGCCGCGCTGCTCGCGCTGTTCCCGCGGTTCTCCGGCGGCGTCGCCGACAGCGTCTCGACGGGCCCGCTGCGCTCCGGGCTGGCCGGGCTCGGCGTCTTCGTCGGCATCCCGATACTGCTGATCGCGCTCGCGATCACCGTCGTCGGGATTCCGCTCGCGGTCCTCGGCGCGATCGCGTTCGCCCTGCTACTGTGGATCGGCACCGTCTACGGCCAGTTCGCCGTCGCGGCGTGGCTCCTCTCGGCGGTCGGAATCGGGAACCGCTGGCTGGCGCTCGTCGTCGGGCTACTCGGCGGGGCCGCCCTCTCGAGACTCCCCATCGTCGGCGGCGCGATCAACTTCGTCTTCCTGCTGCTAGGGCTCGGTGCGATCGCCCGCGGGCTGTACGGACACCGGCGGCGGGCTCGAGAGCGGGAGCGCGATCGACGGGTCGGTCCCGGCACCGACGAGCCGACGACCGACTGACGCGGCCTCGCGGACCGCGGCTCGGCCCCGGACGGCCATGCTCGAGCGGCGCGCCCGATACTCACGGAGCGACGCGCTCAAGGCCCTCCTCCCGCAACTCGAGGTATGCACGTCACCGTCGACGTCAAGGGCGAGGATACCTTCGAACTCGAACTCGAGGCGGTGGCAGACGCCGAGGCGGACGAGAGCGCTGGCGGTTCCGAGGCCGATACGACGCCGACCTACGCGGACCTGCTCCGCGAGATCGATCTGAGCCCCCACGAAGTGAGCGTCCTCGTCGACGGGCGACCGGTCCCGGAGGATCAGCCGGTCGAACACGACCACGTGACGGTGTTGCGGCTCATCAAGGGCGGCAGCGACGCCCGCTCGAGTAACGAACCGCCCGCGACGGCCGACGAAAGGAGACGACGGGTCGACGCAGGGGAGTGAAAGCCCGGTCGTTTTGCCGGGCCGCAGGGAAAGGGCAATATGCACAGCAACCCCGTCGAGGTGGCCCTGCCGAACGTCGGACCGGGGCCGGATCCGCTCGCGCTCGTGGACCTGACCGAACCGGTCGTGCCGACCGATCCGACGACGACCGACGAGTCGGATCCCACCTACGACGCCGTCGTCCTGTTGCTCCACCGCGACCACCACGCCGGGCAGTGTCGCCGGCAGGTCCGGGCGATCGGCGACCGGTACGACGAGTTCCGCGAGCGGGGCTGTGAGGTCGTCTCGATCGTCCCCGAACCGCGCGAGCGGGTCCGAGAGTGGCAAGAGCAGTACGAGCTGCCGTACCCGATCTGCGCGGACCCGGAGGCGAGGCTCGGCGACGCCTTCGACCAGCCCGTTCGTCTCGGCACGCTCGGCCGGCGGTTCGACCTCGTC
This sequence comes from Natrinema marinum, assembly GCF_024296685.1. NCBI lineage: Archaea > Methanobacteriati > Methanobacteriota > Halobacteria > Halobacteriales > Natrialbaceae > Natrinema > Natrinema marinum. Next base: position 2,965,269 of record NZ_CP100763.1, on the reverse strand, counting down.
GGCCGGATGCCCGCCGCGATCGTGTTCGACGTGCGCGACGCCGACACGGACGAGTTGCCGATCGCCGCGGCCTACCGCGGCGAAACGATCCTCGACCGACCCGAAATCGACGCCCTGTTGGCCCAGGCCGACCGCTGTTCGTGACGCATGTTCGTCCGTACCGCCACCCCAGACGACGCCCTCGAGGTCCGACGGATCCTCGACGCCGCGTTGCTCGAGCCCGGCGACGTCGAGGAGCGGATCGCCGCCGGGGACGTCCTCGTCGCGGGCGATCGACGAGGGGGAACGGAGACCGACGGCCACGGTGGCAGTAGCGACGGCGACGACGGCAGCGAGCGGATCCTCGGCACGGCCGTCCTCGAGCCCATAGCGGCCGACTCCGGCGCGCACGTCGGCGCGATCGGCGTCCGGCGTCGCCATCGGGGCCAGGGGATCGGCCGAGCGTTGATCGAACGCGCCCTCGAACGCGAGGGACGGCTCACGGCCCGGTTCGACGACGGCGTGCGCCCGTTCTACGAGCGACTGGGGTTTTCGATCGAGCCGATCGACGAGCGGCGAAACCGCGGCGTCGCGGTGACCGCCGAGCGCGCGTGATCGGCGGCACCGACGGAACCCGTCTCCTGCCAGCGCAGTTTTATCCGACAGAGCGTGGTAGGAATCTCTCGCATGGCGCTCCAACGGATGCTCAGCGGCGATCCGTCGAAGAGTTCGAAGGTCTATCTGGCGATCGGTGCCCTCTCGCTGGCGAAAGCGATCGCGGTCCGAAAGGATCGAGAGCGGTTCAGACGCGAGTTGCTCGACGCCGGCCTCTTCCTCGGCGTCGGACTGGTACTGCGTCGGTTCAGCAAGATCAAAGCCGAAAAACAGCGGGAACTCGAGTCCCAGTTGCCGGACTGGGCGGCCGATATCGCCACCTCCGACGCCGCCTCGCGCGGGGTCCGAACCATCGCGAAACAGCGATTCCGCGGCCGGTCCGAGCCAGAACCGGAACCGACGCTCCGGGACCGGGCTCGTGCGGTCATCGCGAGTCTGTAGCCGGGCCTCGGCGACCGTTTTCTCGCTCGAGGAGGTCACCCGCTATCGGTTCCGAACCAGCCGACGCCCCGGAGCTATACGTCGATCCAGGCGAACTCGGCCGTGGCGTCGCCGTCTGGCTCGAAGCCGAACCCGCCGAAGGCGTCGTTTTCGATTCTCGTCGCCGGTGGTTCGGGACCGACCAGTTTCCAGTCGCCGTCGGAGGCGGTACTCCTCCGGCCGCCGGACTCGTGATGGCCCGTCGCATATGCCGTCTCCGCGGCGGGTTCGTCCCTCGTCTCGGCGTCCGAAACCTCGAGCGAGATCGCTTTCAGGTCCGCGAACACCTCGCTGGCGGTCACGTCGTCGGCGTCGACCGCGTCGTCGGGAACCGGGTCGTGCTCGCCGGCCCCCTCGAGGACGGACTCGGGGGAGTCCGCGTCGAACGCCCCGAGGATCGCGTCCGGGTCTGGTTCGATCTCCTCGAAGACCTCCGTCACTGTCGGGTCGCTGCTCATAGCGCTGAAGGCACCGTCACCCCCCTTCGTTACGATGCTGTTACCACTGGCTAGCAGGTCGTTTCATTCGCTGCAACGATAGTCACGGCCCCCTACTTGTCCGCGATCGGAACCCGAACACCGGGACCGAACGTCGAACGAGGTCGCGGCTCAGAACAGGTCCTGAGTGAGCTCTAAGGTCTCCTCGCGGTCGTCCCAGTCGACGAAGAGGGCGACGCTGGTCGCGCTCGTGATGATATCGTTCAGGTGGATGCGCGCCTCGGCGAGGGGGTTGACGATCTCGCTGATGATCCCCGGCTGGTTGGGGAGTTCGCCGCCGGTGACGCGGATGACGGCGACCGGCGAGTCGACGGTGACCGAGGAGAGTTCGTCGCGAGCGATGACCTCGCGGTGGAGGATGTTCTCGGCGCGTTCGGCCTCTTCCTCGTCGATGTAGAACGTGACGGTGTCCATGCCGCTGGCGACGGCGTCGATGTTGACGTCGCTCTCGGCAAGCGCCTCCGAGAGGTGGTTGAAGATGCCGGGCTGGTTGCGGATCGCCCGACCGGCGACGGTCAGACAGGCCAGCGGCCGCTCGCGCAGGTCGACGAGGTTCCGGAACTCGCCTTCGATGCTCGTCCCGCCCGAGAGGAGGTCGCCGTGCTGGTAGTGGACGACACGAACGTCGAGTTTGCCGTCCTTGTACGACAGCGCGGAGGGAGCGACGACCTCGGCCCCGCGGAAGGACAGATTCCGAAGTTCGTCGACGGAGATTTCGCCGACGTTGCGGGCCCCTTCGACGACGTGGGGATCGCCGGTCATGACGCCCTCGACGTCGGTCACGATGACGACCTCGTCGGCGTCCATGTACTTGCCCATCATGACCGCCGTGGTGTCGCTGCCGCCCCGGCCGAGCGTGGTGATCGAACCGTCCGGCCCCTCCGCGAGGAAGCCGGTGATGACCGGCACCGTCCCATCGAGTTCCGCGGCGACCTTCGCAGCGCGTCGCTGGGTCTCCTCGACATCGACCTCGCCGTACTCGTCGGTGACGATCGGCCACTCGTCACTGCCAGGCTCTAAAAAGGTCGCGTCGATGCCGCGGGCCGACAGGGCAGCCTTGAGCATCCGAACCGACGTTCGCTCGCCCATGCTGACGATCTGGGCGCGGTCGGCCTCGTCGGTCTCGAAGGTGATCTCGTCGAGCAGTTCGTCCGTGGTCGACCCCATGGCGCTGGCGACGACGGCGATCTCGTGGCCATCCTCGACGGCCGCGGCGATCGAGTCGGCGGCGCGGTTGATCCGGTCGCCGCTCCCCAGACTCGTCCCACCGAACTTGGCTACGACGCGCATGCTGCCACCTCGCGGACGGCCCGCATTGCGATGCTGTGACTCATACCCGAACCGTTACCAGAGCGGGCAGATAACTGTGTCCCATCGCCCGTGTTTTTACCTGCCCCGGCTGCAGAGACCGACGGACGAGTCGTCGACGCCGCGCTGACAGCCGACCGATCGCTCGCTCGGTCGCGACCGGGATTTATTGTCACGCGCATCATTACCATACGTCGATGAACGTACGGGATGCACTCGAAGCCGACGCAGACGCGCTCGCGTCGATCGCGGACTCCCCGACGGACGTAATGCGAAATCTCGTCCACGACCGGACGGTGCGCGTCGCCGAGGATGGGAACCACGATCCGAACGCCGATGTCTCGGACTCGCAGTACGACGGCTCGGACCCGGAGGACTTACTCGGATTTATCAGCTTCGACGCCCGCGAAGACACCGTACACGTCACCCAGCTCGATGGCACGGACGAGGCCTGTAAACGGCTGCTGGGCGAACCCGTCCGATTCGCCGAGCGCGAGTCGATGGCCGTTGAGGTGCTCGCTTCGCAGGACGCGGAGCCGATCCACCGCGCCGCCGAAGAAGTCGGCTTCGAACGACGCGGTCGCGGCCCGCAGTTCGACGGCTCCCCGACAGTACGGTTTCGACTCGAGCCGTAGGAGAACGTGAGACGGCCTCGAAGCGAGGAGTTGTACCGCGAGTGAGTGCCGAAGGCGCGAACGAGCGGGCCGACGACCGATGTGGAGAACGCTACGCGTTCGGATCGGAGGGAGGAGTGCTTTTCATCAACGTGTTGCCGAGGGCGCGGCTCCGCCGCGCCCGCAGCGCAAAAGTTCGGTTCAGGAAAACTTCTGGACCGTCACGTCGAGCGTATCCAGATCGACGATCGGGGCGAAGCCGGCGTCGGGGTCGATGTTGACGCTCTTCTGGAAGTCAGTCTGGGCCTGCCAGCAGCCGGAGTTGATTGCGAGGACGTTGTGGTACTTGCCGAAGCCGAGTTTGTGGACGTGACCGGTATGGAAGATGTCGGGGACTTCCTCCATCACGAGGTAATCGCGCTCTTCGGGCGCGAGGCGCGTGTGGCCGCCGAACTGCGGCGCGACGTGGCGCTTCTTGAGGAGGTGGTACATCGCCTTGTGGGGGTCGTCGTAGCTGGCTTTCTCCTCGGGGAGTTCCGCGATGACTTCGTCCAGCGAGACGCCGTGGTACATCAGGACGGAGACCCCCTCTACGGTCACCGTCGAGGGGTTGCTCACGATCTGTGGGTCGTGGGCGGACATGATCCCCCGGAGTTCCTCGTCGAACCCCGGCTGTGGTTCCGCGAGGCGGACCGCGTCGTGGTTGCCGGGGATCATGACGATCTCGAGGTCGCCGGGTACTTGCTTCAGGTGCTCGTTGAACGCCTCGTACTGCTCGTAGATGTCGACGATGTCGAGTTCCTCGTCCTGATCGGGATAGACGCCGACGCCCTCGACCATGTCGCCGGCGATCAGCAGGTACTCGACGTGCTGGGCCTGCTCGGTGTGAAGCCAATCGGCAAAGGCGTTCCAGGCGTCCGCCATGAACTCCTGGCTGCCGACGTGGACGTCGCTGATCAGCGCCGCCTGCACGTGGCGGTCGGCCGTCGACGGCTCGTGGGTCCGGGGGACATCCGGGAAGTACATCGAGTCGACGAAGGCGATCCCCGAGTCGTCCGCCAGCGTCCCCTCCATCGCCAGCACCTCGTCGCACAGCAATTCGTCGACGAGGTCGACGTACTCCCGGTCTTTCATCACGAGCCACGGGAAGGTCCCGGTCGCGTCCTCGAGTTCGATCAGCCAGTGGCCGCTGGCGGTCGACCGGATATCGTTGACCAGCCCGACCATCCCGGCCTCGCTACCGCCGGGCATGTTCTGGATCGCCGAGGCCGGCCGGTGGTTGACTCGGCCGCGGAGCTTGCCGCCGAGTCTGTCGAGTCGGTCGCGAAAGACGGAGACGAAGTCGCTGTACTCGCCGGTTCCCGTGCTCTCGCCGGTCATATCGCCGACGATCTCGAGCGACCGCAGGGCGGGATCCACGGAGCGTTCGATGCGAGACGACCCCTCCGTTTCGACTGGAGATCGATCGGTCGATTCGCCGGCCGTGGGTAGGTCAGTTCCAGTTGAAACGGAGGGGGTCGACTCGGCGGGGGGAGACGCGTTCGCGGCCGTCGAAGCCGGATCGACGGCACCGCCATCGGCGAGTCCCTGCCCATCGACGACGTCCGCGGCGTCGGCCGTCGAGAGCGCGGCCGTCACGTGGTTTGTCCGAACGACCAGCGCGTCGTCGGGAACCCCCTCGAGCACGCGCTCGAGGGCCGCGCTCGGATCGTCGGCGGCGGCGAGCCGGGTGACCGCCTCGCGCTCGACGTTGTAGCCGCGGCTCGTGAGTTCGCTGACGATCCGCGCCGGAGCCTCGAGTGGCACAGCCCAGACATTCGCGAGCGACGGCAAAAGGATAGCGGATCCCGGGCCATCGAGCGACGAGACGACATAATTCGCCGGAAGGTTGATGCCCCGGTCCGAGAAACGGGTGTCCGATGAACGGGCGCGACGCCGGCGACTCGGGCCGTCCCCACGCCGATTCCCGAGCCGGACGGCCGGGAGCCGACGAGCACCCGAGCGACGACGCTTCGGTCGGCGATCCGCGGCCGCTGGGGGATCGCTCGGCTCGAGTCCGGCGCGACGAGACCGTCCGAATCGAAGACGGACTCGTTCGCTGGTTCCTCGAGACCGACGACCGAACGGTGTCGGCCGTCCGCGTCGTCCTGGCGAGCCTCGCCATCGTCGCGATCGTCGGGCTCCTGCTGTTCTTAATTAGCGGCCAGTTTCCGGTGCTCGTCGCCATCGAAAGCGGGAGTATGACGCCGAACATGCACGCCGGCGATATCGTCTTCGTCGTCGAGGAGGGCCGGTTCGCCGGCGACGGTGCCGTCGAGGGAACCGGCGTCGTCACCCTCGAGCAAGGGCGAGAAAACGGCTATCGAAAGTTCGGGAAGCCCGGAGACGTGATCGTCTTCCGGCCGAACGGCGACCCGACCGCGACGCCGGTGATCCACCGCGCACACTTCTGGGTCGAGGCAGGCGAAAACTGGGTGCAGACGACGGCCGATCCCGGCTCTCTCGAGGGCGCGACCTGCGCGGACATCCGCTCGTGTCCGGCACCCCACGACGGGTTCGTGACGAAAGGCGACGCCAACCCGGCGTACGACCAGCTGCCACGCTCCGGGTCGGAGACCACCGTCGTCAGCCCCGACTGGGTCACCGGCAAAGCGATGTTCAAGATGCCGCAACTCGGCATGATTCGACTACTGGTCGACTCGATTCGCTCGGCGGTCGGCCTCGGCTCGATCATCGGCGTCGTCTTGGCAGGTGCGGTCGCGCTACTCCTGTTCGGAGCCCTCGCCGGATCGGACAGGGGCGGCTCGTAACGCACTCCGTTTCGCGCTCCGACGAACAGAAAGTTGATTGTCGACCCCGGCAAAACGGGTCACGATGAGCGGTTCTAGCTCCGGGAGTCCGCCAGACGATCCCGGCGACGACGAGGGCGGCCGGCAGGACAGCAGCGCCGGGGCGTCTCGAGCGTCGGGCGGTCCGCCCCGATCGGCTCCCGATCCCGACGCCGTGACGATCGAAGACGACGGAGTCGTCCGCTGGTTCTTAGAGACCGACGACGAGAGCGTCATGATGGTACGCGACGTGCTGAGCAGCGTCGCCATCGTCGCCGTCGTCGGCCTCCTGCTGTTCGGAATCAGCGGCATCTGGCCGCCGCTCGTCGCGGTGGAAAGCGGCAGCATGGAACCCCACATGGAACGCGGCGACCTGATCTTCATCGCCGAGGAGGGGCGCTTCGCCGGCGATGCAGCCGTTCAGGGTACTGGTATCGTCACCCTCGAGGAAGGGAAAGAAGCCGGTCATAAGAAGTTCGGGAAAGCAGGCGACGTAATCGTCTTCAAACCAGGAGGGAGTGAACGGAAGACGCCGGTGATTCACCGCGCTCGCTTCTGGGTCGAGGAGGACGAAAACTGGATCCAGACCAAGGCGAGCGAAGAACTCGTCGGTGACGTATCCTGCAATGACGTTCGTACCTGTCCCGCACCCCATGCAGGATTCATCACGAAAGGCGATCACAATCCGAGCTACGATCAGTTGAGTGGCGGCGCTGACACGACTGTGGTCAAACCGGAGTGGATCACCGGCAAAGCGATGGTCCGCATCCCGTGGCTCGGCCACGTCCGCCTGACCTTCGACAAACTCCTCGGCGGGATGATCGTCCCGACAGCGCCCTCGAGTCCGCCGCTACAAGGAGCGGCACCCGCGACGACAGCGGTGACGCCGACGCCTTCCGGACCCTCCAGCTCCGGACTCGACGGCGAGTTCGCCGGCATGGCCGCCGTCGCCGGTGTCGGTACCGCAGCAGCCGCCACTCGATATCGTCGCTGAGTCAGCCGTGTCGCTTCGCGCTCGGTTGCATCGCTCCGCCTCCCTTTTCCATTCGTTCCCGGCGCTGGCTGCCGGCGGCGCGCGTCGAGACAGCAGTGACCTCTCCTCGCCAGCCACGCTCGAGTCGAAACGGGGGGAAACGCGAGACGGCGAACGACGACCGGGGAGTCGAGAAGAGAGTCGGGAACGGCGCGTTCAGTTCTCGAATCGGGCCTGGACGAACGGCTGCACGTCGTCGATGTCGCTCAGTCGGGAGTCGCTCAGAAGCACGGCCTCCGTCTCTTCGAGTGGAACGGAGAGGCTGATCTCCTTGGTCCGGCCGTATCGGCCCTTCGAGACGACGATGGCGTTGACGATCCCCAGCATGTCGAGTTCGCTGATGAGGTCCGTGACCCGCCGCTGGGTCAACACGTCCGCGTCGATCTCCTCGCAGAGGCGCTTGTAGATGTTGAACACCTCGCCCGTGTTGATGCTGTGGACGCCATTTTTCTCGAGCAAGATGATCGCGAAGAGGACGAGCTTGCTCTGGGTCGGAAGGGTGCGGACGACCTCGACGACGCGGTCGAGTTCGATCTTGTCCTGGGCCTGCCGGACGTGTTCCTCGACGATCGTCTCGGCCTGGGAGCGCTCGGCGAGTTCACCGGCGGTCCGCAGTAAGTCTAGCGCGCGTCGCGCGTCCCCGTGTTCCTGCGCGGCGAAGGCCGCACACAGCGGGATTACGTCCGACGAGAGCGCACCCCCCTTGAACGCGACTTCCGAGCGGTGCTCGAGGATGTCCCGCAACTGGTTCGCGTCGTAGGGCGGGAAGACGATCTCCTCTTCGCCCAGCGAGGACTTGACCCGCGGGTCGAGGAAATCGGTGAACTTGAGGTCGTTCGAGATGCCGATGATCGAGACCCGGGAGTTCTCGAGTTCGGAGTTCATCCGCGAGAGGTTATAGAGCGTGTCGTCGCCGCTTTTCTCGACGAGTTTGTCGATCTCGTCTAGCATGATGACGACGACCCGCTCGTCGTAGTCGACGGCATCGAAGAAGACGCTGTAGACCCGGTCAGTCGGCCAGCCGGTCATCGGGACCTCCTCGAACGAGTCCTTGTCGTCCTCGAGGTCCGCGATTCGCTCCTCGACCGCGTTTCGATCGTCGAACGGCGTCGACTCGAGCGGGTGCTCGGATTCCAGCGCCGTCGACTCCGTCGCGGGATCGCGCTCAGTGTCGTTGGCCGTCGGCGTCGTCCGCTCAGAAGACCCCTCCGCTTCAGGTGGAGAATCACCAGACTCCGTCTCGATATCGTCTCCATTCGAACTGTCGGGAGGTGACTCGATTTCCTCGTCCGAGACGAAGTCGAACGGATCGGATGCCGTCGCGTCGTCGGCGCTGCCGTCGCCCGCGGTGGACGTTCGGTCGTCCTCGAACTCCTCGAGTTCTTCGAGTAACGACTCGAGGTCGGCGACACGGTCGTCGATCCGTGCTTTGTTCTTCTCGATGAACTTGTTCGCGAGCTGTGCGAGGACGCGATACTGTGTGTCCGTGACCTCACAGTTGATGTACTCGACGTCACACGGGACGCTGTACTTCTGGGAGGTGCTCTCGAGTTCCTTGCTGACGAACTTCGCGCTCGCCGTCTTTCCGGTGCCGGTTTTGCCGTATATGAGGATGTTCGACGGCGTTTCCCCGCGGAGCGCGGCGACGAGAATCGTCGCCATCTTGTTGATCTGATCGCTCCGATGGGGGAGTTCGTGTGGCGTATAGGAGGGTCGGAGGACTTCCTTGTTCTCGAAGATCGGCTCGCCGCTGAGCAGGTCGTCGAACAGGCCCTGATTCGACTCCTCGTCACCGAGATCCGCGTTCTCGAGGTTCGTCGAGAACCCGCTCGTTTCGTCGATATCGACCTCGTCCGAACCCGCAATCTCTGAGTTATCGTCTGACATTCGTCGTACACGAACCCCCTTATTTCGAGTGGAGCGCCGAACCAAGAGGTGGAAATTTCACGGCGTGATAGCCTCCGCGAGGGTATCTATCGTTTCCAGATCTCGATTCGGGTCCAGTTGATGCAAACGAACCAGAGGAAAAGCATGCTAATAAATTCTTCCTTTCCCGTCCCCAGTACGGGACCGATAACGCCGCTCGTTCGCAGCGAAGTCAGTCGAACGGTCCCGAGAGGGGGGCGGTTCGAGTCGAAACGACGACGAAACAGGGCACCGTGATCGATATTCTGTCTCGTCGGCCGGTACGTTCCTTTCACCGGAGCTCCGTATCACTGCCGGACCGTCACTGCTGGAACTTTTGATGGAGACGCGAGTCCGCCGGTGACGAGAGATGGGAGACCGACTGTGACTACAACGGTCAGAGATTGTGATCCATCCGCATCCGTGATCCGCCGACTCGGTCGAAATGGAGGATCCTCGTCGAATGGGATTCCGGGTCCGGAAGAGACAGGTCAGCTATCGGGAAGCCCCCCACCCCTTCGTTTCAGGTGGAACGCTCGAAAGGGAGGGTGGGGGTCGAAGGTGTCTCTAGTGATGAGAGGTTTTATAACAATAGCGAAGAAACAGTATCCGCAGAACTAGCAGAATAGATTTCTTTACTAGATGATTGTTGTGTATTGCTAGTTGCTCCTAGAAGTCCGTTTCACGGTGTCTCGAGTTACTAGACTGATCGTGATATTACTAGCGAGATCTCGTCGGCCGTAATCCGCCGCAAAATCGTCCAATGCGTGCCTCGAGTGGAAAAGAGGGGGTTGAGGTCAGTTCGTTCCGCCTCGACAGCGCTGGTTTCCACCGGGTCTCTCGTCGCTCTCCAGTTGAAACGAAGGGGTGGGGGTGTCCGGAAGGCTGGAACTCACGACGTGTCCCGGTATCGATGGCGGCTCTTGTCGACACCCGGTTGGCTTCGTGGGCGCATGCTCGAGGAGGCCTCTCCGACTGGGTCGCACCTTGTCGTTCCGTCCTCCCGGTTCCGAACGATCGTTCGTGGCGGCAATTCACTCCCGTAGGACAGTCTACATGTCTGACGTAGGCTTAAGTGGGTCCAGTTAGTAGTACGCGCAGATGCACCCCGCGGTGCTGGAGGCCCCCACAGATGGGACTGTTCACAGAACTCAAAGATAGTATCTCTCGGGTTACGGATCGCCTGTTCTCGGAACAGGAGCCCAAACGAATCGGTATCTACGGTCCGCCGAATGCAGGCAAGACGACGCTTGCAAACCGCATCGCACGCGATTGGACGGGTGACGCCGTCGGCGCGGAGAGTCGTATCCCTCACGAGACGCGTCGCGCACGCAGGAAAGAAAATGTCGAGATCGAACGCAACGGGAAGACGGTGACCATCGATATCGTCGATACGCCCGGCGTGACGACCAAAGTCGACTACGAGGAGTTCACCGACGAGATGGACGAAGACGACGCCATCCGTCGCTCACGGGAAGCGACCGAGGGCGTCGCCGAGGCGATGCACTGGCTTCGAGAAGACGTCGACGGCGTTGTCTATGTCCTGGACAGCGCTGAGGATCCGATCACGCAGGTCAACACGATGCTGATCGGCATCATCGAATCCCGCGATCTCCCGGTTCTCATCTTCGCGAACAAGATCGACCTCGACGAATCCAGCGTCAAGCGGATCGAGGACGCCTTCCCTCAGCACACGACTGTGCCCCTCTCCGCGAAGGAAGGTGACAACATGGACGAAGTCTACGACAAGATCGCGGAGTACTTCGGGTGATACCATGCCGAAAGCAACTAATGCGGACGACTCGGAGCCATCCGACGGCGTACAGATCGACCTGATCAGCGGCGAGCGCATGGACGGGATGGCGACGATGGAAAAGATCAGGATGATCTTAGACGGCGTCCACGACGGCAACATCGTCATCTTGGAGGAAGGGCTCACGCCCGACGAGGAGAGCCGACTCATCGAGGTGACGATGGCCGAGATCAGTCCCGACGAGTTCAACGGGATCGAGATCGAGACCTATCCCAAATCCGACACCCACGACTCGTCGCTGCTCGGCCGTATCATGGGCGGCGATCAGGCCGAGACGAAACTGACGGTGATCGGCCCGGCCAACCAGATCGAAACGCTTCACAAAGACGAAACGCTCATCAGCGCGCTCGTGTCCCGCAACTAATGCCTCATCAGTGTACGAACTGCGGCCGAACGTTCGCCGACGGCTCCAAGGAGATGTTATCGGGCTGTCCCGACTGCGGCGGGAACAAGTTCCAGTTCGCGCCGACGGCCACGGCCGCAGCCGAATCGTTCGACGAGGGTGGCGGTGCGGGGGCGACCGCCACCTCGGGATCGCCCGCTGCGACCGGCACGTCCGACTCGGCCGACGCCGGCGAGAGCGACGCCCGACCGACCTCCGGCTCGGACAGCGTTACCACGCGGGCCGCAGAAACCGTCCGCGAGTTCGTCTCCGCTCGCTCCTCGGACGACGGCGACGGCTCCTGGCCCTCGAGTGCGAAACCCGATCCCGTCGAGCGCGAATCGCCGACCGACGGCGAGTTCGAGGAGTGGCCCGAGACGGCACGGCGACCCGAAGATCGATCCGACGGCTCGAGCGAGCCCGCCGGCCCCGACGACGACACCCAGTTGGACGCCGAGCGGCCGGATCCGTCGTCCGATCGACCCACTGCCACGCTCGCGGACGACGAGAACTCGGCACAGGCCGACGCTCGAAGCGAGGTCGTCCCGTCCGACGATCTTCCGCCGCACGCTGGCGGTACCGACCAGCGGGAACCGGGACACGAAACGGCCGGTCGATCGGTCGATCACGACGGGTCAACGACGGCAGAGCGCGACGATGATTCGCCACCGGAACACGGCCGCGTCGTCAGCGAACCGAGCGGCGAACGGCCGTCGATCGAGGAACTCCGCGCGGAACTCAACGAGCAGTTCGAGAGCATCAAGATCGTTCGGCCGGGACAGTACGAACTCAATCTGATGGAGCTCTACAACCGTGACGAGTACATCATCTCGCTGCAAGAAGACGGCCGGTACGTCATCGACGTTCCCGACTCGTGGCGCGGCGACGACGGTGACGACTGACCCGCCGACTGCGGTGGTCTCTGTATCGCGCTCTTTGCCCGCATCTGCCGACCGACGGTCCCGTCCCGCGACCGGCCGCCGTCCACCGGCTCGTTTCGACTGCAACCGTTCTACTCACGCGGCGGTTCTGTATACGTTCCCGTAAGGGGATTCCACTCGAAACTCTGGTTTTCGAAGGCGTTCCGGATCGACGATAGCCGCTCTCGCTACTCGAGGACGACCGACACCGAACCGATCGACAGTCCGCGCCTGACGGATTCTCCGTCTACGACGCCCTCGAGTCGGCGCGGATGAGCAGCGACTACCGGCGTGGTGGACTGGAACCGAGTTGGACGGACGGCCGGAGACAGATGGATTTAAGCGACGCGGATACGACGCCTCGCACATGAGTACTGCAACCAAGGTCGTTCTCGCCACGATCGCTGTATCGGCACTGCTGTCGGTCCTGCTCGTCTTCCAGTCCGCGTTCGCCTGATGTTCGAGGCCCGTGCGCTCTCGGAGCGGGTCGCGGCCGTCCGCGAGCGTCACGCGCCGGACACTCGAGTCCTCGACTGCGAACGCGATTTCGAGACGCTTCCGCCGGCACAGGCCGAGGATCTCGGTTTACTCGTCAACGCGCTCGAGCCCGCGACCTATCCCGCGGCCTGGCTTCCCGACGACGCCCCGACGTTGCTCGCCCGCTATGCCGGCTCGGATCTCACGATCGGAATGCCGGGCGACGGGAGTATCGCCTGGACGCGACAAACAGAACCGCCGGTGGTCATCGTCAAGCCCCGCGTCGAGGGCTCGCCCGAGCCGTTCGTCGACTTCTTGCTCGCCGAAGCGTTCGTTCAGGTAGGTCTCGAGGTGCCAGAACACTTCATCGGCTTCTTCGAGGAGTCCTACCGCGAACTCGACCGGGCGACCCCGCTCGATCCGAACGGCACCTACCAGATCGCCGCCGCGCTCTACGACGGCTGGATCGGCCTCCAGACTCGCGAGGTGTTCGCGGGCTGGCGCGACGACGAGTCGGACCTGGCCGACGCCTGGCAGGACGCCGGGGACCGGCTCGAGGACCGCGTCACCGATCTCTCGCGTGCGGTCGCACGCGGTGACACCGACTTTGCCGACGCGACGGAACTCGCCTGCGCGGCGATCAAACACGCGATCGAGCTGCCGGCCCCCTTCGCCGCGCTCGACACCGAGGCGTATCTGGATCACGGACCCGAGTACGCGATCCGCTGGGCCGAAAAGACGTTCGAGTCGCTCGAGGGGTGAGCCCGTATCCGCTCCCCGTTTGCTGTTTCGACTGGAGCACCGTCTGTGGCTGCGCGGTGGTTCGACGAGAACTATCGTCCGTACCGCTCGCGCTCAGAAGTCGGCGTCGATACTCCCGTCTTCGTCTAAGTCGACGACGCCGTCGAACAGCGCGCGGAACTCGTCGACGGTGGCCTCGTCGTGGGGTTCTTCCGAGAGGTGAAAGAGGCCGACAGCGTCGTGGTCCTCGAGCAACGAGAGGATACGTTCGACCGCCTCGAGTGCCTCCTCCTCACCGGCGTAGTAGGCGAGTTCCGTCACGGAGTCGAAGCTGATGCGGAGTTTCCCGTCGTGGTCGCCGAGGAAGCCGTCGATGTGGTCGACGATGCCGTCGATATCGTCGGGGGCAGCGACGTAGTGGACGGTATCGGACGAGCGCCGGGAGTAGCCGCGTTCGATGCTCAGCGTGTCCAGAATCTCGGCGCGTTCCTCGTCGACGTCGTAGTACTCGAGTTTCTGTCTGACCTCTCGAGCGGTGGTTCGCGTGGAGATGACGAGGAAGTTGTCGGTGTCCGTTTTGAGGAAATCGGTGTCGATGCGATCCGTTTCACCCGTGCTCGGATGCAAGAGAAGGATGCCGGTCCCACCCGGTACCGTTTCCGGCGTCCCGTCGATTTCGAGCGTGTATTCCATACTGCCGTGAACAACTTTCGGCAATCCCTTAAGAGTGCGGATGTGTCTCGTCGGATTCGACGCCGAACGCGGAGGAAGGGTCTGAAACGGGTCGAGGGGTGGGACAGTCGTACTCACCGAGTCGAACCGAGATCCGGATGCCCACGGATTTCGGTCGATCGACCCTTCACTCGTTATAATTTAGGCCAGCCTAAAGAATCTATCGGCGGTTCTCGGAAGGGTGAGAACGGAGTCGGTCGCCGCTCGAGTCGCCCACCTCCGCTTCGAGTCGGACGCCGCGACAGCGTGACCGATTCGGACGAGCGCGGCCCGGACGAAAGTAAGCGGTAAACGCGGGGCCATGCGAATGCGTTTATCCCTGGGAATCCCACCGTCCGCTCATGAGCGTTCGTGAGGAGTTCGACGACTGGGCAACGAGCGGCCGGGATAAGGGCATGGAGGAGCGCCACTGGCACACCGCCAAGCACGCGCTGGCGCGGCTGCCCGTCGAACCGGGCGACACCGTCCTCGATCTCGGCTGTGGCAGCGGTTACGCGGGCCGGGCGCTCCGGGACACCAAAGACGCCGGCCGGGTCTACGGCCTCGACGGCTCACCCGAGATGGCCCACAATGCGGCGGGCTACACGGACGACGACGCCGTCGGCTTCGTCGTCGGCGACTTCGACTCCCTGCCCTTCGCCGACGACTCGATCGATCACGTCTGGTCGATGGAGGCTTTCTATTACGCCGCAGACCCCCACGAAGCGCTCCGTGAGATCGCCCGCGTGCTTCGGCCCGGCGGCACCTTCTACTGTGCGGTCAACTACTACGAGGAGAACGTTCACTCCCACGAGTGGCAGGAGTTCATCTCCGTCGAGATGACCCGCTGGGACCGTCGGCAATACCGCGAGGCCTTCCGCGACGCCGGCCTTTACGTCGCCGAACAGGACAACATCCCCGACCGCGAGATCACGATCCCCGCCGAGGCCGAGTTCCCGATAGAGGAGTGGGACACTCGCGAGGCGATGGTCGAACGCTATCGCGAGTTCGGGACGCTGCTCACCGTCGGCGTCGCGCCCTGATCGTCGGCGGTTCACCGCCGTTTTCCGTCCCCGCTTTCGGGTACCGCTCGCTTCGCGCCCCCGAACCCCTTGGTTTCCACTCGAGGATCCAAACTACCCGGTACAACCCGTGACGGGCCCGCTGACTCGAGTCGAAACGGTCCGACGATGCCGGTTACAATCATCGGGAGCGATATATTGTGCTCCCCAGACGCGATCGCTCGTCCACGTCGAGCGCGGGCGGTCGCTACCGTCTCCTCGCTCGCTGGCTCGAGCGGCCGTTACTCGAACCGCTCGCCGGCCGGAATCGCCACCTCGAGCCAGTTTTCCTCCGGCGGGAGCGGGCAGTCGAAGGTGTCACTGTAGGCGCAAAACGGCGAGTACGCGAGGTTGAAGTCGACGACGAGCTTGTCGCCGTCCGCGATCTCGTCTTCCGGCGCGAGTTCCATGTATCGCCCGCCTTGATAGGTCTGCTGTCCGGTCGTCTTATCGCGGAACGGCACGAACAGCGGCTGCTCGGTCGGGCGCTCCTGTTCGTAGGCCGCGAGTTCGAACGTGCCGTCCTCGAGGTCGTCGTCCTCGCGGGACAGTTCGAACTCGAGGGTCGCGACGCGGAGGTAACGCATCTCCCGGCCCGCGGTGGTGTCCAGCAGGACGACCTCGGGGTCGTCGTGGACCGTTGCGGTCGCGGTCACGCGATAGGCCGGATCCGGCTCGAAGTAGTCGAGGCCGTCGAAGGCGTCGCGGTCCTCGGGCGGGATCGGCGACTGCGGGTGGTCGGCGAAGAACTCGTCTTTCTCGGTGCGTTTCGACTCGAGTTCGTCGCGCCAGCGGTCGACATCGACGGATCCGGTGTCGCTCATAGCGGGGGTAAGGTGCCGGGAGGGGAAGGCGTTACGTTCCGCTCTGCTCGATCCGTTCAGACGTACTCTCTCGAGATGTCGTGGTGTCGGCCGCGCTGTACCGGACGAAACGAGGGTGACGGAGCGTTCTGCTCGCGTGGAGACGAGGGTTTCCACGTCCTCCCCAGCCGACTCGCTCGCTGCTCACGGCTCCCGGCGGTCACCGTTCGCTCTCGAGGGAGTCACTCCGTTCACCCCTCGCCGCCGCTCGCTCGCCCCTCGCGCGCTATCGCCGGGCGTCCTCACGTTCGTTCGGTCGCCCGTCAGCGCGCGCCACCGCACGTTGATCCTCGAGTCGTGCTTCGTCCCGCCCTCCCGTCTCGTCCGTCCCGATGTTTATATACCATCGCGCGGCCAGTTCGGTCCGTCAACCCTATGAGCGACCGACGATGAGTACGGCAGGAATGACGAACTGGCGGACGGTGTTCGGCCACGACAGCCCCTATGAGCCGCAGGTCGACGGCACCGAGGCCGCCATCGATACCGGGCGGGAGGGCGGCTACACCGTCATCGAAGGGGCCTGTGGCACCGGCAAGACGATGATCGCGCTCACCGCGGGGATCGATCTGGTGCGCGATCCGGACACCGACTACGAGCGCGTCCTCGTGCTGACGAGCGTCAAACAGCAACTGCGACAGTTCGAGGCCGACCTCGAGACGATCAACGCGAACCTACCCGCCGACTGGGATCCGATCTCGGGGCTGACCCTCGTCGGGAAAGCCGATGTCTGTCCGTACAACCGCGAGAACGCGGCGGGGATCGACGACGGCAACGTCTACGACCGCTGTGAAACGCTGCGAGACCGCACCCGCGATCTCACCGGCGAGGGCGGCGACACGACCGCACAGAATCTGGCCGCTCGCGCCCGGAGCCAGCAGATCGGATTGGCCGACAGCGGGGCGCAGTCGACCAGTAGCTTCCTCGAGACCGCGGGCGAACCGACACCCTACCCCCCGGACCTGCCCGAGTACGGCGAGGGCGGCCCCGTCGGCGCCGAGACCGAGTACTGCCCGTTCTACGCGCAGTACTTGGAGGACCTGCCGGACGACGAGGACGGCGCCGCCGCCGAAGCGGTCCCCTACGACTTCACCGCTGCTGGCATGGTCACGCCCGAAGATCTCGTCGCTCGCTCGGTGAAACACGGCACCTGCCCGCACTCCGTGATGGGAGCCGCGCTCGGCGAGGTCGAAGTCGTGATCGGCAACTACTACCACGCCTTCGACCCCCGAACGGTCGGCTCCTTCACCGGCGCGCTACTGGACGACTCCACCTTCGTCGTCTGCGACGAGGCCCACATGCTTGAGCCTCGCGTGCGCGATCTGGTCAGCGAGGGGGTCGCCGATACGACGCTCCGAGACGCCGAAACAGAACTCTCGCGGGTGATCCAGCCGATCAAGTTCGAGCGTGAGGGCCGACAGGCCCAGGGCGGGTCGAAGACTGCCGACGCCGACCTCGTCCGCGCGGAACTATCGGACAGCGACGTCTCCTACGAGGAACTCAATCGGACCCTCGAGTTCGTTCAGGATCTCCGGGCCGAACTCGACCGCCGGGTCACCGCCTTCCTCGACCGGAACCACAGGGGGTGGGAATCGAACCTGACCGACCTCCCGGACGCCGAACTCCCGCTCCGCGATCCCGGAATGCCTGCCGAGGACGACCTTACCGAGTGGGCTCGCGAGGCGGGGTATGGCGACGCCGACTGGGTCCGCGCCGAGGCCGTCGGCGCCGTCGTCGCGCGAATCTTGAACGACGCCGAGGACGAGGACCGAACCCGCGCCGCGCCCGCCGTCGGTCGCGTCCTCGGCGAGTGGTATCGGCAGGGCCACACCGATTACTTCCGCGAGATCGAACTCGAGCGCACGTGGGACGACACCGAACCCGCCGACTCCTGGCGGCGGGCCTACAACGCTCGCCTCTCCTTGCACAACTGCGTCCCCAGTGACGCGATCGGCGACCGGCTCGCGATGTTCGGCGGCGGCATCCTGATGAGCGCGACCCTGGAGCCGATGGACGCCTTCACCGAAGTCACGGGGCTCCAGTACCTCGCACGCGAAGAAGACCGGCCGGTCGTCGAGCGCCGCTACGGCCTCCACTTCCCCGCGGAGAACCGCGAGAGCTTCGCCGTCGCCGCGCCCAAGTTCACCTACGACAACCGTGGCCGGCCGGGCGAGGAGAACCCGACCCGGACCCACTACGCCGACGCCATCGCGAAAGTCGCCCGCGTCTCGGGCAACGTCCTCGTCGGGATGCCGAGCTACGCCGAGGCCGAGTGGGCCGCCGGCGTTCTCGAGGAGCGGATCGACAAGCCGGTCTTGCTCGACGCCGCGAGCGACGACGAGACCACCCAGTCGCTCAAAGACGAGTTCTTCGCGGGCGAGGGGAAGGTGCTCGTCACCAGCCTCCGGGGGACGCTGACCGAGGGCGTCGACTACAGCGGCGATCGCCTCACTGCGGCGGTCGTCTGCGGTGTTCCGATCGTCAACACCTCGAGCCCCCGGACGAAGGCGGTCCGGCGGGCCTACGAGGACGAGTTCGGCGACGGCTTCACCTACGCGCTGACGATTCCGGCGGTACGGAAAGCCAGACAGGCGATCGGCCGCGTCATCCGCAGTCCCGAGGACGTCGGCGTCCGCGTCCTCCTCGACGAGCGCTACGCCCGCGACAGCTGGGACTCCGTTCGTCCCTACCTGCCCGACGACGGCGAGTTCCAGCCCGTCAGCCCCGACATGCTCGAGGTCGGCCTGGAGCGGTTCCGGTCGCGGCGTTCGTCGCAGTAAGTGGGGTCGAATCACGAACGACCGAGGTCTCCCCGGCGTCAGTCGTCGGACTCCGCCTCGAGAGTCGCTTGCCGCTCGCTTGGATCTCGACCGCGTTCGGCCAGAATCCGGTCGACGATATCGCTGCTCGAGTACAGTCCCTCGTCGCTCGGCTCGAGTCCCCTCGCTCGTTCGACCCGGCAGTCGATCCCCCAGTCGGCGAGCGCCCGCTCGATCTCGCTTGCGTCGTGGTGCTGGTCGTGGCCGAGGACGAGCACGTCCGGGTCGATCTCCCGAATCGGAATCGAGAAGTCCTCGGTGTGGCCGAGTCGGGCGTGATCGACCGCCTCGAGCGCGGCGACGGCGTCGCGGCGCTGCTCGCCCGACAGGACTGGGTCGGGCTTGTGCGTCACACTCGCCGCGCGGGCGACGATAACGTGGAGTTCGTCGCCGGCCGCGGCGGCCTGCTCGAGGTAGCCGACGTGGCCGGGATGGAGCAAGTCGAAGGTCCCCTGGGCGACGACCCGCGTCGGCCGCCCCGTCGATCCGTCCGCGGTCGGTCCGTCGGTCATAGCTTCACCTCCGCGGTGACGGTCACGTCGGACGTTTCGGCGTACAGCGAGTAGAGCAAGATCGCGAAGCCGAGGGCGGTCACCGCGCTCTGGAGGGCCACGCCGAGGGCTACCGCGTCCCAGAGGAGGTGGATGCAACCGCCGAGCACCGAGCCGGCGACGATGACCGCGAAGCCGACGGCGACCGCTCGCAGCGCCGCGGCGCCGGTCCGGCGAAACGCGCGGTAGGCCAGCATTGCGATGGCACCGCCGGTCAGCACCGTCGCCGTGTTCGCGACCGCGATGGGGAGCGCGTACTCGTTCATGGCTCGTCGCACCGATTGCGTCGTCCGTTCTCTATTCGGGCTCAGCACTTGAGTACCGCTACACTTCTTGCCTCGAGGGAATTCGCACGAAGATGTTCGCCGAACGTCGACCGGAGAGCGAGAGCGCTTCGGCCCTCGTGGGCTCGTCGGTCCCATTGTACCGCTGTTGAATCGGGGCTTTCAAGCGGGGCCGTCACCGATTCCGCACCATCAACCGTGTCTGGCTGTTTTCCGTTCGGTCCCGGCGCGTTTCCGCTGGCCGCTGGCACCGGCGAACTCGCGGTCACCCCCGAGATGCTGGTCGTGTTCGGGATCATCGTGCTCGCGTTGGTCCTGTTCGTGACCGAGTTGCTACCGATCGACGTGACTGCCATCCTCATCATGGTCCTCCTGATGGTGCTGGGGGCCGACGGCGTGGTGAATCTCACCGAGATCTCGACGGCCGAAGGAACATCGGGCTTCTCGAACTCGGCGACGATCACCGTGCTGGCGATGCTCATCCTCAGTTCGGGGATCAGTCAGACGGGGGTCGTCCAGATTCTCGGGCGGAAGATGTCCGCGTTCGCGGGCGACGACCTCGACAAACAGCTGCTCGCGACGATCGGCGTCAGCGGCCCGATTTCGGGCTTCATCAACAACACACCGGTCGTCGCCATTCTCGTTCCCGTCATCTCCGACATCGCACATCAGGGGAAGACCTCGCCCTCGAAACTCCTGATCCCGCTGTCCTACGCCTCGATGTTCGGCGGGATGCTCACGCTCATCGGGACCTCGACGAACATCCTCGCGAGCGACGTCTCCGCACGCTTGCTCGGTCGTCCGTTCTCGATGTTCGAGTTCACCCAACTCGGGATCGTCGTCCTCCTCGTCGGCAGTCTCTATCTCGTTACCGTCGGCCACCGGCTGCTCCCCGAGCGCGTCCCCGTCGACGAGGACTACGTTCAGGAGTACGCCATCGAAGAGTACCTGACCGAGGTCGTCGTCGACGATGACTCGCCGCTTGCTGGCACCACCGTTGCGGACGCCATCGACCACGTCGAGTTCGACGCCGACATCCTCCAGGTCGTCCGCGACGGCGAGGAGTTCATCGAACCCATCGGCCAGAAGGCGATCCAGGCCGGCGACCTGCTGCGGCTGCGCGCCGACCGCACGACCGTCCAGCAACTCGTCGACCGCGAGACCGTCACGCTCGTCGGCAGCCCCGAAACCGACGCGGAGCTAGAGCCCGACGAGGTCCCCGAGCGGACCCTCGTCGAGATCGTCGTCCCGCGCGGTTCCTTCCTCGTGGGCGAATCCCTCGAGAGTTCGACCTTTCGCCAGCGCTACGACGCGACCGTGCTGGCCTTCCGTAGCCGGGGCGAGACCGTCCGGAGTAACATGGACGAACGCCGCATTCGCGTCGGTGACACACTGCTCGTTCAGGCCGCGCCCGACAGCATCGACCGCCTCTCGCGAAACGACGACTTCATCGTCGCGCACGAACCCGAGGAGCCCGACTACCGGACCGAGAAGATTCCCCACGCAGCGGCGATCATGGCCGGCGTGGTCGGCTTCGTCGCCGTCCCGTGGGGCGTGATCGGCTCCGCGGCGGCGGCTGCGACCGGCGTCGGCGCGCTCGAGGGGCTTGCCGCGCTCTCGTTGCCCATCCTCGTCACCGCGCTCGCGGGCGTCGTTGCGATGGTCGCGACGGGCGTCCTCCGGCCGACCGAGATCTACGACGCCGTCGAGTGGGACGTGATCTTCCTCCTCGCGGGGATCATCCCGCTGGGAATGGCTCTAGAGCAGACCGGCGGCGCGGACCTGCTGGGGACCCTCGTCGCCGCGACGGGTGCTTTCCTGCCGGCGTTGGGCGTGTTGTGGGTGTTCTACATCGCGACCGGTCTCATCACGGGCGTCATCTCGAACAACGCGAGCGTCGTCTTGATGCTGCCCGTGGCCGTCGAGACCGCGAGACAGATCGGCGCCGACCCGTTCGCGTTCGTACTCGCGGTGACCTTCGCGGCTTCGACGGCGTTTCTCACGCCAGTGGGCTATCAGACGAACCTGTTCGTCTACGGCCCCGGCGGCTACAAGTTCTCGGACTTCGTCCGGATCGGCGCGCCGCTGCAGCTGCTGTTGTCGGTCGTGACCGTCCTCGGAATCGCGTTCTTCTGGGGGCTGGCATAGCGGCTCCGATTCCCCAGTCGGCTCTCGAGCCGTTCGGTCAGCGCTCGTCCGGCGGTTCGACCGGGTAGCGCTCCGTGAGCTCGGGTGCGATATCGTCCTCGAGCACCGGTCGGACCACGGTCTCGCCGTCGCCTGGTACCTCGATCGAGATCTCGTCGGTCGGTCGATCGACCGCGGGATCGTCCTCGCGGGGCGGCTCGGGTTCGTCGCTTCGCTCGAGGGCCTCTGAGAGTTCCCGTTCTCGCTGGCGCCGTTCGGCGTTGCGGGCTTTCTCGATCCGACTCGCCTTGGTGTCTGCCATGCTATGGCACACAGCGCGGCCCGAGATAATAGTATGGTATTCATTCACACAGGCAACCGAGAAAGCGAGTGAATCTCGCTTTCGACGCGATCGGTCGGTCTGAAGTGGCCGGCGGTACGCGGTGGGAGAAACGGCTGTGATCGGACCGTCTCGGTCGACCGTCACCGAGACCGAAAGATTATGCCGCCCGCACGCAACCCACGCCTGTGACAGGGACCGAGAACCCGACCGCGAACGCGCGTCGTCGATACGTTCTCGCGGCGATCGTCGTCGCGCTCGGCCTCCTGACCGGCGGCATCTTACTCGAAGTGCTCGGGACGATCCTCTTCGCGCTCACGGTGGCCTACGTCCTCGTGCCCGTCCAGCGCTGGCTCGTCAGGCGCGGCCTCTCGGAGTGGACCGGCGCTCTCGTCGCGACCCTGCTTGGCTTCCTGAGCGCGGTCGCCGTCTTCACGCCGCTGGCCGTCGCGCTCTACTTCCGACTCGAGCAGGTGCTCGCGGTCGTCGCCGGCCTCCCCGAGAACGTCTCGGTCGCGGCCTTCGGGATGACCCACACGATCGAGGTGGGGCAGGTTCAGGCTGCCGCCCTCGAGTTCCTGAGCGGGGCCGCGGCGACGTTCGCGCTGGCGCTGCCGGTGCTCGCGATCAAGCTCGCGCTGTTCGTCGTCCTCCTCTTTGGCCTGCTGCTCAAAGGCGACGAGGCCGGTCGGGCTGCCATCGCGCCGGTTCCCCACGGCTACCGAGATATCGTCTACGCGCTCGCGAAACGGGCACGCGAAACGCTGTACGCGATCTACGTCCTGCAGGTCGCGACCTCGATCGCCACGCTGGCGGTCGCCTATCCGCTGTTCTGGCTGCTCGGCTACGAGGGCGCCCTGACGCTGGCGATCGTCGCCGCGATCATGCAGTTCGTTCCGATCATCGGTCCCAGCATGCTCATCGCCCCGATCACGCTCTATCACGTTGTCGCCGGCGATCTCGCCGCGGCGGTGCTGATCGGCGGGCTCGGCCTCGTCCTCGTCGCCTGGCTCCCCGACATCGCCGTCCGCCCCCGGCTGGCCCGCCGGTCGGCCGGCCTCCCCGGCAGCCTCTACTTCGTCGGCTTTACCGGCGGGCTCTTCACGCTCGGCGCGATCGGCGTCGTCGTCGGCCCGCTGATCGTCGCCGTCTTCGTCGAGGCCGTCGACCTGCTGGCCGACGAGGTCAACACCGACGCCACGTTCAGCGAGCTCGTCGAAGCCGATCTCGAGGAGCCCCCCGACGCCGACGACACCGACGACGCGGAGGCGACCTTCGAGGAGCCCAGTTCGCGGGCCACGAACGACTGACCGCGGACCGACTGCTATCCGAGTCGACACCACCGACCACCGACACTTTTCCCCCTGCTCCGCGTTCGTTCGGTATGGTCCGCAGCCGAACCGCCATCAACGCGATCATCGGTGCCCTCGTCGGCGTCGTCCTCTCCTTTGTCCCGCTGTCGACCGTCCTCGGCGGCGTCGTCGCGGGCTTTCTCGAGGGGCCCAACGAGCGCGACGGGACGATCGTCGGCGCGCTGGCCGGCGCGATCGCTTTCCTGCCGATCGCGGCCGTCGGCTTCTTTTTCATCGGGTTCTTCGGTCTCGTCCTCACGGGTGAGCTCCCCGTTAGCGGGATCGTACTCCTCTCGATACTGGTCGTCAGCGCCGGTCTCTTCTTCCTGTTGTACACCGTCGGCCTGTCGGCGCTGGGCGGCTACCTCGGCGCCTATCTGGCCGCGGAGTATCCCGACCGACGGCGACGGACCCGAGAGACGATCGGCTTCGAGACGGCAGCCCGCACTCGGGACGCCGACGCCGCACCGACTCGTGACCGCGAGCCCGAGGAGTGGGACGGAGCGCAGGAACCGGACCCGGAACGGGAACGAGACTGGGATCGATAACCCGTCCCTCGAGCGCAGTCGTCGGTCCGGCTCCTCTCACTCGTATCTGAGCGCGTCGATCGGATCCGTCCGCGCGGCCCGCCAGGCCGGGTAGAGCCCGGCGACGATGCCCACCAGCATCCCGACGACGACCGCGAGCGCGACGTACTCGAGGGGGTAGACCAGCGGCAGATCGATGTACTGCGCGCCGAGATAGCCCGCGACGAGTCCCAGCCCCGTTCCCAGAATCGCGCCGATCACGCCGAGGATCACCGATTCGGTCAGGAAGAGCCCGAGTACGTCGCGGTTTTGCGCGCCGACTGCTTTCATGATGCCGATCTCGCGGGTGCGCTCGGTGACGCTCACGAGCATGATGTTCGCAATACCGATCGAGCCCACCAGCAGGGAGATGGCAGCGATACCGACGATGAAGTTCCGCAGGAGTCCCAGCACGTCCTCTAACTGCTGGAGCAACTCCGTGCTCGTTTGGAGTTGCACCTCGAGGTCGTCGCCCATCAGCTCGCTCGCGTCGGACCGATCGCTCTCGAGATAGTCGGCCGCCGCTTGTCGGGCGGCATCGATGTCGGCGGCGTCGTCCGAAGGGGCCTCGACGACGATCGCGAGGAAGCGAGCCTGACCGCCGCCGGTATCGGCGCTCTCGTTGCCGCTGTCGTTGGCGTTGTCACCGCCCCCGCCTCCGCCGAACCCCAACCTGGCCGCCTGTTCGACGTAGTAAGGATCGGTCGGGACGTAGATCCGCGGTGAGGCCTCGAACCCCTCGAACGGGCTCAGCCCTTCGCTGTCCTCGGTGATGCCGACGACCTCGATCGTCGTCCGCTCGCCGCCGAGGAAGGTCACGGTGAGATTGTCGCCGACGGTGACGTTCTCCTCGAACTGCCCCGCCGCCGCGGGGTTGATCACCGCTTCGCGCTCACCCATTCGGAACTGTCTCCCCTCGGCCAACTGATCGTCGCGGATGTACGACGGCCCCGAGGCGATCAAGCCGTTGCCCTGAGCGACCGTCTCGTTGCCGTTCGAGATCGCTTGCGTCTGGATCGTCGCGTAGCCGTAGGCCGCGTCGACCTCCGCTAACTCCTCGACGGCCTCGAGGTCGTCCTGCGTGAAGACGGGCTGGGCACCGGCCAGCGGGCCGCCCTCCGTGTCGGGTTCGGCCGCCCAGCCGTAGAGACTGCGCTGATCGTCGGGGCTGATATCGCCGATGATCCCTGCCTGGAGGCTCGCGCCGAGACTGACGAACGCGATCACCGCCGCGATCCCGATGATGATCCCGAGCGTCGTCAGCGCGGACCGGAGCTTGTGGCCGCGAATCGAGCGCCACGCGAGGCGCAGGCTTTCGAGCGGGTTCATTCGGAATCGCCTCCCGCACTCGAGCCGCCCGTCGCCGAATCGGCCTGCGACGTGCCGGCCGCGCCGGCACCGTCGAGCTCCTCGATCCGCTCGATCTTCCCGTCGAGGAGGTGAACGATCCGCTCGGCGCGCTCGGCGACGTGGCGCTCGTGGGTGACCACCAGCATCGTCGTCCCGGCGTCGTGGAACTCGTCGAAGAGATCGAGGATTTCGGCCTCGGTCTCGGTATCGAGGTTCCCGGACGGCTCGTCGGCCAGCACGATCGCCGGCTCGTTGATCAGCGCCCGCGCGAGCGCGACCCGCTGGCGCTGGCCGCCCGAAAGCTCGTTCGGCAGGTGATCGCCCCGATCGGCCAGCCCGACGCGCTCGAGCAGATCGCGCGCCCGCTCTCGACGCTCCGTCCGGTCGACACCCTGAAACAGCTGCGGCAGCGCGACGTTCTCGACGGCGTTCAACCGCGGCATCAGGTTGAACGTCTGGAAGACGAAGCCGACCTCGGTCCCCCGGAGACGCGTTCGCTCGCGGTCGCTCAGCGCGCCCACCTCGCGGCCGCCGACGACGACCTCGCCCTCGGTCGGCGTGTCGAGACAGCCGACGAGGTTCATCAGCGTCGACTTCCCGGAGCCGCTGGGACCCATGATCGCGGTGTACGATCCCTGCGGCACCTCGAGTGTGACGCCGTCGAGGGCGTGGACGGGTTCGCCGATACGGTAGGTTTTGCGGACGCTCGAGAGGGAGACGGCCGTGCCCGAAGTCGCCATGCGGGGTGGACCACGGACTATTTAAAAAATGTTCTGCGCAACGAGGGGCGACTTCGGTGCGTCGCGGCGGTACCGAGTGCCACGGGGCGGACCTCGCGTCGAGATGCAACGCTTTTCCCGTCGCCGCTCGCTTGAGCAAGCATGAAGACGGAGGGCGGCTCCGATGGGGCGAAGCGCCGCGCCGGCGAGCGCGCGGCCGAGGACGTCGAGGACGGGTTCGTCGTCGGGCTCGGCACCGGCTCGACGACCGCCCACGCGATCCGGGCGCTCGGCCGGGCTGTGGACGACGGCCTCGAGATTCGCGGGATCCCCACCTCGTTTCAATCGCGCCGGTTGGCGCTCGAGGTCGGCATCCCCCTGACCGACCTCGACGCGGTCGACGGCGTCGACCTCGCGATCGACGGCGCGGATCAGGTCGTCGACGATCCCGAAGGGGGGAGCCACGGCGCGCTGATCAAGGGCGGCGGCGCGGCCCACGCGCGAGAGAAACTGATCGATGCGGCCGCGGACCGGTTCGTCGTCGTCGCCGATCCCTCGAAGCTCGCCGATCGGCTCGAGCGGCCGGTACCCGTCGAAGTCCTCCCGGACGCTCGCCCAGTCGTCGCCGAGCGCCTCCGCGAGATGGGCGGCGAGCCGACGCTCCGGGACGCCGAGCGAAAGGACGGCCCCGTCGTGACCGACAACGGCAACCTCGTCTTCGACTGTGCGTTCGGGGCGATCGACGACCCCGACGCGCTGGCGGCACGGCTCTCGCGGATTCCGGGCATCGTCGAACACGGGCTGTTCGTCGGGCTGGCCGACGCGACCTACGTCGGTTCGGCGGACGGCGTCTCGGTTCGCCGCTACTGACCGTCTGGCCAGCCGACGCGGCAGTCGCTTTCGGCTGCAGCGCGGGTCGCACGCCGAGCAGGTCGGCGCTCAGCGCGAGGTGAGCCGGAGCCGACGCGTCGATTCTTCGGTTTCGCTGTCGCTATCGCTCTCGGTCGCCGTCGCCTCGCCCGTGCTCCGGGAGAGCAGCGTGACGGTCAGGTAGAGGACACCCAGCAGCCGCGCTGCCGGGACCACCCACGGCTGTAGCTCGAGGTCGTCGGTGTTCGTATAGACCAGGTGCTGGCTGAGCGTGATCATCGGCCGGGGAAGCATCACGAGCGCCAGCCCGGCAAGCCCGAGGAGTCCGCTGACCAGCGTCGACCCCTTCCGACCGCGGACGAGCAGCCAGACGAAGACCAGCCCCTCGAGTCGCGCCCCCGACTGCGCCAGCGGTCGTCGCTTTACCGACTCGGGGTTTCGCAGTCCGATCCGTTCGCACGCCCCGATGATCGGCTCGGGCTTGACGATCTCGACGAGCCCGAAGCCGACGAGGAGTTTGCGTAACATGTGTCACGGCCGTACCACGGCGGGGGGCAAAAAACTCGAGCCGGCAGCCGTCCACTGGCTGCCGAGTAGCCCCGCTGTCGCTGGTCACGAGTCTCGTCGCGGATCCGCTGGGTAGCGGCGCGGCTGGTCGATTAGCGGCCGAAAAAAACGTCTCGCGTGGCGTTCCTTACAGGTCGCGGGGCTGGACCGTCTTCCGGTCGTTGGCCTCGGCTCGTCGGGCGGCGTCTTCGAGCAGCTCGGAGACTTCGTCGTCGAGCGCGTCGTAGAAGTCCGAGGCTACGTTTTTGTCATCGAGCGCTTCCTTCACGGCGGCTTTGACGATAAGGTCTGCCATACGATGTATCCGTTTCCCGTTACCCCATATAAAAATTCTGGTTAGGGGCGGAAATACGGGGGTTGCAGCGGTTCATTCGCCCGTTTCGGAGCCCAGAATCACCGGAAAGTATATGTTTGATGAGCGGCCCGGCCCCCGTTTCGTCCCGATCGAACCCCGGAACGCGGCTCGCGCGCGCTCTCCGGGCCTCGCACACGCGTTCGGCACTGATCCGATTCGCTCCGAGACAGGGCGACGGATTCGAGTACGTCGGCCGTCGAAGACGAGTATGCGCGAACTCCTCGAGGCCGTCGCCGACGGCTCGCTGTCGCCGGCCCAGGCCGAAGCCGAACTCAGGGGCTACGCCACCGGCGAGGCGGGTCGGTTCGACGCCGCTCGCGACCGCCGCCGCGGCGTCCCGGAGGCGATCTTCGCCGACGGGAAGTCGATCGCCCAGGTCGTCGCACTCGCCGAAACCGCACTCGAGACGACGGACCGTGCGCTCCTCACTCGGGTGTCGGAACCGCAGTTCGACGCCCTCGAGACGCTCGTCACGGAGACGGTTCCGGACGCGACGATCGATCGGCGTGGGCCGACGGTCCACGTCGCGATGCCCGACTACGAGCCGCCCGAACTCGCGGCGACGGTGGGGATCGCGACCGGTGGGACGGTCGACGAGTGGGTCGCCGACGAGGCGGCGCTCGTCTGCGAAGACGCCGGTGCGACGGTCGATCGAGTCCACGATATCGGCGTCGCGGCACTGTCCCGAACCTTGGACCAACTCGACCGACTCCGCGACGCCGACGTGCTGATCGTCGCCGCCGGCCGTGAAGGCGCGCTGCCGACCGTCGTCGCCGGCCTCGTCGATACGCCGGTCATCGCCGTTCCCGTCTCGAGCGGCTACGGCCACAGGGGCGACGGCCAGGCAGCGCTCGCCGGGATGTTGCAGTCCTGTACCGTGCTGTCCGTCGTCAACATCGACGCAGGGTTCGTCGCCGGCGCCCAGGCGACGCTGATCGCGCGAGCGATCGGCGCCGCTCGCGACTAACGTGCACACTCGATCTCGAAAAAATACTTCCCACAACCGGAAACCCAAACAGCGTTTGGAGAAGGTTATTTAACCGTTCACCCGGTAGTGCGTAGTACCGGCTTCGGCCGGTGTGACCAATGCCCAAGTGTGACCACTGCGGCGCGCACGTCTCCGAACGCTTCGCGCGTGTCTTCGCCAACGAACGCGGCGAGATCCACGCGTGTGTCAGTTGTTCGGCCAATGCCGGAATCGCGGAAGCCGCGAAAGAGCGCGCTCGCGGCGCGTAACGCATCGCGACCGATCACCACGCGCCCCCACGGACGTGACGCTTTTTGTGCACCCGCATGTTTTCACAGCCAATGACCGAGCACGTGGTCTACGTCCTCGAGTGCGCCGACGGCTCGCTGTACACCGGCTACACGACCGACCTCGAGCGACGCGTCGCCGAACACGACGCCGGCGACGGCGCCAAGTACACGCGCGGGCGAACGCCGGTGGAACTCCGCTACCACGAGCGCTTCGACTCGAAATCAGCGGCGATGTCCCGCGAGTACGAGATCAAGCAACTGCGCCGCGCCGAGAAGGAACGGCTCGTCGGCCTCGAGTGACGCCGTCGTCCGCCCGCTGGGTCGTCCGCTATTATCTTTCCTCACCCGTCCGAAAAATAGATATCTCTCGGACGTGATACTCTCCTCGAGATGCAAATCGACGTCGTCGACGATCTGAAGCAACCCGAGTACACCGGTGAGAACCGGTGTGAACCGTGTACCGTGTTGAACCTCCTCATCGCGGCGGTGGTGGGCTCGCTCGTCGCGCGCAAGTCCCGACTCGGCGGTCTCGTCGCCGTCGGCGTCTCGCTCGCGCTGATCTACCTCCGCGGTTATCTCGTCCCCGGAACGCCGACGCTGACGAAGCGATACCTCCCGCCGGCGGTCCTGCGCTGGTTCGGCAAGGACCCCGAATCCGAGGTAGCCAGCGGACTCGGCGGCGTCGATACCGCGACGTCGCGAGACGCCGAGTCGATCAGCGTCGCCGATTCCACGGACCCGTCGCCGCCCGCGGACGATGTCGCGACCTTCGACGAAGCCGACGTCGACGAGGCCGACGGTCCCGACGAGACGGAGCCGGCAGCGGACCGACCCGCCGAGGCGTCGACCGACGCCGACGCGCCCGAGATCACCGATCTCGAGACGTTCTTCCTCGATCACGAGGTCCTCGAGCCCTGCGAAGAGCGGGACGACCTCTGTCTCACCGACCCGTTCGAGGCCGACTGGTTCGACGAGATCGAACCGCTCGACGAGGGCGGCGTCGACGCCGCGGCGGCCGTCGACGCGTTCGGCTTCGAGGCCGACCCCGACGAGTTCGAACTCGATTCGCAGGACGATACCTACCGGCTGCTCTCGCGCTCCGGCGGGGCCGGCCGCTGGCCCTCTCGCGCCGCGTTGATCGCCGACGTCGCCGCCAGCCGCGCCTTCGCCTCCTGGGTCGACGACTGGGACGCCGTCCCCCCCGAGACGAAAGGCGAGGTCCTCAACGGGCTCCGGATGTTCCTCGAGACCTGTCCCTCGGGCGGGAACGTCCAGATGGGCGAGGAAGTCGTCGAATCCTGTTGTAGCTCCCACGAGGTCGTCGCGGTCACCTGCGAAGAGACCGGCGAGCGCCTCTTCGAACAGCGTCTGGCCGACGTCGACGTCTGACCGCGTTCGCTCGAGTCGCACGGGCTGGACCGTCCCGTCGCTTTTTTCGCACCGGCTGACGAGGGTCCGCGCATGGAGACGATCAGCTTCGGCACCGACGGCTGGCGGGCGACGCTCGAGGAGTTTACGGCCCCCCGAGTTCGGATGGTGGGGCAGGCGGTCGCGACGTACCTCGCCGACGAGGGGCTCGAGGGGCCGGTGGCGGTGGGGTACGACGCCCGCGAGACCTCGCGCGGGTTCGCCGAAGAACTGGCGCGAGTGCTGTGTGCGAACGGCATCGACGTGTTGCTCTCCGACCGCGACCGGCCGACGCCGCTGGTCGCCCACGCGATCGTCGAGCGAGACCTCGCGGGCGGGCTCGTCATCACGGCCTCGCACAACCCGCCGGAGTACAACGGCGTGAAGTTCATCCCCGAGGACGGCGCGCCGGCGCTGCCCGCCGTCACCGACGCCATCGCGGCGCGGCTCGCCGAACCCGACCCGCTTCCCGAGGACCAGCACGGGACCGTCAGCGAGGTCGACTTCGCCGGATCGCACGCCGACGCCGCCCTCGAGCTGGTCGCGGAACTGGCGGGCGACGCCGACCTCTCGGGGCTGACCGTCGCCTACGACGCCATGCACGGCAGCGGCCGCGACACGACCGATGCCCTCCTCGAGCGCGCCGGAGCCACCGTCGAGCGCCTGCGCTGTGAACGCGATCCCGATTTCGGTGGCGGCTCGCCCGAACCCGCCGCCGAGAACCTCGAGGCGCTGATCGAAGCTGTCAGAGCGGACGACGGCGTCGACCTCGGCATCGCCAACGACGGCGACGCCGACCGGATCGCCATCGTCACGCCCGAACGCGGCTATCTGGACGAGAATCTCTTTTTCGCTGCGCTCTACGACTATCTGCTCGAGGACGAGTCAGGCGCGGCGGTGCGCTCGGTCTCGACCACCTACCTGATCGACCGGGTCGCCGAGGCCCACGGCGAAACCGTCCGCGAGGTCCCCGTCGGCTTCAAATGGGTCGCCGAGGCGATGGCCGACGGCGACGCCTTGGTCGGCGGCGAAGAATCGGGCGGCTTCACCGTCCGAGGCCACGTCCGCGAAAAGGATGGCGTCCTCATGGCCCTGCTCGCGGCCGCGATGCACGCCGACGAACCGGTAGACGAGCGCGTGGATCGCCTGCTCGAAGCCCACGGCACCGTCGCCCAGGACAAGATCAGCGTGGACTGCCCCGACGACGAGAAAGAACGGGTGGTATCGGATCTCGAGGACGAGATCCCCGCGACCGTGGCGGGAACCGATGTCGAGGACATCAACACCGCCGACGGCTTCAAGCTCCTGCTGGCCGACGGCTCCTGGCTGCTCGTGCGGCCCAGCGGGACCGAGCCCGTGTTGCGGGTCTACGCCGAGGCCGAGGACGAGGAGCGGATTCGGGCATTGCTCGAGGCGGGGCGGGAACTGGTCGAACCGCTGGTGTAAGTCTGCGTGTTGGTCACACCGACTAGCTCCCGTCCTCGATCGTTCACGAACGCGTCAGCGACTGCTAATACCGGAGAGTTCACCGGTCGCCCTCAAGGCGTTCGAGGGCCGCTTCCGCCGCAGCACGAACCTCGGGATCAGGGTCGTCGCGAGCCGTCTCGAAGATTGTTCGAGAGCGCGACTCGCCGATCTGGCCGAGTGCTTCGACGGCCGCGGCTCGGACGTGAGCGTGCTCGGAGTGAGTAGCGATCTCCTCGAGTTGCTCGAGCACGAACCGGCGTTCCTCTCGCGTTTCCTCGAACGTCTCGGACGTTGCCAGCAGTGTCCCAAGAATCGAAATTGCTCGCGGCCCAAACCGTGGACCGTCGTCCCAGACGAACAGCAGTAACCCACCGATCGCACCCTGATCCGGCTCAGTGGCCAGCGCATCCAGCGTCCGTTCTATAATCTCGTCCTCGAACGACAGGAGCAAGGACTTGTACCAACGTCGGGCCGTGTCCGCGTCTGCGGGCCGAATCCGCTCGTCGATTAGCTGCTCGATCGCGTCGGTCTCGCGGGCGCGATGAAGAAGCCAGTCGTCTCTGATTGGTCCGAAGGTATCGTCAGCACTCGTGGAATTCTCTAGGAGTAGTTCTTCGTATACGTCAAGCGAGCTATCGAAGACTAAACTGGAACACTCTTTGATAGACTCTAGTGCTAGTTCTACATCTTCAACCAACGTCGGTAGCGAACCACGGACTGTGGACGGGTCTATTCCATGCTCACGGTAGAACGCTATCGTCTCTTGACCGGCCTCTGCCACTGCTGCAAGCTGCTC
Organism: Natrinema marinum; assembly: GCF_024296685.1. Taxonomy (NCBI): domain Archaea; kingdom Methanobacteriati; phylum Methanobacteriota; class Halobacteria; order Halobacteriales; family Natrialbaceae; genus Natrinema; species Natrinema marinum. Next base: position 2,932,218 of record NZ_CP100763.1, on the reverse strand, counting down.
CGTGATTGAAACCGGAATTGGATCGATCGACAGCTCTGACTCGAGTTCAACCTCCTCCTCAAAGCGACCTTTCCCGCCTTCGGGTGCCACCTCCCCAGAAACCTGAACGAGATCGACCTCGACCGTACCTGTCTCTGCTTCCATTGGCCGGTAAATCAGTGAACTCTCTCCGCTCTCGACCTGCTCTCCCTCACGTCGATAGTACCAGCGCACCGGCACTGCCCAGGAACGTGCTCCGTCGGTCGCGTCGAGAATCGCCCCGGCAGTGAACTCGACGAACTTGCTGATAGGGTATCGAAGCGAAGCTCGAGTTCCCGGTCCGTCTCGTGATCGGACACCGTAAGCACCAGGACTGGCCAAGCCTCTCTCGCTTTTTGTGTTTTCTTCACATCTAGCTCTCCAAAGGAGATCGATATCTCCGTCGCACATCTGTTTCTCGTATCGACCATGGCAGGGATTCTCTTCCTGAGTATACGAAATCTATCCAACATGTGAACTTAAAAATAGAGTGAGTCATAGATCTGCAGTCTGCAGGAGGCCACGGTCTACCTCTGATGGAGATCGTGGGCGGTACTTGTACTACCCTGTCGCAACCCTGAGATAACGATGATTGGTTATAGTCCGCATTCCTCCAGAAGCACCGTCTCGGCGTCCGATCGCTGTGTCTCGGTACAGGTATTTGGATTGTCGCTCAATAAGAGGAGACGGCCACCGTCGGAGAGTTCCGTGAATCGAGCGGTCGTCAGCCCTTCGAGACACGCTTCGCCCAGCGTCTGTACCAGCCGTGGTCCAAATGCGAGTAGCCAGAACGCCCGATCGATATATCCTGTCTCGATACGTTTCCGGTCGAGAGAAGAGTCCTCGAGATACGTGCCACCGTAGACGAACACTGGTTCGGTATACTCGTACAGTGGGATGACGATATTGTCGACAACCGTTCGAACGTTCTCGCTCCGACTGATCCGAACGTAGTGATCGGGGACTGAGACTGTTACCGTTGCCGGACTGTCGGTGTCAGGATGGATGTAAACTCCGAACTCGATGTCATCTGTTTGGAACCAGAGAACTCCATGGCGCCCCGAACTGACGCGTTCGATCGCGTCCTCGAGTGGGAGTTCGGATGGAAATTCGCCGGCGGCGTTCGGACCGAGACACCGCGTCGTAGAGGGATCGTCGCCGGATAGATCGAATGTGCGACCGCAGTAGCGAAGCAAATCCGCTATGTCGACGCTCGTCCCTCGATCGGGGATGTAGAACCGAACTTCCAAAAACTCAGTCGTCATAGGTGGTCTTGGATTTCGATTGGAACGGGTTGACAACGAATCGAACGAGTAGGATTTCGTCGGCTAATACTTCGATTTCGGCATCTGGATCGCTTGGACGAATCTAGAGCCCCGATCATTAGCCGGAGAAGGCAGGAGTCATTTCTACTCTTCATCGACTGACTGTGTACCACGCTTTCGTTTGTTTGAGCGTTGAGCTCACTGTCAATATACCTCCTCCGGGTCAAAACTGCCGACGAGCGATCGAATATCTAGATCGTTCCACATATCCGATGCAGAATAGACTTCTCGATCCACCTTCTCGACTGGAAGAGTATCAGAAAGGCGCCCGAGAAACGCCGATAAATACGCTCGATTAGTTTCGCCTCGTTCGGTCTTCGCTAACCAGATATCACTACGAAGTGAAACGGAGATATGAAAGAGATATGGTGAATCGATATCGTCGTGATATCTATTCGGAGCGAACGAGATAGTGAGGTCAAGCGGATCCCACGTTGGGTCCCGATTTACCGGTTCTCCTTTCTTATATGCTATACAGTACGTTCGATCGATATACTGATCGCTATTATTGAGTCGAACCTTGAGCCGATTGTGATGGAATGGGACTCGCGGAATGAATCGTGACCCCGAGTGATCAATCTGAGTTGATGTCATGAAATCATCGGCCGTTAGTCCACATTCGTCGCTCAATTCCCGTACATACGTTTCTGTGGGTTTGGACGTGTTATCTCCATATGGAAGGCTTTGATTCTTCGGATATACTCGGAGCTGATACGTTAGTCCGACAGGTAATAGGAACTCACCAAACGAACACAACAACTTCGAACAGAGTTCCGTCATTTCGTTCGACTGTTCGGAGCACGTAGTCGCGTCTGATGGAATGATGAAGTCCCAATTGACGCCGCTGTCGGTGGAAACTCTCGCGTGGTCCTCATTCTCATTCTCCATGAATTGACTGTGATTGGTTCGGATGTCCCGGACGAACGAGTGCGTCAGCTTCGAATCGCTCATCAGCTAGATCTCAAATCCGAATACCATTTTATCGACATTCTGCTGGTATATTCTTCGAGTTGGTACTATCTATACTATAAACCAAAGGGGTTACCTCATATCAAGATGAGCTCAATAGTATTTTCCGAAGTTGTCGTTTACGTTCTGGTCCAAAATCGAGTGGGTTGGCAACGAACTGAACGAGCAGGCTTTCATCGGCTAGCACTTCGATTTCGACGTTTGGATCATTGTATACGTCTTCCAACTGGATCGCTTGGACGAATTTAGATTCAAGGATCATAAGCCAGAACACATCCGAAATTCGGCGGTTACGAACGTCGTCTGCCGTTAACCGAAATTCGAGTTCACCTGTTCCGGCCTCGTCGACGGATTCAATCGTCGCGAATGCGAGCACCGCATCGAATCGCTTGTAGAACAACTTCATGAGACTGACCCATTCGTCAACGCGATCTCCACGGTCGCCAGTCGTCGAAGCGGATTTGAACGTTGATTCTTCCGTTGAGACCGTCATGCTGTCTACTCCTTCGAGCGAACCCATCCCGATCGAAATGGTGAATGCCAGGCCGTCGCTCTGAAGACCAGTGATCGTTCCCGAACCGTGCGTGACAATCGCGTTTACCGCATGTGACAAGGGCACTTCCTCATCGAACCAGACATCGGTAGCCGGACACGAATACCGCACAGATGAAGAATCGTGACACCACCTATGACACGCCCACTCGAGGTACTCGTGCTGTTCTGAATTTGACAGGGGCTGGCTAGGGACGATTTCAAGAGTATGGTGACATTCGGTCATTCAGATGAGTTCCTCTACTGTCGTCTGCAGAAGGTCTCGGTCACTGATCAGTTGATCAACTCGTTTGCTTGTTTTTCCTCTGATGATCACGTATCCCTTACCTCCCTGCATATTCGCTCTGCGGTACTGCTGGTGAACAGTTAGCTGGTTCGCCAGGCGATTGAACCGACGTTGCTGTACACCTTTCTGGGTTGGATCTAGCTTCAGGTCTCCCGACTTTATTTCTATCGTCGTCCCGTCTCTTAGCACGAGGTCGAGTTCAGACGATCCAACACCGTCAACTGAGATATCACGTGAAAGCTGAACGATCTGGCGTGTATTACTTCGTTTAATCGTCGCTGCGACATCAGCTTCGGCAGCCGCTCCTCGGAAGTTCTTCTTTCCTCCGCCTCGCACTATGCTCTCGACGACATCCGAAAGACCGGTTGTCCCTTGCAACTCATCAGCGTTCTGAACGAATCGATCGATCTTGGCTGACGAGACGCCCTGGCCGTGTAATCGGAACAAGTTCTCCCGAAGCTGTGCGTTGTCTGTCTGTCGCACCGACAGGGAGAAGAATTCGTCCGTGCGTTGCGGACCGAGATCATCAACGAGCCGAACACCGTTCTGATAGCGTCCGAGGTGGCGCAACAACTCTGTTCGCTGCGCCCCATCTAGTTTCTTCAGTACTGCTGTATCGACATCGTCAAGCCGCTTCACGATCGCCGCTGTTTTTCCTGCAGTACTCACTTTCGGGACATTGTCGACTATCCGACCACCATCAGGCAGCGTTATTCGGCGGCCACCATCAGCAAGCACCTTCTGTGATACACGCCCCGTTTTCGATACACGCGTGACGCGTAACGTGGGTGTGTAAGCTTTCCGTGCGGCTTTGAGCCGCTTTGAGACCCCCGTTGCTTTGCTGATCCCTCTCGTAATAGTGCCTCCATACGCTACGGAAGCGACGAAATGGACAACGTATCCCTCATACCAGCCCTGTGCGTACTGCAGACACTTCGTATCTCCAGGGTCACAGGCGCTATTTCCGTCGGTGTAGGGGTTGTCTAGACGCTGTTGATCGCGAACACTCGCAGGCAGATTTGAAATTAATTGCTGTAATAACTCTACACCAATTCCCTTGCGGAACGCATAGATTGCGTTTCCTGTCTCGACAGGTTGTGTCAACACCAAGTGGACTAACTCCGGAAGTTCGGATGCACTGTGGGTGAATCCTGAAAGTCGGCCCACATCCTGAGCGGGGACCCCCTCTTTGGCAAGATTTCCGTAGACCGATGTCTGCGCATAGAGCAGCTTTCGCTGGGAGTTCCCGTGAACATCTTCGACGTAGATTTCCGACTTTGACCCCCGCAGAGCGGTCATCGAGCCCTCCCAGAGGGATTCGTAGGGCGCGACGCCAGAGATAACATTAGGACAATATCTTCCGCCACTAGCGATTGTTGTACCTTCGCGTGTTACTTCGTATTCAGCAATGCCAGCCTTGTCCTCAACAACAAAGGTATACTCGAAGTACCATTTTGGACCCTCGGTATCGGGTAACTCCAGCCCAGGGTCCCAATCAAAGCTCGGCGGTTCCGACCACTGTCGATAGTCTACTAACCGTGCCTTTGGGGGTGTCGTGGTAAACACCGTCGGATCTTCGCGAACTGACTCGAGTGCCTCGTCATCACTGATCCCATCACCAGTCGTGTCTCTCGATTCTGGATCGGTTCCGAGGTCCGCTTCCCTAACGTCAGAGAGACTGTCGTGGTCTGAGTTGTTGACCAGCGGATTCGCCTTTACCGTCTGTGTCTCGAAGAATTGTAAGGAATCCCGATTATCATCTTCATCGGTATTGATCTTGTGTAATTCCGTAGCAGCATCGTGGTTGTCGATAACCTCGACCTCCCAGCCCTCGAGTTGCTGTCTATCCGTCAGCCCGTCACTCGTCGTATCGATCCGCGCGGGGTGAGCTTTGGCACCGGTGACCTCCGCTGCGAGTATCTGTTTCCCTGCATCGTACTCTTCGTACCGCCACTCGATGTCGACGACCTCGCTGTCGCGAAGGCCGTTACCGCTCGTATCCGCCTGTGTCGGATCCAGATCGAGCGGTGTGCCGACGACGCCGTCGCCGCCAGCGGGCATCCTGAGATCCAGCTTCTCGACTTCGTCCGGGAAGCCGCTCCCGCTGGAGTCGACGAGGGTCCCGACGTAATCGACCGTCAGTTCGGCGGTCCCCTGGGTCTCGAGCTGTACCGTCACTTCTTCGCCCGCGAACGCCGACAAGTCCGCCTCGTGGGTCTGCCAGCCCGTCGACCCCTGCTCGTTCACGTCGATGATTTCGGTGTCGGACTCGCCGGTCACGACGATCGCAGTGCTCCCCTCCGAGACAGTACTCGAGGCACGAGTCTCGAACCAGACGCGCTCCGCGCCGGCCGGAATTTCGAACGTGCGGGTGAGCCGTGCACTCTCGCCGCTGCCCTGCGTCGCAACCTCGGACGCCGTCTCCGTGGCCGACGCGGACGAGAAGGGGAGCCACGGAACCGACCAACAGCCGACGATCGGCAGACAGATTTCCGGTGGATCGTCACCGGTATCGCCCCCGTCGCCACTTCCGCTGTCACCGTCGTCACCGCCGCCGATACCACCGCCGCCACCGCCATTGCTGTTCTCGGCCTCGCTAGCGAGCGTTACGTGGCCGTCGGTGACCGAAACGTTCCCCTCCTGATCCCATCTCGCTGCCGACTCGAAATCCTCGAGTTGGGGCCACTCGAGCGCCGTTTTGTCCCCGGTTGACGGGATGAACGAGGACTCGAGTATCGTGAAGAACGAGAACGAAGAGACGTTGGTCGTCGCCGTCAGATTGTCCGCGTCGATCTCGGTCTCGACCTTGTGCCACCGCCCGTCTGTGCTCGGATCCCACTTGTAGACCGACAGGTTTCCATCGGTTCGCTCGAGCGCGCCCTCGTCGATCGGAATCGTCACCTCGGCCTGGTCGAAGGATGTCTCGTTGCCGGCGGACCGTCACCGCCGATTTCTCAGTCCACTCGCTCCGCCGGCACGCCGACGACGGTCGCGCCTGGTTCTACGTCCCCCGTGACGACCGAGCCGGCGCCGACGGCCGCGTCCTCGCCGATCGTGATGTCGCCCAGCAGCGTCGCGTTCGCGCCCAACTGTGCGCCCGATTCGACCGTGGGATGTCGCTTGACCGGTTCGTTCGCGTCGCCGCCGAGGGTGACCCCGTGGTACATGTGGACGTCATCGCCGATCTCGGCCGTCTCGCCGATGACGACGCCCATTCCGTGATCGATCGTCACCCGGCGGCCGATCTCGGCGGCCGGATGGATCTCCACGCCCGTTAGGAATCGCACGAGGTTCGAGAGCAGCCGCGCGGTCAGCCCGAAGCCGGCGTTCCAGAGCCGGTGACACAGTAGGTGCATCCAGACGGCGTGCAGCCCCGGATAGCCGAGCAGGACCTCGAGCCACCCTGTCGCGGCGGGATCGCGTTCGCACATCGCGCGCACGTCTTCGCGGATGCGCCTACACATCGCCCTCGCCGATCGCCACCGCGGACTCGATCTCGCGACGCCGCTGGCCGCGACCCGACGACCGCGTCGGCGACCGACAACACCGGCCCGCGGCGCGACGCGGATAGTTCCTGTCGAGACACGCGGTGGGGCCGGTGGCTACCATAGCCGAACGTAGCCGTGGGAGCAGTGTAAAAAGATTCGTTTCGCCCCCTCGCGGCTCACTCGCCGCGAGCCAGCCGCGTTCCGATGCGGTCGGGGAGGCCGGCCTCGCCGACCGCCTCCTGGACCGCCTCGATATCGTACTCGACGCGGTGAGTGTCGACGGTCAGGGCATCCAGATCGACGACGGCGTAGCCCGCCCGCGGATCGCCGTCGCGAGGCTGGCCGACGCTGCCGGGGTTGACCACGATTCCCTCCGCGAACTGCTTTGCGCCCTGGACGTGGGTGTGGCCGAGCACCAGCACGTCTTCGTCGCCGAGCATTCGGGGCGAGAACTCTCTGGGGTACGTATACCGGGTGTACCGGTCGGGATCGTCCGGATGCCCGTGGACGAGTTTCACCCGTCCGTCGCACTCGCAGCGCTCGCCGGGCAGCGAAGCGAGCCACTCGAGGTGCCCCTCCGAGAGCTGATTCTTCGCGTGCTCGACGCCCGCTTTGGCCATCCCGTTGAACCGGAAGGGGGTCTCCGCGGCGACCGCGGCGTCGTGGTTGCCCATCACCGTCGGCACGTTCCGTTCCCGCAACTCGTCGACGCAGTCCGCCGGCCAGGGGTTGTAGCCGACCACGTCGCCGGCGCAGTACAGCGCGTCGACCGCTGGCATGTCCGCGAGGACGGCCTCGAGGGCGACCCGATTGCCATGGATATCCGAAATGAGTCCGACCTTCATGCTCGAGGGTAAGAGCCGCGAGGGATTTGTAGGTTATCCGGTAGTCGCCCCGAACCCGACTGTGGGCACCGATGGGAACTACACGTCACTCCGGGCTAGTCCACCGCCGTGCGGTGGCGCGCGCTGTGCTGCGGTGAGTCACCGGCGAACCGCAGCAGGAAGCCGTGCGAGGGATAAACGAGGGAACGCAGTGACCGAGTGAATCGGCTGGGGAGGACGTGGCAATCCCCCGTGTCCACGGTAGCAGGGTGCGTCGTTGGCCTCATCATTGCACGACGCTACGTGTACGCATCCGGACACTGAACGAAGACAGCAGTTCACGAGGGAGGCTCGGAACTCAGTCGCCGTTCTCGAGTGCCGTCTCGAACCCGTCCTCGGTTCGGGCCACGCCGGCCGCACACACTGCGTGTTCGAACTCGAGGTCGTAGGCCTCCGTCGCCGCGTCCTCGGCGCTTCCCGCCTCGAGTTCGATCGGCTCCGGCGCGTCTTTCTCGTAGGTCGCGACCAGCGTCGGCTCATCGACGGTCTCGACCAGCAGCGCGTCCTTCCGGATCGTACCGATCAGCGCCTCGCCACCGCCGCCGATCGTCGCCGCGATCCGGGGCGTGTCGTAGTCGTCTTTCTCGTAGTCGAGCGCCAGCAGGCTCTCGGCCAGCGCATCGCGGGCGGGATAGCCCAACTCGAGTTTCTCCGCGATCGGATCGACGTGCGAGCCGTTACCGAACGTCGCGGTCTCGCCCGTCGGCGTCTCGACGACGCGGAGGCAGTTGTAGGAGACGTAGGGGTTGTCCGTCTCGGGAGCGTCTTCGGTGGGACCGACCGTGAGCGCCTCCTCTCGAGCGGTGATCTCGCGGTTCGGGAACGACCGCGACGACACGCGGTACGCCCCGACATCGGGGCCGACGACGACGAATCGTCCGACGTACATATTCGGGGATGGACGCGAGAGGGGAAAAGGGATGTCGGTTCGCGCTCGAGGGGGCGAACATCGCTCCTATCGTCTGCGAATTTATAGGCGATGCCGCGGCCAACGGCGGTGTGACGACGGAAGACGAGTGCCTCGAGGCGCTGCAGGAGGCGGCCGATCGCCTCGGCGAATCGCCGACGAAAGCACAGTACGAGGAACTAGGGCTGACACCGGCTTCCGCGACGATCATTCGGACGTGTGGCGGGTGGAACGACGCGAAAGAGATGGCGGGGCTACAGACAAACCCCTCGAGAGGGGCACGCGTCGGTTCGAAGCCGGACGATGTCGATCTTCCCGACGGAACGTCGTGGGAGGAGCTTTCCGTCGACCAGCGGTGGCACTATAAAAACGCCGACTGGAATACCGAGCGTTCGCTCGAAAGGCGAGAATCACACAGGGCTTGGGCGAACCGACTGCAACGAATGCGTGGCGGTTGTGCTCGCTGTGACGAGACGAACCCGGTCTGCCTCGACTTCCATCACGTCGACGAGGGGCGAAAAGAAATGGCTGTCGGGAAGATGATCGCCTTCGGATACGCGAAAGACCGAATCGAAAACGAGATCGAGAAGTGTATCGTTCTCTGTGCGAACTGCCACCGGAAAGAACATTCTGACACCGAAATGTCGTAATTGCGAACGCAACTCGGATTCAGTATTCGAATCCGCCTATCGGTTCCGGACTGCAACCGAGTTCGTAACACTCTAATACGGAACCGAACTATAGGTCACTACGCCGTCGGAGACGAAGGCCGACGGAACATGTCAAGTCCCATGGGGTAGCGGCCAATCCTGAAGCCTTCTGGGGGCTTCGACCCAGGTTCGAATCCTGGTGGGACTACTTCTCTCGCGTTTCGACTCGAGTTGTCTCGTTCCCCAGTCCTTTGATCTCCAGTTGAAACGAAGGGGTCCAGCGGTAACTGTGGCGTCACCAGAAGCCATATCTCGTCGCCGTCATTAGTTCTCGAATATGAATCGACGGACGTTCCTCGCTATTGGAGGGACGGCGGCGATCGGCGGGGTTGCCGGCTGTCTCGGAAGCAACGGTGGCACGCCGGCCAACGAGTACGGGTACGAAACGACGACCACCGACGGGACGAAGGTACCGCTGGCACCGGTCGACGACGTGTATCAGTGGTACGAAAACGACGAGGCGAAGTTCGCTGATGCACGCGGCCGAGATCAGTACAACGCGGTCCACATCACGGGTGCCGTCTTCTCGCCGGCTCCGACTGGGACCGAGAACGATCCGGTCGAGGAGTGGGCGACCGACACGCAGATCGTGACCTACTGTGCGTGTCCTCATCACCTCTCGACGATGCGCGCCGCAGCGCTGATCGACGCGGGCTACGAACGCACATACGCGATCGACGAGGGACTGAATGCGTGGATCGATCGCGGCTATCCGATCGAGGGAGCGAACGTCTCGGCGAACAGGACGACCTACACGATCCGGGGCCGGTCCGATGCAGCCCACACTGGGGAGATGGTCATGCTCGAGCAAGTCGACGCCGACCGCCGCGAAGCAGCACCGATCGCCGGCGACGGTTCTTACACCCTGCAGCTTCACTACGCCGGCTCGACCGATTCCAGATTCAGAGTCGAAGCCCCCGACTACACCGTCGAAGGAACCCTCGAGGAGCTGACGAGCACCACGATTACGGCCTGAGCCGACCCGCTACGTTTCGGACCGTTCGTACGCTCCCGCTCGCTCGAGTTCGCCCCGTTTTCGAAGCACGTCCGGGGTCCGGCAGATCCCCGGTGCGCCCGTCACTTGTGGAACCGTGCAGTTGTTACAGCTCTCACAGACGACGCGCGGGTTCTCGGTCCCGGAATCGGAATCGAGCAGCCGCGCGCCCAGCCGCGGTTCGGCGTAGAATGGGCGGGCCATCCCGACCATATCACAGGCCGGCACTCCGTGGCTGTCGCCGTATGCTCCCGTCTCGCTCGAGCCCAACAATCGATCCATCTGCGCCCGCTCGCGAATGCCGCCCTCCGCCAAGACCGGAATCGACACCTGTTCGCGAACCCGCCGGCAGAAGTCCTCGTTCCACGCCGGCTCGAAGTCGTACTGCAACGACTGCACGCGATTGGCCAACGCGACGAGTCGCCTCCGGGCTGGCCCGCCGAAGGCCGCGTCGTACCCCTCACGCAGCGCTTCGTTCTCCCACGCTCGAGCCGGATACTCCCCGCGGACGATGCTCATGTCCCACGCGACCGACGTCTGAACGGGGACGACCGCGTCGTAGCCGATCCGCTCGAGTCGACGAGCGATCTCGACCCCGTCCTCGAGCGAGAGTTTCCGGCGGACGACCGGCGATGGGGGTGCCGGCGTCTCGGCCGGCACCTTGGTCATGATCGGCACGTCCCCGGCCCGCTCGCGGATCTCGTCGTGGACGACCGCGAGGAACTCGAGGCGGGCCTCCGGCGAACCGCCGAACTCGTCGTCGCGGCGGTTGTAGAAGGGCGACAGGAACTGCTGGACGATCCCCATGTTCGCCCCGGCGAGGTGGATGCCGTCGTAGCCCGCCTCGACGGTTCGGGCGGCCGCGCGGCCGAAGTCCGCTGCGAGGTCGTACACCTCGTCAGTCGTCAAGACGTGTGGCTCGTAGTCGAGAAAGCCGAGCCGATCCAGCGACCGCAACTGCCACGGCGGTTGCGAGACGGCGAGTTGCTCTATGTCCGGATGCTCCTCGCGATACTCGGCGTGCCAGGTCTCCATGCTCCGCAGGCCGCCGTGCTCGAGTTGGACGAAGAGCCGACTCCCGTGGTCGTGAATGCGGTCGGTCAGCCGCGACAGCCCCTCGACGAAGTCGGGATCGTGGACGCGTGTCATCCCCGGCGCGGCACAGCCCCCCTCGCCGCGGACGATCGTCGCGCCCTGACAGAGCAGCCCGACGCCCGACGCCGCGGCGGGCTCGAGGTCGTCGATCAGCGCGTCGACCGCGTCGGGGCCGTTGCCCGCACACTCGAGCAACGGCGCGCGGTAGAGTCGATTGGGGACCGTGACATCGCCGATCTCGATGGGGTCCTCGAGCGTGGCCATGCAGGGCGTATCGGACGGTCACACAAGAGCGTAGCGCCGATTCCGAGTTCGTTCCCGTCGGCGCGCCGATCGCCGTAGACTGGCCGTCGCGAACCGCCCCGTGTTTTCGACCGACCGTCAGGAGCGAAATCGAACGAGCCGTCCGCGGCGACGGCGACGCGGCGACGGCTGTCCATCAGGGCGGGAGGACGACCGCTCGCCCTTCGATCTCGTTGTGCTCGAGTCGCTCGGCGACCGCGTTGATCTCGCCCAAGTCGTGGCGCTCGGTGCGGAGTTCGACCGCCCCACGGTCCACGAGCGCGACCAGTTCCTGGAGCTCTGCGTACTTGCCCACCAGCGTCCCGCGGTAGGAGAACTCACCGTTGACCAGCGCCTGACTGGGCTGGTGGACGTGACCGCCGTAGCCGACGACGTGGTGGTCGCCGCCGGCGGCGACGATGTCGGGTGCCATCCCGGTCGTCTCGTCGCCGCCGACGAAGTCGATCACTTGCTGGGCCCCCTCGTCGTCGGTCAGATCCGCGACGACGTCGGCGACCTCCTCCTCGGCGGAGTTGACGGTGTGTCGCGCCCCCAGATCCTCGGCCAACTCGAGCGCCTCGTCTTTGATGTCGACGGCGACGATGTCGGCGGCGCTCATCGCCTCGAGACACTGGAGTCCGATGTGGCCGAGGCCGCCGACGCCGATGACGACGCTGGTATCGCCGGGGTTCAGTTCATTGACCGCCTTCTTCACGGCGTGGTAGGCCGTGATTCCAGCGTCGGCGTGGGGCGCGATGTCGGTCGGATCGACGCCGTCGGGGAGGGGGATCACCGCGCGCTCGTTGGTCTGCAGGTACTCGGCGAAGCCGCCGTCGGTCGTGAGTCCGTTGAACGCGCTGTTTTCGCAGTACATGTCCTCGCCGAGCCGGCAGGGGCGACAGATGCCGCAGGTCTGGACGGGATGGCAGATCACGGGATCGCCCTCCTCGACCAGCGTCACCTCGTCGCCGGTCTCGGCGACGACGCCGGCGTTCTCGTGGCCGAGCGTCATCGGCAGGTCCTGTGGCGCGTAGTCGGCCCACATTCCCTCGATGATGTGGTTGTCGGTCTGGCACCAGCCCGCGCCCTCGACCTCGACTAGGACCCCGTCGGACTGCTCAATGTCGGGGCGGTCGACCTCGTCGATTCGCAGCGCGTCGCTCATGTCGTCGGTGTACTCGTGGAGCCTGGCTGCTTGCATGGGACTGGGTCACAGTTCACCGTCATCGGTCATAACGTTCACCACCCGTTTCGCTTCGTGTGAGTGTTCAATAGTTGATATAGAGTCCGGTGAAAACTCATGTGGAGGGCGAAAATCGCTATCAGGTCGTAACTCAGTCGTGTCTGAAAAAGAGTAATGTGGTGTGGTAACGATATACACTGTGCCATGTACCAGCACAACGGCGAGGAGATATTCGTCATCGACGGGCACGTACACCTGTGGGACGCGACGGCGGAGAACATCGACCACGACGGCGGAGAGGAGTTCATCCAGTGTTTCTACGACTATCACACGACGTTCACGCCGGAAGATCGCCAGTGGAGCATCGAGGAGTACCGGAAGTACGGCCCCGACCGGATGGTCGAGGACCTGTTCGGAAACGCGGCCACGGATATGGCGATCTTTCAACCGACGTACCTCTCTGACTTCTACGTCGAGGGGTTCAACACCACCGAGCAGAACGCCGACCTCGCGACCGAGTATCCGGAGCGGTTCGTCCTCAACGGCTCCTTCGACCCCCGCGACGGGGAGGCGGGCCTCGAGTACCTCGAGGAACTCCACGAGGCGTACGACATCCCGGGCGTCAAGCTCTACACCGCGGAGTGGCGCGGCGACTCGAAGGGGTGGCGACTCGACGACGAGGAGGCGTTCCGTTACCTCGAGAAGTGCGCCGAACTCGGCATCGAGAACATCCACGCCCACAAGGGACCGACCATTCGACCGCTGAACCGCGACGCATTCGACGTCGCCGACGTCGACGACGCGGCCTCGTCGTTCCCCGACCTCAACTTCATCGTCGAACACGTCGGTCTCCCGCGGCTCGACGACTTCTGCTGGATCGCCGCCCAGGAGAACAACGTCTACGGCGGCCTGGCCGTCGCCGCGCCGTTCGCCCAGAACCGGCCGGGCAAGTTCTCCGAGATCATGTCCGAACTGCTCTGGTGGCTCGGCGAGGACCGCATCCTGTTCGGTTCGGACTACGCGCTGTGGAACCCCGACTGGCTCGTCGAGGAAGTCCTCGAGGCCGAACTCACGCAGGAACACCGCACGGAGTACGGCGTCGAGTGGGATCTCGAGACCAAGCGGAAGGTGATGGGCGAGAACGCGGCCGACCTCTACGACATCGACATCGAAGCGAAGCGCCGAGCGTTCCAGGACGACGAGATCAGCCGGGAGTTCGGTCTCGGAGACCACTACGCCGGCGAGGAACCCGCGGCGGCCGACGACTGATGACCGGGACCGAACGCGCGACGCCCGAACCCAGCCGAGCGGCCGTCCGCGACCGACTGGACCGCGTCACCGACCCGGAACTCGACCGCTCGATCGTCGCCCTCGAGTACGTCGATCGGATCGAGATCGACGGCGCCCGCGTCGCGGTCGAGTTCACGCTCCCGACGGCGTGGTGCTCGCCGGCGTTCGCCTGGATGATGGCCGTCGACGCCCGCGACGAGGTCGAGTCCCTGCCGACCGTCGAGACCGCCCGGATCACGCTCACCGCGCACATGCACGAGACGGAGATCACCCGCGGCGTCAACGAACGCCGCTCGTTCGCCGAGGCGTTTCCCGACGCCGACGGCGACGTCGCCGCGGTCCGCGCCGAACTCGACGAGAAGGCTCGAGTCGCGCGCCAGTACGACGCGGTCGAGGCGCTGCTCGAGGCGGGTCTCGATCCGGACGCGATCGTTGCCCTCCGGCGACGCGACTTCGAGGGACTCGACGGCGGGACGGCGGCCGACGGCGCGGACGAGACCGTCGCCGTCTACGTCGGCGATCGCTCGTTCGCCGTCACCGCGCCGGCGGCCCCGATCGAGCGCTACCTCGAGAAGGCCCGCGAGACCGGCCTCGTCTCCGACCCGGACGATCGACTCTTCCGAACGCCCGAGGGCGAGCCGATCGACCCCGACGCGTTCGACCTCGTCCGCCGACGCGGCCGACTCGCTAAAGTCAACATGTCGAGTCAGGGCGGGATCTGCGACGGCCTCCGAGAGGCGAGGGAGGGGCGACTCGAGAAGTCGGCCGACGACTGACGGCGGTCGGCCCGCGGGCTACTTCTCGACTTCGAGCAGCGCCACGCGCTCGCGGACCAGCGCCGACAGCGAGGCGTCGGTCGCCCCGCGCTCGGCGTCGGTGATCTCGAAAAAGGACGACAGCGTCTCCTCGTCGGACTCCTCGAGCGTCGGTTCGGTCGACGTGACAGCCTCGAGAGCGGCGACCTCCTCGAGGGCGGCCGCTTCGTCTTCCTCGCCGCGACCCGCTTCGCTTCCGGTGGAACCGCTGCTCCCGTCGACGAGGATCACGGCCCGATTGTCGCCCTCGCCGACGCCCATCTCGAGGGCGCGGTCGATCTGTCGGCGGCCGGCGGCGTACAGCAGGATCTCGACGGCGCGGTCCCGCGCGACGTTCTCGCCGCGCTCGATGGCGCGATCCGCGAGTTCGACGGCCCGCTCGAGGTGGCGCCGATCCGCGACGTAGCGGGCGTCGAAGGCCTGTATCGTCACGCCGTGGCGGTCGCCGAGATCGCCGAGATCGGCCACGAACGAATCGAGGTCGTCGATCGTCAGTCGGCACTCGAGTAGCTCCATCAGAAATCACCCAGACTGGACTGGCTCTCGTCGGATTCGGTCGCCTCCGTCAGGGGCCGATCGTCGTCGTTCGCCCCTTCACCCGAATCAGCCGTGGCGCTTCTGGTACCCGACCCCGACGATGTCGGCTCGATGCCGTCCATCGAAGGATCTTCGCGACCGGCGTTCTCGAGGATGGTTTCCGCTGTTTTCTCGCCTTTCAACACGCTGAGGACCACACCCTTGTCCGCGGTTCGCAGGTCCGCGGGTTCCTCGATTCCCGCGTCGTAGAGCCGTCGGGCGCGCTTGCGACCGACGCCGCCGACCGAGACGAGCTCGAGCAGTTCCTCGCCGACGCCGTGTTCGACGCGGGCGCGGGCCTCCCGGACCGCGACCGTCCACTCGCTGTCGATCTCGGCGGCCAGCGACTCGGCCGCGCCGAGCAGCCACTCGGCGGTGTCGACTTTCCCCCGCAGATCGCCCGGCCCGATCTTGTACCGGTCAGTCAGCTGCTCTTCGTCCGTTTCCTCGGCCCAATCCTCGAGCAGCGTGCCCGTCTTGAGCGCCGAGAGCCAGTCCTCGAAGCGCTCCTCCTCGAACTCGCTTGGCGCATCGCCGAGCAGTTCGGCCTCGCGCTCGTAGTAGAGTTCGCCGAATTTCTCGTCTTCGCCCGAGCGCAAGTAGAGTTCGTACATGTCCGGCGTCCGCGAGATCAACTGGTAGAGGCCGAGCGCGGTCGGGCGCTCGTCGGCGTCTGCGAGCCCGTGGACGATCTCGGCGGCGCTCATCGGATCGAGGTAGAGCCGCGAGACGGTGTGGCCGAGGCTGGTTGCCTCGAGCGACTCGTCTCGGCCGGCGCTGTCGGCGAGATCGGCCGCGGAGGTGAACGCGCCGCCGTCGTCGGCTGCAGCGTCGTCGTCACTACCCTCGCGCTCTCGCGGTGAACCGCTCGAGGATTCCGAGGCGCTACGCGCCTCGCGTTCGATGAAGTCGTTCGACTCGAGGTACTGTAAGACCGTGTCGGTCACCGTCTCGAGCCGGCCGGCTTCGCTCGACTGGCTCGCGTAGAGGGTGGCCTCGAGGAACTCGAGGAGTCCCTCACGTGTGCGGGCGAAGCCGGAGGCGATGGTCGCGAGCACGTGCGTTCTGAGTGCGGGCTCGGCCGCCAGCTTCGAGCGGACGGGCTCGGGATCGGCCCAGATGTAGCGGTCGAACAGCTCCTCGCTCTCGTCGTGGCTTTTCGCGAGGAGGACGGCCTCGCCGTAGGGATCGAGGCCCGGACGGCCCGCTCGGCCCATCATCTGGTGGACCTCGAGGACGTCTAAGGGAGCCATCCCGCCGGCGCTCGGGTCGAAGCGCCGCCAGTCGCGGACGATCACGCGCCGAGCCGGCGTGTTGACCCCGGCCGCGAGCGTCGGTGTCGCCGAGATGACCTTCAGCAGCCGATCGCGAAAGGCTTCCTCGACGAGGCTCCGCTGGGTGCTCGAGAGGCCGGCGTGGTGGAAGGCTGCGCCGCGCTCGACGCAGTCGGCCAGGTCCCTGCTGGTCTCGGTGTCGCTGTCGTCTCTAATTTCGTCGGCCAACTCGGCGAGTTCGGTTCGCTCTTCGGCGGTCAGTTCGTTTTTCGAGACCCCGCCGAGCCGCCGCGCGGCCGCCTCGGCGTTGCGCCGCGAGTTGACGAAGACGAGCGAGGAGCCCCCCTCTTGGAGGATGTCGCGGACCAGCGCGGCCTCCTGCTTCTCGCTCCCCTCCACGGGGACCTCTCTGGTCGAGCCGTCGTCGAAGTTCAAGGCGTTGCCGTAGTGGACCCCCATCTGCAGGTCGATCGGCCGCCAGTCGGTGTCGACCAGCGCGGCGTCGAGCCAGTCGGCGATCTCGTCGGCGTTGCCGACCGTCGCCGAGAGGGCGACCACCTGCATGCGCGGGTTGAGCTGCCGGAGTTTGGCAAGGGTCACCTCGAGCGTCGGGCCGCGATTCCGGTCGTCGATCAGGTGGACCTCGTCGCTGACGACGCAGGTCAGCTCGGAGAGCCAGTCCGCGCCGTTGCGCACGAGCGAGTCGACCTTCTCGCTGGTCGCCACGATGATGTCTTTCGTCGCGAGCCAGTCGCTGGTGCTCTCGTAGTTGCCGGTCGTCACGCCGACCGTGACGCCGAACTCTCCGTAGGCCTCGAACTCCTCCTTTTTCTCGCTGGCGAGCGCCCGCAGCGGGACGATATAGAGCGCCTTCCCGCCGCGTTCGATCGCTGACAGCATCGACAGGGCGGCGATCATCGTCTTCCCGCTGGCGGTGGGGACGGCGGCCACGAGGCTCTCGCCGTCGGTCGCGCCGGCCTCGACCGCCTCGGCCTGGGGCGGGTAGAGCTCCTCGATGCCCTCCTCCCGGAAGTGACGGGTCGCACCGGGCGGGAGCCCCGACAGCTCCTCGATATTCATTGTCCGTCCTTGGCGCGTCCCGTGGTTTAAACTGTCGTCTCGCCGACCGCGGGCACGCCCTCTCGAGCGTTCGATGAACGGATGGAGTACCTCGAACCGATCGAGCGGCATGCGGTGGCGCGCGCTGTCGACCGATCGAACGTCAGTGAGGGCGGCCGACAATCTCCGTGCGAGGGATGAGCGAATGAAGTGAGCGAATCGGCTGGGGAGGGCGTGGCGACGCCATATTGGCGCGATAGCAGGACGCTTCCTTCCCACCCTTCCCTCGACGTTTACCTGACAAACACGATAGAAGGGGCGACAGATCGATGGGACCGGCGACCGAACCCCTGTCCATGGTCGATCCTGACCGCGTTCTCGTTCCCACGCTCGGCCGCCCACGAGCCGACGAGGCGCTCGCCTACGCCATAGAGACGTTCCCCGACGCCGAGATCACACTACTCGCCGTCGTCACGCCGCTTGGCGCCCCGCTCAGCGAGGGCGGCGTCCTCGAGCGAGACGAGGAACGCTCTGCAGAGGCACGAGCCAGCGCGACGGACCTGCTCGAGTCGGTCGCTCCCGACGCGACCGACCGCGTCCGGATCGAGACGGCCGAGGGGCGACCCGCGAACGTCGTCCCCCGCTACGCGTCCGAGGAAGGGATCGACCACGTCGTGATGGCCGGCTCCGGCGGCGGCGCGGACGGCTTCCTCAGGCGGTTTCTTGGCCGCGGGATCGCCGCGACGGTGGTCGAACGGACGGCGGAGCCGGTGACCGTCCTCGAGTGAGCGGGCGGCGGCGTTCGCGGCTCACCCGATGACCATCGCGAACGCCTGGTAGAGCCCGTAGCCGACGACGACGGAACTCCCGAGCGTCAGTAGCCAGAAGGCGATCGTGACGCCGATCTTGCGCCGCGAGACGCCCGCGGAGCCGCCGGCGAGTCCGCCGCCGATCACGCCCGAGAGGACGATGTTGTTCAGCGAGATGGGGATGCCGAGCGCGATCGCGATCTGGGCGATGATAAAGCCCGGCACCAGCGCCGCGATCGAGCGCCGGACGCCGAGTTGGGCGTACTCTCGCGAAGTCGCCTGCAGCAATCGCGGCGCGCCCATCCACGCGCCGGCGAGGATGCCGGCCGCACCGATCGCGAGCAGGACGATCCCCGGCAGACCGAGTTCGGCGCGAAAGAGGTTCTCGAGGGGGCCGGTCGCGAGCCCGACCTGGGAGCCGCCCGACGAGAAGGCGACGATGCCGCCGAGGACCAGCAGGAACGAGCGGATGCCGTCCTCGACGGAGACACGAACGCGAGCGCGAACCCACACGAACGCGAGGGCACCGACCGCGATCGTCACGAGGACGGTTCCGAGATCGATGCCCGCGGCGAGCGTCGGACCGCCGCCGAACTGTCGGGCGACGAAGCCGGCGAGGGTGCCCTGTGCGGCCGTCGGATCGGGGATGACGCCCAGCCGAACGTTGGCGACGATCGCGCCGACGATGCCGGCCAGCAGCGGGACCCCGACCGTTTCGGGAACGTCGTCGCGCCGCAGGATCGTCGCCGTCGCGTACGCCAGCCCGCCGGACATGATCGGCACCAGCGCCCAGAAGATCCCGAGCCGCCGGTAGGTGGCCATCGCCGGGTCGCCGCCCAGCGAGAGCCCGACACCGATCATCGCGCCCGTCGTCGCGAACGCCGCTGGAATCGGATACCGCGTGTAGATCCCGACCGCCATGAACGTCGCCGCCGTCAGCAGGCCCGCGGTGGCTGCAAGCGGCGTGATCGTGACGCCGTTGATCAGGTCCGCTCCGATGGTTTCGGAGATGCTCCCGCCTTGCATCAGCGCCCCCGCGGCGGCGAGCAGTCCGATGACGAACGCCGCTCGCATCGTCGAGATCGCGTTCGCGCCGATCGCGGGCGCGAAGGGTGGCGAGTTGCTGTTCGCCCCGAGTACCCACGCCATGAACAGACAGGTGAGAATCGCGGTCCCGACGAGGACGGCGAAAGATAGTGCGACCATTCGGTCTCGTACCTCGTCGTTCCACGACCGACTGGAAAAGCGTTCCCTCGGTATCGTGTCGGTCGCCCGTTCGTCGCGATTCAGTCGCTCCTCTCAGTTGGTCTTCTCGAGCACCGTGCTGTAGTGAGCCGCCTCCTCGTCCGTTCGGTTTGCGTCGTCTCGAAGCACGTCGCGAACGCCCCACGGCGTTCCGATCGTCGCCTCCCGGAGTCGGGCGGGCGAGCACAGCAGGAACTGCAGCGTCCGCCCGATCTCCCGCCGCTGCTCGCCGTCGGCGGTCTCGTGCTTGAACTCGAGGTGGAAACACCGATGGGCGATCCCCTCGCGGGGGTCCGAGCGGTAGCCGAAGAAGTCCGCGTCCAGCCGCGTCGGGTCGTAGTTGTCGACGACGGCGACCCCGTCGATGTCGGTGACGCGAGCGAACTCGGCGAGCAGAGCGCGGATGCCGGCCAGCGACCGGCCGAGCCCGATCTGCGTCCCGACGGCGTGAACCGCTCCGAACGCGCCCGTCGCGACCGGCAGGTCGAACATGTCGCCGACGAAGACGCCCTCGAGTCCGCGTTCGCGGGCCGTGCGCACGGCGTTCGGACTCACGTCGACGCCGACTGCTTCGACGCCGCGGTTGGCCCACCACAGGAGGTGCTTTCCCGCGCCACAGCCGACGTCGAGTACCGGTTCGTGGTCGGTCAATCGCTCGAGGAGGTCGATCGTTTCCCGATCCCACGACTCCGCACTCGAGAAGTAGAACTCGGCGACGGAACCGTCCTGTACGTCCGCGCCGTCACGATAGGTCAGCCGGCCCGGCGTGTCGCGGTGGTGGGCGAGCATCGCTCGTCCCAGTGGGTCCGCCGGTCGCAATCCGGCAGATTTGGGACCGTTCTCTTCCATGCTTGAGTCGAGAGGACAACCGATAATAAAAAATTGATTTATCTATGGTTTCTGTCCTCGCAGGGCGCACGATAAATTTTCTTAGCGGTATTATTTCACTTTCAAAGAAAGTGTGCTATGAATGCAAGAGTGTTGGAAGAAATGAATAGATGAGAACAACTATCGTAGCGATCAAAAACGGAAAGGCAAGGGGCTCATCATGAAGAATGAGCGCGGCTGCTAGAACTGCAAGTGCTAGGGCAGCTATAGTAGAACGAATTGCACGGAGATGTGCTTTGCTGGATAATTCACTGTCGTTAACCATGTCGTAAATAATATTCAGACCGGTATAAATATTATCGCCTATTCAGTCTGGGAGGTCATCCTTGGGATCCGTGGGAAGAGCCTTACTCCACGCCTTTGCGGCAGAAAGGCTGACTTCCACCCCAAGTCCATTTTTTCCACCCGAGATATTCTTGATCGACCCGGTGGGATCCGGAGAGAAGGTATGCGTGTAGGATCCCCAGAGTGTGGTTGGCACCTTATCCTCTCTCAATTTGAACTTTCCAGTTAAGCCTACGGTAGCATCTGGGAGCCTGTCACTCGCGCCACTACCGTATTGCTTGTCGGAGTGGTCTTTCAATTCTACGGTGCCAGCAAGTGCATCATCGGCGACGTCTTCAGCCGTGTATTTTGCTGTATGGTCATGAGTCGCGCGGACAGATGGTTCTCCCACAGCAGCCCAATCATTGGCATTGTACCCGACACCGATGGCGTCGGGACACCACCACGAGTTTCTAAGCGTGTACTTGGGATCCTCGAGGAACATACTAACACTCATCCACACTTCGGGGTCGCTACCTATCGCTGGACTTGAAGAAACGACGAGTGAGGAATCAGTATCCTCCGGATCGCCGTAGACGTACTGCGGACTAACCTGTTGATCGTCTTCAGATACGTCACGGTTGGCCAGTTTGCTTTCTTCAACAGTTGGATCCAATCCAAGATCCTCCAATGCTTGCTTTGCCCCTCGTGCTCCGTTTTCAGTGATGCCTGAAAGGAACTCTCTGTTAACTTTCTCAGTCGAAAGTTCCGTATCTCGCTTACTTGCACTTACTGTTCCAATCGTACTAATCGTCGCCAGTGACCCTGCAGATAACAGGAATTTTCTTCGCCCTCGCATTCCATCTGGTTATTGCTCGCAGCTATAGTTAATTCCCTGTCAGTATATTCACAATCTGAAAACCGTAATATGGATATTATATGTGTAGAACAAACCGAAATTTGGGGCGCTCGGTACACCAACCGCAGACCGTCCCGATATCGGATGATGGCGGCTCGTGATCGAATCCTTTTTGTTACCGAGATCGACTGATACTTTTCGACCCCGGGTCCGACATCCGTATCGGTAGTGTCCATACGACAATCGTAACTCGAGGAACGTTCACCGCGTTCTCCCGTCCAGTGGCAGTCAAGATGACGAACGACCGCTAACGATTTACGGGGATCGACCCAACCCTCGCGCATGAAGGTCGAGTACGACGAGGACACCTGTATCGGGATGTTCCAGTGCGTCGCCGAGTGGGACGCCTTCGAGAAGGACAAATCGAAAGGGAAGGCCGTCCTCGAGGGGAGCGAGGAGACAGCGGACGGGGTTTTCGTCCGCGAGGTGCCCGAAGACGCCGAACTCGACGCGAAGTTCGCCGCCCGAACCTGTCCCGTCGACGCGATTCGGATCTACGATGACGACGGCGAGCAGCTGATCCCCTGACCGGTGGCTCGCGCGAACTCACCTACGTTCGTTTCTCTTTGCTGATACTGAACGACCATTGCTGTCCGCCAGCGGAACGTCGTCGCGACGATACAGCGTGGCCGTCACCGCCGCTTGTCGGACTTAGTTGATCTTGTCGTACTGTTCCGAGAGCTTCTCGGCGGCCTCGCCGAGCTGGTTGCGCTCGTACTCCGTGAGGTCCCACTCGACGACCTCCTCGACGCCGTCGGCGCCCAGCTTGACCGGGACGCCGAAGGCGGTGTCCTCGTGGCCGAACTCGCCCTCGAGCTTGACGCTGCCTGGCAGCACCTCGCCGGTATCGCGCAGGATGGCTTCGACCATGTGGCCGACGCCGGTCGCTGGGCCCCACTGGGTCGCGCCCTTCTTCTCGATGACGTTCATCGCCGAAGTCTGGAGTTCCTCGAGGAGGTCTTCTTTCTCGTCCTCGTCGAACGCGGGGTCCCGTCCGTTGACCCGCACCTTGGAGAAGACGGGGACCTGGGCGTCGCCGTGCTCGCCGAGGATGGTCGCCTCGACGTTCCGGACGGGGGCGTCGAAGCGCTGGGAGATCACGTAGCGAAAGCGGGCGGAGTCGAGCCGGCCGCCGAAGCCGATTACCTTCTCGCGGGCGCGGTCGCCGGTCTCGTAGAGGTGCCGGTTCAGGAGGTCGACCGGGTTCGACGTGGTGACGGTGATGAAGTCGTCGTTGTGCTCGGCCAGCGAGGAGCCGATGTCCTCCATGATCGGCGCGTTGTCGCCCGCCAGATCGATCCGGGTCTGGCCCGGCTGGCGCGGAATCCCTGCCGTGATGACGACGACGTCCGAGCCGGCGGTGTCCTCGTAGCCGCCCTGCCGGATCGTCGTGTTCGAGTCGTAGGCCGCGCCGTGGTTGGCGTCGGCCGCCTGTCCGATCGTGTCGTCTTCCTTGTCCGGAATGTCGACGAAGACGAGTTCGTCCGCGATGTCCCGAAGCGCGATGTTGTAGCCTGCGGCGGCCCCGACGGTGCCGGCCGCGCCGACCACGCTAACTTTCGTCATACCACGTAACCCTCCACCTGCCTCCGCGTTAAATCCGTCGAAACCCACGACTTCCGACAGTTCGACGATGTATATTACGACAGCCGTCGAATCCGGTGATCGCCACCTCGCGTCTCACGGTCGGATCTCCGGCCCCCTCGAGACCGAACCGACCAAACCCCGCGCTCACGTCTGTCAGCCCGGTATGCGCGTCAGCGTCATCGGCGGTGGCACGATCACGGACGAACAGACGACTCGAGCAAACACGGTGGGACGCGAACTCGCCGCCCGCGGGCACACGGTTGTCTGCGGGGGGCGGGGCGGGACGATGGAAGCGGTCTGTCGCGGGGCGAAAACCGAAGGTGGGACGACGATCGGCATCCTGCCGGGCGAGCACCGCGAGCGGGCGAACGACTACGTCGACATCGCCATCGCCACCGGGCTCGGCCACGCCAGAAACGCCCTCGTCCCGCTGAACGGCGACGCCGTCATCGCGCTCGCGGGCGGCGTCGGCACGCTCTCCGAGATCGGCTTGGCCGGCGTCTACGACCGACCCGTCGTCGGCCTCGGGACGCACGACCTCTCGGGGCTCGAGATCGACCTCGAGGCCGTCGAGACGCCGGTGGCCGCCGTCGACGCGGCCGAAGCTGCCGTTGAACAGTAATCGGACCCGTCGCGTCGCGCTGACTGTCGGTTGTCGCAGCTTTTTCGACGCTTGGACACGTCTCAACGGATATGAGCGACTTCGACAAGGAAGCCGAGCGCGAGAAGCTTCGCGAGAAGTACGAGCGCGACCAGAAAGAGCGCGAGGCGACCCAGCGCATGAGCGACCTCCTGCTCAAGGGTGCGACGATGACCAACGCCCACTGTGGCACCTGCGGCGATCCCCTCTTCCAGCAGAACGAGACCACCTTCTGCCCCAGCTGTCACGGCAACCCTGACGCCGTCGAGGGGACCGACCTCGAGGCCCGACCGGCCGAGGGCCAGCCGACGGACGACGCTGGCGCGGGACAGGCTGCCGGGCAAGCGACGGCCGACGCTGGACGCGCCGACGAAACGGGTGCTGACGCGACGAACGCACCCACGCCGGAGGCCGTCGACGCCGCGGCCGACTCGACGACCGACGCCGGTACGGAATCGACCACCGTCCGTCACGAGCGCCGCGCCGACGACCCCCGCGACTCTCGATCCGAGGCGGCCGCCGCGAGCACCGACCCAGCACCGCAGTCGTCGACCTCGTCGCGGGACCGCCAGTCGCCCACTCAGTCCAACGCCGCCCCGTCCCGTCGCGGCCCCGCCGCGGTCGACGACGACCTCGAGGCCGCCCGCGACGACCTCGTCCGCGCCCTCGAGAAGTTCGCCGCGGAGGCCGCCGCGACCGACGATCCCCGATACGCGCGTGACTGCCTCGAGGCGGCCCGCGAGGCCAGCGAGACGCTGTCGACGCTTCGCTGATGGAGTCCGATACGGCGGGACGCGTCCGCTTTCCCCGGGTCCGGACGATGCCGTGTCGATCGACCCTGACGGCAAACATATACCAATAGATATAAGTTTAGCAAAAATATATGATCGTTCGACAAATCGCGTTCGGCCGGTCGGGACGCCGGCAGTCGGGTACCGACCGCCGCTCGCCCTCCACAGTCGCCGGCGCGCTCGTCGCGACCGGTCTCCGGTCACGTAACCCACACCATACCTAAGATGGCACTCGGATTCGTCGTACTACTCACGGTACTCGTCGTTTGCACCGGCCTCGTCGGGACTGGCACGCTCTGTCTCGACCGAACCAGTCTCCGCCGAACCGCGGCCGAACTCGACGATCGGCTTCTCGAAATCGCGCCGTATCTCGGCGTCGCGGCGCTGTTCTTCCTGGCAAAACGAGCGACACACGGACTCAGTCTGCGGATCTCGAAACAACTCGACTGGGATCTCACCGCGGCAATCTACGCCATCGAAGGCGAGTTCGTCGCGGTCCTGCAGGACGTCGTCCCGCAAGCGGTCACGCTCGAGTTCTTCTCGGCGATGTACATGTTCGGGTTCCCGTTCTTGCTGGTGACCGCGCCGATCCTCTACTTCATGTTGCCGAACCAGCGCCACCTGAAGGAACTCCTCGTCGCGTACGTGTTCAACTACGTGATCGGCTCGCTGTGCTACACGCTGTTCGTCGTCTACGGCCCGCGCAATCACCTCTCGTCCGTCTCGGGTCTGATGTACTCGTTTTACCCGCAGACACAGGACCTGACGGCAGCCGTATCGGCCAACACGAACGTCTTCCCGTCGCTGCACACCTCGCTGGCGGTCGTCGTGATGCTACTCGCCTGGCGGTCGCGCGAGGAGTACCCGCGCTGGTTCCCGATCGCCTCGTTCGTGACGGCCTGCGTCGTCTTCTCGACGATGTACCTGGGAATTCACTGGCTGATCGACGTGATCGCGGGCATCCTCCTCGCCGTCGGCAGCGTGTTCGCGGCCGAACGGATCGTCGGCCGGGCGGAGGGCGGGGCCGACCCGACGCCAACGATAGACGAGGCGACGGACGGAATCGCCTCGGAGTCCGACGACTGATATCCACGCGGTTGCCGTGCCGTCGGTCTCGACTTCTTATCCCGAATAATCGCTCCCGACGACTTCACGAATCCGCTCGGCGGTCACTTTCCCCACGCCGTCGGCTGCCTGCAACTCGTCTTCGGTCGCGATCATCACGCCCTCGACGGTGCCGAACTCGGAGAGCAGCGACCGGGCCGTGACGGGGCCGATCTCGGCGATGGAGGCGACGACGTACTCCTGTTGCTCGCTCAGGGTCTTGGTGCCCTTCTCGCCGTGGACCGACACCTCGCGGTCGGCGGTTGCCTGTTCGCGGCCGGCGATCACGGCGAGCAGTTCGGTCGTGTCGTCTTCGCTTTCGGTCCGCAGGACGCTCGCGCCGAAGTCGACGGCGAGACTCGAGAGCGCGCCCCGGACCGCGTTCGGGTGCACGTCGCGCTGTTCGTACAGCCCCGCGCCCTCGACGACGACGACCGGCCGCGAGTAGTGGCGGGCCATCGCGCCGACCTGCTCGAAGACCGAGCGGTCGCCGCCGACCAGCGAGTCGACGAAGTCCGCGACGGACTTGCGCTCGACGACGACCCGATCGGAGAGCACGTAGTCACCGACCTCGAGCGTCTCGAGGCGCACGTCGATCTCCTCGCGTCGCGAGAGGTCGCGGGCGATGTTGGCGTCCATCTCGCGCTGGTCGGCGACGAGTTCGACGGTCTCGCCCTCCGCGTGTGGCTCGTGCGTTTCGATGTCGTCGTCCGGGTCCGCGGCGTCGGCTCCGTCGGCAAACTCCTGTAATCCCGGTTGGTCCGCAACCCCTCCGCTTCCGCTGGAAGAATCGCCGACTGCGTCGGGATTCCCGCCGTTGTCGTTCACTTTCGCTCCGCTCTCTCCGCCGTCCTCGAAGTCGGCCAACGACTGCTGTGAGTCGTCGAGTTCGTCCTCGAGGTCGTCGGCCATCCCTTTCAGGTCGCGCAGTTCGGACTCCATCTCCTTCTCGCGGCGCCGCGAGATCCAGAAGTAGGCCTCGTCGCGGGTGTCCTCGGCCATGAGGACGACGACGCGACCCTCGGACTGGCGGCCAGTCCGGCCCTTCCGCTGGATCGAGCGGATCGCGGTCGGGACGGGCTCGTAGAAGAGCACGAGGTCGACCTCCGGTACGTCCAGCCCCTCCTCGGCGACGGAGGTCGAGACCAGCACCTCGAACTCACCGGCCCGGAACTCGTCTAACACCTCTTGCTGTTGCTTTTGGGTCATCCCGTCGGAGCCCTCGCGGTCGCCCTGGCCGACGAACCGCTTGGCGTCGAAGCTCTCCGAGAGGAAGTCCGTCAGCGCCTCGGCCGTATCGCGGGACTCGGTGAAGACGATGACGCGCTCGCCGCCCTCGAGCCCTAACGTCTCGGCGAGTAGCATCCGCGCTTTGCTGTACTTGGGGTGGATCTCGTCGAAGTTCTCAGCTTTCCGCATCGCCTCGCGAACGCGGGGGTCGGAGACCATCCGCTGGCTCGCCTTCGACGCGCCCGACGAGCGGGCCTGGTTGCGCTGGCGCTCGAAGTACCGGCGTAGCGCCTCGACGCTCTGGGTCTCCACGAGCGTGACGGCCTGCCGTAACTTCATCACCTCGGCGTGGACCGACATCCCTTCGAACCCCTCCGACTGGTCGTTGTTGATCAACTGCTGGAGTTCGGCCCGCATCCGGTTGAGATCCTTCTGAGACTGATCGGGCTGGGTCGATTTCGCGACGCCGAGTTCCTTTAACTTCTCGAGTCGTTCTTTGATGACTTCGTTCAGTGCGTCCCGGATCGCTATGACCTCCTCGGGGAGGTCGATCCGCTCCCATTCGACGTCGGTGTCGTGGGTGAACTCGTCGACGTCGGCGTCCTCCTCGGTCATCACCTCGACCTCCTGGAGGCCGAGGTTCTCACAGACCTCGAGGATGGCCTCCTCGTCGCCGCCGGGCGAGGCCGACATGCCCGTCACGAGCGGTTCGCGGGCGTCGGCGTGGTAGCGCTCGGCGATGTAGTTGTAGGCGTAGTCGCCGGTCGCCCGGTGGCACTCGTCGAAGGTAACGTGGGTCACGTCCGCAAGCGAGATGCGGCTCCCGACCAGATCGTTCTCGATCACCTGCGGGGTCGCCATCACGACCGTCGCCGACTCCCACATCGCGGCGCGGTCGTCGGGGCTCACGTCGCCGGTGAAGACGACGATTTCGTCGTCCGGAATCTGCAGGGCCTCGCGATAGAAGTCCGCGTGCTGTTGGACGAGGGGCTTGGTGGGGGCGAGCATCAGGGACTTTCCGCCAACCTCCTCGAGCCGTCGAGCGGTCACCAGCAGGCTCACTGTCGTCTTCCCCAGCCCCGTGGGGAGACAGACGAGGGTGTGGTGGTTCGCGGCCGTGCCGGCAAGTTTCAACTGGTAGAGTCGGCGCTCGAGGAAATTTGGTTCGAGGAGCGGGTGCTCGATAGAAGCCGGTTCCTCGTCTGCCGTAGCCATTGGCGTCGATTCGATACGGGCCCGGTTAAGCGTTGAGAAAGCACGGTGAAAGTGTAACTCCCGTGTGTTGCATTGTGATTGGCTTCCCCAGTGGGGTGTGGGTGACGTTCTACGATACGCTCGTCTCTGCCGCAGGAACCGTCCGAACCCACACAAGGGTCCGGGCCGAGAGCGATACTGTGCCGTCGACTGGTGGTTCCGGACGCCTCTACCGAGCCGCCGATCGATTCTTCGACACGCACTTATCGACGACTGAACGAAACGAAGGCCTTGAGGATCTACCGCACCCGTTAGTACGTCGTATCGTTCGAGAACGACCGTGTGCCCATCGGGCTGCATCTATTTCGGCACGAGAACTGAGCAGCACTTCTGTTTCTCTGACTACTTATAAATCTCGTACAATATGAGTATAGCCCCGGTTGCGTGCAAGGCGACGGCACCGGGTCGTAGCGACTCTTGCATAAAGGCAATTGGTAATGCGGCCACCCACACTAGCGCCAACGGAAGCTCGAACAGCGGACGCCCTTTCACGACTCCGAGAGCAGTACTCAATACTCCCCCCACCCCGATGCTGACGAGAATGACCACCCAACTTATAGAGAATCCCTGCACAAAACAGACGACGCCCGATACTACCGTTAACAATGAAAAAAGGACAGAATCGCGCCACCTATCGCGACGGGTTACATCCCTGCTATCCATGGTTCTTTTCTTTCATGTCAGATGAAAAATCTTCTGATGGTCTGTTCCTTAGACTGGCAGGTGAACGTTATAATCAAATTCCTTGCTAACTCCCATCTCGTCCTATAACGATGAGGGCATCTAACGATACAATTGGTCAGTCTATCGTTTGAACAGTTTGGGGTCCTGAAACGCAACGCTACGATTACGAGATACGGTGAACTAGTAATCCGGATCGACGAACGACTCGTCGGTCCGACTCCGATGTCGACGTTTCGATGAGCACCGACGTTATCGGCGTCGATTTCATACGAGGTTCGACACGCTGTCGCCGCGGCTCGAGCAGCGGCACCGTCGTATCCTCGTCCGTCGCTGCCATTGTCGGTCGCTCACCGCCGCCCCGAAGAAGGGTTCCCGTCCCGCGGTGAAAGTAGTCCCTCGCTCGAGCGGGCGACAGAACGCCGCCTCGTGGCGCCAGTTCGATCTCCCGAGTGGGTGGTCGGCCATCGGTATAAGCGCGCTCGCGACGTAGCGAACGTATGGAAACCCGAACGCCCTCGTTTTCCGCTCCCGATCCCGGTTCGCTGCTTCGGGCAGCCGGGTTCGTCCTCCTAGTGAACGTCGTCGGCGGCTTGCCGGGCGTCCTCTCGTCGCCGGACAGCGCCTGGTTCCGCAGCCTCGCGAAGCCGTGGTTCTACCCGCCGACGATCGCCTTCCCGGTCGTCTGGACGGCGCTCTTCACGCTGCTCGGCGTCGCGCTCTGGCTCGTCTGGCGTAGCGACGCCGACGGCCGGCGGCTCGCGCTGGGGCTGTTCGCCGCACAGATGCTGGTCAACGTCGTCTGGACGCCGACGTTTTTCACTCTCGAGGCGCTGTTCGCCGCGTTCGTCGTCATCGTCGTCCTCTGGGCGCTCGTCGCCGCGACGATCCTCGCCTTCCGCCGGGTCGACCGGCGCGCGGCGGCGCTGCTCGTCCCGTACCTCGCGTGGGTGACGTTCGCGGCCGTGCTCAACTACGAACTCTGGCGGCTGAACGCGTAGCCGTAGCGGCTTCCCGAGCCGAGTCACTGTTCCGGCAACCACCACGTGAAACCGATCGCAACGGCAACGAACCCCGCCAGCACGAAGTACGCCTCGTCGAAGTACCCCCGGTCGGCCAGCGCGCCGACCATGACCGGGCTCAGCGCGCCGACGGTCATGTAGACGGTCCGCAGGAAGCCCAGTCCCGTCCCCTGCATGTCCGAGGGAAACGCCGAGGTCATGTACGGGAGGGTGATCGTCCCGTAGCCGAGGATGCTCGAGAGGACGACGGTCCCGACGACGAGGGGCCAAAAGCCCTCGAGGAAGGGGAGCGCGATCAACGACAGGACGACGATCCCGAGCACCGGCGGCAGCGATTTCCGGATGCCGAACCGGTCGTAGAGCCGGCCCGTCAGCGGCTGGACGACGATCCCAGCCGCGAAGAAGGCGCTGAAGAGTCCGGTCGCGGTGGCCTCGGAGAAGCCCTTGATCTGGATCAGGTAGGTCGGATAAAAGCCCGTAAATCCCTGCCAGACACAGTAGGTGAGGATCTGGATCGCCGCGACGGTGAGGATCTCCGGCCGGCGCAGTTGCGCACCGACGTAGCGAACCGTCTCGAGCGAAACGCTGTCGACGGCGCTGGTCGAGCCCGAGGTGCGCGCGGGGACGACGAACCGGAGCCCGATCGCGACGAGCGCGAACGCTGGGACGACGAGGCCGAAGCCGTACTGCCAGGCGAACGCCGACGCGATGCCGCCGGCCGCGAGCGGCAGGAGGGTGTTGCCGGCCTGACCCGCAGCCATCGTGATCCCGATCGCGGTGCCGTCGTTGTCGGGGTAGGTGTCCGACAGCGTCGTAAAGCGGGCGACGCCGTACAGCGCCGTCCCGAAGCCGAACGCCGCCGTGGCGACGTAGACCACCGGCGCGGAGCCGGCGACGGCGACGAACCCGAGCGTTACCGCCGAGATCACGGTGCTCGCGACGAGGACGTTCCCCTCGCCGAACCGGTCGGCGAGCAGGCCGCCGGGGAGCTGTCCCAGTGCGTAGCAGAGCCAGAGGGCAGTCAACAGCAGTCCGGCGGTCGTCAGGTCGAGCCCGAAGGTTTCCCGGAGGTATGGAAGCAACACCGGATAGGCGAGCCGGACGCCGATCGAGAGGAACCAGCCGGCGGCGACGGCGACGAGGATCGAGCCGCGGCCGTCCGCGAAGAAGGCCCGCACGCTCGACAGTCGCTCGCTCGCTCCCGGCTGTGACACGGTAGGTGCTCTCGTTTGGCGGCGAGCGTCTTGATAGCTCCAGAACGGTACGGGCTTGCCGATTTCGGAACCGGCCGTTCGCCGCCCGGAACGGCGTCGGCACGAGCCCGAGCGGTGCTGCGACGGCGGCTCACGCGGCGACGACCTTCATCGCGACGAACGCCAGACAGGCGGCGTAGATCGGGATCGTCAGGTTGTCGTCGATGATGTAGGTCCGGATCTCGAGGGTCACGCCGTCGGCGATCGTCGCGCCGATCGCGGCGACCACCGCGACGGGCAGCGGGAGAAACGGGATCGCGACGAGCGTCGAGACGAGAAACATCGTTCCGAGCACCTTCGGCGGCTTGATTCGCTGGAGGCTGTTGTCCGAGACCGCGCCGCTGATCGGGTCGCCCAGCGAGAGCATCAACATGGCGGGGAGGGCGATGTCCGGATCGAAGGCCACCACGACGGCGGCCATGCTGATCAGGTAGAGGGCGTACGCGGCCGGGTTGTCCTGCTCGTACTCGCGCGTAAGCACGTCGTAGAGCCGCCAGTCGAGTCCGACCTGCAGCCGAAGGAACTCGAGGACGAGTGCGCCGGCCGCGAGGGTAACCATGAGGAGCTTGAACCGGGGCCACGTCAGTCCCAGCTCGAGTGCGCCGGCGAGCAGATAGAGCGCGACCAGTCCCGAGCCGCTGGCGTGGACGAGCCGCCGCTTCAGTTCGTCGGCCATCGTATTGAGCCTCGAGTGAGGTGACCTTCAGTCCGTCGATCAACTCCAACCTTTTACGCTGTCGTTCGAAAGGCGCAAAGCGCCTTTCGTGATCACGAGACGGCGAAGCCGTCTCGAACGACGCTCACTCGCTTCGCTCGTTCGCTCGGTAAACGGTTGATCAAAAGTCTCCTCCTTCCCCGCCAGCCGCGCGTCGCGCGGCTTCTGGGTCAGTCGTCGGCCCGCTCGCTCACCCTTCGGGTTCGCTCGCGGGTGCAACAGCAGTGGCCGCCGCCGATACTGGCAACACGTCCGCTACAGTTCCTCGAACTCGAGGTCGCCGGCCCGGATCGCCGACAGCGTCTCGGGGAGCTCGTCGATCGGCAGGCGTTTCTGTGCGGTCGTGTCCCGCTCGCGGACCGTCACGGCCCCGTCCTCGAGGCTCTCGTAGTCGACGGTCACGCAAAACGGCGTGCCGACCTCGTCCTGACGGCGATAGCGCCGGCCGATGTTG
The DNA here is from genome assembly GCF_024296685.1 of Natrinema marinum. Classification (NCBI taxonomy): domain Archaea; kingdom Methanobacteriati; phylum Methanobacteriota; class Halobacteria; order Halobacteriales; family Natrialbaceae; genus Natrinema; species Natrinema marinum. The sequence continues at coordinate 2,899,655 of NZ_CP100763.1, read as the reverse complement.
CCCGAGTCGTCGTAGGTGACCGACAGCCCCGCCTCGCGCAGGTCCGCGGCGATCTCCGTTGCTTCGGTCTCGAGTTCATCGTCGCTTTGCAGCGGGAAGACGCCGACGAAGGTCGGCGCGACCTCCGGCTCGAGCTCGAGGAAGGTGCGCTCCTCGCCGTCGACTTCGTCCTCGCGGTAGGCGTGGTGCAAGACGGTGTAGACCAACCGGTCCACCCCGAAGGAAGGCTCGACGACGTGGGGCGTGACGTGCTCGCCGGCCTCGGTCTGCTCTTCGACCGCGAAGCCGGTCTTCTCGACGGGGAGCGCGTGGCTCTCGCCCTCGAGGTCGATCTCGACGGTCTCTCCGTCGAATGCGTCGCGGTCGCGCGCGGCCAGATCCTCGAGTTTCCCGACTACTGCCTGTGCGTCGCCGCCGAACTCCGGCCCCAGATAGCTCATATCGGGGTCGACCGTGGCGCGCTCGACGGTCTTGGGCTCGTCGTACTGCCGGAAGACGGTAAAGCGGTCGCCGGAGTGTTCGGCGTGTTTCGAGAGGTCGTAGTTTCCGCGGTGGGCGAAGCCGGCCATCTCGATCCAGTTGCCGTCGATTTCGCTCTCGGCGTCCCAGCAGTCGCTGGCGTAGTGGGCCCGCTCGCCCGAGAGGTGCTGGCGGTAGCGAAACCGGTCCATGTCGACGCCGACCGCGTCGTACCACGGCTTCGCGACGCCGAGGAAGTAGGCGACCCACTGGTCGGTGATGATCCCGTCCTCGACGGCGTCGCCGATGGTCGTCTCGAGTTCCTCCCCGTCCTCGGCGTTCTGTTCGCTGGCCGGGTACAGCGTCACCTCGACGTCTTCTACGTCGGAGAGATCGGGCTCGTCGGTTTCGGGATCGACGAAGTACTCGAGTTCAGCCTGCGTGAACTCCCGCGTGCGGATGATCGAGCGCCGGGGGCTGATCTCGTTGCGGTACGCGCGGCCGATCTGGGTGACGCCGAAGGGGAGCTGGTTGCGCGCGTACTCCTTGAGCCGGGGGAACTCGACGAAGATGCCCTGTGCCGTCTCGGGTCGCAGGTAGCCCGGCTGGGAGTCGCCGGGGCCGATGTTCGTCGCGAACATGAGGTTGAAGGCCTCGACGGCCTGGCCCGCCAGTCCAGCGCCGCAGTTCGGACAGACGAGTTCGTACTCCGCGATGACATCTTCGACCTCCGGGATGGGGAGGCTCTCGGCGTCCTCGTACTCCGTGTTGTCTTCGACGACGTGGTCTGCGCGGTGGCTCTCGCCGCATTCGGGACACTCGACGAGCATGTCGTCGAAGCCGTCTAAGTGGCCCGAAGCCTCGAAGACGGGTTCGGGCATGATCGTCGGTGCGTCGATCTCCATGTTGCCCTCCGCGACCGCGAAGCGATCGCGCCAGGCGTCCTCGACGTTGCCTTTCAGCGCTGCACCCTGCGGGCCGAACGTGTAGAAGCCGCCGACGCCGCCGTACGCGCCCGAGGACTGGAAGAAGTACCCCCGCCGCTTGGCCAGTTCGACCAGTTTCTCGCTCGTCGGTTCCGCCGCGTGCGCTTGCTCACTCATAGAGTACCTCCAGCAGGTCGATGTCGCGGACGATGCCGACCAGTTGCTCGCCGGTCACCAGCGGGATCTGCTCGATGTCGTTGCTGATCATCCGCTGGGCGGCCTCCTGAACCGACGTGTCCGTCGAGACCGTCACCACGTCGTCGCTCATGAACTCCCGGATCGGGCCCGCCGGGATCTCGATGTCTCGAGTCGGGAGATAGCGGCTCCCGACGGCCTTGATGCCCTCCCAGGACCACTCGTCGTCCTGATCGCCGAAGTTGTCGCCGGTCGCCTCCTCGCCCTCAACGATCCGGGCGACATCGATGATATCGACCTCGGTGAGGACGCCGCTCATCTCTCCGTCCTCGTCCAGCGCGACGGTGTAGGGGACGTTCGCGTAGGAGAGTTCTCGCTCGGCGACCGGCAGCGGCGTGCCCTCGTAGGTCGTGTTCACGTCCTCGCTGACATAGGACTCGACGGCGTCGTCGGTCTCCTGGTCGCCCGCCGCGATCGCGTGGATCACGTCGGTCACCGTGATGATCCCCTCGAACTCGCCGTCTACCACTGGAACGCGCCGCGCGCCCGTCTCGACCATCAGCCGCGCGGCCTCCTCGAGAGCAGTCTCGGCGGTCGTCGTCGGCACGTCCTCGTCCATCAGCATGACGAGTTGGTCCTCGTCGGGCTGTTCGATGAGCGTCTCTCGAGAGATCAGCCCCCGATACTCGAGGCCGTTGTCGGTCGGCTTGACGACCGGCACGGACGAGAACGACTGTTCTTGGAGATACTCGAGGACATCCGAGCGCGTACCCGGCAGGTCGGCGGTCACCACGTCCTCGCGGGGCGTCATCGCGTCGGCTACGTTCATATCCCGTCGGTACGGCGAAAATGAGTATAAACCCAGTGTTTCATTGGCCGGCATTCGTCCGATCGCCGATGGGTATCGTGAACGGACAGTCCGATTCGATGAGTTTATATGTACGTGGTTGTGACTCTCTCACATGGCGACGAACCCCCACGCCATGACGTCCGACGACACGATCGTCGGTTCGATCGATTCGACGGCCGCGAGCGACGAGTACGTCATCGCAGACATCTCCGCCGACGGTGCCTGGCTTTCCATGCAGGCGGACGACGCGCCGACGCTTCCGGCTTGGCGATAACTGGGGAAAGGGAACGGGATCTATTCGTCTACGAGTCCGGCTGCGACCGCTGTCGCGGCCGATGCCGGCATACCGATAGTCGCCGCGTTCGTTTCTGCTGCCCACCGTTCGTAGGCCTCCCGCGTCGGGAAGGCCCTGACTGCCGGACAGATCGCACTGTAGGCGTCCTCGAGCGTCGGTGTTCCGTCCGTCACCGAGTCGTCGGTCACGATCCCGAACGAGACGGCCGCCGTCGACGGCGTCGCGCTGAGGTCGCCGTCGCCCGTCGCTCGAGCCTCGATGACTGCCCCACTCGGACTCTCCGTGCGGATCTCGACTGGCTCCGAGGCCAGTTCGGCCAGCGCGACGGCATCGTAGAAACATCGGAAGTGGTACCGCCTCCCGTCGAGGTCGCCCCAGTGGGGCGTCTCTCCCTCGGCGTGACAGAGATCATCGACGTCGATCGATCCGCCGCCGGTCCGTGCCCGGAGTTCGGTGACCCAGTCCTCGAGCGTCGCGATCGACGCGTCGCCGAAGAACCGGTCCATCGCCGTCCGAACGTCGTCCGGCAGGGGCGTTTCCATGACCGATCCGTCACCGACCCACCGATCGACCGACGCTTCTTCCTCTCGGTCTTTTTCCGGGGACCGACTTTCGACTGTGCCGCAACACTCGCAGGTTTGCTCCGTCATACGACGTTACTTCGAGTCGCGAAGTACTTGTACTGTCGACTCCGAAGTAACGGAGTAACTTCGGTGACCGAAAGCCATGAGCGAATCCGACGACGACCGACTCGAGCCGGCCGAGACGACCGATGCATCCGATACGCCGTGCGATCTCGACTGCTACTGCCAACTCGACGGGCTGATGGACCTCCTCAGCCGTCGGTACGCGATGCAACTGATCTGCGTCGTCGGCGCGATCGGCCCCGCGCGCTACGGCGAGATCGAGGAGACGTTCGAGGACGTGAGCAGTTCGACGCTCTCGACGCGGCTCGAGGATCTCGTCGACGCCGGCTACCTCGAGCGCGAGCAGTACGCGGAGATACCACCGCGCGTCGAGTACGACCTCACCGACGACGGCGACGAACTCTGTCGTCGGCTCCAGCCGCTGCTCGAGTGGGCCGCCGATCGGGAGGCGTAGCCGCGAGCCGACGCCACCGGTAACAGTTTGGGATCTCGTGACATAGGCGAATACATGTCGCTCGAACAGGTGTTCGCCCGGTTGCCCGACCCCGGTTCGCACGCCTTTCCGGACTACTCGTTGCCCAACGGCGACCCCGTGATGCCCATCGCGGTCACGCGCGGGGAACTCTCCTCGATCCTCGATCTCTACGAGACGTTTCGGGCCGTGGATCCGACGGGGCTCGATTCGAACCCGTTTCTCGAGGCGGCGACGACGTACATGCAGCGGACGTTCGGGGTGCCGCGATATCGGCCGGACGACCAGCTTCACGACGACATCGCGGCGCTGCTGAACGACTTCTCGGACGACCTCGGCGGCCGCTCGATGGGCGTCATCGACGCGACGCCCGACCACCACCGGACGCTGTACTTCTTCCTGCTCAGTTGTCGGGGCTATCACGCCGCGCCCCACGTCCGGTTCGACCCCGATGAAACGGCAGTAGAGGCGCTCTACGACGTCTACGAGCGGGTGACCGAACAGGACGTGTACCTCAAGGGGCCGTCGTCGGTGTTCGACTGAGCGGCGCCGAATCGAGCGAAAAGTGCAGACCGCGGCCACGGGGGTCGATCATCGACTCGAGTCCTCACCCGGTGAGAAAGCCGCCCGGTGGAATGCGCGTGGCTGGTCGCCCGCTCTCGTCGGTCGGCCGGTCGCCGCCGAAGTCGGGGGAGTGGGCGATCGTGCGTCGGGTCTTCGCGAGTCGGTTCGTACTTGCTGTGACGGTGGTGAGTAGTTTACTCATACAGTAGTAAAGAAGTGTGGCGGTTGTATAAGTGTTTTCGAGATGAACGATCGTGTGGGTTCGACGGCGCCAGTGACGCGTGTGGTGTCGGACGCACGACGGTATTGAGACACGTATCGTCGGTATTCGTTCGTTCCATCGGCGACGGGTCTCGAGGTTCGCGACCGGCTCACAAATGAGGGAAAGCGGACACGATGGCGGACCTCCTCGCTTGCTCACCGGTGTAAGTGACACGCCGCGAACCGCTCGCCCGCTCCGTCCGCCGACTCGAGGTCGTACGCCGGCCGTTCGCGCGCGCAGATACTCCGTTCGGCGAAGGACTCGAGCAACAGGTCGGTCGCCGCCTCCCACCGGACCGGGCCGTCTCCCTCGCGGTCGCCGTCCGGTTCGCGATCGGTCGCGACGAGGTCGATGGCTTCGGCGACGACATCTCCCGCCTGGCCGTCCGGCAGGTCGCCGTCGAAGAACGCGGCGTCGACCTCCGCGGCCGGCATCGGCTCGAACGTTCGGCGCTTGACCGCGCGCATGAACGCCCGCGTCCGCTCCCACTCGCCGTCGCCCCAGTCGTACGCGTCGGGCGCGATCAGGCGCGGACAGCGGGTCCGGAACCGACAGCCGGAGGGCGGATTCGCCGGACTCGGTACCTCGCTCTCGAGGACGCCTCTGGTTCCCGTCTCCCGTGGATCGGGGACGGGGATCGACTCGAGCAATGCACGCGTGTAGGGGTGCTGTGGGTTCTCGAACAGTTCCTCTTTCTCCGCTAGCTCGACGATGTGGCCCAGGTACATCACCGCCACGCGGTCGGAGATGTGGCGGATCACCGAGAGGTCGTGGGCGATGAAGAGGTAGGTGAGGCCGAACTCCTCCTGAAGTTCCTCCATCGTGTTCAGCACCTGCGCCTGGATGGAGACGTCCAGCGCGGAGACGGGCTCGTCGCAGACGACGAAGTCCGGATCGACCGACAGCGCCCGCGCCAGGTTGATCCGCTGGCGCTGCCCGCCGGAGAAGGCGTGGGGGTACCGGTTGTAGTGGCGCGGATCGAGCCCGACCTTCTCTAACAGCTCTTTCGCGCGGGCCTCCCGCCCCTCGTCGTCGAGCATGTCGTGGGCCTGCATCGGCTCCTCGATGATCCGGCCGACCTTCATCCGCGGATCGAGCGACGACTGCGGGTCCTGAAAGATCATCTGCATGTCCGACCTGGTCTGGCGCAGTTCCTCGCCGCCGAGATCGGCCAAGTTCTCTCCTTTGAAGTAGATGTCTCCCTCGGTGGGCTCGAGCAGGCGCAGGATCGTCCGGCCGAGCGTGCTCTTGCCGCAGCCGGACTCGCCGACGAGCCCGAGCGTCTCGCCCGGCCGGATCTCGAGGGAGATGTCGTCGACCGCTTCGACCCGCCCGCGGTCGACGCTGACCGGCGGAAAACGGCTGGAATCGAACTGGACGCCCCCCAGCAGCCCCGACTCCTGGGCGAAGTATTTGGAGACGCCCTCGAGTTCGAGCAGCGGTCCCTCTCGGTCGTAGCTGTCCTCCTCGTCCATCCGGATCCCGCTACTCACCGCCCTCACCTCCGCTCTCGTCCGCGACCGGATTGGCCGCGAGTTCCGATTCCGGCTCGACCGTCTGTGGACTTTCTTCGGCTTCCGCCGCCTCGAGCGGCGGGCTCCCGTCGTAGTCGGCGTCGAACGCGCCGTGTTTGACGCAGGCCGCGCGGTGCGGTTCGCCGTCGGCGTCGGCGACGACCCTCGGTTCGGGGTGGACCCGCGTGCACACTTCGTGCGCGTCGGGACAGCGCGGGTGGAACCGACAGCCCGACGGCGGATTGATCGCCTCGGGCATCACGCCCTCGATCGCCTCGAGGTCCGAGACGGTCCGATCGGGGCGGGGAATCGAGTTCAGCAGCGCGTTGGTGTAGGGGTGTTTGGTGTCGTAAAACAGCTCGTCGACCGGCGATTGCTCGACGATCTCGCCTAAGTACATGACGTTCACCCGGTCGCAGATCTCGGCGACGACGCCCAGATCGTGGGTGACCCAGATGAAGCTGGTCCCGTACTTCTCCTGGAGGTCGTCCACGAGATCGAGGATCTGCCCTTCCACCGTCACGTCCAGAGCCGTCGTCGGCTCGTCGGCGATGATGAGGCTCGGCTCGCAGGCCAGCGCCATCGCGATGAGTACGCGCTGGCGCATCCCGCCGGAGAACTGGTGGGGGTACTCCTCGTAGCGCTGCTCGGGATCGGGGATGCCGACCTCGCGGAGCATGTCGATCGCCTCGGCTTTCGCCTCGTCTTCCGGCAGCCCGCGGTTGAGTTCGATGAACTCCCGGAGCTGTCCGCCGACGGTGAAGACGGGGTTGAGCGACTCCATCGGATCCTGGAAGATCACCGCGATCTCGTTGCCCCGAATGCGGGTCCGAATCTCCTCGCTCGAGAGGGCGTCGTCGCGCTGTCGGGGCTCGCCGTCCGGCCCCTCCTCGATGCCGACGATCGTCTCGCCCTTGTAGGTGATCTCGCCGGCGACGATCTCGCCGGGGCTCTCGACGAGCCGTAGCAGGCTCATCGAGGCGACCGATTTGCCGGCGCCGCTCTCGCCGACGAGGCCGACGATCTCCCCTTCGTAGACTTCGAAGGAGATGCCGTCGACGGCGCGTACTGTTCCTGCTTCCGTATCGAACTGCGTTTTGAGGTTCTCGACGCGAAGTAGTGGTTCCGAACTCATTGTCAGTCATCGATTCGCGGGTCGAGGGCGTCCTGCAGGCCGTCGCCGAACAGGTTGAAGCCCATGATAGTGATCACGATCGCCAGCCCCGGCCAGATCGAGAGCCAGATGTTCGAGTGCATGTAGCCGTGTGCGGTCTGGAGCATCTGGCCCCAGTCCGGGGTCGGCGGCTGTGCGCCGTAGCCGAGGAAGGAGAGCCCGGCCACGATGAGGATCGTCACGCCGATCTGGAGTGTCGCGTACACCAGCACCGGCGCGAAGCTGTTCGGGACGACGTGTCGCATGATAATGTGGCGGTCTTTCACGCCGGCGGCGCGGGCCGCCTCGATGTAGTCCATCTCGCGGATGCTCAGGACCCGGCTCCGAATGATGCGAGCGAAAACCGGTACGAACGCGATGCCGACGCCGAGGACCGCGTACCAGATGTTCGCCCCGCCGACGAAGACGGTGAAGACGATGATGAGGATCAGCGGCGGGATGGCGTAGATCATCTCGACGAGCCGCATCAGCGTGTCGTCGACGCGGCCGCCGTAGTAACCGGCGACGGCCCCGACGATCGTCCCGCCGGAGAGCCCGATGAACGTCGAGATCAGTCCGACGAACACCGATACCTGTGTCCCGTAGACGATCCGGGTGAAGTAGTCTCGACCGGTGTGGTCCGTCCCGAGCGGATGGTCGAGCGTGCCGCCGGCAGGTAGCGGGTTCCACGACTGCTCGGCCAGCGGGAAGTACGGCGGCATGTGCTGTGTTCCCTCACCCGGCGGCGGAATGTGCGTCGGGTGATCGAAGATCGGGAGGAACTTCGCGAACGTGAAGTCCGACAGCAGCCCGAACGTCAGCAGTGAGAGGTGGCTGTCCACGAACGCGTAGACCGCGACGAACAGGACGGTCGCGACGATGTACAGCCCCCAGCGGGCCGTGGTGTCGCGCTTGATCTGCGCCAAGGTGTGGCGCCAGCCGACGCGCGCCTCGACGTCGTCTCCGGCCGTTTCGCCGGCCGCCGAGTCTCGTTCGCCGTCGTAGTGTGAGTCGCCGATTGCCATCTTATTCTTGCTCTCCGTAGGTGACTCGCGGGTCGACGTACGCGTACGAGATGTCAGTGATGATGACGCCGACCACGAACAGGACGCCGAGCATCATCGTGACGCCCATCACGAGTTGATAGTCGTTCTGCTGAATCGCGCTAACGAACAGCTGTCCCATGCCGTTGATGTTGAACACCGTCTCGACCAGGACCGCCCCGCCCAGCGCCGTCGACAGGTTGAGGCCGACGATGGTGATGATCGGCAGCTGGGCCACCTGGAACGCGTGCTTTCGCAGGATCGTCCGCTCGGGCACGCCGTAGGCCCGCGCTAACTTGACGTACTCGCCCTGCAGGGACTCGATCATCTGCGTGCGCTCGACGCGCATGATCGTCGCCATCTGCAGCGTCCCCAGCGCGATCATCGGCAGCAAGAGGTGTCGTATCGTCTGATAGTACAGCTCGATGTGGCCGTTGATCCCACGGTAGGCGCTGGGCGGTCGCCACGGGTAGACGAGCCCGCTCGAGGGCAACGGCAGGCCGGGTATCGCGGTCAGCAGCGAGAGCGGCCAGGGGAAATTGGGTAACTCGACCGCGAAGATGAGGATCAGGACGATCCCGATCCAGAACGACGGGGTACTGACGCCGACGAGCGCGGTGATGCGCGAGGCGTGATCGGTCGGCTCGTTGCGCCGGTCAGCGGCGATGATACCGAGGGGAATCGCCGTCACGAGCGCGAACGCGTACGCCGACAGGACCAACAGGAGCGTCGGCCCGATGCGGTCCAGCATCAGGCCCGTCACCGGCCGTTCGTAGTAGATGCTTTGCCCGAGGTCGCCCTGGAGCAGGCCGGCCATGTACGTCAGATAGCGTTCGTGCAACGGTTTGTCCAGCCCGTACTTCTGTTCGATCGCCCTGACCAGTTCCTCGCTGTGTTCCTGGCCCTGCAGCATCAGGCTGACCGGATCGCCCGGTCCCAGATTCGCGAGCAGGAACGTGATGACGGAGATCCCGATCAGGACCGGAATCGCCTGCAAGAGTCTGTATATCGCGTACTTTAGCAGTTTCATTGATCAGCGAATGGTCTAATATCTCGTCGCGGCATCGGTTTCGGTCCCCGCCCTCGAGTCGGCAGGGCGGTCCCCGCCGACCGCGGGCGGTTCGCGCGAGCGGCCGGTTGGTCGCGGTCGCTCGAGCGGGCCGTCCTCACTCGAGCGAGACGTTCGTATACTCCGCGACGAGCGTCGGATTTCTCGTCACCTCGGGGTGGGCCTGGAGGCCGGAGACGTAGTTTCTCGAGGCCATCGTGTTGTCCTGAGTGAACGCCGGCATGACGGGCAACTGTTCGACGATCTCGCGAATAACGGGTTCGTAGAGGTCGTACCGTTGCTCCTGGTCGGCCGAGTTCCGGGCGTCGGCGATGTTCTGGTGGAAGCCGTCGCTCCCGCCGTAGTAGTGGCCCTGGTTGGTCCCCGCCTGACTCTCGTGGAAGAGCGGGTAGAGGTAGTAGTCGGGGTCGGGGCCACCGGTCCAGCCCAGCAGGTACATCTGGTAGTCGCTCGCGTTCCCGGTGGTGTACTTCTCGACGAGCGTCGCGAAGTCGAGCTTCTGCACGTCGGCTCCGTATCCGATCTCGTCCAGCCGGGTGGCGATCCGCTCTGCCAGTTGCGCGCGGATCCCCTCGGGCGTGATGATCGTCGGCGTGAAGTCGTCCGGCGCGTGCTCGTCGAGCAGCGACTGGGCCCGATCGGGGTCGTACGACGGTAGCATGTTCTGGTACTCGTCCTCCGGGAACTCCCAGACCTCGTTGACGACCGGCGGGATCGGACTGTACATCGGGGAGGTCACGTTCCCCGCGTTGGACTCGATGAAGTCCGACATCGAGAACGAGTGGGCGATGGCCTTCCGTACCTGCGGGTTGGTCGTCGGACCTTCGTTACAGTTGAAGGCCATGTACATGAACGTCGGGCTCTCGGCCGAGTGGAGCTGGACGCCCTCCTCGTTCTCGAGGACGCTCCAGTCGTCGTTGGGGATCCCCGCGATGGCGTCGGTGTTCCCCGCGCGGATGTCCGAGACCCGGCCCGCGTTGTCGTCGTGGGCCACGAAGCGGACGCTGGGAAGGTTCGGCTCGAGGTCGTCCCAGTAGTCGTCGTTGCGCTCTAAGTCGACGTACTCGTTCTCCTGAAGTTCGGCGAACGTGAACGGACCGGAGCCGACCGGATTCGTGTTGTACGCGTCCCGGTCTTCGGTTCGAGCGCTCTTGGACACCACCGTGACGCCCATCGTCGCGAGTTCGAACGGACCGTACGGCTGGTCTCCGAGGTCGACCTGCAGCTGGTAGTCGTCGATGACCTCGGTGTTCTCGATCATGTTGTACTCGGCGGCGTTCTCCGTCTCCTCCTCGACGGGTGCGACGAACGAGTGTTCGACGTCTTCGGCGGTCACCTCGTCGCCGTTGTGGAACGTCGCGCCCTCCTCGAGTTCGAAGATGTACCGCGTCCCCTCGCGTTCGACCGTCGGCTCGCCGGCCGCGAGTTTCGGCTGTAACTCGAGGTTCTCGCCGTACTCGTAGAGGCCGTCGAAGACGAGCTGAATCACCTGGAAGCTGTAGGCGTCGTTCGAGACGACGGGATCGAACTGTTCCTCGCGTGATTGCTCCTGCGTGAAGTGGAACCGGTCGTTGTTTCCGGACCCACCGCCGCCACCGATGCACCCTGCGATTACTGACGCTGAGACGGCCGCTCCCGAGCCCAGGAGCCGCCGTCTGGTGATATTTGCCACGTTATGTGACATACTTTCGCATATGCCATAGTCTTCCTTATATAACTTTTGATGTGTGTATCGTTTATGTCGATAATACCGGGGTGGTGGATTAGAATTGTCACCTTATGCCCGATACTGGTGTACAATCTGTATTAATGTCCAGTATTGGGCTGAAATTACCAATGGGGGGCACTTTATGGTCATCTTTGCCCACTATCGTGCATATCGTTAGCATCGAATTGCCTGCCACTGACCGAACGCAGAACTTTTTCTATCGGCAGCTACTGATGTGTCGTATGAACTATCGAGCCGTCGACCCCGCCGGGGAGTACGTCGCCCGCCTCGAGACGGGTGCCGACTGGCGGGCCGAGATCGAGTCGCTCGCGGACGCGGTCGAGGCCGATGCCGCCTGGTTCACCGCGATCGGCGCGGTCCAGGACGCCGAACTCTGGTTTTACGATCAGGAGGACTGCGAGTACCATCCGATCGAGTTCGACGAGCCGCTCGAGGTGGCAAGCTGTACGGGGAACGTCTCGTGGCTCGAGGGGGAGCGCTTCGCCCACACGCACGCGGTCCTCTCGGGACCGGACGGCGAGACGGTCGCCGGCCACCTGAACGAGGCGACGGTCTGGGCCGGCGAGGTCAACCTGCGCGCCTTCGAGGACCCCCTCGAGCGCGAGTACGACGAGACCACCGAACTGGACCTCTGGCTCTAACATGCGGGCGGAAGACGAGCGCTACTTCGAGCGACTCGAATCGCAGCTCGACGAGGCCTTCGACGTCGCCGAGCGGGCCAAAGAGCGGGGCGGCGATCCGAAACCCGAGGTGGAGATTCCGGTCGCCAAGGACATGGCCGACCGGGTCGAGAACATCCTCGGGATCGACGGCGTCGCCGAGCGCGTCCGCGAACTCGAGGGCGAGATGTCCCGCGAGGAGGCCGCGCTCGAACTCGCGGCGGACTTCGCCGAGGGTCGCGTCGGCGATTACGAGACGAAAGCGGGCAAGATCGAGGGTGCGGTTCGGACCGCGGTCGCCCTACTGACCGAGGGGGTCGTCGCAGCGCCTATCGAGGGAATCGATCGGGTCGAGATCCTCACGAACGACGACGGGACGGAGTTCGTCAACGTCTACTACGCCGGCCCGATCCGTTCGGCCGGCGGAACCGCGCAGGCGCTGTCGGTGCTCGTGGCCGACTACACGCGCGCGCTCGTCGGCATGGAACAGTACGACGCCCGCCAGGAGGAGGTCGAACGCTACGCAGAGGAGATCTCGCTGTACGACAAGGAGACCGGTCTCCAGTACACGCCGAAGGACAAGGAGACGAAGTTCATCGCCAAACACATGCCGATCATGCTGGACGGCGAGGCGACGGGCGACGAGGAGGTGTCCGGCTTTCGTGACCTAGAGCGGGTCGACACCAACAGCGCCCGCGGCGGGATGTGTCTCGTCCTCGCGGAGGGGATCGCGCTGAAAGCGCCGAAGATCCAGCGCTACACCCGCAATCTGGACGAGGTCGACTGGCCGTGGCTCCAGGACCTCATCGACGGCACCTACTACGACGACGCTGACGAGGAGGAAGCGACCGACGACGAAGCCGACGATGACGGCGATGCCGAGGCGGAAGCGGTAGACGGCGATGCAGAAGAGACCGACGAGGACGCGGGCGGCGAACCCGAGGGGCCGCCCCGCGTCGAGGAGTCTACGAAGTTCCTCCGGGACCTGATCGCCGGTCGCCCGGTCTTCTCCCATCCCTGTGCCAAGGGCGGCTTCCGGCTGCGCTACGGCCGGGCGCGCAACCACGGCTTCGCGACCGCCGGCGTCCACCCTGCTGCGATGCATCTGGTCGACGACTTCCTCGCGACGGGGACCCAGATCAAGACCGAACGCCCCGGCAAGGCGGCGGGCGTCGTTCCCGTCGACTCCCTCGAGGGGCCGACGATCAAACTAGCAAACGGCGACGTCCGGCGAATCGACGACCCCGAGGACGCCCTCGAGATCCGAAACGGCGTCGAGAAGATCTTGGACCTCGGTGAGTATCTGGTCAACTACGGCGAGTTCGTCGAGAACAACCACCCGCTGGCCCCCGCCTCTTACACCTACGAGTGGTGGATCCAGGACCTCGCGGCCGCCGGCGCGGACACTCAGGCCCTCGAGGACGACCCCCGCATCGACCTCGAGTTCCCCGACGCCGAGGATGCCCTCGAGTGGGCCACGGAGTACGACGCGCCGCTGCACCCCGAGTACACATATCTCTGGCACGATCTCTCGGTCGACGCCTTCTGTGATCTCGCGGCGGCGGTGGCCGACGGCCGGATCGAGGACGGGGACGCCGGGAGCACGCTCGTCCTCGCATACGACGAGACCGTCAGCGATGCGCTCGAGGCGATCGTCATCGAACACCGCCAGCGCGAGAGCGAAGGCCGTATCGAGATCGACGACTGGCGACCGTTCGTCCACACGGTCGGCTGTGAACCCCGACAGGCGGTCACCGACGGTGCTGCGATCGACCCCGACGGGGTGGCAGACGGGTCGACGATCGAACTCGAGTGCACCTGGGACGCGGATGACCTCTCCGAGCGCGCGCGAACGTGGGGCCACGAAACCGAGGGCGACAACGCCATCGAGGCGGTCAACGAGGTCGCCCCGTTCCGGGTCCGCGAGCGGGCGCCAACGCGAATCGGCAATCGGATGGGCCGCCCCGAGAAGTCCGAGCGCCGCGACCTGAGCCCGCCCGTTCACACGCTCTTTCCTATCGGCGAGGCCGGCGGCGCACAGCGCAACGTCGCCGACGCGGCCAAACACGCCGAGACGATGTCCGATACGCCCGGCATCGTCGAACTCCAGATCGGCCGCCAGCGCTGCGAATCGTGCGGGACGGAGACGTTCAAGAACCGCTGTCCGGACTGCAACGCCCGGACGACGCCGGACTACCGCTGTTACGACTGCGACGTGCAAGTCGAACCCGACGAGGCCGGCCGCGTCGAGTGTCCGCGCTGCGAGCGCGAGGCGACCTGCGTCGACTCCCGCGAAATCGACATCAACGACGAGTACCGTTCGGCCTTGGAGTCGGTCGGCGAGCGCGAGAACGCCTTCGACATCCTGAAAGGCGTCAAGGGGCTCTCCTCGACGAACAAGGTCCCCGAACCCATCGAGAAGGGGATTCTGCGGGCCAAACACGACGTCTCGGCGTTCAAAGACGGCACCGTCCGCTACGACATGACCGACCTGCCGGTCACGTCGGTCCGTGCGAGCGAACTCGACGTCGATGTCGGCCAACTGCAGGCCCTTGGCTACGAAGAAGACATCCACGGCGAGCCGCTCACCCACGAGGACCAACTGGTCGAACTCAAAGTTCAGGACATCGTCCTCTCGGACGGCGCGGCAGAACACATGCTCCAGACCGCCGACTTCATCGACGATCTCTTGGAGCAGTACTACGGCCTCGAGCCGTTCCACGAGTTCGAGGACCGCCAGGACCTCGTCGGTGAACTCGTCTTCGGGATGGCTCCGCACACGTCGGCGGCGACTGTCGGACGGGTGATCGGTTTCACGAGCGCGGCGGTCGGATACGCTCATCCGTACTTTCACGCCGCGAAACGCCGCAATTGTGACGGTGACGAAGACTGCGTCATGTTGCTTCTCGACGGACTGCTCAACTTCAGTAAGTCGTTCCTCCCCGACCAGCGGGGCGGCAAGATGGACGCGCCCCTCGTCATGTCCTCGCGGATCGATCCCTCGGAGATCGACGACGAGGCCCACAACATGGACGTCGTCTCCCAGTACCCCCGCGAGTTCTATCTCGCGAGCCGCGAGCAGGCCGACCCCGAGGACGTCGATGTCGAGATCGCCGAGGAGAACCTCGGCACCGATCTCGAGTACACCGGCTTCGAGCACACCCACGACACCACCGACATCGCGATGGGGCCCGACCTCTCGGCGTACAAGACGCTCGGCTCGATGATGGACAAGATGGACGCCCAACTCGAGCTCTCGCGCAAACTCGAGTCGGTCGACGAGACCGACGTGGCCGAGCGGGTCATCGAGTACCACTTCCTGCCGGACCTCATCGGCAACCTCCGGGCGTTCGCCCGCCAGGAGACTCGCTGTCTCGACTGCGGCGAGAAGTTCCGCCGGATGCCCCTGACCGGCGACTGTCGCGAATGCGGGGGTCGCGTCAATCTCACCGTCCACAAGGGCTCCGTGAACAAGTACATGCAGACCGCGATTCAGGTCGCCGAGGAGTACGACTGCCGGCCCTACACGAAACAGCGGTTAGAGGTCTTAGAACGGTCGCTCGAGAGCATCTTCGAGAACGACAAAAACAAGCAAAGCGGGATCGAGGATTTCATGTAGGAAATTTTGCTCTGCGGGCGCGCCGACGGCGCGCCCTCGGCAAAATTTCCATCAAAAGCACTCCTCCTTTCCCGTCACTTCGTTCCGAGTCAGTCGTCGGCCCGCTCGCTCACTTCGTTCGCTCGCGGTCAGTTCCTGGGTAACGGCCTGCCCTTCCCCGGGTCGTGCGTCTCTCGCGGCTGCTCGAGACGCACTCCCGGCCAACGGAGAACGGACGGAGAACGGATGGAAAACGGACGAATAGCCGACTCAATCGCTGCTAACTCGAGTGACGCCCGGCATCTCCGCCTTCGTGTACTGTAGCTGTGGCACACATTGTGGATCGGGCAGCCAGTTCTCGAGACGCTCGTTGAATCGCTCGGGTCGCTCGCGCGTCGTCCAGTGGCCGCAGTCGTCGACGAGGTCGAGTTCCGAATCCGGAATCAGTTCCGCCGCGCGGATCGACCACTCGACGGGGACCAGCGGGTCCTGTTTCCCGTGGACGAGCAGCGTCGGGACGGACAGCGACTCGAGGTCGTCGACGTAGTTCGTCTCGACGCGGCCGCTAAAGGAGAGTTCGTTCTCCTGGAACTCGGTGAACGCCTGGATCGAGCCCGGTTCCATCAGCTTCCGCCGGACGTCGTCGACGAACGGTTCGGGCAACTCGTCGGCGTCCGCGACGAGGTTGTCGAGGACCATCCGGACGCTCGCCGTGGTGGTGCTGGCGGCGATCTTGCTGAACTCAGTCATGCCGGGGACCTGCGAGAGGACTTTCCACTGGAGGGCGCTGGGCAGTCGCTTGCCGAGGCCGTAGCTGTCGACGAGCGCGAGGCGATCGACGCGGTCCTGATTGGCCAGCGTGTAGCCGAGTGCGACGCCGCCGCCCATCGAGATGCCGGCCAGCGAGACGCGTTCGAAGGGTAGCGTCTCGAGGAATCCCTCGAGGACCTCGATGTACGTCTCGACGGTGTGGGTCACGTCGCCCGTGCTGTTGCCATACTCCGGCCAGTCGATGGCGTAGACGCGGTAGTCGTCCGCGAGGGCGTCGATCGCGTGGTGCCACGAGACGGTCGCGTCGTCGATCCCGGCACCGTGACAGAGCACGACGGGCGGTCCGCTCGTCCCCGCCCGTCGGTAGGCGATCCGACAGTCGCCGATCGTCGCGACGCCGGTCCCGCTCATGGTCGGATCACGTCAGCAGGACAATGACCTGCGACCGTCTGCGGGGCTGGATTGCTCCCGAGCGGTTGTATCCGAGCCGACGACAGCGGCGTCCCCACCGTTCGTACCGAGCACCCACCCTTTCGTTTCGCCACACTGATCGGCGCCGTTCCCAGCCCCCCTCCCTCACGAGGGCGCGTCCGGACCGAACGGGTATCGCCGACCGACAGTGGTGTGAGACGAACTATCATGAACCATGTCTCTTGTTGGAGGGTGTATATTGTTTTCTATTATCGTGTGGACACCTCGCACGACGAGTTCGTCGCCGCGTGTGCCCCGCGTTCGTCTCGCTGACGCCCTCGAGCGGCCGGTCGAACAATGCGCGCTTGGGCTTTATTCGCGTCGCCGGCCTGCATCCGGTCATGGTCAACACTGGCGAGACACCGGCGAAAGAGGGCGACGAAGAGGCCGTCGAGGAGGTCCAGAAGCTCAGCTTCGGACAGACCGTCTACGACGAGGACGGCAACGAACTCGGTCGCATCCGGGGCTTCGAACAGAGCGGGTTCTTCGTCACCACCCGCGAGGGCGCCGAGGCGCTGAGCGTCGATCACGCACGGGCGGGTCACGAGTTCGGGGAGGCCGAACTGATGTGGCGCTGTATGGAGTGTGGCGAGATGGGTGATATCGACGACGGACTCCCCGACGAGTGTCCGAACTGTGGCACCGAGAAGGAGAACCTCATGTACTGGACCGAGGACTGAGTCCAGCCGGCCGACTCGTCGCCCCAGTAGCCAGATTCCGTATAGCACTTGTGGGTTTATTGCCGACCGAGGCGTACCGTCCACCGGTGAGCCACATGGCCGAGGAACAACCGCGACTGGCGTTCGGAACGACGGTCTACACCGAAGACGGCACGGAAATCGGACGAATCCGCGGCGTCGACGAGAACGGACTCTACGTCACCCTTCAGGACGGACTCGAGGGGCTGAGCGTCGAGCACGTCCGCTCTGGCCACGAGTTCGGGGAGGCCGAACTGATGTGGCGCTGCTGGGAGTGTGGCGAAATGGGACGACTCGACGACGATATGCCCGACGCGTGCCCGAACTGCGGTGCCGACCGCGAAGACCTGTACTACTGGACCGAAGACTGAGCCGCGGCGACCGCACGGCCGCCGACGGCAACCGTTTTTACCGCGCTCGCTCCACCTCGAGCCATGCACATCGTCGTCTTCGGTGCGGGCAGCCTCGGGAGCCTCGTCGGCGGCCTGCTCGCGCGCGACCACGACGTGACCCTCGTCGCGCGCGAGGACCACGCCCGTGCCGTCCGTGAGTCGGGACTGCGTCTCGAGGGCGTCGTTGACGGCCCGACGACCGTCTCTCCGGCCGCGGTGACCGACGGCACGGGACTCGAGGCCGACCTCGCCGTCGTGACGGTCAAGTCGTTCGACACGGCCGCGGCCGCGACCGCGCTCGCGACGGGCTCGTTCGACGCCGTTCTCTCGCTACAGAACGGGATGGGAAACGAAGCGACGCTCGCATCGCGCCTCGAGACGCCGATCCTGGCCGGAACGGCGACCTACGGTGCGATCCTGCGGGAGCCGGGAGTCGTCGAGTGTACGGGCCGCGGCGAGGTCGTCCTCGGCGCTCGAGACGGCGGTTCCTCGTCGCTTGCGGATCGGGTCGGCGCGGCCTTCGCCGCCGGGCTCGAGACGACCGTCGTCGAGGACATGCCCCGTCGGCTGTGGGAGAAGCTCGCGGTCAACGCCGGCATCAACCCCGTGACGGCGCTTTCCGACACTGACAACGGGGCGATCCTCGCCGACCCGGCGAGCGACCTCGCGCGGGCGGCGACCCGCGAAACCGCTCGCGTCGCCCGCGCCCGTGACGTGTCGCTTTCGGATCGCGAGGCGCTAGCCGCGCTCGAGGGCATCGCCGAGGCGACCGCGGCGAACACGTCCTCGATGCGCCAGGACGTACTGGCCGGCCGGCGCACCGAAATCGACGCGATCAACGGCTACGTCGTCGACCGCGCGGCCGAGGCCGGGTTCGAGGTTCCGACGAATCGAGTGCTGACGACGCTGCTCAGGACCTGGGAGCGCGGTCGGGGCTTGCGGTAAGCCGACCGCGCCACTCGATTGTCACGACGCGACGACCAGCAGAGCTGTGGCTCGCCGAGCGAAATACGAAACGTATAGCCGAAACCGAACGGGACGACCGACGCGTTAGAACGGTGCTTCCGGCCCTTCGTCGGCTTCGCCGTCGTCGTCGACGGTCTCGCCGGGGAAGGAGGGACTCATGCCGCCGCCCATGTCGTCGCCGCCGTCCATGCCGGTGTGGGCGTTGACCTGCTCGATCTCGGGAATCTCCTTGACCATCCGGCTCTTGATCGCCTGGATCGTCATCGGCGAGATGCCACAGCCGCTGCAGGCGCCGCCGAGCGCGATGGTGACCTCGCCGGTCTCGCGGTCGAGGTCCTGAATCGCGGCGCTGCCGCCGTGCATCTGGATCTGCGGGAAGTTGCGACGCAGGAAGTTCGTGACGCGCTCCTCGAGGTCGTCCCCGTCGTTCTGGGTCTCAGTACTCATAGAAATGCCTTGGGTATCAGCCCCCCTAAACCTTCCGTCCTTCATGTTCGCCTGCCGGCGTCGGCGACGGTCGCGGCCGTCCTCAGGCGAAGCCGAAGATGCGCTGCAGTTCGGTCTCGATCTCCTCGACGTGGGTCTCGAGTACGTCCTCGAACTTCGCCTCGTCGACCACGACCCCGGAAATCCGTCCGTAGGGATCGTCGGGAAGCTCGATGCGGAACTCGCCGTCACCCTCGTAGAAGGGCTCGCTTTCGTTCAACACCTGCTGGTCGATCGCGTGGACGAGCTGGGAGTCGTAGCGGTCGTTCATCCGGTTGAACGCGTTCTTGTACGCCTGCTGGAGCTCGGGGAAGTAGTTGGCGTACTTGTCCTCGAACTGCTCGGGGTCGAAGTCAGCCATACTCTAGAATACGCGGGAGCGAGGACAAAAGTCGGACGATCGGCCCCGGTCGTCGGCGCGTCGCCCCCGTTCGTTCGTCGATCGGTACCGCAGCCTCGAAATCACCAACTCGCTGATGTTGTAGGGGGTCCCTATACAGATGCCCGCGCTTGCAGGCGGAACGAACACCCTTCCCCTCGGCGAGAGCGCTCTGTATGGCCGTTGATCAAGACCCCATCCCGCGAGAAGCGCTGCCGCCGCGGTGGGGGCTCGCAGAGTGCTGTGGCGATCGATTCGTCTACCGTCACAGCCGGCCGCCGATCGAACTGATCGCGGACAGTACCATCGCCGATCGGTCGCATCCCGGACTCGGCCTCTGTCGGTGCTGGGAACTTCGGTACCGGTACTTCATGACCGATCGAGCCATCTCTCAGTCGATCGGCCGCGTCTCGACGCGCCGAGCGGCCATCGACGGTGCCCTCGAGTGTATGCGACGGATCCACGATACCGTCTCGGCGACCGACGGCCCGCCCGAGGTCGGCGACGTGCTCGATAGCGTATCGCTCTGTGACCTCGTTCCGGAGGGATTGTCGCGCTCCCAACAGTAGGCCAGCCCCCCGCGGCCGGTGGCTTGGCCGCTTCAGACGCGACGCGCGAGGTGTGCCCGAATCGTTCGCTGGCAGTCCTCGCAGATCCCGTACAGCCGCGTCGCGGTCGACAGTAGCGGATAGCGAACGGGGAGCTCGGAGTAAAACGATACTACCACCGACCGGCGGCTCGTGCCCCCGGTTCCGTACCGGTTCGTCGAGTCGGTAAGCCGCGCTTGCCGCTCGCTCGTGAGCGTCTCGAGCCGGTCGCGGTAGCGCTCGAGGCGGTCGTGTTTCGCCCGCAACGCGTCGAAATCACACTGCAGGAGCGACTCGTCGGCCGTCGCCTGCAGCCACGCGACGATCTCGTCGATCTCGTCGCTCGCCGCCTCGAGCGACCGCCGTTCGTCGTCCAGTGTCTCCCGAAACGCCGTTGCCTCCCGCTTTCTGTCTGCGATCTCCTCGAGGACGGCGCGCTTGAGCGCCGGCGTCCAGCCGGTTTCGGCCGCGAGCGCGACGGCGATGTCCTCGGTCAACTCCGCTGCGATCGTTTCCGCGAGGGACTCCTCGGCCGCGATGTCGGCG
Organism: Natrinema marinum; assembly: GCF_024296685.1. Classification (NCBI taxonomy): domain Archaea; kingdom Methanobacteriati; phylum Methanobacteriota; class Halobacteria; order Halobacteriales; family Natrialbaceae; genus Natrinema; species Natrinema marinum. The sequence continues at coordinate 2,878,924 of NZ_CP100763.1, read as the reverse complement.
GTGCTGTGGGGACGGATCGTCTCGGCGAACGCCTCGCGGACGGTGACGCAGCGCTCACCCGGCGTCGGTGCCGACCCCGACGGCCCGGCCACCGTCGCCATCGTCGTCGCCGCCCCCTGTTGCTGGCCTGCCGCGAGCGCGGGCGTCGTCGCTGGCACGTCCCGAACGCGCTCTTCGAACGCCTCGAGCGCCGCTTTCCGATCCGCGACCGCCTCGCGTTCCGCCGCGACGCATCTCCGCGCCCGGTGGACGGCCGTGGCGTCGCTCACGCGTGCTCACCTCGCGTGCAGACGAGGCCGCCGTCTCTGTCCCCGCCGCTGGTCAGAACGAACCGCCAGTCGCCGTCGCCGAGGGCGGTCACGTCGGAGACGCCGAACGCCTCCGTCGGCGCCGCCGTCCGCCGCAGGATGTCGATTCCGATCGGCAGCGTCGGGAACCGCCGCTCGCCGCACTCGATGGCGTAGCCTCGCAAGGAGACCGCCCACGCCTCGCCGGACTCCTCGTCGGACTCACGGCTCACGCCGTACTCGCGCACCAGCGAGAGCGAATTCAGGTGTTCGAGGCTCGCTTCGACCGGATCCGACGCGGGGTCGACCGGCGGCAGGGCCGCCGCTGCCGCCGTCAGCACCCGCGCCCGCTCGGCCGCGTCGAGCTGTCGCTCGAGTTCCGTCGCCATCGTCTCGAGCATGACCAGACAGAGCGTGTTCCGGTCGGTCGGCGCTTCGGCCGCGGCCAGATACGCGTCCATGATCGCCCGCTCGGCGGCCCCGTGATCGCGGGTCGAGAGCGCTTCGAAGACGGCCCCCGAGACATCGTGGCAGAACTCGATCAGCGGGTTCTCGGTTCTCGCTCGCTCCTCGTGGTTGACCCGTTCGGACGGGTCGCGGGTCATATTCGATCGATCCGAACCGGACGATTCGGCGTCGACTGTGTCACCGCCGCCGCCGCCCGTCGATCGCTCCTCGCAGACGATCGGATCGTAAAACGGCACTTGCGGATCGTAGCGTCTGAGCGCGGCGCGGTACTGTTCTGTCGCTCGAGCGGCTTCGACTGCGGCCGTCCGGGTCGCGAACCGGTGGCCGGCGACCGGGACGGGTCGTTCGCCCGAGCGCGCCCCGACGACGGAGAACGCGCCGTCGTCGCTGGCCAGACGCTCGATGTGATCGCGAATCTCTCGGAGTGTCGTTCCGACCATGGGTCCCTCGTCTCGTTCGTTCTTTAGGCATACCTAAAACGTCATAAGTCCTCCGGACTTTAGGCCAACCTAATAATCCGAGTCGCCGTGTCGCCCGAGCCGTGGAGGGGCGGAGCGGTCCGACCGGATGCGGGGAGTCACGCGCGGTATCGTCGATGGCCGCCACTACGGAGTATCGGTACCGTCGTTCGTCAGTCGCTCTCGCCCCGCTTTTGTATATCGATATGGAATTCACAAGACGTCATCGGCGGCTACGACGACCATCGGGCCTCGTCCGGGACCCACCGGATCGGTATCGCCACCTCCTCAAGCGGAGGCTGGCCGGACCGGCCGCGGCCAGTGACCGGTTAGTTCGAACGGCAAAGCGCTCCGGTATACCCCGTGGAGTGACAGTACCGTGACCATCCTGGGGGCCGTCGATCGACGGCTCACGCGAGAGCGTAACCCGTTGTTACCGCGCCGCCGCTACTCTCACCGCGAGGTGAGGTGATGCTCGCTCGAGGACGTGCGAACCGTCGCCCCGTCGGGGCGATGCGTCGACGGTCGTCTCGAGGTTGATCGCTGTCACGGATGTAGGCCTTCGGAGACCGGTCGCGAACGGTGGGTGCAGCTGCTATCGACACGACGGCGAGGGTCGTCGGTCCACTGTCGGCCGTACCGGGCCGTCGTCGGACCGTCGAGTGGCGGCCCGTGCGCAGCGACGGTGAGGCGAGTCGGGAACACGGCTACCTCCAGATCCGTCGGTCCGTCGCGCCCGCATGTCCAACTGGTCGGCCACTGTCTCACAGACCCGTGACTGGTCGCGGTACGCCGGGTCGTGTTCTCTAGTTCGTCCTTCTCGCTGTTTTCGTCCAACGTAGGCCGAGTAGCCGTGTCTCGCGCCGCGACCGGTTTCCGTTTGCCACAGTCGATCCCGATCCGATAAACTTCATAACAGTATATTGAATCTGCTCCGTGGGGGAAGCCGGCCGGCAGCACAGCGTTTATGCGCGCCAACAAGCTATTGGAGGTAGCGTCTCCGCTACACCTGATATTCGGTACCCCCTATGACCACGCAGATTCCGTTCGCGATCGACTTCCACGTCCACTCCGACGAGTCCTACGACGGGCACGAACCGATCGAACTCATCCTCGAGCACGCCGCCGACATCGGGCTCGACGGGGTGGTGATCACGGACCACGACGAGATCGACGAGTCCCGCCGGGCCGCCGACCTCGCCCCTGAGTACGGCCTGATCGGCATCCCCGGCGTCGAGGTCTCGACCAAACATGGCCACCTGTTGGCGATCGGCGTCGAACGACGCCCCGATCCGGGCCGGCCGTTCATGGAGACCGTCGAGACCGTCCGCGAGCTGGGCGGCGTGGCGATCGTCCCCCACCCGTTCCAGCGCAGTCGTCACGGCGTCCGCAAACGCCGGATCGACGACGCCGACGCGATCGAGACCTACAACTCGATGCTGTTTACCGGCTACCGGAATCGCCGCGCTCGGACCTTCGCGAAGCGACGCGACTACCCCCAGATCGGGGCCAGCGACGCTCACTACCTGCCGAACGTCGGCAAAGCCTACACCGAGGTGCTGGTCACGCCCGATACGGCCACCCCGACCAAGGCCGACATCGACGGCGACGACCTCGTCGACGCCATCCTCGAGGGTCGGACCCAGATCCACGGCAAGCGAACGCCGATCCGCAAGAGCGCCGTCCAGTACGGGAAGGGGGCGGTGCGCAAGACGGCGTACATGTTCACCTCGCGCGCGCCGCTGGTGCCGACGGTGCCGGCCTCCATGGACAGATCGACCTGATTCAGACACGATCTCGAGTCGCTTCGGTCGTCCGACTCGGGTGGTCTCGTAGCTCGAGGGTTCCGTCTGCAGTGGATTCGTCCGTGACCGGACGCTCGAGCCCTGCTATCGTGGCAACCGGGACGTTCCACATCCTCTCCACCCGATTCGCTCGGACTCCCGTCCTCGCTCAGCCACCGGAAGACGCGCCGCGTCTTCCGAGCCGTTCGCTCGCAGGCTCGCGAAGACCTCGCGCAAGGATGAGCTGCGGTTCACTGACTCACGGTTCACCGTCGCTCGCCGTCCGTTTTCCGAGGCGCTCAGTCCGTTTGCGCCTCGCGTTCGTTCACCGCGACTCAGCGCGCGTCACCGCGGATCGGTCCGGCGGTCTGAACGAAGATACCGCTCTAGGAGAGCTGTTCGCCGACGATTTCGTCGGCCCGTTCGAGAAATGCCTCCTCGTTTCCTTTCGGGACCGTCGCGCCGGCTGCGACGTCGTGACCGCCGCCGTCGCCGTCGACGGCGCGGGAAGCCTCTCCCATCACGGCCGAGAGGTCGAGTCCCTTGCGAACGAGCGAGTGGGTCCCTCTGGCGGAGACTTTCACCTCCTCGTTGCCCTCCACGGCTTCGCCGTTCCGGTTCGCGGAGCCACGCTCCGCGCTCTTTTCGGCGAACGCGATGATCGGCTTCGAGCGGCTGATTCCCTGATTCCCCATCGCCATCCCGGCGACGATGCCGACGATGGTCTCCCGGATCTCGTCGCCCGCGTGGAACCACTGGATGTGCTCTTCCTGGGTCGCCCCCTCGCGGGTGACGAGCTCGATTCCGTTCGAGAGGTTCCGCCGGTGCTCGCGCAGGAGTTGACGCGCGCGCTCGAGCGCTCCCTCCCGGTCCCCAAGACAAACCCCGAGGCCCACGTCGGCGCGCTCGTAGCGCGCGGTCGCGTTGAGCAGCGTCGAGAACTCGCTGGCGTCCCGGAGTTCGGTGCCGACGGGCTCCTCGCTCAGAACGTAGGCCGTGCTGACGAGGCCATCGATCTTCGACGCCGGAACGCCGCTCGAGACCGCCTTCCGGACCAGCGCGCTGGCGACGGTCTGCTTTTCCTCGTTCGTCAACCCCGACCAGCGCCGCCACTCGCCGTCGCGTTTCAACTCGAGGTCGAGCCCGTCGAGAAAGCGCAACGCGCCGTTCGCATCGTTCGAGATACCGGGAATGTGGACGTCGGTGGCGTACTCGAGCAGCTTGGGCAGCGGCCGGGTCTGTTTGCCGTAGAGTGCGAGGTCTTTCCCCGTCTCGAGGACGCCGGCCTCGACGCCCTCGGCGACGATCTTCGCGTTCGCGCCGTGGAGTTCGCCGCCGGAGGCCTGCATGTCACCGACGGCCCCGACGACCGCGAGCGCGGCGAGGTCGCGGTTGTCGGCCCGGCCGGTCGCCCTGGCGGGGTCGGTAACGGCCCCACCGTCGGTGGCAGCGCCTCGGGAACTGCTGGCGACGTCCGCGAGCGCCCGCGCGAGCACGTAGCTCGCGCCCGCTCCCGACAGCTCCGACGCGCCGTTGATCCCGAACAGCAGCGGATTGAGGTGGTATTCCGTCTCCCGGTCGGCGGGCTGGTGGTGGTCCGCGATAACGGGGGTGAAGTCGCCCGCGTCCTCGTGCTCGCCGATTATATCGAGCTGGCCACTCCCGAAGTCGGTAAACAGGACGGTGTCGTACTCCGTCGCCGCGATGTCCGCGATCGCGGCCTCGTCGAGCTGTTTCTCGAAGACCGTCTCGAACGGAATCTCCGCCCGCTCGAGCGCCTGCGCGGCGATCGCGGCGCTGGTGAGTCCGTCGGCGTCGATGTGAGAAGCGAGCAGCACGCGGTCGGCCGCACACAACCGCTCGGCGCAGGCGCTCGCGCGATCCTCGAGTTCGGGGACCGGCCCTGTCATCGGTGCATCGGTCGATGATGGGTCGCCATTCCGGATAAACTTCAGGATGCGCGTTCCGTCGTCGGTCCGACGTGTTCCGTTACCGCCGCTCGAGCGTTCTAAATTGGATTGTGATACGTCAGTACAGCGGTAACTTTAGGAGCCATCGACCGAACGAAACCGTATGAACGTCCTGGTCGCGGGCGGTACGGGATTCGTCGGCCGGTCCCTCTGTCGCGTCTTGGTCGACCGCGGACACGACGTGACGGCGGCTTCGCGGACGCCCGACGCGACTGGACTGCCCGACAGCGTCGAGACAGCGGCGCTCGACGTGACCGAGCCGGATCTCGGGACCGCCGTGGCCGGTCACGACGCAGTCGTCAATCTCGTGGCGCTCCCCTCCCACGTCCAGCCCCGCGGCCGGTGCCACGAGGCGGTCCACTACGACGGCACGCGCCACCTCGTCACTGCGAGCGAAGCCGCTGGCGTCGAGCGGTTCGTCCAACTGAGCGGGCTGGGCGTCGACGACGGCGTGAAGACGGCCTACTTCCGTGCCAAGCGGCGGGCCGAACGCGTCGTCCGTGACGCGAGCCTCGAGCACGTGATCTACCGCCCGTCTGTCGTCTTCGGCGACGGCTGTGCGTTCGTGCCGTTCGTCGAGCGGCTGGTCCCGCCGCTCGTGACGCCACTGCCCGGCGGCGGCCGGATGCGACTCCAGCCGATTTGGGTGGAGGATCTCACTCCGCTGATCGCCGACGGACTCGCGGACGACCGCCACGCGGGCCGGTGTTACGAGATCGGTGGCCCGGAGCGGCTCACCCTCGCGGAGACGGTGACGACGATCCGCGGCGGCGGCGTCGTCGTGCCGATCCCGATGGCCCTCGCCGGACTCGCGGCGCGAGCCGTCGAGCCGCTCCCCTGGCCCCCGTTCGGTCGCGATCAGTACCGCGCGATGGGGTTGGACAATACGACGACCGACGACGCCCTCGCGGCCTTCGGCGTCGATCCGGACTCGCTTCGGACGCTGTCGGCGTACGTCGACGAGACTCGAGGTGAGGGGTAGATGAACTCGACTTCGGCTACCGTCGGTCGATCCGCTCCGGTCGCGGAGGGTCGACCGTGACCGGGCTCTTCGAGCGCGCGGTCGGCGAGGGCTGGGAAACCCTCCATCCCCGCGTGCGAGAGCGCTACGGCCTCGAGGCCGGCGAGGACCGCGAGGCGATCGGCGTCGGCCGGATGGACGAACTGGACCGAAATTCGCTCGCGACGCCGATCCGCTGGCTCGGGACCCTCGACGACTTCCTCTTTCCGGAGGGCGGCACCGACGTGCCGTTCTCCATCGTCACGGCGGCGTTCGTCGACGACGCCGGGAACGAGGCGCTCGCCCTTCACCGAACATTCGAGACCGACCCGCCGCGGGAGTTCGTGGACACGCTGCGGTGGAACCCCGCTCGAGGCTGCATCACCGACCTCTTCGGCCGCCGGGGCCACGTTGCTGCAGACCTCCACCTTCGCGCCGACGACGGGGCGCTGGCGCTCTCGATCGGGACGCAGTGGCTCCGCGCGGGTGGACGCTACGTCGCTCTCCACGGCCCGCTGTCGGTCGACGGCCGGCTCCGCGACTGGTACGACGACGAACGCGACCGGTTTCGCGTGGCGGCGGAGCTCACCAACCCGCTCGTCGGGACCGTGTTCGGCTATACGGGCGGGTTCGAGAGTGACTTCCGGGCCATCGACCGCGACGTGGCGGCTCGGACTCGATCCGGTCTCGACGGCGTCGACCTGCCGGGTGAGAACGCGTGACCGACCCCGAGTCGCCGACCGCTCGGACGCGTCGCTCCGCTTCGGCTCCGTTCCCGACCGTCGCCGGCCGGCGCGTAACCGATCTGAGTACGCTATTCGGCAGTGGGGTCTGGCTGGCGCTGGCCATCGGAACCGTCGGCGGGCCGGTCCCGCTCTCGGCTGTCGAACTATACGTCGCCCTCGCGACGCTGATCGTCGTGCCGCTGGGCCTCGGATTGCTCGAGTCGACGAGCGCCACCGCGGGTTCGCTCCCCGATCGAACGGCGACCCCCTATCGAGTCGCCGCCGCCGGCCAGTTCCCGGCCGCGCTGGCCGTCGTCGCCGGACTCGCCGCACCGCAGGGCACGCTACTTGCAGTGGCGCTCGTCGCCCCGTGGCTCGCCGTCACCGGGGCGATCGCACTGGCCGGAGTCCGACGATTACTAGCTCGAGGCCCCGGTCCACTGCCGGAACTCGCGATCGACGCCGCGCTTCTCTACGTGCCGGTGGCCGCCGTCTTCCTCTGTCTGCACGCGGCCGGGATCAGTCTGCGATTCGCACCGATCATCGTCCTCCTGACGGGGGTCCACTTCCACTACGCCGGGTTCGCCCTGCCGCTGGTCGTCGGCCTCACCGGCCGTCTCGTGGCGACCGGCGAAGGCGGGTTTCCGCCCACCGCCGCGGGACGGGCGGCAGCCGCAGTGACGGCCGTCATCGCGGTCGGTATCCTCCTGATCGCGGTCGGTATCACCTTCTCGCCGCTACTCGAGGTGATCGCGGCCGTCACGTTCTCGGCCGCCGTGGTCGGGTTCGCGGTGCTCCTCTTCCGCACGGTCGTCCCGGCAGTCCCGCGGCTTCCGGGGGCGCTGTTCGCGCTCGCCGCGATCTCGCTGTGCTGGACGATGGCGCTGGCGCTCGCGTTCGCGTACTCGGCGCTTCCCGACACTGCGTCGCTGGTATCGATTCCGGAGATGATCCGCTGGCACGGGAGCGTCAACGCCTTCGGGTTCGCGCTGCCGGCGCTACTCGCGCTTCGGTCGCTCGAGAAATAGCGGTTCGACCGTCGCCTCACTCGTCGTCGATCGCCGCGACCGTCTCTCGAGCGAGCGCCTCGAAGGTCGCCTCGTCGGGTACCACGTCGACCTCGAGGCCGCGCCCGGCGGCGGTCTCGGCCGTCGGCTCGCCGATGACGCCGACGGTCGCCGCTTCGAGTCCCTCGAGCGCCGCCTCCTGAACTCCGCGCTCGGCGGCGGCCGCGAGGAAGTGCTCGACGGTCAGCGACGAGGTGAAACAGACCGCGTCGAGGTCGCCGTCGGCGGCCAACTCGGCCGACTCGCCGCTCCCTTCGGGTCGAACCAGCCGGTAGAGGATCGTCTCGTGGACGTACGCGCCCGCATCCTCGAGTCCCTCGAGTAACACCGCGCTCCCGTGGTCGCTGCGGGCGACCTCGACGCGCGCGCCGTCGACTCGGCTCTCGAGTGCGGCAACGAGCCCGCTCGAGGTGAACTCCTCGGGGACGAGGTCGACCGCGTACCCCTCCGCGCGGAGCGCGTCGGCCGTCGCGGGGCCGATTGCACAGACCGTCTCGTCGCCGGGTTCCCAGCCCGCCTCGGAGACGAGTTCGGCACCGGTCTTGCTCGTAAAGAGGACGTAGTCGGCGTCGGTCCGGGGGGTCGCGTCGGTCGGTTCGACGGCGAGCATCGGGTCGGGGGCCGGTTCGGCGCCCAGCTCCGCGAGCAGTTCGACGGCGCGCTCGAGGCGGTCGTCGTCGGGCCGGAAGACGGCGACTGTGGGCGTTCCGCTCATCGGTTACTCCTCGGCCCCCGGCTCGGCGTCTGCGGCCGCGCCGTACTCGTTCTGTAGAAAGTCGACGACCGACTCGCGCGTGCCCGCCACGTCGCCGATCACCGTCACCGCGGGCGGCGAGATATCCTCCGCGTCACGGACGTCGACGATCGTCTCGAGGGTGCCCGTCGCGACCCGCTGGCCGGGCCAGGTCCCGCGTTCGACGAGCGCGACCGGGGTTTCCGGTGCCATGTCGGCGTCGAGAAGCGCGTCGGTGTAATCCGGCAGGCGGCCGACGCCCATCAGGACGACGATCGTGCCGCCGGTCGCCGCCAGGGCTTCCCAGTCGACCGTCGACTCCGGTTTGGTGGGGTCTTCGTGGCCCGTGACGAAACTTACCGACGAGGCGTGATCGCGGTGGGTGACGGGGATGCCGGCGACCGCGGGCGCGGCGATGGCGGAGGTGACCGCGGGGACGACCTCGAACGGAACGTCGTGGGCCGCCAGATACTCCGCTTCCTCGCCGCCGCGGCCGAAGACGAAGGAGTCGCCGCCCTTGAGTCGGACGACCGACTTTCCTTCGCGGGCGAGTTCGACCAGCCGCTCGTTGATCTCGGACTGGGGCGTGCGCTCGCCGCCGGCGCGCTTGCCGACGTCTTCGCGCCGAGCTTCCGGCAGCCGGTCGATGATCTTTGGGCCGGGGAGCTTGTCGTGGAGGACGACGTCGGCGGCCTCGAGCAGTCGCGCCGCCTTGACGGTCAACAGGTCGGGGTCGCCGGGGCCGCTGCCGACGAGGTAGACGGTGCCGGGTTCGGCCTCGATCTCGGGTCCTGACATATCGATACTCGCTAGCTACTTCCCCTCGGGCTTATCTTCCTCGGAGACGCCCTCGTCGTCCGTGTCTTTGCGTGCCTCTTCGATCAACTCGGCCGCGCCGCGGTCGGCGAGGTCCCGTGCGAACTCGCTGGCGGCCTCGGCGTGGTGCTCGACCGGGAGGTCGCGGCTGGCGGTCACCGACTCGTCGCCGTCGCGATCGAAGACGTTGACGGTCGCGTGGACGTACTCACCCTGCACGACCGCGTAGATGCCGATCGGGGCGATACAGCCGCCGCCCAGTTCGGCGAGGATCGTCCGCTCGACGGTCGTCTCGACACGGCTTCGGGGATGGTCGATCGCGCTCTGGATCGAGCGGGCCGTCTCGCCGTCCCGGGCGGTCACTGCGAGCGCGCCCTGGCCGGGCGCGGGGACGAAGTCGCTCGTCGGAAGCTGCTGGTAGTCGACGTGGTGTTCGAGCCCGCTGCGCTCGAGGCCCGCCCGCGCGAGAACGATCGCGTCGTACTCGGTCTCGACCTCGCGGCCCAGCGCCTGCTTTTGCAGTTCCGGGAGGTCGTCGAACCAGTCGTCGACGTTGCGGTCGTACTCGGGCTCGAAGTCCTCGTTGCCGGTGTTCCCCTTCCGCTCCTTGTCCGCTTCCGAGCGCTCCTGATGCTCTTCTTGCAGCGCGGGCGCGAGCAACTTCTCGAGGCGCGTGTCGACGTTCCCCCGCAGCGGCTCGACCGTGAGATCGTCGCGCTCCGACAGCAACTGAGCGCGCCGGCGCAGGCTCGAGGTGCCGACGGTCGCGCCGGCCGGCAGCTCCTCGAGGGTCTTCCCGTCGGGCGTGACGAGTACGTCACCCGGCCGACCTCGCTCGGGGACCGCGGCGGTCACGAGTTCGTCGGGCTGTTCGGTCGGCATGTCCTTCATCGAGTGAATCGCGCCGTCGAGGTCCCCCTCGAGGACGCGCTCGTCCAGTTCGCGGACGAACGCCCCCGTCTTTCCGAGCCGGTGGATCAACTCGTCTCTGATCTGGTCGCCCGTCGTCTCGACGGTGACGAGTTCGACCTCGTACCGGCGGTCCTCTAAGGCCCCCTTTACCAGTGAGGCTTGCCGCCGAGCGAGTGCGGAGCCCCTCGTCGCCAGTCGCAGCGTCCCGCGCGTTCTCATGGGCGTCAGTCGGAGCCTGGGGTATGAAAAGCGCACGCTTGCCCGCCGACCGGAAACCGATCGCGCGACGAGACCGCGACCGAGCGGACCTCACCGAACAGGTTCGCCCCGGAATTTATGTATGTAAGTTTAGTACACGCTCACGATGAGTGAAACACTCTACGAACGACTCGGTGGCGAAGACGCGATCGCCGCTGTGGTCGACGAGTTCTACGATCGCGTCGTGGCGGACGAGCAGGTCGCACACTACTTCGACGACATCGACATGCAGGAACAGCGGGCCCATCAGACCAAGTTCATCAGTTCGGTCACCGGTGGTCCGGTCGACTACTCCGGCCGGGAGATGGCGGCGGCTCACGCAGACCTCGAGATCGGCCCGGCCGATTTCGAGGCGATTGCGACCCACTTGGACGAGGCGCTGGCGTCGTTCGATGTCGACGACGACGATCGGCAGGCCGTCCTCGAGGCGGTCGCAGGGCTGCGAGACGATATCGTTACGGCGGCCGATTGAGAGCTGCCGGCCTCTTTCGGCCGATCATTGATCCGGGAAAACGAGGTGGCGTCGAGCCGCTGGGCTACGCGCCTCGAGTCGAACACGAACTACCCCGTCGGCTCCCCTAACGGCTGCCGCGAACACGTTCGCCCCTTCTTCCAGCCGGTAGGAAAAGGGGGGTCGTTTGACGGTCGTCTTCCCGTTAGTCGTAGCCGTCATGCAAGTGAAACGAAAACAGCTGGCGACGTTCCTCGCGACGATCTTCGTCGTAAACCTCGTCGTCATGGGCGGCGGCGCGTGGCTCTCCTACGCCAACTCGCCCGATATTCCCGACACTATCGTCGGACCCGACGGCGAGACGGTCGTGACGAACGAGGACGTCCGAGACGGCAAGCGAGTGTTTCAGGAGAACGGCCTGATGAATCAGGGCTCGATTCTGGGCCGCGGCAGTTACTACGACACCGACTACACCGCTCACACGCTCGAGTTGAAGACGGAGTACATGCGCGAGTACTACGCCCAGGAGCGCCACGGCGAGAACTACACGGCGTTGAACGCCACGGTGCAGGCGGGCATCGACGAGCGGGTCCGGCAGGAACTCCAATCGAGCGAGTACGGCTCACAGGTTCGGTACTCCGCGGCCGAGGTCTACGCCCACGAGCAGGTCCGCGCGGACTACGTCGAGCGCTACCACGAGGGGGACCGCGAACACGGCATTCCCGAGGGACAGGTGCCGAGCGCCGAGGAGGCCGAGCAGTTCGCCGACTTCGCGCTGTGGACCGCCTGGATCTCCCACACCGACCGCCCCGGCTCGACGGTCTCCTTTACCAACGACTGGCCGTACTCGCCCGCTGCGGGCAACGCCGCCGGCGGCGCGATCATGACCTGGAGCGTCATCGCCATGGTGTTGCTCGTCGGCGGCGCGGGGATCGCAATCTGGCTCTACCAGTCCGTCGAGATCCCCGAACCCGAGTCCGGCAGCGTCTCGATCCCCCACCCGTCGGAGATCGAACTGACGCCGAGCCAACTTCTGAGCACCAGGTTCGTCCTCATCGGCGCGCTGTTGTTCGTCGCGCAGACGTTCCTCGGCGGCTTGCTCGCCCACTACTACGTCGAGCGCGACGGCTTCTTCGGCCTCAGCGAGACGATCGGCTTCGACATCCTCCAGTGGCTGCCCTGGTCGATCGCGCGGACCTGGCACGTCGATCTGGGCATCCTCTGGATCGCCACGATGTGGCTCGGCGCGGGCCTGTTCCTCGCGCCGCTGCTGACCGGCCGCGAGCCGCCCAAACAGGCGCTGTACGTCAAGGGCCTGATCGGCGCGCTGCTGGTCGTCGCCGTCGGCGGCCTCGTCGGCATCTGGCTGGGGACGAACAACGTCTTCGGCGACCAACTGTGGTGGCTGCTCGGCAACGAGGGACTGGAGTATCTCGAAATCGGCCGCGTCTGGCAGGTCGGCCTGCTGGTCGGCTTCCTCGGCTGGACCGTCCTCGTGGCGCGGGGCTTCAAGCCACTCTTGGACCGCGAGCCCCGCTACGGGCTAGCCCACATGATCGTCTACGCGGGCGGCTCGATCGGCTTGTTGTTCATGGCCGGCTTCCTCTACACGCCCAAGACGAACATCGTGGTCACGGAGTTCTGGCGCTGGTGGGTCGTCCACATGTGGGTCGAGGGCGTCTTCGAGTTCTTCATCCTCGTCGTCATCGCCCTGACGCTGGTCTCGATGAACCTCCTCTCGAAAAAGGCCGCCGAGAAGGCCGTCATCTTCCAGTCCGCCCTCGTCATGGGCAGCGGCATCATCGGCGTCTCCCACCACTACTGGTGGGCCGGCCTCCCCGAGGTCTGGCTCCCCATCGGCAGCGTCTTCTCGACGCTCGAGTTCATTCCCCTGCTGTTCATCCTCTACGAGGCGCTGGGCCAGTACCGCGCGATGGACACCGCCGGGAACGATTTCCCCTACCGGATGGCCTTCTACTTCATCGTCGCCTCCTCGGTCTGGAACTTCTTCGGAGCCGGCGTGATCGGCTTTTTCATCAATCTCCCGCTCATCAGCTACTACGAGACCGGCACCTACCTCACGGTGGCCCACGCCCACGGCGCGATGTTCGGCGCGTTCGGCCTGCTCGCGATGGGGATGGCCGTCTACATCCTCCGGTTGACCACCCGCGAGAGCCGCTGGACCGACCGACGCCTGCGCTGGTCGTTCTGGTGCTGTAACACCGGGCTCGCTCTGATGATCTTCCTTTCCCTGCTCCCGATCGGTTTCCTCCAGCTCGAGGTCGGCTTCACGCAGGGCTATGCGGCCTCCCGGGCCCTCGAGTTCTACAACGGGGGACTCGTCCAGACCCTGTTCTGGCTGCGCATGCCCGGCGACACCCTGCTGATCGCCGGAGCGGTGTGCTTCGCGTGGGACGTGGCCGCGAAGCTGCTCTTCCAGCGGAAGGCGACTGCTGGGGAAACGAGCGATCACGTTATCGCCGACCGGCTCATCCCCGACCGCGGCTCCGTCGACCCGGTCAGCGACGACGACTGAGACGCACACTGATTTTCTTTCGACCGTGTAGACCGGCGAACGGCCCAGTTCGAGGGTGTTGGCCGGAACTACTAACCGAGCCGGCGGGTATTAGCGGGCCATGCAACGGCTCGAGAATGCCGGCCTCATTCCCGAAGACCGGCTCCCTACGTATTTGACCGGCTTCGGAGCGGGACTAGCGCTCGTGTTGCTCGCGGAAGTCGCGTTCGGCGTTGCGGTCGGCTCGCCACTTGTCACTGACGGGACGTTTCTGGTCGGAGTGATCACGACAATTCCGTTTCTCGTTGGGATCTCGTACGCCGGCTACTGGCTCCGTTCGTCCGCCCTTTCGCCGGCGCGATACCCGCGCATCGGGTGGTGGTGTCTGAGCGGTCTCGGCGCCTTCCTGTTCGTCAACGCCGCTCTCATCGCCGTCGACCCGATCGAATCGTGGGTCGCGATCCTCTCGTGGCTTCGATGGGCCGTCGCGTTCGGTGCCGGGACCGGGCTGCTCATCGGCTGTATCGAAGCCCGCGCCATCGAGCGCGCCTTGACCGCCGAACGGGCCGTCCTCCGGACGGAACACGTCGAGCAGCAACGGGATTACCTCGACTACCTCAACGGCATCCTCCGCCACGAGGTGTTAAACGCCGCGACGATCATCAACGGCTACGCATCGACGGTTCTGGAGACGGAGTCGGGCTTGTGCGATCGAAATCGCCACCGCCTCGAGATCGTCATCGACGAATCCGAGGAGATGTCGACGGTGATCGACGACGTTCGCGTGCTATTACGGACGACCGAGGGAAGCTATCAGCCCGAGGCCGTCAACGCGTCCCGCGTGCTGTCCGACGAACTCGACAAACTATCTAACCGGCGACCCTCCCTCGAGGTAGCGGCGTCGATCCCCGATGATGTCTTCGTCCGCGCGGACGACCTGCTGGCTCGCGTTTTCGGGAACCTCCTCTCGAACGCGGTCGAACACAACGACGCCGCGACGCCCCGCATCGAGGTCACGCTCGATCCCGGCCCCGAAACCGTTCGAATCGAAATCGCGGACAACGGCCCCGGTATTCCGAACTCGAAGCTCGATGTCCTCTTCGACCGCGTCGAAAGCCGCGGGCAAACGCACGGCTTGGGACTGTATCTGGTCTCTCAACTCGTGGCCCGCTACGGCGGGACCGTCGACCTCGTCGAGACCGGCCCCGACGGCAGTCGCTTCGCGGTCGAACTCCCGACGGCCTCGAGCGGTCGGACCGCCGACCCGATCGAGGAGTCGTCGACGACGGCGCTCGTTGTAACGTAGCGCGCTCGATCCCCTACAGCGCTTCCTTGTACGCCTCGAGCGTCTCCTCGACGTCGTCGTCGGTGTGGCCGTAGCTGACGAACTGGCACTCGAACTGGTTCTGCGAGAGGAAGATATCTTGTTCTTTCATCTGCCCCCAGAAGATGCGCCGCCAGCGCTCCGTCTCGGCGTTTTTCACGTCCGCGGCGTTTTTCGGACAGTAGTCGTAGCGCGGGCAGGTCGGGTCCTGCCGGCAGCCGGCCTCGCACTGCTCCTCGAGCGAGTCCGGTCCCGGACCTCCTCTGGTAAAGATCACCTTGAACATGCTGTCGGTGCCGGTGACGGTGTAGCTGGGGGCCTGATCGGCGATGATGTCGGTCAGCCCGCTCCGGAGCCGGTCGCCCAGCCCGTTGACGTGGTCGTAGACGTCGTTTTCCGCGGCGAACTGCAGGGTCTCGAGGCCGGCGGCCATCGTGACGGGGTGGCCGGAGAAGGTGCCGGCCTGAAAGACGTCGCCGGAGGGGGTAAAGCCCTCGACGATCTCCGCGCGGCCGCCGATCGCGCCGACGGGGAAGCCGCCGCCGATGATCTTGCCGAACGTCGTCAGATCGGGCGTGACGCCGAACTCGCTTTGTGCGCAGCCGAGGCCGCCGACCCGGAAGCCGGTGATGACCTCGTCGAAGATCAGCAGCGAGCCGTGCTCGTCGGTGATCTCGCGGAGGAACTCGTGGTAGCCGTCTTCGGGATAGACGATGCCGTAGTTGCCCAGGATGGGCTCGGTGAGAACGGCCGCGATGTCGTCGCCGTGTTCCTCGAAGACCTCTCGCATCGCGTCCTCGTCGTTGAACGGCACCGGAAGCGTGTGTTCGGCGAAGGACTGCGGGATGCCCGCGGAGGACGGCGTCGGGTTCTCGGCGTCACCCTCGACCAGCGTCGACTCCTGTGCGCCGTGGTAGCCGCCTTGCATGACGACGATCTTGTTCCGGCCGGTGTAGCCTCGCGCGAGCCGGACCGCCGACACCGTCGCCTCGGTCCCCGAGTTGACGAAGCGGATCTTCTCGACGCTCGGGACGTGGCGAACGACGAACTCCGCGAGATCGACCTCGACTTCCGTCGGCGTGCCGTACATCGGCCCTTCGCTGGCCGTCCGCTGGATGGCCGCTCGGACGGGTTCGGGAAGGTCGTGGCCCAACAGCAGCGGTCCCAGACCCATGACCCAGTCGATGTACCGGTTGCCGTCGGCATCGATAACGTGGCCGCCCTCGCCCTTGCGGACGAAGAACGGATACGGCTCGATCGCCGCGCGGACCGCGGAGTTGACGCCGCCGGGCAGTACCGACAGCGCCCGATCGTAGAGTTCGCGTGAGTTGTCCTCGGTCATGCGCGGCCTTTCGGATTCGGACGGCAAAGTAGTACCGAGGTCCGTCCGCGAACCGCCGGCCGGCGACCGAACGTGTCCGCCTCGAGTCCGACGGTATCGGCTCGCTTCGGGAGGGTTCCCTCGCTCGAGCGCTGCCGCTCGGGAGAGTGAAAACAGCGAGAAGCGGCCGACCAGGGCCGCGGCAGTGTCGATGACAATCGAAACTCCGGCGGAGCACACCGTCCGTCGGCTCCGGTTCGGGACCCGCGTTCGAACGCGGGCGGCGTCTCGCCGAGTACAGTAACACACTGTGGGACGTGGGTCGCGTGAGCATCACGTCGCGGGCCGTCGGCGGGCGGCCGCGATCTATCGACCCCGTGTGCCGAGCTTAGACGGCGTCAGGGCCGGTCTTGCCGGTTCGAACCTGTGTCGCGTCCTCGACGGGAAGGACGAAGATCTTGCCGTCGCCGGGTTCGCCGGTTTCGGCGGCAGTGCGGATGGCGTCGACGACCTCCTGTGCGGGGATGTCGGCGACGACGCACTCGATCTTGACCTTCTGGTGGAGGTCGACCGTGTACTCCTCGCCGCGCCACTGGCCCTTCTTCGCGGGCTGTGAGCCGCGACCGGAGACGTTGGTGACGGTCAGCGACGGCGCGCCGGCTTCGGCCAGCGACTGCTTGATCTGGCCGAGGCGGTCGGGGCGGACGATCGCGGTGACCATCTTGATCTCGCCGTCGTTTGGCTCGCCGCCGTCGGTGCGGATGATTTCGTCGGAGCCACCGTCGGTGGCGACATCGGGCTGGCCGAACTCGGGGTAGGTATCGACGCCGTGTTCGGAGACGTCGAGGCCGTCGCGCTCGTGTTCAGGCGTGACACGGGCCTGTCCGATCAATTTGAGTACGCCCCAGACGAGCGCGGTCATGACGACCGTCCAGGCGGCGATGACGACGACGCCGAGGAACTGTGCGATGAACATGTCCACGCGGCTACCGCTGATGCCGCTCATGTATTCGGGTGCGGCCACGATCGGGAGCATCAGCGTCCCGAGGACGCCGGCCGAACCGTGAACCGGGAAGACTGCACAGACGTCGTCGATCTTCAGGTAGTTCTCGACGATGTCGAAGACGATGGGGAGCTGGGCGCCGGCGAGGCCGCCGACGAGGAACGCGCCCCACCAGGTCGACGCGTGGGGGATCGCGGTGATCCCGACGAGACCGGCCAGCAGGCCGTTCGCGACGTAGAGGGTGTCGACTTTTCCGGTTTTGAGCCAGGCGACGAGCCCGGCACCCATCGCGCCGCAGGCCATCGCGATCGTCGTCGTCATGGCGACGCGGCCGACGGTCGCGAAGGCACCGAGCGCCAGTTCGCCGTCGGTGACGGTGAACACCGTCGCAGCGGTCCCGACGTTGAAGCCGTACCAGCCGAAGGCCAGGATCAGCGTCCCGAGCACGGCGAAGGTCAGCGAGTGGCCGGGGATAACGTTCGCGGAGCCGTCCTCGTTGTAGCGGTCGAGGCGCGGTCCGAGCATCCAAGCGGCGGTGAGTCCGGCGATGCCGCCCATCCCGTGGACGATCATCCCGCCGGCGAAGTCGTCGAACAGCACGCCGTTGTACGAGAGCAGTTCGCCCGACCACGTGAGACCGGTGACGACGGGGTAGATCACCGCGGCCAGCAGGAAGGTGTACGTGACGTACGCGCGAAGCTTCGCGCGACCGGCGACTGCTCCGGAGACGATCGTCGCGGCCGTCATCGCGAAGACGGCGCCGAACAACCAGCCGACCCAGTCGTTGACGGCTGCGACATCGAATCCGGGTACGAACCCGCTACCAGCGACGAGCCCATCGACGCCGACGCCGATGAGGAAGAACACTGTCACACCGACCGACCAGGTCAGCAGGTTCTTCGTCAGCTGGTTCGCGACGTTCTTCGAGCGCACCTGACCCGCCTCGAGCATGGCGAAGCCGGCGTGCATGAAGAAGATCAGGAAGCTGACGACGAGCACCCACATGAGGTTCACGCCGTCGACGATAACCTGTGGGTCGACCTGCAAGGGCATCGGCTCCATCAGTCCCACACCCCCGTGTGGTCTGTATCGCTACTGTGTTGTAGACGTTTGTCCACGCCTGAACCGCTCGACCTCATGGTTGTATTCTGAATCACGTCTGAACCCGATGGACTAGCTTCATATAAGGGTTAGCGTTGACAATTGGCTAAAATAGTCTGGGTAATAGGGACAAGCGAACAAATCTAGAGGAGGTTTAATGTGTATAAGGCAATTCGATCTTACGGATTTTTCGAGCTCTGGTTATATATTCTCTCTTTGTAAAGCTGGGAAAACCCGGGCGAGAGACGGATCGGTTCGTAGAAGGGCGAAATAGCGCCTCCGAGTGGCAGATGCGGCTCGCGCGCGGCAGATGTTGCCACTCGTTTGGCTTTGAGCGCAGATGGATGGACGTTCGTCCGAATGGGTTCCGAATTACATCGCGCTGCCAGCGCCGACTGCGACGAGAGCGCGAAGAGGACTCAAGTCCGCAGTGACCGCGAGAACGAATGGTTGCCGTCTACCGGCGTCGGTCCGCAGCGAGGTGCTCCGCGACATCCTCCGCGAAGTACGTCAGAATCAGGTCCGCACCTGCACGTTTGATCGAGAGCAGCGACTCGAGTGCCACGTCATCCAGTTCGAGCCACCCCTTTTCGGCGGCGGCCTGCAGCATGGCGTACTCGCCGGAGACGTTGTAGGCGGCGACGGGACGGTCGAACTCCCGGCGGACGGCGCTGACGATGTCGAGATACGGCAGCGCGGGTTTGACCATCATCACGTCCGCGCCCTGCTCGGCGTCGAGGCGGGCCTCCCGGAGCGCTTCCCGGGCGTTCGCGGGGTCCATCTGATAGTGTCGCCGATTGCCGAAGGCCGGTGCGCCGTCGGCGGCGTCCCGGAACGGGCCGTAGAAGGCGCTCTCGTACTTGACCGCGTAGCTCATGATCGGGACGTGCTCGAACCCGTCGCGGTCCAGGGCGTCGCGGATAGCGCCGACCATCCCGTCCATCATCCCGCTGGGAGCGATCATGTCCGCGCCTGCGCGAGCGTGCGAAGTGCTGATCTTCTCCAAGGCCTCGAGCGTCGCGTCGTTGTCGACGGTCAGCGTCGGCTCGCAGGTCGGTCCGTCCGATTCGACGACCTCCTCCTCGGCTCGCAATTCCTCCTCGAGGGGCCCGCAGTGACCGTGGTCGGTGTACTCACAGAGACAGACGTCGGTGATGACGTAGGCATCGGTCTCGCTCGTGATCCGGCGCAGCGCCTCCTGGATGACGCCGTCTTCGGCCCAGGCGCGGCTCCCCTCGGAGTCTTTCGATTCCGGGATACCAAAGAGCATGACCGCTTCGACGCCGGTCTCGAGGACTTCCTCCACGCGGGCAACCGAGTCGTCGATCGGGACCCGCTCGTGGCCGGGCATCGACTCGATCGGGACCCGCTCGTCGGCCGTCGCGTCGACGAACACCGGAGCGATGAGATCGGCGGGCTCGAGGCTCGTTTCGCTGACGAGCCCGCGGACCCGGTCCTGACGGAGCCGCCGAGGGCGATGTGTGAGATCCATACGCGGGTATTCGAGGGGAGCCGCAAAAGCGCCTCGTTCGCGGATTCAGTCGCCGGACGCAGCCTCCCGGAGCCGGCGCTTGACGCTCGAGACGGTCGGCAACCGGTGTTGCAGCCGCGTCAGCGCGAACATGCCGCGGGCGTACCACGCGGTCGGCACGCTCGGTGGGGCGTCTAGCGGGCCGATCCGGGAGGTCGCGATCGTTCTGGGCTCGAGGTAGCGCTCGATCCCCTCGGGGCCGTGGCGGCGGCCGAGCCCGGAGTCGCCGAAGCCGCCCATCGGCGCGTCGACGGCCGCCCAGCCGGAGATGTAGGCGTCGTTGACGCAGACGGTGCCGCAGTCGATCTCGCGGGCGACGGCGACGCCGCGTTTTGGGTTTCCGGTCCAGACGCTCGCGTTCAGGCCGTACTCGGAGTCGTTGGCCTTCCGAATCGCCGTCGCGACGGTCGGGACCGACTCGACCGCGACGACCGGGCCAAAGGTCTCTTCGCAGGCGGCCGTCGCCTCGGGCTCGAGGTCCGTCAGGATCGTCGGCTCGTAGCAAAACGGCCCCGCGTCGGGCCGGCGCTCGCCGCCGGTCAGCACCGTCGCGCCCCGCTCGCGAGCGTCCTCGACGTGGCGCTCGACGCGCTCGAGTTGGTCGCCGTCGATCAGCGAGCCCACGTCGTCCGCGAAGTCGAAGCCGGTCCCGAGCGTGAGCTCCTCCGTCGCCGCGACGAACGCCTCGACGAACTCGTCGGCGATCGCGTCGGCGACGTAGATCCGCTCGGCGGCGAGACACAACTGACCGGCGTTCGCGAAACAGGCCTGGACCGCGCCGCGAGCGGCCTCCTCGATATCGGCGTCATCGAGGACGATCAGCGGGTTCTTGCCGCCGAGTTCGAGCGAGCAGCCGATCAGGTTCCGGCCCGCCTGTTCGGCGACGAGCTGGCCCGTCTCGGTACTGCCGGTAAAGGAGACGTAGTCGACGCGGTCGATTAGCGCCGGCCCGACGGTCGCGCCGCGGCCGGTGACGATCTCGAAACAGCCCTCGGGAAGCCCCGCGCGCTCGAGCAGGTCCGCCAGCGCGAGCGCGGTGTACGGCGTCTTCTCGTCGGGTTTGAGGACGACCGTATTACCCGCGATCAGCGCGGGGAGCACGTCGGTCAGCGAGAGCGTGAGCGGGTAGTTCCACGGTGAGATCGCGACGACGACGCCGACGGGCTCGTAGGTCACGCGGGCCGTCGTCGCGTGCGGGAAGACGCCCCGCCGTCGATCCTCCCCGAGCGCCGCGTCGCCGCGGTCGGCGTAGTACGAGCAGGTCATCGCGACGTCGAGGACCTCCTCGACGGCGTGGCGACGGGATTTCCCCGTCTCGAGTTGGAGAATGTCGAGCAGTTCCGCCCGATGTTGCAGCACGAGATCGCCGAACCGATCGAGGATCTCGCGTCGCTCGTCGATCGACGTCTCGGTCCACGTCGACTGGGCTGCTCGAGCGCGGTCGACAGCCCGTTCGACGTCGGACCCGGCGCAGTCGGGAATCTCTCCGATCTCGGCGTCCGTCGCCGGCGCTCGTACGTCGATCGTGTCGGTGCCGTCGGCGTCGACCCGATCGGCCAGCGTCGCGAGCCGATCCGCGGAGACGCTCGTCGCCGCGAGGACGTCTGTGCGTGATTCGGTCTCGAGTACCATGGCTACTCACATCGTTCGTACTCGCACCCATACGCTTTTGCATCGCGGAGGGCCCCTTCTTTCGTTCTCGTCTGCAAACAGGTTCTCGCGACCGTTCGCTGCCCGGTTGGAAGCAGGACCCCGTTGTTACGGCTGGAGTACACGCCAGTCTACTCCGTGCTCACTCACGACCGGCTTATGAGTCCTGGCGGGAAACGGAATTTCATGGCAGCACAGTCACGGCGGAAGGGCGCGGCGCGGTGTACGGACTGCGGCAGAGCGCTGGCGGTCTGGTTCTCGTCGGACGAGATTCGGCCGATTGGAAGTGCCGACGGCTGTCCCTGCGGCGGAACGTCGTTTCGGCCGCTCGGCTAGCCAGCAGAAGTTAATACTACGACATGAGAGGACACCGATTGCTCTGTTTGACTCCAAGGAAGTGATCGCAGCGCCTCTTAATTAGCTGTTGAAATCGCAGACCGAGGTGTGTCCGTCTGTTGCTATTTAACTGTAAGTACGTTCCCTCAATGAGATCAGAGGTGTGATTATCAGTGTGTGCTTAGGAGGAATATTCACACTGCTTATAGCGGTTATGACGCTATTCCCCTCGCCATGGAATTTATTAATTCTGTAGTGAACGGTCTCATAGTTATATTGCTATATTAATTCAGACATCTTATATTAGCATACAATATATAAAATAGTTAAATATTTATAAGAAGATACCTAATAATAGGTCTCAATGAGGATCTCACGACGCCAGACGGTTGCATCACTTGCATCAATTACGGGATTCAGCGTTATCCCAGCAGGCGCAACTCAGAACGACCCAACTCCTGCAGCGCGGGAAATAGGGATTGACAAACGAGTTCAAGAACTACTAAGAAACGGAAAAGAGGAAGTAGCTCACTCCCTCCTCGAGAAGCACAGTATTAACTACGCTTCTACGTCAGACGTATACAAATCAGCATTCGAGGGTTATCATGGCAAGGGTGGAGTATCGACAAGTGATGTCTGGATTCGAGATGAAGCACGCGCCACATTTACCGCGTGGAATGTATCGGATAATCTATACCATGCCACTCTTGCTTGGACTCTTGATGGGCGGTCTAACGACGTAGACGCAGCGATTCCATGGGACGGTGCAATGATAGGATGGGAGGATAGCACATGGAGCTTTGAGCCGGATTCTCCTACATTAATAGTTCTAAACGAGTTTGGCGATGGAACTACAAACTCGGCAACTGCATCGATACAGAACCGACCTTTGTTTGATGCACCGACTAACGCAATTGGCGCACGCGTGGGGGATGGTGAAGCCGATAGTGTAACAAGAGGAGATACCAAGATGCGTGGTAGTCTAGAGGTAGAATTAACGAAGGAAAGAAATTCTGAAGCAACTATTGGAGGAAAGTATACGCATACCTGGACTTTCGGACTGGGTCAGAACGGAGTCTCATTCACCGGTGCAAAGAACGGAATTGGAATTGGTCTGACTTTACCACTGGGAAGGAACGACAAATGGACCATTCCGAAAGATCCAAGTGACAGATACATAAAACTATAGATAGGAAAATGGGTCGAGAAGATAGATTAATAATACTGCTACTATGTTTATTATCATTTCAATTGTCTGTGGTCATACTTGGCACATCCGGACGAAATGCGCAACTATATCGTTCGACAGCCTTCGTAGGAGTCTATGTCGGATTTCTCCTGAGCATCGTAGTCGCACTGAACGTATCAGCCGATAGTTTACGGAGATAGACACTAGGCTTGTCCATCCAAACGCCCCTGAAAGATTCATTTGTGATCCTACGGACCGTTCTCTGTCCGTCGGTGACACTTTTCCGACGTTCTCGGCATCCGTGATGTTTTCTTTTTGACTATTGAAGCCGCAATATGGCTCCTGGATTGTAGCGGGGTAATCAGGTGTACCGACGGCTGTCCCTGCGGCGGAACGTCGTTTCGGCCGTTCGAATAGCTGACGATCGACGACACTCCACTTATAATGGCGTGGCGCGGGAAGGCAGCGCCCTTTCCTCGAAGATTAGTCATATATTCGCTATGTCCGACGCCGAGGAAGCCGTCGGTGCGCTCGAGGAGTTGGGCCTGACCGAGTACGAGGCCCGTTGCTTCGTGGCGCTCACGCGCATTTCGAAGGGGACGGCCAAGGAGATCAGCCAGGTCGCGGACATCCCTCGCTCGCGGGTGTACGACACCATCGAGCGACTCGACCGCAAGGGGCTGGTCAGCGTCCAGGAGACCGAGCCCCGCGAGCACAAGGCCGTCCCGGTCGAGACGGCCTGTCGACGGATCCGCGAGGACTACGACTCCCGGATCAACGCCGCCGAAAACGCCCTCGGCCAGCTCGAGGAACCGGACTCGCCGGACGACGAAGGGATGTGGGCGATCAACCAGCGCGAACACGTCCCCGAGCGCATCGTCCGCTTCCTCGAGGAAGCCGAGGAGACGGTCCACTATCTCGTTCCGGCGACCGAGGTCTCGGACCGCGACATTCTCGCGGCGCTCGAGTCCGCCGCCGACCGCGGCGTCGACGTCTTCGTCGAAGTGCCGACCGACGACGACCGCGCGGAGTTCGTCGACTCTGTTCCGAGTGCGACCGTCACGCTCGCCTCGGACCTCGAGACGACGAACGACGTTTACGACGAGTGGCCGGCGCAGTTAGTGATGATCGATCAGCGAGGGATCGTCGCGGCCGGCATCAAAGAGAGCGACCTGCCGGACGTGGTCGACGAGATGGCAGTCTGGACCTACGGCCGCGATCACGGCTTCGCCGTCTGGATCCGCGAACTACTCGATACCCGTCTCTCCAACGGGGACGAGGATCGCTGACTCGAGACGGCCGATCGCCGCGCTCGGGTCGCGCCGTGGCGACCGCCCGTCCGCCGTCGTCACTCCACGACGATCGTGCCGACCATGCCGGCTCTCTCGTGGGGAATGCAGACGGACCCGTGTTCGCCGGTCGTCTCGAAGGTGGGAACGTACGACTGGCCCGACCGTATCGCGCTCTTCCCGTTCTCCCAACTCTCGCGGGGCGGCCGTCGCGCGGACTGTATCGAAGACGTACTTTTAAGTAAACGTCCCTCGTCCGATCTGTTAGCAATGGCCATAGACCCACAGTTCCACGAGAACCGCGAACAGGTCGACGAACACGAGGGACACGTCGTCTGGGGTCCCGTCGACGAGCCCGAGGAACTCGGGATCCACGGTACGCACGTTGCGGTCGACTTCGACCTCTGCATCGCGGACGGAGCCTGTCTCGAGGACTGCCCGGTCGATGTCTTCGAGTGGGTGGACACGCCGGGCCACCCCGAGAGCGAAGAGAAAGCGGATCCCGCGAAGGAAGCGCAGTGTATCGATTGTATGCTCTGCGTCGACGTCTGTCCGGTCGACGCGATCGACGTCGACGCCGGACGAACGGCGTAGAATTACTCGGCGCGGTCGACGTCGACTTTCTCCTTTAGGTTCTCGAGGCCGTCAGCTTCGGCGAGCTCCTGTAATCGCTCGCGGAAGTGTTCTTCACAGAGGCCGACTCTGAGCCCGTCGGACTCTGCAGCGAAGGCGGCCTCGCGGTCACAGTAGTGACAGTTCATACCCAGCCGTAAGGACCACGACGCATTGAACCCTCCGCTATCGGCGAGCGTTCAGGGAGCCCCCGTCGGGAGGTCGAGTCGCTCGTAGGCCCCTCGGGAGAGCCCGTCGACGCCGAGGCGCTCGTCGTGGGCGTCGCTCCCGCCGGTCGCGAGCAGGTCGTGACGTTCGATCGCTCGCTCGATCGGTCCGCGGTCGACTTCGCGACCGTAGGGATACCGCAGTTCGACGGCGTCGAGGTCGGCCGCCAGCGCGAGCGCGCTCTCGGGGTCGCGGTAGCGCAGCGGATGAGCCAGCGAGACGAGCCGGCACGACTCGGTCAGCGCTCCGTGGCCTCGCTCGAACGACGGGACCTCTCGAGGCACGTAACACGGGCAGTCGGAGCCGATGAGGTGGTCAAACGCGCCCTGATAGTCGTACTCTGCCTCGGGATGGGCCTCGATCGCTCGCGCGATGTGGGGCCGGCCGAACCCGCCGTCGATCGTCACGTCCAGCTCGATCCCCAGCCGCGATTCCACGCAGTCGACGATCGCTCCCCCGCGCTCGATCCGGTTCTCCTGAATCTTCTCGAGAATCGCCTCGAGCTCCGCGCTCGGCTCGAGGCCGTACCCCAGCAGATCGATCCGCTGGCCGCCCTCCGTCCCGACCCGCAGTTCGATCCCGTGGAGCAGCGTCACGCCGTCGCGCTCGACGACCGGCCCGTCGAACGGCTGGACCCGGTCGTGGTCCGTCACCGCGACGACGGAGACCCCGTCGCGACGCGCGACCTCGGGCACCGCCTCGAGCGCGAGGCTCCCGTCCGAGCGCGTCGTGTGGACGTGTAAGTCCGCGTATGGCATACCCTATCCGAACGGTTCCGCTCCTAAAGGCGTTTCTCCGCGCTTGCTCCCGGTTTTCGAAATCTCTAGGGTGCTACTAGGACCTTTAGGTGTACAGTGTGACTAGGAAACATAGATGGACAATGTTTATAATTATCGTTCACGGAGGACCGGGTGTAATGCTGCTCAATGGCACCGGCGAGGTCATCGACGACCACGAGTACCCCGCGACGACCGAGGAACTGATCGAGGAGTACGGGGACCGCACCCTCGAGCTCCCCAACGGAAGCGAAACGGTCGGCGATGTACTCGCCCGCCTCGAGTCCGAGACCTTCGAAAATCCGGAGGACGCGCGCTTCGCCGTCTACTCCGCCGTCAGCGACAAGGCCGTCGGCCGCGTCGGCTACAGCGACCGCGACCCGACCCCGGTCGGCAGCCCGTACGCGCCCGACGCCGTTTCCTTCTAACCAAACTTTTTACGCGGGGTCCTCGCTCGCTTCGCTCGCTCGAACCCCGCGCAAAAACTTTGATGAAAAAGGCCGAGCGCGCCGACGGCGCGCTCGGTACAGCCACTTGCACTTACCACAGGCGGAGAGTCCACCGTTAGCAGCCGTGAGCGACCGTAGGGAGCGAGCGGGCCGACGACTGATGTGAGCGAGCAGCGCGAGCGAACGGAGGGAGGAGTGCTTTTGTACTAAATTTTGCCGAGGGTGCGGCGAAGCCGCGCCCGTGGTTCGAGAGAGCTTCGCTCTCTCGTCATCACGGAAGACGCGAAGCGTCTTCCGAACGACAGAGCAAAATTTAGGTTCAGAACGTGTCGATGACCGGAATGCCTTCGGTCTCGAAGTCCGTCATCGCCTCGAGTTTGTCGCTGACGTCCTCGAGGGCGATCGTCTCGGAGACCACCTTCTCGGGGTGGAGTTTCCCGGTCGAGACCATCCGGAAGATCTCGTCGTAGCGGGTCGGCGGCATCCCCAGCGAGCCGATGAACTCGATCTCCTGCATCACCATCGCGTCGGACGGGAGGGAGATCATCCCCTGTTCGTCCTGGGTCGTGAGGCCGACCTGGATGTGCTGGCCGCGGGCGTCGAGGCTCGAGACGGAGTTCTGGCTGGTCGTCGCGATGCCCAGCGCGTCCATCGAGACGTGAGCGCCACCGTCGGTGATCGCCGAGACTTCGCCGGGGACGTCGCCGACGTCGTCCGCGTTGATCGTCTCGACCGCGCCGAGTTCCTCGGCTTTCTCGAGTTTCTCGTCTTTGAGGTCGACGGCGATGACGTTGGCGCCGAGCGCGTCGGCGATGTGGACCGCCGAGAGGCCGACACCGCCACAACCGTGGATCGACACCCAGTCGCCCGCGCCGACGTCCGCGCGGTGGGCCAGCGCGTGGAACGAGGTCATGAACCGGCAGCCGAGGCCGGCCATGTCGACCGAGGAGACGCCGTCGGGGAGTGCCACGAGGTTGTGGTCGGCGACGGGGACGTGGACCTGCTCGGCGAACGCGCCCTGGGCCTGCTCGATGAACCCGAGCGGCATCACGTTCTCGCAGATGTTGGAGTGGCCGCGCTGACACCGGGGGCAGGTCCCGTCGCCGAGGTTGAACGGAACGGCGACGTGATCTCCCTCTCTGACGCTCTCGACCTCGTCGCCGACGGCGACGACGCGGCCGGCGGGCTCGTGGCCGAGGATCTGTCCCGGCTCGGTCTCGAGGCCGAGCCACCCCCAGTCGCCCTGCCAGCCGTGCCAGTCGCTCCGGCAGACACCGCAGGCTTCGAGTTCGACGACGGCCCCGTCCGGCGTCGGCTCCGGCGCGTCGACGTCTTCGATCGATAGCGGTTCACCGTGATCCTCGAGGACAGCTGCGCGCATGCGTGTGCCTCACGTTGTCAATCGACAAATACACCGCACACGTTCGCAGCGACTGAGAGTGCCCTCGCAGTGGGCGGCGGGTAGCGAGCGTCGACCGATCCGATCGATCAGTCCAGAAAGTCGATCGCGTCGTCGAACTCGAGGGGCACTCCACCCTTCCGGTAGCCTTCGACGCGGCCGTCCGGTCGGGCGCGGTAGACGACGGCGGGACGGTGGCGCACGTCCGGTTGTTCGCCGCGGACGGCGGCCCAGGCGTCGTCGCGGAAGCTCGAGCAGTCGACGAACAGCGTCGCGCCGCCGCCGTGTGCGGCCAACTGGCCGTTGGTCTTGGTCTCGGCGGTGTCGCGGACGGCGGCGACGGGGCCGGCGGCGGCTCGAGTCCCCGGCGGCTGCGGGCGGGTGACCTCGACGAGGACGTTCGTATCGCTGTCCTCGGCCCGGTAGTCCAGTGAGTGTCCGGTCGTTACCTCGATTTCGGGCACGACGCCGTAGCCGGCGTCGGTGAGGACCTTCGCGGCGATGAACTCGGCCATCGCGGCGCTCATCCGGACGCGGTCGACGTGGTTGCTGGTGCCGAGTTTGCCCGACATGACGTGTCGGTACTCGTCCAAGACGCCGGTCTGGAGAAACTCCTCGAAGAAACGCGTCGCCTCGTCGCGGCTCGCGTCGGGGAAGCCGGCGGCGTGCTCGCGGAAGAACGCGCGCGTGGAGTCGCGCCCGTCTTTGGACATGAACACCGGGAGGAAGAACCACGAGAGATGCGGATAGTCGGCGAGCCAGGGGGACTCCTCGTGCAGCGTCGCGGTCAACTCCCGCTTGGCCCACCGCGAGACGTGATGGGGGACCTCCTGCCAGCCGAATTTGTTCGTCTTCCAGAGCGCGGAGGGCGTCTCCGTGTTGCCCATCCAGTAGGCCTCGTCGTCGGTGCGCGCAAAGAGGGCGATGTCGCCGTTGTCCATCTCGAATCGGTGCGATTGCCAGTCGCCCCCGACCTTGAACCACGGCGTGACGGAGCGTGCGCCGATATTGGACTGCAGCGGTTGGAGGATATCGTTGTGAACCCGCCCATCGCTCCAGGACTGGGGCGAGTATCGAAAGCGAAGCGGCCGTGCCACGGTCACTCCTACGCAGCGGGAGTGCATACGTCTTACGCGACGCACCGAAACGGGGGTGCGGGGTATGAGGGACCGTTACATTAATAATCGACAGTCGCCTATCTTGGGTATAGTTACCATGTCAATGGGTGCCTATGACGAGGATGAGCACGAGCGCCGTGAACAACAAGCCTCTACGGTCGACACTGATTTCGACGACGAGCGGACGATCTATCACGGAGAAGTCGAGTACGACTCCGGCGACTCCGCGGAGGAGCTTCTAGACCAGTTCGAGCGGATCAAATCCGAGTGACGACTAACTCGACATCCGTTCCTCCTTCGACGAATTAGTCGACCTCGAGAGCCGTCGCGCTTGAGCGTGCCGTCTGGCCGCCGTGACTTTGTCGAACGGCTCGCACCGACTCACTCGAGGGCGTCCCAGCCCGGCGTTTCGGGTGCGCCGCGGGCGACCTCCACGGCGTCGGCGACGGTCGGCGCTGGAACCGTCTCGCCGGCTTCCCGGCAGCGCCGTTGCCAGTCGCGAATCGCCTGCCCGACCCAGGACCCGCCGTCCGCGGTCGCTGATTCGTCCGTGTCGTTGCCCGTCCCGGTTTCGCCCGCGAGCAGCCGCGCTTTCGCCCGCTCGTAGTGGGGCTCGGAGATCGCGAGCGTGCCGGGGCTCGAGGCCGCGGCGACCGCCACGGTCTCGGCGCGGTCTTCCCGTCGGAGATCGCCCGCTACAGCGCGATCGGCGAGCCCCTCGAGGTCGGCCGGTCGCGGGTGACAGAACAGCTTCGCGCCGATCGCCTGCGAGCCGAGCAACAGGCCGTCGGTGTCGCCGTAGCTATCCTCGAGCAGGCGGTCGCCGCCGAAGGCGCGTTCGACGCGCTCGCACTCGGTCTCGTGTGCGAGCGCGAGGTTGTACTCCGGATACGCGCCGCACTCGTCGGGATACAGGTCGTCGCCGTGGAGCCGACACTGCAGCGTCGTCGGGTCGAGAAAGACGCAGGTCGGGAGCCACGTCGGCTCCTCGCGGCCGAAAGGGGCGACCGGCTTCGGCGGTTTCCGCAGCCCCACGAAGAACGCCGGCCGGCCCGCGACGGCGGCGACGCTGTGGCCGTCGATATCGACGCCTTCGCCCGTTCGTGGAGCGTCTCCGCTCGAGGACCCCGAAGAGCGTGCCCCCTCGCCCTCCTCGCGGGCGTGCCAGAACCGCGGCATGAGCGCGTCGCCCATCCCAGCCTCGAGGAACGCCCGCACCTCGTCGCGGGTCAGCGCCACGAAGCTGGGGTCGTCGTCGAGCGGCTCTCGCGACGGCTTCGCCTCCCGGTCGCTACCGAACGGATCGCGGCGTCGCCGGTGTCGCTTCGTCGCTACCCCGTCGCTGTCGCCGTCGGCGGTCCCGTGAGAAGCACCGGCCTCGTCCTCGAGCAGCCCTCGCCAGTCCATACAACAGCCCGCACAGCCCTCGCAGTTCACCTCCATGCGCGGCGGTACATCGTTGGGGCCTATAACGACTGTGCGGGCCCTCGCCGCTTGGACGGCCACGTCGACCCGCGGTCACACGGGGCGAACGCCTTTGCCCGTTCGGCCCCCACGCTCGCGTATGTCGAAGACCTCCTGTGACGGCTGCGGCCGGACGGTCACGGTGTCGGGCGGGATCGCGAACCTCTGGTCGTTCGGGACCGACGCCGGCACCGTCGGGACCGCGATCACACTGGATCTCGAGGACGGCACGTCGCACCTACTGTGCTATCCGTGTCTCGAGGCGATCCCGGATCACCCGACCGAAGCGGATGTCGAGCGACTCGAGCAAGTCGACGAGGAGACCTCGGAGTTGCGGACGCCGTAGGCTCGACGGCGACCGGTCGAAAAAATGGCGTACGTCGGGGAGTGGAGGCGATGTGACGGGCGGTGCGGTCGGCCGCGACGAGCGTAGGCACGACGCGATCGCAGCGGACCGCAGCCGCGAGCGGAAGGGGTGGGATTCGAACGCCACGGGGCGAAATGCCGCCGCGGAACCAGGTGGCACCGCGGTGCTCTGCCGCTGAGCGACCCTTCCGCACGTCAGTCCGACGGCGGAGTTCGTATTTGTAATCAGCCGGTTACCTGGCGGAATCGTCGCGTATGCAGTTGATACCGTGCAGTAGCTGGCGGTTTCGGTTCCGTTTCGGTCCGCGTGCGAGCGGCCTCGAGTCCCAGCCGACGCGACGGTCCGCAGGGTTTAGGATGCGGCCGCGCCGTGTCTCGAACGGTGAATCCCGAGCGGATCTTCGAGGCGTTCCCCGCGCCGAGCTACCGCGGGGCCCAGGAACAGGCCCTCCGCGACATCCGCGACGCCTTCGCGGCCGGCAACGACGTGGTCCTCGTGCGCGCGCCGACGGGCAGCGGCAAGTCCCTGCTTGCCCGCGCCGTAGCCGGCTGTGCCCGCCGCGCCGACGAGGGCGACCCCAGCGACGCCACGGGGGCCTACTACACGACGCCGCAGGTCTCGCAGTTAGACGACGTGGCGGCCGACGACCTGCTGGCCGACCTCAACGTCATCCGCGGGAAGTCGAACTACACCTGCATCCTGCCCGACGAGCGGTCGACGCCGGTCAATCAGGCACCCTGCGTGCGCGAACGGGGGTACGACTGCTCGGTTCAGCATCGCTGTCCGTACTATTCCGACCGCGCGATCGCCTCGAACCGCGAGATCGCGGCGATGACGCTCGCCTACTTCATGCAGACCGCGGGCAGCGAGGTCTTCCGCAAGCGAGACGCGGTCGTCGTCGACGAAGCCCACGGTCTCGCCGAGTGGGCCGAGATGTACGCGACCATTCAACTGGGCCCCCGCACGGTGCCGTTCTGGGACGACCTCCGCGTCCCCGCGGTCGCCTCGATCGAACGCGCCGTCCGCTACGCCGAGAGCCTCGCGGGAACCTGCGAGCGCCGGAAGGACGATCTTCTCGCCCAGGACTCGCTGTCGCCCGGCGAGGTGCGCGAGCGCCACCGCTTGCAGGAACTCATCGGCGACCTCGAGTGGTTCGTCTCCGACTTTCGGGACCCCGAGAGCCCGACGACGTGGCTGGTCGACCAGTCCGAACCGCGCTCGAGCGACGGTAACGACGGCGATGACGGCGACGGCCCCGCGGGCGGCCCGCTGACCATCAAGCCGATGAACCCCGAGAAATACCTCCAGCACACCGTCTGGGACCGGGGCAACAAGTTCGCGCTCCTGTCGGCGACGATTCTCAACAAGGACGCCTTCTGCCGGCAGGTCGGCCTCGAGCCCGAGAACGTCGCCCTGGTCGACGTCGAACACACCTTCCCCGTCGAGAACCGGCCGCTGTACGACGTGACTCAGGGGAAGATGACCTACGAGGAGCGCGACGAAACGACGCCGAAGATCGCCCGGACGATCGTCCGGCTCATGGCCCGCCACGCCGACGAGAAGGGGTTGATCCACGCCCACTCCTACAGCATTCAGGAGCGACTCGCCGACCTCCTCGCCGACTTCGGCGTCGGCGACCGGATTCGGACCCACGACCGCGACGGTCGCGACGCCGCCCTCGAGGCCTGGAAAGCCAGCGACGACCCCGACGTCTTCCTCTCGGTGAAGATGGAGGAGGCCTTAGACCTCAAAGGCGACCTCTGTCGCTGGCAGGTGCTCTGCAAGGCTCCCTTCCTCAACACCGGCGACTCGCGGGTGGCTCATCGCTTGGAAGAGGGTCAGTGGGCGTGGTACTACCGGACGACGCTGCGAACCGTCATTCAGGCCTGTGGCCGGGTCGTCCGCGCGCCCGACGACTACGGCGCGACGTATCTGGCCGACTCGAGCCTGCTTGACTGCTTCGAGCGCGCCCGGACCGACATGCCGGAGTGGTTCGCGGCGCAGGTCGATCGGATGGAACAGCCGGACCTCCCGGCGTTCGAACCGCAGGCGGCGCTGGGCGACGCCTCGAGTTCGAGCGCGCGGACGACGTCCGGAACGAGCGGCCGCTCGAGCGGTGCGGAGTCCAGCGATCGGCGGCGAACCGACAGCGGCTCGTCACGGTCGCGTCGGTCGGGACGCTCCTCGCGCTCGAGTCCGCTCGCGGACGTCTGGGACACGGACGGCTGATCGCACGCTCCTTCGGCGGCTCGCCGCCGGGACTGTCCTACAGAAACGCCGATGCGCTGTAGGCGACCACCGAGGACACCATGAGGAACGCGAAGAGGAGGGCGATGAGCTGATTCCTGTCCATACTCCGAGCAGCGGTTGCTCGAGTATCAATCCCACGACCTTCTCGATTGTCCGGCCGGCGGCGACCGGGCGCGGTGCTACTCGAACCGCGCGTCGACCACGACGTGTGCGACGCCCGCGCTGTGGCTTTTCACCCGGCGTTTCTCGAGTACCTCGAGCCCGCGTCCGGCCTCGTCGGCGGCGGATTCGAGACGCGCCATCGGGCGGTCCCACAGCAGGGATTCGGGGGTCGCCTCGTGGTAGTGGACGACGCCGCCGGGGGAGAGCGCCTCGAGGGCGGCCGGGAGGAAGTCGGCCGCCTCGTCGGTTCGCGTGCCGTGGTCCGCCGCCTCGTCGCCACCCCCGGACCCGCCCGTGTCAGAACTGCCGTAGTAGCCCATGACGACGCGGTCGGCCTCGATTTCGCCCGCGAGGTCGCGGCAGTCGGTCATGTAGGCGTCGACCCGGTCGCCGACATCGTTGAGTACGGCGTTCTCGAGCAGGTAGCGGAACGCGGTCGGGTTGATCTCGGTCGCGGTCACCCGCGCGCCCGCTCGGGCCATCGGGAGGGTGAAGTAGCCGATGCCGGCGAACATGTCGAAGACGCGTTCGTCGTCGCCCGCGAGTTCGCCCATGCGGGCGCGCTCGGCCTGGTTGCCGGGCGAGAACATCACGTTCGCAGGGTCGAGCCCGTACCGGGTGCCGTGTTCGGTGTGGATCGTCTCCGTGTCCCGCTGGCCGGCGATCAGCCGGGTGCGAGGCTCGCGGTAGGTGCCCGCGTCGCCGTCGTTTTCGATCCCCTCGTCGGCCAGCACGCTGTCGGCCTCGCCGTGGAGTTCGAGTAGGGCCTCACCCAGCTCGGACTCGTCGGGGCAGTCCTCGGGAACGGTCACGAGGATCACCGAGCCGATCACCGCCCACGAGCCGGGCGCTGACGCGAGGTCGTCCTCGCTCCAGCCCCGGTCGGCCAGCAGCTCCTCGAGATCCGGACTTCTGAGTTCGGGCTCGAGCTGGCGGACGACCTCGAGGACCGCCGTCTCGGCCGGCGGTTCCGTCACGGGGAGCGCGACCCTGCCGGGGCCGTCCGAACGGTCGGAGGGCTCCGCTTCGCTTCGCCCTCGCGCCTCGCGCACGCGCCGCGAGTCGTCGTAGACCCCCTCGGCGCGCAGCGACTCGATGGCCGTCTCCGCGCGGGGCTTCTCGACGACCGCGGCCAGCGGGGCGTCGGCCTCGGCCCGCTCGAGGATATCGCCGGCTGTGGGCTCGAGGCCGCTTTCCTGCGCGTCCTCCGGTCGGTCGGCTCCGTCCTCAGTCATCGCGCTCGTCGGGAAGTACGTGCAGTCCGGCGCGGCTCTTCAGCACGGGGACGGTCTCGGCGTCCGGATCGAAGTACTCCGGCCGTGCGACGGTTTTGGCTTGGTAGGTCTCGGGGTCGAGCACCTGCACTGCGTTGTCGTCCTCGACGGTGACGACCGTGGCCTCGGCGGCGTCCTCGAGTGTGCCGAGCCTGCGCGCGTCGGGCGAGTTCCCCTCCTCGTAGCTCGCCTCGTATCGCTCGCCGGTCGTCGCGCGGACGCCCTTGAGGTTGCCGCGGGCGCTGCGGACGATGACCGGGCCGCCGTCGTCCGCGAGGTCGATCACGTCGCCGGGGGTGTACGGCGGCAGGCGGACGGCGAAGGTGACCCGGTAGACCTCGTTGCCGTCCTCGTCTTCCGTGACGAGGGTCTCGGCGTCGTTGACGGTGCCGCCGAACTCCTCGACCATCTTGTTCGCGATCTTCTTGCCGATCTTGTTGGTCGAGACCTTGATGTTCAGTCCGTCGGGGGTCTCGCTGGTCTCGGTGACGAAGGCGTTGCGATCGCCGGTGGCTTCCATGTCGGCGACGATCTTGTTCGCGATCTCCTCGGCGCGCTCGGTCTCCTCGGTCGTCGGGGTGCGGTCCTCGGCGCGGATCTGGACGATGCTGGCGTAGTAGTCGCCGGCGATCCGCCCGCAGCGAGTGCAGGTCTGCCGGGCGATCTTGACCGGCACCGTCACCTGCTCGTCGACAGGCGTTCCGCGCACGACACCCGTGAAGTAACAGTGCATCCGGATCGTGTTCTGGTCGACCTGCTCGGGGTCGATCTGCCAGGCGACGTCCTCGACGTCGACGTGGACGCCAAGCGCCTCGCTGACCTCCTCGATGGCGATGTCGGTGTAGTCTTCCGCGCCGACGTCGACCCACCGCTTCCCCCGGTGGACCGCACCGCAGCGCGAACAGACGCGGACGTCGATCCGATCCGGCGCGTCCACGAAGTCGAAGTCCTCGAAGTAACACGAATCGCAGAGTTCGACCTCCGCGCCGGGTCGCAGCGGGTCGTTTGCGTGCCCGCTGGCACGTTCGGCGGCGGTCCCGTCGGGACCGCCGTCAGTGTCGGTCGCCGACCGCTCGGGCACCGCGTCCCCGCACCGGGGACAGAACGCACGCGACTCACTCATTATCGCCGATTGGGACTTCGCGGAGTTAAGGGACCCGCTCCAGCCGTCGTCCCGTCTACCTCGCTCCCGGGACTTGCGCCGTTCCGCTCGTGGGCCGCGGTCGGTTTCCGCTCGTGACGGTCACGTCGTTCTACGCGAAACGAAGGGGTTCGCCGAGCCGCTTTCGGTCAGACACGTGTCAGACGCTGTCGAAATCCGGCCCGTCAGACGTGACCGTGTCCCGTGGTCTCCATGCGAAACGAAGGGGTTCACCGAACCCGACGAACTCGTATCAATCCATAAACCAATCACGGTCGCTCGAGCGCGTCGGCGACCGTCGCCTCGAGTGCCGACTCCGATCCGTTCTCGTCGCTCACCGTCTGTCGCTCCGTGTGCGCTGACACTCGCGGCTGGGTTTGAAAACGGTTACTCTCCGAACTATTCGGTGGCGGCGGCTCTCCTCGGTGCCCGCCGGCCCTAGAACCCTGTTCGGGCGTCTCAGCAGGGCACTTATTTCGTCGGAGCCCCTCGATTCACGTATGAACTGGCAGGCGGACTGGGGGTTGCGCGCGCGGATGTTCGTGACGATGTTCCTGCTGTTCGCGCTGTACATCGTCTTCGCCGGCGCGCTCACCTTCTACATCGGCGGTGGGCTGTGGCTGTTCGCGGTGCTGTTCGCGAGCTTCTCGCTCGTGCAGTACTACTTCAGCGACACGCTCACGCTGAAGAGCATGGGCGCGAAGACGGTCTCGGCCGACGAGTACCCGCAGCTTCACGCCTCGATCGAACGGCTCTCCCAGCAGGCCGACCTCCCGAAGCCGAAGGTGGCGGTCGTCGACTCGAAGGTGCCAAACGCCTTTGCGACCGGACGCAACCAACGCAACGCCGCGGTGTGCGTGACGACCGGGATCATGAACACGCTCGACCAGGACGAACTCGACGGCGTGCTGGCACACGAACTCGCCCACGTCAAAAACCGCGACATGATGGTGATGACGATCGCGTCGTTCCTCTCGACGATCGCCTTCATGATCGTCCGCTGGGGGGCTTTCTTCGGCGGTGGCCACGGTCGCGGCCGTGAAGGCGGCGGTGGCGGGATCATCGTCGCGATCCTCGTCTCGCTGGTCGTCTGGATCATCAGCTACCTGCTGATCCGCGCGCTCTCGCGGTACCGCGAGTTCGCCGCCGACCGCGGGGCCGCGGCCATCACCGGGAACCCCTCCGCGCTCGCCTCGGCGCTGCTGAAGATCTCGGGCGAGATGGACAAGGTTCCGAAAGACGACCTCCGCGAGGAGGCCGAGATGAACGCCTTCTTCATCATCCCGATCAAGTCCGGCATCGTCGGCCGGCTGTTCTCGACGCACCCCTCCACCGAACGCCGCGTCGAACGGCTCCGCGAACTCGAGCGCGAAATACAGTCTTTCTAAGGCCTTCGAGCCCGCACTCGAGGTATGGGACTGCTGGACGGACTCCGGGCCGTCCTCGGACTCCGCGCCGAGACCGACGCCGGACGCGACGCTGACCCCGACGACCTGTTCGGAATGAGCACCGCCTATCTGACGATGGAGGCGGATCTGGGCTACGAGTCGCTCGACGTCGGCGCACTCTGTTTCTCCGGCGTCGACTCGAGGGACTTCCGGGACGCCGTCGACGAGGTCGAGGCGATCTTGGAGGCCGGCCAGGAGGAGACCGGCACGGACTTCTCGGTGACGGAAGACGGCCACGGCTACCACTGGGTCGTCCTCGCGGACGACGACCCCGAGGACCTCATCACGAGTATGCACTTCGCGGCCGATACGTTCATCGAGCACGGCTACGGCTCGCGGCTCCTGGCGGCGGTGTTCGCGTACAGAGATCGCGACGGACCGGCATACTGGATCTACTCCTTCCGGCGCGGCCGGTTCTATCCGTTCGTTCCCCGCGACGGTCGGGAGCGGGACTCGAGCGCGGAGTTCACCCTCGAGTCGGCCTTGGACGGCGAACTCGAGATCGAGAGCGAGAAGGACTACTGGTATCCGCTCTGGCCCAGCGAGCGCGGCACGCATCCCTGGGAGTGAGCGGGTCGGGAGCGGGTGGACCGGCGGCCGTCACAGGCGCGTTCGCGCTCTCGATCGGCGGAGTTCCAAATCGTGTTGGGGACACCGGTATTGCAGGTCGGCGCATACGGTAGCATACGCGGCAGGAGCCCACTGACAACCATCGAAACCACATCATCACAACTGCGCCATACACCAGTTGCTCCCCTTTCTCCTGTCGCACCCCCTTCCGTTCGGTGAGCCAGAGGCTCGAGCGCGAGTCGGCAGTTTCGTATCAAGAAGCGAGTATAGCGTCCGTTCGGTGAATCGTATTGAACGTGATAGCAGTGATGGCGGTGAAACAACGTGTCCTGCTCCCGTGGCAACGGGGAATTTCCACGTCCTCCCCAGCCGATTCGCTCGATCACTACGGTCCCTCGCTCATCCCTCGCGCGGCGTCATCGGTCGCCCTCACCCTCGTTCGGTCGACCGACAGCACGCGCCACTGCGCGTCGGTTGGCTGGACACGTGACACGTAGTTTTCCTGTACCCCATAGTTCTTCTCCGGGCAGGGTCGGTGTTTGTACCCACTGTTATGCCGGTTCGGTCGGTAGCCACACGTAGTGACCGATCGGGACAGATACGAGCGCGGGTCGACGAGCAGGGGACTCCGGCGCGACCTTGAGGACCGTCCCGTATTGCCGAGCCCCGTGGCTGGAACGTTTCGCCATAGGAGGCTTCGACGACAGCGTCCACTGCAACTACTGGGTGAGTGAGCACTCCTTTCTCCACCATGGCTGGCCGCTACTGGATACGTGTCATCGTCACGAGTGTCGTCTACAGTATCGCGATCGGTCTCGGTGGCTATGTCTTCGTACCGAATACAGCTCCTGTACTACTCGCCGTCCCGTTCGTCAGTGGATGTCTCCTTCTTCTCCATGCGATACAAACGACGAATCTTGACGAACTCGGCTTCGCGATTGTGGGGATGTGGACCGCAATTCTCGCTCTGTCGGTCGCGATCGGTGTCCTCGACGAGCTTTTTCGATCTCAGGCCGTCGATCTGACGACCGCTCTCGGCACCGTCGGTATCACTATCGTGCTTGTCGCTGGCTATCTGGTCGCAGTGAACCGCTGAGAGGTCGAGACGGCCGACAGTTATACCCTTGGCGTCAGTACCAACGCGCAGTGACCGAGTGGAACCAGCACAAGGGCGGGCCGACGAACGCAGGACTCCGGCGCGACCTCGAGGGACCCTCGCGCGTGACCGAAGCCTGGACCGCCGACCTCGCCAGGCCGCCGGGATCGCCCGTCTGTGACCGCGACACCGTCTACGTCGGGACGAGCGCCGGGAACTGCTACGCGCTCGAGACCGAGACGGGCCGCCGTCGGTGGACCGTCGAGACGACGGCGGCGACCGATGCGACGCCGGTCGTCACCCGCGAGCGCCTCTATCTGGGGACCGCCGACGGGACCGTCCGCGCGCTCGATCCCGCTACCGGCGACGAGGAGTGGCGGACCGACCTCCCGGCCGGGCTCGAGTCCGCGCTCACGCTCTCGGAGGGGCGGCTCTACGCCGGGCACGAAGCCGGGCTGACGGCGCTCGAGGCCGAGACGGGCGAACGACTGTGGACTCACGAGACCGAGTCGCCGGTAGTCGGTCGGCCGGCGGTCGCCGACGGCCGGGAGTACGACCGGTCTCGAGCGACGCGAAGCCCGCTCTCGGAGTCGGTCGCTGCGGCCGACGCGGACCTGCTCGAGGACGACCGGCAGGAACCGGACCAGCGGTGGATCGACGAGCGCGCGTTCGCCGGGACCGCGGACGGGACCGTGTTCGCGCTCGAGGCCGAAACGGGCGAGGAGGTCTGGACCGCGCCCGCGGCCGGTGCGGTCGCGACCGGGCCGACCGTCGCGGACGACCGGGTCTACGTCGCCGACGACGCGGGGACGCTGCTCGCGCTGGACGCCGCGACCGGCCAGTCGTGGTTTACCTACGAGATCGGCGACGCGTTCACCACGTCACCGACCGTGCTCGCGGCCGCCGAGACGACGTTCGTCGGGGCCGCCGACGGCTACGTCCACGTCACGGACACGACCGTCGGCCGGCGCAAACTCCGGGGCTGGCTGTTCTCGCGGACGGGCATCGAACTCGACGCTCCGGTCCGCTCTTGCCCCATCGTCGTCGGCGACGTGCTCTGCGTCGGCGACGCCAGCGGCTCCTTCTACGGAATCGATGTCGACGAGGCCGACCCGCTGTGGAACTTCCGGGCCGACGAGGCCATCGCGGGGACGCCCGCGATCGCGCCCGGCCGGCTCTTCGTCGGGAGCGACGACGGACGACTCCACTGCCTCGAGTGGGATACCGACGACCGGGGCCGCTGAATCAGGGCCTCTCCTTTCGCTCACGGCCGTGCTCGCGTAGCTACCGCCCCTTCGTTCATTCGCCCGTGACTGTCGCGTCGAATCTCCCCGACGCCGTCCGGCACTTTCACTTTCACTCCCCTGTAAACGAGGCTTTATGGGGGGTCCGGCACAACGGAGGAGTATGCCCGAAGCAGATCTCGAGACGCTCCCCGGCGTCGGACCGGCAACGGCAGACAAACTCCACGACGCAGGCTTCGACTCCTTCCAGAGCCTGGCCGTGGCCTCGCCGTCTGAACTGTCGAACACGGCCGACGTGGGCGAGTCCACCGCGGCCGACATCGTCAACGCCGCCCGCGACGCCGCCGACGTCGGCGGCTTCGAGACCGGCTCGACCGTCCTCGAGCGACGGAACCAGATCGGCAAGCTGAGTTGGCACATCGATGAGGTCGACGATCTGCTCGGCGGCGGGATCGAAACCCAGTCGATCACCGAGGTCTACGGCGAGTTCGGGGCCGGCAAATCTCAGGTCACCCACCAGATGGCCGTCAACGTCCAGCTCCCCAAGGAAGTCGGCGGCCTCCACGGCAGCGCCATCTTCGTGGACAGCGAGGACACGTTCCGGCCCGAGCGGATCGACGACATGGTACGAGGTCTACCCGACGAGGCCATCGACGCGACCCTCGAGGACCGCGAAATCGAGGGCTCGGCCGACGACGAGGAGGCGGTCGACGCGCTCGTCGAGGACGTCCTCGAAAAGATCCACGTCGCGAAGGCGTTCAACTCGAACCACCAGATGCTGCTCGCCGAGAAGGCAAAGGAACTCGCCAGCGAACACGAGGAATCGGAGTACCCCGTCCGACTGCTCTGTGTGGACTCGCTGACCGCCCACTTCCGCGCGGAGTACGTCGGCCGGGGCGAACTCGCCGACCGCCAGCAGAAGCTCAACAAGCACCTTCACGACTTAGATAAGGTCGGGAACCTCTACAACTGTGCCGTCATCGTGACGAACCAGGTCGCCTCGAACCCCGACTCGTTCTTCGGCGACCCGACCCAGCCGATCGGCGGTAACATCCTCGGCCACAAGTCCACCTTCCGGATCTACCTCCGCAAGTCCAAGGGCGACAAGCGGATCGTCCGACTCGTCGACGCGCCGAACCTCGCCGACGGCGAGGCCGTCATGCGCGTTCAGGACGAGGGTCTGAAGCCGGAATAACCGTCGAACGTCCGTTCTCGACCGCCGCCGG
The DNA here is from genome assembly GCF_024296685.1 of Natrinema marinum. Taxonomy (NCBI): domain Archaea; kingdom Methanobacteriati; phylum Methanobacteriota; class Halobacteria; order Halobacteriales; family Natrialbaceae; genus Natrinema; species Natrinema marinum. Next base: position 2,837,912 of record NZ_CP100763.1, on the reverse strand, counting down.
CTCGTCTTTTCCATCGCCGTCGATCTTCGCGCGCCAGCAACGCGGTTCGATCGACGGCCGGACGCTCCCTCCGCGAGCGGTGCCACCGACCGACCGACCGCGTTTTCGGTCGTTCCAACCATCACGTGCGCGCTGTTCGTCCGTTTTCTCTTCTTGCGCAGCACCCCGAGAGCTACCTTCTCGAGTCGCCCGACGACTCGCCCGTCGCTCACCGTTGCTTCACCTTCATTTCGCGCGTCTGAGCGGGACAGTTATATATTTTAGGTTGGCCTAAGGACCGGCACGTTTTTGTATTTTTAGGCGAGCCTAAAGACCGCACGATAGTAGAGAAATACCAACCCCCGGAGATCGAGTATCAGCAGCGACAGACCGGTGATCGGCCGTGACCGAGGCCGATTCGACGGCCGAGCGCATCCTCGCACAGCAGGCGCGTCGCGAATCGAACGCGCGAACCTATCCGCGGTCGCTGCCGCTGGCGATCGAACGCGCCCGCGGTGCGATCCTCGAGGATGTCGACGGCAACGAGTACGTGGACTGTCTGGCCGGCGCGGGGACGCTCGCGCTCGGCCACAACCATCCCGCGGTCGTCGAGCGGATAGAACGGTTGCTCGAGCGCGACCGGCCGATCCACACGCTCGACCTGACGACGCCGGTCAAAGAGCGGTTCGTCGATCGATTCGGCGACCGGATTCACCTCGTCCATCTCCACGACAACGACGGGAAGACGGACGCCCACGACCCGCTTCCCGCCTTTCGATCGATCGGCGACGACATCGGCGCTCCGTACAACGTCCTCGAGATGAAATCCCGCACCGACATCGACCGATCGCTCTGACGGCCTCCCTGTCGTTCTCGTCCCTTACAACCGTGGGAGTGAACCCGTACAACAAATAGCGCCAGTCCTTCTCACATCGCCGCGCCGTCCGCACGCTGTGCAGCGGGAACAGTCGTCGCTGACCGAGACTCCGCTACTCCTCGGTCGTCGTCTTGTCAACGTCGAGTTCGCCCCGATAGATCTCCGCACCGTCCTGTGCGACCTTCTCGGCCAGGACGGCACATTTGACACGCATTGGCGAGATGTCGACGCCGAGCATGTCGATCACGTCGTCGCGGTCCATCTCCTCGAGTTCCTCGAGGGTCTTACCGGCGAGTTTCCCCGAGAGCATGCTCGCGGAGGCTTGACTGATCGCACAGCCGTCGCCCTGAAAGGCGACTCGCTCGATCGTCTCCTCGTCGTCGGCGAGTTCGACGTCCATGCGAATCTCGTCGCCGCACATCGGATTCTCGCCGACGTGGGTGAACGTGGGATCCTCGAGTTCCCCGTAGTTACGGGGGTTCTTGTAGTGGTCGAGGATCTGCTGTCGGTACATATCCGAGCCCAGTCCCATTGTTGTGTCCGGATAGGCCAGTGAGTTGTAAAAGGGTTCCGGGGCCGAAAGGCCGCTCGAGTCCGTCTCTGCTGGCTACGGCCACCGATCGGGGGTTTTCGTATCGCGTCCGGACGGCGAGACACCGTTCGGACGCCACGGATCACTGTGACGGTTTCTCGACGATCGCGAACCAGAACTCCTCGACCGACTGGACGAACTCGACGAACTCCTCGGGCTCGACCGGTTTCTGCAGGTAGGTGTCGGCCTCGATGCCGTGCGATTTCACGACCTTCTCGCCCGCGTCCGAACTCGTGAGCACGACGACCGGAATCTCCTCGAGTTCCGGCTCGTTTTTCAGTTCCGAGAGCACGTCGATCCCGCTCTTGCCGGGGAGCTGTGGCTCGAGCAGGACGATGTCCGGACGCGATTCGTCCGCGTACTCGCCGCGCTGGGCGAGAAAGTCGAGCGCGGTTTCTCCGTCGGGAACGGTGTGGATGGTGTTGAGGAGCTTCGCGTCCCGAAACTTCTCTTCGAAGAGACGGCTATCGCCGGGGTTCGGTTCGACGAGCAGGATTTTGATCGGGTCCGCCTGCTGTCCGTCTTCCGAGGACATTTGCCGTACATATCATGCGTACCATTAAAAACTCGCGGTCGACGCAAACTTTCTTTCTTCGTTCGGACGATTTGCGCCCACAAACTCGGCGAAATTAATTTCGGGGCCGCGCTCGATCGGCCGACTACCGACGACGCGATCAGTATTCGGGCCGCTGCGATCGGATCACGTCCGCGAACTGCATGTGCTCGTCGGCGAGGAGTTCGGTGAGGTCGTCGGCCGTGATGATCCCGACCAGTTCGTCGTCGTCGTTGCAGACGGGGAGTCGGCGGACGCCGTGCTCGCTCATGTGTTCGGTCGCCTGGTAGAACCCAGCGGTCTCCCTGATGGTCGCCAAATCGTCGGACATGATGTCACTGGCCGTCGCGTCCGTCGGATCCCGTTCGTCGCCGATCACGCGCATCGCCAGATCGCGGTCGGTGACGATTCCGACGGGCTCGTCGTCGTCCGTAATCACGACGCTCCCGACTCGAGACTCGTCCATGCGCGTCGCGAGTTCCTGGACGGACTCGTCTTCGTGTGCCGTTACTACGTCGCTTCGGGCGAGGTTTTCGAGAGGCATGAACCCAGGTTGGCGTCCCACTGACACGAATATAAACCCACACTGCACCGCCAGCTCATCGCGACTGTAGTGCGTGGTGACGTGACGAACTCGTCGTCTCCGACCCACACCGCCTGACCGGCCGGCTCACTGAAATCGCTGTCCGCTATCTCTCCCATGCTTCTCCGAGGGGCGCTTCTCGCCGATGTCGACTATCCCTGCCGGCGTTGAATCGCGTCTAACGCGGCCGAACGGGACGGATAGCCGATGCCGAGCGCATCGCAGTCGACGCATTCCCAGCGGTACTCGCCTCTGAAGCCGCGAACGGAAACGACGGCGTCGCAGTTCGGACAGCGCTTGCGCCGACGCAACTCTCGTACTCGCTCGAGAATATCGATAACGGTCCGGTCCTCGTTCATTTCGACTGCTGCTGTCTATCGTCTCGGCATAGGCTTTCTCCTTGGCGACCGTTGTCGGTGGGCGACCCCGCTCCGAATGTGTGGGGAGGAGTGCCTCGAGCGGACGGGCCCGACGGGTCGCCGTCACGTCGCCTTCCGCGGACCGGAACAGCCGCCGCGGTCTACGAAACGGCGTCGCCGCTTCGAGCCTTGGCTCGCTTTGCTCGCCAACACGACCCTCGCGGTCAGCGTTCGCTCATGCGAACAGCTGACGCGCGTCCTCGATGGCGTCGACCAACTTGTCGATCTCCTCCTTCGTGTTGTAGACGTAGAACGAGGCTCGAGCGGACGCTGCGACGCCCAGTTTGTCGTGCAGCGGCTGGGTACAGTGGTCGCCGGCGCGGATCGCGACCGCGTGGTCGTTCATGATCGAGGCCAGATCGTGGGCGTGGACGCTCTCGAGGTTGAATCCCACGAGGCCGCCGCGCTCGGAGCCCGGCTCGGGGCCGTAGATCTCCACGTCCGGCTCGGCGTCGAGTTGCTCGTAGGCGTAGCGGGCCAGTTCCTCCTCGTGGGCTTCGATCCGGTCCATGCCGATCTCCTCGAGCCAGTCGATCGCGGCGACGAGGCCGACGGCTTCGGCGATCTGGGGGGTACCGGGTTCGAACTTCCAGGGGAGGTCGTCCCACGTGGAGTCCTCGAAGGTGACCTTGCGGATCATGCCGCCGCCGTAGAGGTACGGCTGCATCTCCTCGAGGAGCGCTTTCTTGCCGTAGAGCGCACCGATGCCGGTCGGCCCGGCCATCTTGTGGCCGGAGAAGGCGTAGAAGTCCGCGTCGATCTCCTCGACGTCGACGGGCCGGTTGGGAACGGCCTGTGCGCCGTCGATGAAGGCGAGTGCGTCGTGGTCGTGGGCAATATCTACGAGTTCGGAGACGGGGTTGACTGTGCCGAGCGTGTTCGAGACGTGGACCGCCGAGACCATCGCGGTGTCGTCGGTGATGACCTCGCGGGCGTGGTCCATATCGAGGGTTCCGTCGTCCGTCACCTGGATGTACTTTACGTCGGCGCCGGTTCGCTTGCCGATCTGCTGCCAGGTGACCAGCGAGGCGTGGTGTTCCATCTCGGTGAGGACGACCTCGTCGCCGGGGCCGAGTTCGTTCAGGCCCCACGAGTAGGCGACGAGGTTCTCCGCTTCGGTCGTGTTCTTGGTGAAGACGATTTCCTCGCGGCCGCCGCTCGCACCGACGAACTCCGCGACGCGGTCGTGGGCCTCCTCGTAGAGAATCGAGGCCTCCTGGCTCAGGTGGTGGATCCCGCGGTGGACGTTGGCGTTGGACTCGCGGTAGTAGTCGCTCATCGCGTCGACGACCGGATCGGGCGTTTGGGTCGTCGCCGCGTTATCGAGGTAGACGACCTGCTGGCCGTCAAATTCCCGCTCGAGGATCGGGAACTCCTCCCGAATCGCATCGACGTCGAGCGGCTCGAGGTGGTGTTGACTCATTAGTGACTAAAACGGACCCCACGCAAAACACTTCTTCGGTCCGTCTCCTGCCACCGTCTCCGCGATCGCGGTCATCCGGCCCGAATTGCCGATTCTGCCCCGAATCGTGGCGGCGCCGGGTACCTGTCGGTCGCCGGTGTGGAACGGGAAGGGGGAAGGGGAGGTGAGGGGGGACGGGTCGGGAGGTGGAACGGCAGGGGGTGGGGAGAGGTGGTACCCTGGTGGGTGTCCCTGCCGCAATACGGGGTTCGTGTGCTTCGGGGATACCGATGTCTCCAAACGTGTTTGGTACTCGGACGCGCCGACTCGAGACCGCCCTTTCCTCCGGCCAGTTCGAACCGCTCAGGGCGGTTCGGTGACGATCGACGGCTGCGTATTTCTCAGCAGGAGTTCGGTGTATCGGGCGAGGAGCCACGCGACGGCGTTGAACAGGTGCAAGACGCCGAGGCCGACGACGACGCCGACCGCGGAGACGGCCAGCGCCGCCGGGAGCGAGTCGACGTACAGCGAGAGCAGTTCGCCGTCGGCGACCGAGAGCGTGACCGGCGAGATGTCGACGGTCCAGCCCTCGTGTTGGTAGGTGAACTGTGGGACGAACTCGATCGGATCGCCGATGTGGATGCCGACGGTTTCGCCCCGGTAGTGCAGCGGTGCGGCGACCAGCGCGTACGTGAACGTGACGCCGATCGTGAGGAGGACGAACGAGGCCGTTCCGTAGAGGAACTTGCTGAACAGGTAGCCGACCCCTGTCCACGTACCGCGGTCGAAGACGAGCAGTCGCGCCCGCTCGCGGACGCTCCCGGCCGGCTCCGCTGTCGGGATCTCGGCCCCGAGCAACCGCTCGGCGAGGAGTCGTTCGAGGGCGGTCAGCTCGCTCGCAAGAAACAGCGTGACCAGCGCGGCCGGCAGCCCGATCCCGACCCCGAGCAGTAGAATCGGAATCCCAGCGAAGACGAGTACGACCGGCTCCGACAGCCCGATCTGGACGAACGCGAACGCGAAGCCGGCCGGCAGCGCGAACCCGGTTACGAGCGCCGTGAAGTAGCCGACTCCGAGCGGGAACGCGAGCAGGAGATAGAGGAGATTGGAGTAGGTTCGCTTGCGGGCGGCGACGCCGACGAACCGGCGACTCCACGTTCGAACGCGAGCGAGCGCGGCCGTGACCCCGACGCGCGGGTCGGACGTGCGCGACGAACTCATGCGGTATCGGGCCTCCTGAACGACCGAACGATCGAGACGAGTCCGAGCAGGTGACAGGCGGTGACGACGAGCAACACCGTCGCGTCGGTCGCGGCCGTCGCCAGGTCGACCGTATGCGAGAGGACGAACGGGATCACCGTCAGGAAGGCGACGCCCACGGCCAGAAACAGCATCGGCCGACTCTCGTTGCGGACGTAGCCCCGGTAAGCCGTCCACGCCACCACCGATCCGAGCGCGGCGCTTGCCAGTCCGACGAAGAAGATCGTCGTCCCCTCGTCGAGTCCGAAGACCGTCGTCTCGAGGACGTGAGCGGCGCGCAGTCCGACGGCCGCGAGTCCGGTCATCGCCACCACCTCGAGCGTGCGGGGAGCACGATCGCGGCCGGTCCGGTCGCGTCCGTCGGCGCGGCGCGCGGTACGGCGTTCACGGCCGTCCGTAGACGGTGTAGAGGATCGCCGTGAGGCCGGCGATCTCGCTCGTCGTCGCGACGACGCTCGTCGTCAGCGAGGTCGCCCCGAGCAGCGTCGGAAACAGGAACCGGACGACCGTCGGCACCGCAGACAGCAGTGCGATGCCGAGCGCGAGCCAGAGCAGCGCCGGGCGGCGCGCGTCCCGGTAACCGTCGTAGGACCGTTTCGCGATCCAGCAGGCGATGACGAACGCGGTCGCCTGTCCGACGAGGACGGCGACCGCGACCGTCGGGGCGCCGCCTTCGACGGTCTGGAGCGCGGTTCCGGCCATCGTCACAGGTCCTCGAACAGCCGGGTGAACCGGTCGGCGGGGTCCTCGTCGCGGCGGTACACGTCCAGTTCCATCGAGCCCTCGGCGATCTCGATCGCCACGCGCTCGAGTCGCGTGCTGTAGGTCTTGTAGTGGTGGCCATCGGGATCGAACTCCTGGTATTCGTCGAGGAACCCCTTCGCCTCGAGCCGGTCGATCCGCCGGTAGACCGTCGGGGGCGACGCGTCACAGCGGTCGGTGAGTCGGTCGACGGACATCGGTTCCTCGCTGGCGGCGATGAGGATACGGCGGGCGTACTCGTCGTCGAGTAGGGCGAGCACCTCTTGGCCCTCATCGTCGGTCATCCGGTGGTTCGTATGGAAAGAAGATATAAAAGCGTCCACAGTTTCCGACCGTGAAATCGTGGCCGATGGACTATTCGTATGCCAACTGAAGTCGCCGATGAGATGACCGCGATAGAGACGTCCGGTTTGACGAAGGAGTACGGCGATCTTACCGCCGTCGACGACCTCGATCTGACCGTCGACGACGGCGAGGTGTTCGGCTTCCTCGGACCGAACGGGGCCGGGAAGTCGACGACGATCAACATGCTACTGGACTTCACGCGTCCGACGGCGGGCTCGGCGACAGTGCTCGGCTACGACGCCCAGGCCGAGGCCGACGAGATCAGCCCCCGCGTCGGCGTCCTTCCCGAGGGATTCGATATCTACCCGCGCCTGTCGGGGCGGCGCCACGTCGAGTTCGCGATCGAAACGAAAGACGCGGCCGACGACCCCGACGAGATCATCGAGCGCGTCGGGCTCTCGAGTGCGGACGCCGCGCGGCCAGCCGGCGACTACTCGAAGGGAATGGTCCAGCGGCTCGCGACCGGCATGGCGCTGGTCGGCGACCCCGACCTGCTGATCATGGACGAGCCCTCGAGCGGGCTCGATCCCCACGGCATCCGCGAGATGCAGGAACTCGTCCGCAGCGAGGCCGAGCGCGGGACGACCGTCTTCTTCTCGAGTCACATCTTAGAGCACGTCGAGGCCGTCTGCGACCGCGTCGGCGTGTTGAACGAGGGCGAACTCGTCGCCGTCGACACGATCGCAGGCCTCCGCGACGAACTCGGTGGCGGCGCGACGATGACGCTCACGCTCGGCGGCCCCGCCGTCGACCGGCGAACGGTGGCCGACGACGTGCCGGGCGTCACCGACGTGACCGCGTCCGGGCACACGCTCGAGTGTACGATCTCCGACCCGACCGCCAAAGCCGGCGTCGTGATCGCGCTCGCTGACGCCGGCGCGACGATCGAGGACGTGCGACTCGAGGAGGTCTCGCTCGAGTCGCTGTTCACCGCGCTGACGAACGGCGACGCGGCCGAGGCGGCGGCGAACACCGAGACGCCGGAGTCCCTCGAGGCGGAGACAGGGGTGGCGCGATGACCTCGCATATCACCACCGTCGCCCGCAAGGAGTTCGACGACGCCGGCCGGTCGAAGCTCCTCTGGTCGCTGATCGGGTTGCTCGTCGGCCTCGTCGTCATCGGCTACGTCGCGATCTGGTATTCGGTCGACGACGTGACCGCGGCCGAGGTGTTGAGCTTCCTCGGGACGCCGCTGCAGGTGATCCTCCCGGTCGCCGCGCTGATCGCGGGCTACATGGCCGTCGTGGGAGAGCGCCGGTCGGGCAGCGTCAAACTCCTGCTCGGCCTGCCGCCCAACCGGACCGACGTGGTCTTCGGCAAACTGCTCGGTCGCATGGGCGTCGTCGGCGTCGCCGTCGGCCTCGCCTTTCTCACCTCGCTCGTGCTCGGCGCGCTGTTTTTCGGCTCGGTCCCGTTCGTCGACTGGCTCGGCTTCGCCGCCGTCTCCGTGCTGTTCGGGACGACGTTCGTCGGACTGGCCGTCGGCGTCTCGGCCGGCGTCTCCACCCGCGGCAAGTCGATGGCCATCGTCGTCGGCCTCTACATGATCTTCGTCGCGCTGTGGGAACTGCTCACCGCCGGGCCGTACTACCTCATCTACGACGAGCCCGTGCCGGTCGAGGCCGAAACGTGGTTCCTCGTCCTCGAGCAGTTCAACCCGATCCTCGCGTACACCAACCTGGCCAGTTCGATCGTCGAAGGCTCGATCTTCCCCTTCCAGTTCCGCTACGGCCTCCAGTCGATGGAAGCCTCTGGCATGACTCCCGCCGAGCGCTATCCGGGCGACGCACCCTTCTACCTCGAGGACTGGTTCGGCGTCGTCGTCCTGCTGTGCTGGCTGGTCGTGCCCGTCGCGATCGGCTACTATCGGTTCCAACGGACCGATCTGTGAGTTCGCCGGCCAGTGGCGCCAAATGGGAACCGATCGCTCGGATGTCGCCACGGATGTCATCGAGCTCGCCGGACCGCTGACGCTCGATGGTGATCCGTTTCTGGGAGTCGACAGTTATCTGACTGCCCGCGAGTGCTCTTCGGGCGCCACCGTACTCGGCGATCGAACGCGACCGCAATATCAGCCGGACGGTCCCGTACGCATCTCGGACGTTCTCGTCGCCCCATCGAGTGTTCGCCCATCGCCTCGTTTCCCGCTCGTCTGCCGTCGCCAAGGAATACCTACAGTATCCTTCGGCCCTTTCGTTCGCGTAATGGTCGTCGGAGACGTCACCACTGGGACGGACGTACTGGTCATCGGCGCGGGGCCCGCCGGCTACGTGGCCGCGATCCGCGCCGGACAGCTCGATCTGGACGTCACGCTCGTCGAGAGAGACGCTTACGGCGGGACCTGCCTGAACTACGGCTGTATCCCGTCGAAAGCGCTGATCACCGCGACGGGCCTCGCCCACGAGGCCGCCACCGCCGAGGAAATGGGCATCCACGCCGAGCCGGCGGTCGACCTCGCCGGCATGATGGACTGGAAAGACGGCGTCGTCGACCAACTCACGAGCGGCGTCGAGAAGCTCTGTAAGGCCAATCAGGTGAACCTGCTCGAGGGAACCGCTCGCTTCGCGGACGAGAACACCGTTCGCGTCTCCCACAGCGGCGAGGGACAGGGCTCGGAGACCCTCGAGTTCGAGCACGCGATCGTCGCGACCGGTTCCCGCCCGATCGAGATCCCGAACTTCGAGTTCGCCGACGAGCCCGTCCTGGACTCGAGACAGGCACTCGCCCTCGAGTCCGTTCCCGACTCGCTGGTCGTCGTCGGCGCCGGCTACATCGGGATGGAACTTGCGAGCGTCTTCGCCAAACTGGGGACCGACGTGACCGTCCTCGAGATGCTCGACTCGATCCTTCCGGGATACGACGAGGATCTCAAACGACCCGTGAAGCAGCGGGCGACCGATCTCGGGATCGAGTTCGAGTTCGGCTACACTGCGTCGGACTGGCACGACCGCGAGGATGGCGGGGTCCGCGTCGTCGCCGAGCCCGCCGACCAGCCAGCCGCCGACGGTGGCGGCGAGGCGACGCAGGTCACCGACGAGCGCCTCGAGTTCGACGCCGAGAACGTACTCGTGGCCGTCGGCCGCGAACCGGTCTCGGACACGCTCGACCTCGAGGAAGCCGGCATCGAGACCGACGACCGCGGATTCATCGCGACCGATTCGCGCGCACGCACGAACGTTGGTCACATCTTCGCCGTGGGCGATGTCGCCGGCGAACCGATGCTTGCCCACAAGGGAAGCGCCGAGGGGAAAGTCGCTGCCGAGGTGATCGCCGGCGAACCCGCGGCGCTCGACCACCAGGCGATGCCGGCCGTCGTCTTCACCGACCCCGAGATCGCCACCGTCGGGATGAGCGAATCCGACGCCGAGGACGCCGGTTTCGAGACCGCGATCGGGACGTTCCCCGTCCGCGCCAGCGGCCGCGCGCTGACGACCGGCCACGACGACGGCTTCGTCAAGGTCGTCGCCGACGAGACCGAGGGGTATCTGCTCGGCGCGTCGATCGTCGGTCCGGAGGCGTCGGAACTGATCGCCGAACTCGGGCTCGCGATCGAGTTGGGGGCGACCCTCGAGGACGTCGCCGCGACCGTCCACGCCCACCCGACGCTCTCGGAGTCGGTGATGGAAGCCGCCGAGAACGCGCTCGGTCACGCGATTCACACGCTGAATCGGTGACGAGGGACGCTGTCGGGACACGGTTTCCCGCGTTCGCGTGGCGACTCGCGACCTCGAGATGTGGCAGAGACGACGAGTTTCAGAGACGACCTACTGGACGTACAGCGAGTAGGCGATCACCAGAAAACCGACGAGGACGAGACAGCTCTCGAGCAGGATTCCTGTCGCGAGTTCCACGCCGAGGACCTCGTATAGCATGCCCGCCAGCACCAGCCCGAGCGTGACGAGTCCGAACCCGGCCGTGAGATAGCCGAGTGCTGGCTGCCGTGTCCGACGGTACGCCTTGAACGCGAAGTACGTGATGACGCTCCCCACGACGAGCACGAGCGTCTTGACAACCGCCAGCGCGAGCATCATCCCGGCCGATCCGCTGGGGAATGGATTCATGTTTCTTTTCGCACCTCCGACCACAGTTCCGCGAGCCGCTCGTCTGCCGTCCGGGCCGGCCGCTCGATCTGGACGGTCAGCGATCGATCCTCGTCCAACGAGAGCGTGATCTCGTCGAAGGCGATCGAGTACTTGCTCGCGTGGTGGCCGTCCTGGCGGATCTCGGTCGACTCCTCGAGCAGGGTCGACTCGGTCAGTAACTCGAGCTTTCGGTACAGCGTCGACTGCGGGATCTCACATTGCTTCGTTAACTCCGAGGCCGTCATCGGCTCCTCGAGCTTCCGGATGATCTCGCGGCAGTCGGGATCGTCCAGCGCAGAGCAGATTTCCTCTGCGGACGGCGTCGACTCCGAAGCGAACGGGTCCCGGACCATTCGTCTGCCCCTTACAACGCACGTGGTTTATCGGCATCGATGCGTGCCCCGCGACACGACACCTTCTTGCGCGTGTGCGCTCGAGTGCGACCACGCGGGTATCATCCGGCCCGACCGTACCTTCGAGGGTGGGATGACCGGCCGACCTCCGCCCGCGTGACATTCTGCTGAACAGATATCGCCGCTCGCTCGCGCTAACTCCTTTATTAGTGTCAGCGAGGTCACCTTCTCGTGGAAAACCGTGCCATGGTATCGGGTTCCGATGGCCGCTCGAGACGACGGCCTTATATGTGAACCCGGCCTTCGACATTAATGCGAACGACGTGGCGCACGCCGCCACGTTCCCTCCGGCCGAAACCCGGCGCGGAGGTAGGCACTGCATCCACCCTCTGACACGCCGTCGGTTCGATCCGATGGCCTTATCAGTATACGGGCGTTCCGGAAAAGATGTGCTCGCGGCCGGCATCGCCGGCCGCAGCGATCCGACGCCTTTATACGTATCAGGGCGTTCAGTTTGGATCGCACACACCCTCGCCGGATGCGGTTTCCGGCGTGGGAACGATCCGACGCCCTTAAGTGTACGAGGGCACTCGGATGTGACGTGAACGGCGGCCCGCTTTCAGCGGGCTGCCAGCTCGGACGAGAAGGGTTCGAAGGGGTTATGTACCCCTGGTGGCCTATGAATACGTCCGAAGGAAATGAGGATCCTACCCCTGCGGTCCGCCGTACAGATGGGATCTGATGTTAGCCTTGGTAGTTCGGTGACGCCCGACTGGTCATCGCGACCGACTGCGTCATCGAACGTGGACCATATAGCGAAGTGTGAGTGTGTACCTACATTCACCGCCAACCTCCCCGGCTCTGCCGGGGAAGAGCATTCCGGTTGATCCTGCCGGAGGTCATTGCTATTGGAGTCCGATTTAGCCATGCTAGTTGCACGAGTTCAGACTCGTAGCAGATAGCTCAGTAACACGTGGCCAAACTACCCTATGGATCCGAACAACCTCGGGAAACTGAGGCTAATTCGGAATACCGTTCACAGCCTGGAGTGGCGTGAACGCGAAACGCTCCGGCGCCATAGGATGTGGCTGCGGCCGATTAGGTAGACGGTGGGGTAACGGCCCACCGTGCCTGTAATCGGTACGGGTTGTGAGAGCAAGAGCCCGGAGACGGTATCTGAGACAAGATACCGGGCCCTACGGGGCGCAGCAGGCGCGAAACCTTTACACTGCACGAGAGTGCGATAAGGGGACTCCAAGTGCGAGGGCATATAGTCCTCGCTTTTCACCACCGTAAGGTGGTGGTGGAATAAGTGCTGGGCAAGACCGGTGCCAGCCGCCGCGGTAATACCGGCAGCACGAGTGATGACCGCTCTTATTGGGCCTAAAGCGTCCGTAGCTGGCCGCGCAAGTCCATCGGGAAATCCGCGCGCTTAACGCGTGGGCGTCCGGTGGAAACTGCGTGGCTTGGGACCGGAAGACCAGAGGGGTACGTCTGGGGTAGGAGTGAAATCCCGTAATCCTGGACGGACCACCGGTGGCGAAAGCGCCTCTGGAAGACGGATCCGACGGTGAGGGACGAAAGCTCGGGTCACGAACCGGATTAGATACCCGGGTAGTCCGAGCTGTAAACGATGTCTGCTAGGTGTGGCACTGGCTACGAGCCAGTGCTGTGCCGTAGGGAAGCCGTGAAGCAGACCGCCTGGGAAGTACGTCCGCAAGGATGAAACTTAAAGGAATTGGCGGGGGCACTACAACCGGAGGAGCCTGCGGTTTAATTGGACTCAACGCCGGACATCTCACCAGCATCGACAATGTGCTGTGAAGGTCAGGTTGATGACCTTACTGGAGCCATTGAGAGGAGGTGCATGGCCGCCGTCAGCTCGTACCGTGAGGCGTCCTGTTAAGTCAGGCAACGAGCGAGACCCGCACTCCTAATTGCCAGCAACACCCTTGTGGTGGTTGGGTACATTAGGAGGACTGCCAGTGCCAAACTGGAGGAAGGAACGGGCAACGGTAGGTCAGTATGCCCCGAATGTGCTGGGCGACACGCGGGCTACAATGGCCGAGACAGTGGGATGCAACCCCGAAAGGGGGCGCTAATCTCCGAAACTCGGTCGTAGTTCGGATTGAGGACTGAAACTCGTCCTCATGAAGCTGGATTCGGTAGTAATCGCCGTTCAGAAGACGGCGGTGAATACGTCCCTGCTCCTTGCACACACCGCCCGTCAAAGCACCCGAGTGGGGTCCGGATGAGGCCGACGTAACGTCGGTCGAATCTGGGCTCCGCAAGGGGGCTTAAGTCGTAACAAGGTAGCCGTAGGGGAATCTGCGGCTGGATCACCTCCACAGACCGGGACTGGGGCGACGCCCCAGCCCACACGGTTCGCGTTCGATCGACCACGTCGTCCGACCGGCCGATCGGGCACCTTTGAACTACCAAGGCTAACACTAGATGTCCCATCGCGTCCAAGCGCGATGGGAGTGGGCCCATAGCTCAGTGGGAGAGTGCCTCCTTTGCAAGGAGGATGCCCAGGGTTCGAATCCCTGTGGGTCCATCACTCGGTGGAAATCTCGGATCGTGCCCCTTAAGTGGGGCAAGGCCCGACGATTGAATCCGAACGAAACCGATGCACCAGCCCGTGTAAACGTGGCTGGGAAGGGTTAATGCAGGCCGGCCGTCTACCGGCGTGCAGATGAGACCGTGTGTACGTGTAGTCCAGGCGTCCACTGGACCCGTTCCCGGGTCACGATGTTGCACTTCGGTGCAACGCCGATCCGATGAACGTGGCTACTGTGCCAGCTGGTGGATCGCTCGGCTTGAGAGCTGAAGAAGGACGTGCCAAGCTGCGATAAGCCTATGGGAGCCGCACGGAGGCGAAGAACATAGGATCTCCGAATGGGAATCCCCACCGCAATTGCTTCGCGCAATGGGGAACGTCGAGAATTGAAACATCTTAGTATCGACAGGAAAAGAAAACGAATGTGATGTCGTTAGTAATGGCGAATGAACGCGATACAGTCCAAACCGAAGCCTTCACGGGCAATGTGGTGTTCGGACTGACGATCACTTCCCGAACCGCGACACGAAGTCTCTTGGAATAGAGCACGAGACAGGGTGACAGTCCCGTACTGTCGATTAGTAAGGAACGAGTCAGCTCCAGAGTAGCGGGGGTTGGATATCCCTCGTGAATTTCGCGGGCATCGACCGCGAAGACTAAACACTCCTCAAGACCGATAGCGAACAAGTAGCGTGAGCGAACGCTGAAAAGCACCCCAAGAAGGGAGGTGCAATAGGGCGTGAAATCAGTTGGCGATGGAGCGACAGGGCATAGAAGGTCCCGGACAAAACGAACCAGGCGCGAGCCTCAAGTAGGAAGTTTGGGAAGCCGATGTTCTGTCGTACGTTTTGAAAAACGAACCAGGGAGTGTGCCTGTTTGACGAGTCTAACTCGATTATCGAGGAAGGCGAAGGGAAACCGACATGGCCGCAGTCTTACGACGAGGGCCGCCGTGTTCAAGCGCGGGGAGTCAAACGGGCACGACCCGAAACCGGACGATCTACGCAAGGGCAAGGTGAAGCGTGCCGAAAGGCACGTGGAGGCCTGTTAGAGTTGGTGTCCTACAATACCCTCTCGTGACCTTTGTGTAGGGGTGAAAGGCCCATCGAGTCCGGAAACAGCTGGTTCCAACCGAAACATGTCGAAGCATGACCTCTGCCGAGGTAGTTCGTGGGGTAGAGCGACGGATTGGGGGACCGCACTCCGAGAGGAGTGCGCCCCCCTGTCCAACTCCGAACCTACGAACGCCGTTTGACGCAGGGAGTCCGGTGCGCGGGGTAAGCCTGTGTACCGTGAGGGAGACAACCCAGAGCTGGGTTAAGGTCCCCAAGTGTGGATTAAGTGCGATCGAAGGTGGTCTCAAGCCCTAGACAGCCGGGAGGTGAGCTTAGAAGCAGCTACCCTCTAAGAAAAGCGTAACAGCTTACCGGCCGAGGTTTGAGGCGCCCAAAATGATCGGGGCTCAAATCCACCACCGAGACCTAGCAGTGCGGATCAAACCGCAATCTTGTAGGTTGGCGTTCTGTTCGGGTGGAAGCACGGCTGAGAAGTCGTGTGGACCGTTCAGTAACGAAAATCCTGGTCATAGTAGCAGCGTTAGTCGGGTTAGAACCCCGACGGCCGAACGAGTAAGGGTTCCTCAGCAATGCTAATCAGCTGAGGGTTAGCCGGTCCTAAGTCAGCCCGTAAGTCGAAGCTGACAACAGGGAAATAGGTTAATATTCCTATGCCAGTGTGCACTCAAAGCCGACGCTTTGGGGCCGCCTCTGCCGGGCCTTCGCCCGGTCGAACAGTCGAAATTCGTGGAAGCCGTAATGGCACGAAGCGAACGAATGGCTGGATAGCGTAAGAGAGGCCAACCTAGAGCCCGTGAAAAGGCAAGCACACTGTCCGTACCGAGATCCGACACAGGTACTCGTGGCGGCGAAAGCCAAGGTCTGTCGGGAGTAACCGACGTTAGGGAATTCGGCAAGTTAGTCCCGTACGTTCGCAATAAGGGATGCCTGCCCCGCGAAGGGGCAGGTCGCAGTGACTCGGGCGCTCCGACTGTCTAGTAACAACATAGGTGACCGCAAATCCGCAAGGACTCGTACGGTCACTGAATCCTGCCCAGTGCAGGTATCTGAACACCCCGTACAAGGGGACGAAGGACCTGTTAACGGCGGGGGTAACTATGACCCTCTTAAGGTAGCGTAGTACCTTGCCGCTTCAGTAGCGGCTTGCATGAATGGATCAACGAGAGCGCCACTGTCCCAACGTTGGGCCCGGTGAACTGTACGTTCCAGTGCGGAGTCTGGAGACCCCCAAGGGGAAGCGAAGACCCTATAGAGCTTTACTGCAGGCTGTCACTGAGACGTGGTCGCCATTGTGCAGCATAGGTAGGAGCCGTTACACAGGTACCCGCGCTAGCGGGCCACCGAGGCAGCATTGAAATACTACCCGATGGTGACTGCGACTCTCACTCCTGGCGGAGGACACTGGTAGCCGGGCAGTTTGACTGGGGCGGTACGCGCCTGAAAAGATATCGGGCGCGCCCCAAGATTTCCTCACTCGGGTCGGAGACCCGAGGAAGAGCGCAAGAGCAAAAGGAAGTCTGACAGTGTCCGGCACAACGACGGACGCTGACGCGAAAGCGTGGTCTAGCGAACCAATTAGGCTGCTTGATGCGGCCAATTGCTGACAGAAAAGCTACCTTAGGGATAACAGAGTCGTCACCCGCAAGAGCACATATCGACCGGGTGGCTTGCTACCTCGATGTCGGTTCCCTCCATCCTGCCCGTGCAGAAGCGGGCAAGGGTGAGGTTGTTCGCCTATTAAAGGAGGTCGTGAGCTGGGTTTAGACCGTCGTGAGACAGGTCGGCTGCTATCTATTGGGGGTGTTACGGTATCTGACGGGAACGTTCGTATAGTACGAGAGGAACTACGAATGGGTGCCACTGGTGTACCGGTTGTTCGAAAGAGCACGTGCCGGGCAGCCACGCACCACGGGGTAAGAGCTGAACGCATCTAAGCTCGAAACCCACCTGAAAAAGAGATACCACCGAGATCACTCGTAGAAGACGAGTTCGATAGACTCGGGGTGTACGCGCCAAGGCAACGAGGCGTTGAGCCCGCGAGCACTAACCGATCGAGCCACACACTCATACTACATCGCATTGGATCCGTGACGCGAGAACGGGTCCGGACGCAAACTGGACTACACGTACATGACGGTCAGACACCACCGATATTGGCATGATCGCGGTTCGATTCCGTGAATCGGCGTTAAGGCGGCCACAGCGGCGAGGTTCCTCCCGTACCCATCCCGAACACGGAAGATAAGCTCGCCTGCGTTTCGGTCAGTACTGGAGTGCGCGAGCCTCTGGGAAATCTGATTCGCCGCCGACCACTCATACTTCATTTCAAGCCTCACAGCGTCGCGGTTAGCGCTGTGGGGCTTTTTGCAGTTTTATACGAAATACTGAGTAGACCGTTCGTGTCGTACCGCTATGCTTAAACGAACGCAGTGACAACGGTAGAACGCGCCAAGGTGGCAGAGTCCGGCCGAACGCAGCGGCCTGCAGAGCCGCCCACCGCCGGTTCAAATCCGGCCCTTGGCTTTCTCATGAGACACTTTCGTCGAGCCGAAGCGCTCGAGACCGTTTCGAGAGTACTATCGAGACGGCTGACACTGTACTGACACCCGCTCCGCTCGAGCAGCACGAGTCTCGTCTCCTCCATTGATCGGCCTCGAGAGATCGTGCTGGCGTCCGCGGTTCGTGGTGCATTCTACTCGGTACGGGGAAGGGCGCAACTCGAACGCACGGTCGATCGCTTCGCTCGTGAGACGGTGCATGCTCTGCGTTCAAATCCCGTCGGTTCCGGCACGACAACTCACGAATTTCTTTGGCGTCAGAAAGCGGGCCGGGCGCGATTTGAACACGCGACCGTCTGGTTAAAAGCCAGACGCTCTGCCAAACTGAGCTACCGGCCCTGTAGTTTCCCTTTCCGGCGAGTAGCGGTTAAACGTTTCTTTCTCCGCTGCCTGTGGGCTCACTCGAGATACTGTTCGAGGGCCTCGGTGACGAGCTGACCGGGATCGACACCGTCGATGGAGGCGCGCCGCCGGAGGTCGCGGTAGGTGCTCGGCGACAGGGTAAGCTCGAGTCGGCCGAGGGTGATGCCGTGGTCTGCGAGGGCCTGGTCGAGGGGGGTATCGTCGTTGACGGCGCTGGCAACGCTGCGGACGTCGCGGACGGTGAGGTTGCCGTCGAGGGTGGCCCACGCGAGGAGGAGTCTCGCTTCGCCGGCGACGCGGGCGATGTGTTTGGCGGCGGTCGGTGCGATCTGGCCGAGTGCGACCTGTTTGCGGACTGATCGGGGGAGGTCGTGAACGCGGGCCCACTTTCGGATAAACGAGACGGTGGCGTCGCCGCCGGCGCGTTCGGCGGCAGCTTTGTACGAGCCTTCACCGCGGACGAGGGCGGCACAGGCGGCCGCGCCGCGGAGCATGAAGAGATGGTCGTCGCCGCTGTCGCCGCCGGCGAACTGGCGGACGGTTTCGGCGGCATCGGCGAGGCTGTCGGGATCGTCGGGATCGAACTGAACGGCCTCGCGGGCGCGAGTTCCGGCGACCGATTCGTCGCCCCGGATTACGGGTGCGCCGACGGGCGATTCGCGGTCCGTCGGAATCGATCGACCGTTCTCGCCGCGGCGGTTCGAACGATCGCCGGGTCGATTGTCGGTCATGAATCTCGGTAGGAGGCTTGCCGTAAAAAGGTCGTTGCCCAGGCGAAACGAGCGTGTTACTCCTCGCGTTTCTCGGCGAGGTGTTCCCAGATCTCCGTACAGCCGGCACCTTCTTCGATATCGTCGAGGTGGGCGTCATCGCGCTCCTCACCTTCCTGCTCGGCCGGCTCCGGCTTACATTCGGCTGCATCTGTCATGGAACCTGTTTCGAACCCTATCGGCATAAGTACCGCTTCGGCTGCAAGCGATACCCGTGTTCACTCGTAGCGGAGCATTATGCCGCTATCCCCGACGAAAACTCAGCGGGCGTGAGTGTCTCGCGTTCCGTGTCGCGACATCGCTTCCGTCGCGTAACTCTCGGCGATGTGCGAGTCGACCGTCGTACAGATCGTCGGTGTCGGCATCTGGTCGGTCGGTGCGACAGAACGACGGTGCGATCCGTACGTGGGGTGGTCATGTCCGGCAGCGCCCGCGTACGGGACTCGAGTCCATCATCGTGGGAACGTATCGTCTTGCGTCGGCCGGTTATTTCGCTCACACGCCGGAGATGCCGGCCGGTATCCTCCGTCGTTCTGAGGGATATGATAGCGCCGGATGAGCCGTTTTCTCGTCTCTTGATCGCTTTCGAACCGCAGTCGCTTGCCGGTCCTTTATCCGGAAACAGTTGCCGCTAGAACGTGCACTCGAGAGGGGAACGGAGGCAGCGGACCGACTCGAGGGTCGTTCGATCGCGGTCTCGTCGTTCGGGAGAGCCGGCAGTATAAGTACTCGCGCCGTGAGACTCGAGGTAGCATGTCCGATCGACTGATGACGGTCAACGCGTACACGACGCTGGATTACGTCGAGGGGAAAGCGATCGGTGAGGCTTTCGAGTGGGAGTCCGTCGCCGTCGTGAACGCGACCGCCGACCGCGAGGCCCCCGACAGCGTTCGCCTCCAGCTCGAACTGGACAACCTCGCGGAGGAGTATCTGCCAAAGCACATGCAGGAACTCGAGCTGACGCCGTCGCAGGCGCGCGCTCTGGCGGCGGACCTCGAGAAACACGCCGATCGCGTCGAGAGCGCGACGGAGTAGCGGTCTCGCAGGAACGCTGCCGAGGTTCGTGTCCGTGCCTTTTTGCCGGTCTGCTCGGCGTTCACTCGAGCGGCGCTGCCGGGACGGTACGGCTTTTACCGTTCCGCGCGTTACCCCTTGATGTGACGACGCACGCCCGCGAGGACGGCGACGAGGTGTCGATCAGGCCCGCGGAGCGTGCGGATCTCCTCGCTGTCGTTCGCATCGAGAACGACTCGTTCGCTCAGCCCTGGCCGTACGACGCGTTCGAGCAGTTCCTCGGCGAACCCGGCTTCCTCGTCGCTCAGACGGGCGGCGAGATCGCCGGCTACGTCGTCGCCGACGTCACGCAGCAGGTCGGCCGCTCGCTCGGCCACGTCAAGGACATCGCCGTCCACACGGACCACCGCGGGGCGGGCGTCGGTTCGGCGCTTCTCTCCCGCTCGCTCGGCGTCCTCGCCGCCCGCGGTGCCGAGACGGTCAAACTCGAGGTTCGGCGATCGAACGACGAGGCGAAACGGCTCTACCGGCAGTTCGGGTTCGAACCGCTCCGGCGGGTGCCCGGCTACTACGGCAACGACGAGGACGCGATCGTGATGATTCGGAAACTCGGCTGAGGTCGGCGGGACGTTTTAGCGGCTGGGTCCGTACGCTCACCTATGGGATACGCTTGTCCGGTCTGCGACGCCGAGGAGGCGGACGCGGTCCACCTCGCGAACCACCTCGCGATCACCGCCTCGCTCGGTCGCGAAGAGCACCGCGCGTGGCTCGAAGAGCACGCGCCCGACTGGAGCGACTGCAGCCCCGAGGAACTCGGCGAACTCGTCAGTCCCCACGCCGAAGAGACCGACACGCCGGATTTCGACACGGCCGGCCACCAGCACGGCTACGATCCTGGCCGTCCGGACTCGCTCGAGGGGGGTATTGCACGCCAGAGCCGCGGGCCGGGGCGTGGCTCGATGACCGCCGAAACCGAGAACGTCCTGCAAGAAGCGGCCGAGTTGACCCGCGAGATGCAGGACGGCAACGGGGCCGACGCGGACGAGGGGGCGGCCTCGGACGGTGACGGCGGGGACCCCGAGTCGAACGAAAACGCGTAACTGCCCGTCGACCCACCGTGTGGGTATGCACACGGTCGGGACGGTTTCGCCGGCGTCGGCAGAGGCGGCACGCAAACGCTACGAGGAGGTCGGCCCCGCGGCACAGACGGTCGTCCGCGAAGTCGCGAAGGCCATGGCGTTCGACCGCGACGAGTACGACGAGCGCGTCACCGGCGAGGTCGTCGAAACCGCCCGCGACGCCCTCTTCGCGAGTCTGCTCGAGGTCCACGTCGGGAGCCGCGAGGAGTTCGAGGAGTGGCGCGAGTCCTCCGACGGCGAGGTGACGACGGTCGGGAGCGAGAACGTCGACCGCGTCGTCTGGCACGTCGGTCCCGAGAGCGAAGCCGTCGCGGCGACGTTTCAAAACGAGGAAGACGCGGCGATCGCGACGCTCCGACGGCAGGCGTTCGGCCGGCTCTACCGGCCGCTCGTCGACCGGTCCTGACCCCTTCGATTGGTAGTGAGCCGGTTACGGTGGCTGCGCCTCGTCGCCATCGAGTTCGGTTTCGGCCTCCGGGTCGAATTGCCCGTCGCCCTCGAGCGCGGCGGTCGGTGACGTGTCGGTCGCGACGGCGCAGTCGATACCGCTCTCCTCGCGCTCGAGAAACTGCATCACGAGGTCGCAGAGTGCGCGGTCGTCGTCGACGTGGCGGATCGACATCGGTCGAAACGCCACCTATTACCCGCTCGCGGACGCAGGTCCGCTATGACTGTCCCCGACGAGTGGGCGCTTCTCGAGGAGCACACCGAGTACGAGACCGGCTGGTACGACGGCGGCTACGACCTGCTCGAGCAGCCCGACGGGAGCGAGAAACGCTACTACTGGGCGGAACTGCCGTCCGCGGTCGTCGTGGTCGCGCGGATCGACGCGGACGTCATCGCGGATGCCGACGACGCCGATTCCGCGGACAGCGACCGCCTCCTGTTCGTCGAGCAGTATCGGCCGACGATCCGCGAGACCCACCTCGAGCTCCCAGCGGGGATCGTCGAGGACGGCGAGTCCTACACCGGGGCTGCGGCCCGCGAACTCGAGGAGGAGACCGGCTTTCGACCGACGAGCACCGCGCTCCTTCAGGAGTACGCCGTCGCGACTGGCGTCCTCCGTCACGACCGCGGCGTCGTCTACGCCGAGGGCCTCGAGCCCGGCGAGCGCGAACTCGACAACAACGAGTTCCTCGAGGTGACGACTGTCCCGGTCGACGAGGCGCTCGAGCGGGCCCGCGAACGGCCGGCGAACGATTCGACGCTCTCGGCGCTGTTGCTGGCGAAAGAAGACGGCCTCCTGTAGCCCGGCCCGGCGGAGGACCGCTCTTCGGCCGTCCTCGGACCCGTATCCTTATTCGGCGCGCCGCCTAACGCGCCGGTAATGGACGGCGAAATCTCCACCGACGAGGTCAAGGAACTCCTCGACGACGGCGCCGACGTGCGCATCGTCGACATCCGCGACGAGCGCAACTTCGCGCACAGTCACATTCCCGGCAGCGAGAACATCCCCTTCCACGAACTCACGAACCGGGTCGACGAACTCGAGGACGCCGACCGGATCGTCACCGTCTGTCCCCATGGCAAGGCGAGCGTTCAGGCCGCACAGCTCATCGGTTCGTACGAGGGAACGGCGGACGCCCGCGTCGAGAGCATGGACGGCGGCCTCGAGAAGTACGGAATGAAGTTCGGGCTGGCTCGCGACGACGGCGACGAGTCGGTGGACGGCGAATCGGCCGAGCGCGAATCGCCGTTCTGATCGCGGATCGACCGCGGATCCGTTCGTAATCGACTCGTTCGACAGTTCGATCGGCAGCGACGCAACTGGCCGGTAGCGGCGTCGAAAAGGTAGTGAACGCGCGGCGCGGTCGTGGGGTCGGAAGTCGTCTCAGAGCATCGCGGGCATTATGCGACGTTGAAGCCGCGGTCCCGAAGGAAGTCCTCGATGCGGCCGGTGTGATTGCCCTGAAGTTCGATGTGGTCGTCCTCGACGGTGCCACCACAGGCGAACTTGGACTTGAGATCCGACGAGAGACTGTCGAGATCGACGTCCTTCGGATCGAATCCTTCGACGATCGTTACCTCTTTACCGTATCTGCGCTCGTCAATGCGGATGTTGAGTTGCTGTTGGCCCTTGGCCACGTCCTCGCAGACGCAGAGTTCTTGGGGCAGCCCGCACGTCGAGCAGACTTCCGACATTACGTTCGTAGCTATGAAACGGGCATATTAAACACTATCGGGACCCGCATGCCCTCGCGTGGTTCTTTTTGAGTGTGCAGGGGGATTTCGGCTGGATAGAAGTGGGAAATCGACGCCGAGGGCCCGTCCTCGAATGATGCCGCTCGATCCGGCGACCAGGTTCAGGGAAGGCGGCGGACGATCGGCAGCCGGGCACGAGCGAGGTCGTCGACGATCGACACCGCCTCGTCGGCGGCCGATCGGCTCACGCCGTCGCCGTAAACCGCCCGTTCGTAGCATTCGAGGACCCGCTCGGTTCGGGGATCGATCGATTCGCCGTCGTCCCCGTCGGCCGCTTTCGAGAGCGCCGTTAGATACGCGCGAGCCGACTCCGAGCGGCGTCGCGGCCTGTACTGCCGGGCGAAGAGTCGCTCGAGCCGACGGAACGCGCGCTCGGCGTCCCGGTCGGGATCGCCTCGCGAGCCGTGCCAGTAGATGCCGAGCTCGCGGCGAGCGCGCCCGGTCGCGCCGGTCCGGCGTGCGCCGGCGGCGAGACCGACGAACAGGACGAGCCCGATCGCGGCCGTCTCGCGCGTGATCGTGACGATGCGGGAGAGCCACGAGCGACGGTCGTCGCCGTCGCTCTCGTTCGGTCCGCTGTCGATGTCGGGCGAGGACTCGTTCGGCTCGGTCGGCGGCTCCTCCGACGGCGGCGTCTCGTTTCGCGTTCCCGGATCGGACGGCGATTCGTTCGGGGTCCCCTGATCCGTGTCGGACGTGTCGTTGGGCGTCTCGTCGGGCTCGTCGCGGATCGGTTCGTCCTCGCTTTCCGGAATGTCAGCGGCCTCGTTGCCGTTCATGCGAGCCTGCTGGAGCCGCTCCGTGTGAACCTCACTTCGCGATTGGCCGGGCGTCGGATCGAACCGCACCCAGCCGTGGTCGGGGAAGTAGACCTCGACCCAGGAGTGGGCATCGAGCCCGCGGACGAGGTATTCGTCGTCGTCGATTCGCTGCCCACTCGTGTAGCCGGTAACGTAGCGGGCCGGGATCCCCTCTTCGCGGAGCATCTGGGTCATCGTCGTCGCGAAGTAGACGCAATACCCCGCGTCCATCTCGAGCAAGAACCCTTCGGCGACGTTGCTGGGAGGCTGCGAGACATCCAGCGAGTACGTCTTCGTCGACTCGAGGTGGTCTTCGATCGCGACCGCGGCCTCGTAGGGGGTGTCGGCCTCGGCCGTGATCTCGGCGGTGCGCTGGCGGAACTCGCTCGAGGTCCCTTCCGGCGTCTGGAGGTAGTGGTCGGCGACTTCGTCGGGGTAGTCGGTCCCGGCGGTTCGGAGCCGAGCCGGCCGGGGGTCGACGATCGCGCTCTCGACGCCGTAGCTCATCCCCTTCTCGAGCGGCGCGTCCGGCCGCGGCTGGTCGTGGGCGGAGAGCAGTGCGCGCTTGGCGGCGTCGTCACCGAGCGACACCGGCTGCGGCGCGACGGGCATGATGCCCAGTTTCGTCTCGGCGGTGACGGTGTACTCGACGGTCTCGTAGTCTCCGGGCGGAGAGGCGATCCTGCTGCCGTCGTACCGGCTGCTCTGGCCGGTTCGCACCCACTCGTCGCCGGTGAACCGGTCGTAGACGCCCGTCCGCCAGTACGACGGCTCGTCGGACTCGACCGTGAACCGGACCTCCGGCGAGAGGTCGACCTGTCCGGAGATCCCCGACCGCTGGGGCGCGGTGTCGAGCGTCGCCTCGAGCGTGCCGTCTCCGCCCTGGACGAGGTGGGTCGGCCCGGACGGGTCGCCGGGAACGGCCGTGACGGTCAGCGAGAGGACGATGGCCAGCGCGAAGAGGGCGGCAAGCAGGTCGGCCTGTGCGATCGAGCCGCCCCGTTTCTCGAGTTCGCCGGCGGCGACGGCCCCGATACCGGCGAGGGTGCCGGCTAACGTGACGAGGGTGCCGGCGTCGCCGGTCAGGACGAGAAAGCCGAGCGCTCCGCCGCCCAGAATGGCGCTCGAGCCGTAGCGGCCCCGGAGGGCGAGATACCACGAGAGGAAGACGGGTGCGGGCGCGAACCCGAGCGTCCAGATCCCCGCCTGAACCATCCGGAGCAGCGGCAGTCCGGTCGCGAGCGCGACGGTGTCGGAGACGATGGCGTCGGTCGACGTGAAGACGACGCCGAGTTCGACGCCGGCCGACGTGAGGTAGTGTGCGAAGCCGAACCCGGCGGCCGACAGCGCGAGGGCGACGGCGGTCCGCGGGCGGACCGCTCGCGCGGTCACCGTCGCGGCGAGGAGCATTCCGCCGACGATCGCGAGCAGCGCCGTGCTCCCGCCGACGACTCGCGTTACCTCGTAGAGCACGCTGACGTACGAGGCAGTCAGGGCGAGCACGCAGGCGAGCGCCAGTCGGCGAAGGGCGCCGGCCTCGAGGGGGCCGCTCGCGCCGACCGATATCGTTCGTTCGCTGGCGCGAGTCGACGAGTCCGTGCTCACGCGTGCACCTCCGTCTCGCCCTCGACGGTACGGCCGGATCGGTCGTTTCGATCGGATCCGCTTCGACGCGCCTCGAGTTCGCCGTCCCGTCCGCCACAGAGCCGGTCGAAGGGGATCTCGCGGTCATCGACGACGATCGTCGTCTCCTCCTCGTCTGTTCGGACTAGTACGTCCGCGTTTTGGCGCGTTCGCTCCGGAAGCTCGCCGGGTTCGGCGACGGCGAGTAGCCCCAGGAGATCGCGGTGATGAGATCGGCCCGACCCGGGCGGGTACGTTCCGTCGGGGACGGTGAGCCCGACCGTCGCGCCCAGTTCGAGTAAAGCGGTCACGACGCTGGCAGCGGCTGACGCCAGCTCGTCATCGCGATCGCTGACGCACTCGGCGGCGACCGTGACGGCTCCGGCGTCCGCCTCGTCGGCGTACTCGACGACGGTCAGTTCGTCGTCGGGGCGCTTGGCGGCGCTCTTCCAGTGGACGTCGCGCAGGGCGTCGCCCCTGCGGTACTCCCGGAGGTGGTCGAACTCCTTGGCGTCGCGGACCGGCGCGACGCTGGCGAGCGTCTGCAGGTCGGCCGTGGGACCCCTGCTCAGGTCGCGGACCCGCGGGTAGACGAGGACGGATGTCGTCTCCTCGTACTCGAATCGCCGCTCGGCGAACCCGAGCACGTCGCTGACAGCGATCGACAGCGGCCCGACGCGGCGGTCGCCCCGCTCCTCGAGTTCCACGTCGTACGCGAACGTCTCCGCGCCGGCGAGGGTGGTCTCGGTGATCGGCTCCTCGGCCGTCGATAGTCCATCGCCGACCGTATCGCGGACGGTCGCGGCGACAGTGCCGTCGCTTTGGATCGCGACCTCGACCTGCCGCCGTTCGCCGATGAACCCCTCGCGGACGGGGTGGCGGTCGACCCGCGGTCGGTCGGCTCGGCCGACGGACAGCAGGCCGGCGAGCACGACGACGGCGAGCGGGACGACGACGGCGTTCAACGCCCGCGGACCGGCCTGCCAGCTCATCGCGACGGCGAGTACGACCACGCCGACGGCGGTCCAGCCGCGGAGCGTGAGTCGCACGTTCATTCGACGGCAACGCGCTCCAAGGCGTCCTCGACGACCGCGGCGCCGTCCCGGTCCCGTCCGGTCGTCTTGATCCGGTGGCTCATCACGACGGGCGCTTCGACCTGAATGTCGTCCGGGAGCACGTACTCGCGGCCGTCGGTGACGGCGCGGGCTTGTGCGGCCCGGAGCAGCGAGATCGTGCCACGTGGGCTGACGCCGATGTGGGCGTTCTCGCGGGTGTAGGCCGCCAGCCGCGTGGCGTATTTCCGAACCGGCTCGCGGACCTGAACCGTCGAGACGGTTTCGCGGGCGGCGACGAGGGTCTCGCGGTCGGTCACCGCCTCGAGCGACTCGATGGGATGGTTGCCGACCGTCCGGCCGAGCAGTTCGGCCTCCTCGTCGGGGTCGGGATAGCCAAGGTGGAGCTTCTTCATGAAGCGGTCGACCTCGGCGAAGGGGAGGTCGTAGGTGCGGTTGGGCTCGACGGCGTTCTGGGTTGCGATGACCGTAAACGGCGTCGGGAGCTCGCGGGTCGTGCCGTCGACGGTGACCTGTCCTTCCTCCATGGCCTCGAGCAAGGCGGCCTGAGTCTTCGGCGGCGCGCGGTTGATCTCGTCGCCCAACACGATGTTGCCGAAGACGGGGCCGGACTGGAACTCGAACTCGCGGGTCTGCTGGTTGAAGACGTTGACGCCAGTGACGTCGGTCGGGAGTAGATCGGGCGTGAACTGGACGCGGCTGAACGTGCAGTCGACGGACTTTGCAATCGAACGCGCGAGCATCGTCTTGCCGACGCCGGGCACGTCGTCGAGGAGGACGTGGCCGCGTGCGAGGACGGCGGTGACGACGTGTTCGATCACGTCCTCGTGGCCGACGATCACGCGCGAAACGTTCGACTCGATGTCGGCACAGAGTCGTTCGACCGCGGCTATCTGGAGGGCGTCACCGTCGGTCGTGGGATCGGTACCTGTCTCCGCTGTCGGATTGGCGTTGGTCATACTCTCAAAGGTATCGCGGGGGACTCGGACGACCCAGTCGGTACGAGAATATCCGTCGCTGCGGACCATAGGTTTTGTGTCATGTGAACTACCGGTTCTGTGAGAAATCCCTCACTGGCGTGCCCCGGCTGCGGCGTCGCGCTCCACAGCCGAGAGCCGCCGCTTCTCGCGTAACGATCTGAAAACGATGCTCCTGTGGAATCGCCTGCCTAGAGCCGCTCGACGTTGGTTGCGCGTGGCCCCTTCTCGGCCTCGACGATTTCGAACTCCAGTTCCTGACCCTCCTCTAAGTCAGGGCCGCCGATGTCCTCCATGTGGAAGAACACGTCCTCGTCCGCGTCGTCGGTCTCGATGAATCCGTAGCCGCCAGTGTCGTTGAAGAATGCGACCGTACCTTTCGCCATTGCAGGTCAATAGAACCACGACAAAAATATAAAGCTTCGGGGGCGCACTCGCCAGGACGGGCCGAGAAGCACGGTGTTACTGCCGGCAGTCGCCGTTTACCACTCCTTGCATTCTGGGCAAACGAAGTCGCCGTCGTCGCGCCAGACCCGCTCGGTCGCCGCTCCGCACCGACCGCAGGTGTACTCGCCCCACGCGTACGTCGAGAACCCGGAATCGCCGGGCGTCGCCTCGAGGGCGTCCTCGGCGTCGCGTGTCTCGTCGACCTCCTCCTCGTCGGTCGGCACGAAGTCGGAGAGCGTCGCGTCGTCGGTCACGGTCGGAGATACGTACGGCGGCGGTTTAATCGCTCCGCCGCGGGACCGGCACGGCCAAGTAGGACCGGTCACAACCCCCGAACATGACCACCGTGACACCGCTGAACCTCATCGTGGACAACATCACCGAAATGACCAGCCTCTTCGGCGACGTGGCGATGGGCGACGGACTCGCGCCGCTTCTGGTCCTGATGGGTGCGCTCCTCGTCGCCTTCTCGATGGCCGTCTTCGGCGTCCTCACCCTCGGTGCGGTCGGCAGCCTCTTCACCTCGAGCTGAGTTCCTTTTTCTTCGTCCGGTTACTCCCCGGTCGCGCGCTCGAGCGCCTCGCTCGCTCGTTCGACCGCGTCCTCGAGGTCCGGCCCAAGCGGCGAGCCGACGACGATCCCGTCGACGTGGGTCAGCGCCGCTTCGAACCGCTCCGCGACGGTTTCGGTCGTCCCGGCGATACAGAACGCGTCGATCATCGCCGGGGTAACACGACCGAAGGCCTCGGTAAGATTTCCTTGCTCTAGCGCGTCGCTCACCGCGGTCGCCGCCTCGGGGTCGATGTCGTGGCGCTCGAGGACCGGGTCCGCGGCCCCGCCGACGATGAAGGCGACCGGCGGGCGGGCCGCCTCGCGCGCTTCGGTCTCGTCGCCAGCGACGCTGACGCTCGCGAAGGCCAGCGATTCGAACGCCTCGCGCTCGTCGGGTCGCTCGGCCAGCCCTTGCTCGAGCTGGCCCGCGGCCCACTCCAGATCCCGCGGGTGGGCGGCGTTTATCAGCACGCCGTCGGCGTGTTTCGCGCTCATGCGGAGCATGTGCGGGCCCTGCGCGCCGACGTAGACCGGAATTCGATCCGAGGGCGGCTCGAGGTTCAGCGACGCGTCTTTCGCGGTGAACGTCCCCTCGTGGGTGACCGTTTCCCCGGCCCAGAGGTCGCGGGCGAGATCGAACGTCTCGAGGACGCGCCGCAGCGGGCTGTCGCGCTCGATTCCCAGATTCGACAGCGAGGAGCGATCGCCCGCGCCGACGCCGAAGACCGCGCGCCCGTCGCTGATCTCGTCGATCGTCGCCGTCTGCGCGGCCAGTTTCACGGGGTGGGTCTCGTAGGGGTTGACGACGCCCGGCCCCAGCCGCAGGTCGTCGGTCGCGTCGGCCATCCGCGACAGCACCACGAACGGGTCGCGGTTGAAGTAGTGGCTGCTCGCGAACGCGGTATCGAATCCCTCGTCCTCAGCCAGCGCCGCGAGATCGGCGACCCGCTCGGGTGGGTGTTCGGGGGTGAGTTCGATGGCCCAGGTTGCGTCTTGCGTTGCTCGAGTCTCGTCCGTCATCCGTCGAACCTCCACTCCCGCAGCGCCCGTCGCACGAGGTCGTCCTCGACGGCGCGAAAGAGTTCGTTACTGCCCTCGTGATCGCCGAACTCCCAGTCGCGAACGACGACCGCGGGCGTCCCGCCGTCCCCCTCACCGGTCACGAGGTTCGCCGCGGCGGCGAGTTCGTCGACCACCGACTGGACGGTAACGCCGAGTTCGTGGCCGTCCCGGTCGAGTTCGCCACGCCAGTCTCGGCTCGCGGACATCCCGGCCCAGCCGATCGCCACGCCGGTCTGCCCGTGGCGGAACGGCCGCCCGCAGGTGTCCGTGACGATCACGGCCACGTCCTCGATGCCGTACTCGGCGAGCCCCGCGCGAATCCGCTCGGCGCTCTCGTCGGGTCGCTTCGGCAGGAGCAGCAGATCGTGGTCCGGCACGTTCGAGCGGTCGATCCCCGCGTTCGGGCAGATGTGCCCGAAACGGGTTTCGGCGAGGATGAACGGGGCGTCGATCAGCACCTCGCTGCTCTCATCGAGGATCGCCTGCGCGAACCGCGGGTCCTTCTCCTCGCCGGCGATCTCCTCGATCCGGTCGGCGATCTCTCGAGCCCGGCCGCTGACGGGATAGTCCTCGAGGTCCGCCGTCCGGCCCTCGGCCTTCGAGACGATCGTGCTCGCGACGGTGAGCACGTCGCCGGGCTCGAGGGCGGCCCGATCCGCGACGAGGGCGGCGATGTCGTCGCCGGGGCGGATCTCGGGCAGGTCCGCCACGCCGTTGAGTTCCATACCGAAGGGTAGGCCAGCGGCGTCAAAAGGGCACCGTCACCGGAGAATAGGCGTGAACGCCCGCGTGCTCTACTCCCCCTCGTCCGGCTCGCCGTGGCCGCCGCCGCCGGGCGTTCTGACGGTCACCGTCGTTCCGGCGTCGACGTCGACCGTCGTCTTCGCGGGCACCGCCTCGCCGTCGATCAGGTTCTCGCCGGTCGCGCCGTCCTCGCCGCCGGCGACGCCCGTCGGCGCGTGGCGGCGGCGCTCGGTCAGCAGCGACACCGTCGCCGGCGTCTCGACGGTCACCGCGCGCTCGAGTCCCTCCCCGCCTCGATAGCGCCCGCGGCCGCCGCTGCCCTCGCGGAGCGCGTAGCGCTCGACCCGGAGCGGGTACTCGGTCTCGAGGGCCTCGATCGGCGTGTTCAGCGTGTTGGTCATGCCGACCTGAACGCCGTCCATCCCGTCGCGGTCGGGGCGCGCGCCGAAGCCGCCGCCGATCGTCTCGTAGTAGGTGACCGAGCCGTCCCGCGCGCCGATGGTGAGGTTGTTCATCGTTCCCTGGCCCTGTGCGGGCACACGGTCCGGCGCTGCCTCGGCGAGCGCGGTGAAGACCACGTCGGTGACCCGCTGGCTGGTCTCGACGTTGCCCCCGACGACCGCCGCGGGCGGCTCGGGGTCGAGCAGCGACCTCTGGGGCGCGTTGATCGTCACCGGCTCGTAGCAGCCGTGGTTCGGCGGGATTTCGGGATCGGTGAGACAGCGGACGACGAAGTAGACGGCGCTCTTCGCGACCGCGAGCGGCGCGTTCAGGTTCCCCGCGAGCTGGTCGGCGGTCCCGGAAAAGTCCACGTCGATCGTCTCGCCGTCGATCGTCACCGCGACGGCGATCTCGATGTCGTCGTCGGTGACGCCGTCTCCCTCGAGCACGTCCGTCGCCTCGTAGCTTCCGTCGGGAAGCGCCGCGATCTCGCTTTCGACGCGCTCGCGGGAGTAGTCGATCACAGCCTCGAACGCCTCGAGCACCGTTTCTCGGCCGTGTTCGTCGAAGAGATCGGCGAGCCGGGATTCGGCGCGTTCGTTCGCCGCCCGCTGTGCGCGGAGGTCGGCTCGGCGCTCGCGGGGGTTGCGCACGTTCGCGAGGAGGAGCGAGCGGACATCCTCTCTGACGCGGCCGCTCGCGACCAGCCGGGTGGGCGGTAGCCGCAGTCCTTCCTG
This sequence comes from Natrinema marinum, assembly GCF_024296685.1. Classification (NCBI taxonomy): domain Archaea; kingdom Methanobacteriati; phylum Methanobacteriota; class Halobacteria; order Halobacteriales; family Natrialbaceae; genus Natrinema; species Natrinema marinum. The sequence continues at coordinate 2,806,567 of NZ_CP100763.1, read as the reverse complement.
GTAGATCTCCTGTGAGCCGGCCGGCATACTGCCGGGAGTCGCGCCGCCGACGTCGGCGTGGTGGGCCCGTGAGACGGCGTAGCCGACGATATCGCGGTCGCCGTTGCTACCGTCTCCGGGCGCGAGCGGCGACACCATCGTCACGTCCGGCAGGTGGGTCCCACCAGTGAAGGGATCGTTGAGGACGAACACGTCGCCCGGCTCCGGATCGCGTTCCCGAACCGCGTCGACTGCCGCGGGCATCGCCCCGAGATGGACCGGGATATGCTCGGCCTGGGCGACCATCCGGCCGTCGGCGTCGAAGAGCGCCGTCGAGCAGTCCCGGCGCTCCTTGATGTTCGGCGAGTAGGCCCCTCGGATCAGCGTCTGCCCCATCTCCTCGGCGACGCTCTCGAGTTGGTTGCGCAACACCTCGAGGGTGACCGGATCGATGCCGTTCCCGTCGGTTCCGTCGCTGTCGTCCGTTCCGTCGGTGTGCGTAGTCATCGTGCCTCCGTCGTGTCGCTGTCTCTGGTCAGCACCAGCGTCCCGTCCGCGAGCACCTCACCCGTCCACGCGGGCGGGACGACGGTCGTACTCTCGTCCTGTTCTAAGATCGCCGGGCTCGAGATCGTCGCGCCCGGCGCGACTCGATCCCGGTCGAAGACGGTCGCCGTCCGCGGACCGACGTCGGGGAAGTGCGCGCGACGGGTGCCGATCATGTCGCCGCCTTTCCCTTCGTGACGGACCGTCGGCTCGGAGCCGGGTACCGCCGCCGTCGCGCGGAGGGTGACGATCTCGACCGCTTCGTCCATCGCGTAGCCGTACGCCTGTTCGTGGGCCTCGCGAAACCGCGTTGCGACCGTATCCGCGTCGAATTCGCTACCGACGGGAACGGTCAACTCGAAACTTTGGCCGTCGTACCGGCAGTCCGCCGCTCGCTCGATCCGCGTCGCACCCGGATCGGAGGCGTCTGCGAGCACGTCAGTCACGAGGTCGTCGTAGACACTCTCGAGTGCGTCCGGCTCCGCCGTCTCGAGGTCGACTCCCACGGTTCTGGCGGCGTCGTAGCTCTCGTCGGCCGCGAGCAGGCCGAACGCCGAGAGGACGCCGCTCGGTCGCGGGACGACGACGCGATCGATCGAGAGCGACTCGGCCAGCGCCGTGGCGTGCATCGGTCCCGCGCCGCCGAAGGCCACCAGCGCGAATCCTCGCGGGTCGTGGCCCCGCTCGACCGTCACGGACCGGATCGCCCGCGTCATCGTCGCGTTGGCCACGCGGTAGACGCCGCGGGCCGCCTCGAGCGCACCCTCGAGCCCGGCCTCGTCGGCCAGCCCCTCGAGGGCCTCGCGGGCCGCGTCGACGTCGAGGGTCAGTTCGCCGCCCAGCGCCGTCTTCGGGCCGATGTAGCCGAGCACGACGTTGGCGTCGGTGACCGTCGGCTCCGTCCCGCCGTTGCCGTAGCAGGCCGGGCCGGGATCGGCGCCCGCCGATTGTGGCCCGACACGGAGCGCGCCGCCCGAATCGACCCAGGCGATCGAGCCGCCGCCCGCGCCGACGGTGTTCACGTCGACCATCGGCGTGCGGATCGGCAGCCCGTCGATCTCGGCGTCGGTCGTCCGTTCTGCCCGTCCGTCGCGGACGAGGCTCACGTCGCTCGAGGTCCCGCCCATGTCGAAGGTGACGAGGCCGTCCACGTCGGTCTCGTCGACCGTGGCCGCCGCGCCGACGACGCCCGCGGCGGGTCCCGACAGCGTCGTCGTCACCGCCTGCTCGCGGACTGTCTCGGCGTCGGCGATGCCGCCGTTGGCCTGCATGATCCACGGTTCGGGGATTCCCGCGTCGTCGGCTTCCTCGACCAGCCGGCCGACGTAGTCGTCGATCGCCGGCCGGAGGTAGGCGTCGACCGCCGTGGTCGACGTGCGCTCGAACTCCCGGAACTCCGCGAGCACCTCGTGGGAGGCAGAGACCGGGACCGTGAGTTCCTCGCGCAGCGTCTCCGCGACGATCCGCTCGTTCTCGGGGTCGGCGTAGGCGTGCAGCAGGCAGACCGCCACCGCCTCGACCTCGCGCTCGCGCAGGTCGGTCGCGAGATCGCGGACCGCCTCGGGATCGATTTCTCGCTCGACGCCCTCGGCTGTCGCTCGCTCCTCGACCTCGAACCGCAGGTCGCGGGGGACCAGCGGCTCTGGCTTTTCGGCCTCGAGGTCGTACAGCGCGGGGCGATCTTGACGACCGATCTCGAGGACATCGCGAAACCCAGCGGTCGTCACGAGCGCGGTTTCGGCACCGGCACGCTCCAGCAAGGCGTTGACCGAGACGGTCATCGCGTGGGCGAAGCCGTCGATCTCGCTCGGCTCGATGCCGGCGCGGTCGCAGGCCTTCTCGATCCCCTCGAGGACGCCGACGTGCTGGTCGTCGGTCGTCGGTACCTTCGCGGTGATCAGCCGGTCGTCGACGGACAGCGCCACGTCGGTGAAGGTCCCGCCGACGTCGACGCCGATCCGGGGGCCCGATCCGGAAGCGGTGAACGTTTGTTCGGGAGTTCCCATCGATACGCGTCGGGTTGTGCTGCCGTCGGTTTATAGTTCGCCGTCTTCCGTTCGAGATTTTCACGTTTGCTCTCCGGTCTCGAGATCGGCTGCCCTATCCGCTTCGCCGGTCGATCGTGAGGGAGCCGTCGGTCACGGTCGCGACGAACATCGTCTCGTACGTCGTGGGTGCAGCGCCGGTGGCGCTCCCCGGATTGAGTACCCGGACGCGACCGGCTGCGTGGCCCTCCTCCGCCGGGTGGAACTCGTCGAACGTGACGGTCTCGTCGACCACCTGGTGGGTGTGACCGGCGACGGCGACGACCGTCGTTTCGGCGTCCGTGCCCGCTTCCTCGCGGGCCGTCTCGACGACTCGTTCCAGCCAGGTGCCCGACGAGCCGTCGCCGTGGGTGACGACGAACGTCACGCCGTCGATCTCGAGGGTGGCCGTCCTCGGCGCGTCGAGCGTCGCCGGATCCACGTTGCCTCGAACGGCCGTCAACTCGCCACCCGTGAGGTCGACGATCCGCTCGTAGGCCCCGAACGACTCGAAATCGCCGGCGTGTATGGTGTGGTCGGCCGCCTCGATCTCGGCGACAGCCCACGCGGGGATCTCCGACTCTCGAGTGGGCACGTGGGTATCGGAAATAATCGCGATACGCGTCATTGCTCTGCGTTCGTTCGCCAGTTCAGAAAAGCGTTCGTGAGCGGGCGATTCCCGATCGTCCGTTTCGCTCACTCGTGGACGGTTTCGAGTCGAGCGCTTCGCGGTCCGCAACGGCGCGTTCGAAAGCGACACGTTCCCGGTCATCGTGGGCCATCGTATGTGCCCGGACGACACCACGTACGACGAGTCGGCTCACGTCGTCACCGCGTTCCTCCGCCATCGGAGCGAGGTTCTCTGCTTGCGCCGCAGTGACGCCGTCGGCACCTACCGGGGCCAGTGGTGCGGCGTCTCCGGGTTTGCGGAGGGCGATCCCGACGAACAGGTCCGCGCGGAGATCCGCGAGGAGACGGGCCTCGAGGCCGATGCCGTCTCGCTCGTCCGCTCCGGGCGGCCGGTCGCGTTCGAGGACCCAGCCCTCGAGCGCGAGTGGGTCGTCCACCCCTACCTGTTCGACTGCGAGACCCGCGAGGTAGAGTTGAGCGAGGAACACGACGCCTTCGCGTGGGTGTCCCCCACCGAACTGCTCGAGGGCGTTGGCGACGACCGCGAGACGGTGCCGAAACTGTGGACGGCCTACGAGCGCGTCGCGCCCACCGTGCGGTCGATCGCGGCCGACGGCGACCACGGTGCAGCGTATCTCTCCGTGCGCGCGCTCGAGGTCGTTCGGGATCGCGCGGGACTACTCGTCGCCGAACGAGCCGAATTCGGTGTCGATCCCGAGGGCGAGCGGGACGAACTCGCGGAACTCGCCGGTCGACTGCTCGAGGCGCGACCGTCGATGGCCGTCCTCCGGAATCGAGTGAACCGGGCGATGGCCGAAGCGGACGTGAACGAGGGGTCGGGGACGGGCGCACCCTCGGTCCTCGAGTCGGCGCTGTCGGGGATCGACCGCGCGCTATCGGCCGACGAAGACGCCGCCCGGAACGCGGCCGAACGTCTCTCGGGGAGCGTCGCGACGCTCTCGCGGTCGGGGACGGTCCTCGAGGCGCTCCGCGAGGGCACGCCCGACCGCGTCTACGTCGCCGAATCGCGGCCGGCTCGCGAGGGGATCGCCGTCGCCGAGAGGCTGGCCGCGGCGATCGACGGCGCGGTGACGGTCCACACCGATGCAGCGGCCGCACACGTCCTCGCGAGCGAGCCGATCGATCGCGTCGTCGTCGGCGCGGACACCGTCCTCCCCGACGGCTCGGTCGTGAACAAGACCGGGACGCGGGGGCTGGCGATCGCCGCCGATCGCGAGGGGATTCCGGTTTCGGTCGTCGCGGCCACGGACAAGGTTTCGACCCGCGAGGACGTGAACCTCGAGTCCGGCGACCGCGTCGCGGTCTACGACGGCGACGCCACAGTCGACGTGTTGAACCCGACGTTCGACGTGACGCCCGCCGACTGCGTGACCGAGGTCGTCACCGAACGCGGCGCGCTCGAGCCCGCCGAGATTGAGGCCGTGGCCGAGGAATTACGCGGACTCGAGGGGTGGCGCGACGACGGTGGGACGACGGACCGGAACGCCTCGGAAGAGTAGGCGACTGGTGGCGCGATACCGTCTCCTCCTCGCGCTAGTAGCGCGTCGAGACCGTGACCTCCTCGCCCGAGCCGCCGGTGTCGACGATCGCGTCGAACGGCGATTTGATCGTGCTCACCGTCTGCTGGTCGTGAGCGGCCGGATTGAGGTGAAAGTGGGCGATCCCCTCGACGTGTTCGATGCGCCGCGTGATCACCCGCAGGAACCGAAACAGCGACTTGCGGTTCGTGTACTGCAGGAGTTCGGTGATCGACTCGACGCAGATCACCGTCTTCGCGTCCGCGTCTCCTCGACTCGAGAGGTAGTCGCTCAGTTTCATGCCGATTCCCGTGAGGTCCGCGGGGTTGACCGAAACCGCGGTCACGTTGTCGTACTTCCGCTGGGGCTGCGAGGGTGACTCTTCGAGCGTGATGATCCCGATGCGTCCCTCGTGGGGCGCCGGATCGCCGGCCCACGCCCGGAGCCACTGGTCCGGCGACCGAAAAGTAAGCGCCAGGATGTCGGTCGGAGCGTCGGTACCCGGCGACAGGAGCGCATTGTGAGTCCGCTGGGGCGACTCCTCGAGCATCGACCCGAGCAAGAGAACGTTCGATGCCTTCGCCAACCGCTGTTCGGCGTCCGCTCGCATCGTCACGAGGGTGCCTCGATGCTGTCGTACACGGCGTCGATGATCTCGTTGAACGGAGCGTCCCGATCGACCGAGATGTAGAGCCCCGTCCGCTCACCGACGAATCGGAAAATCACACTTCGCGTGAAGAAGACGCTGAAGGCGCGTACCTCGCCGAGTTCGGCGTAGACATCCTCGTACATCTCCTTTTCAGTGAAATCGAGTCGATAGTCGCTGTGGATCCGATCGGAGAGGTCATCGATTTCGTCCTCGCTCTCGAACTGGTCGACCATCCGCTCGCTCATGTACATAATGTTGTACGTCTGGGCGTCGTACTCCGCGAACGAGCGCACCCGATCGTCACAGATCCCGAGGATCTCCTCGAGGATCGCGTCGGCGTCGAACTCCTCGAACGACGACCTGTTCTCGATTGCAGCCATTCGCTACTCTTTCAGACCGAACTCGGATAAAGGCACGATCGATTTCGAAACGTGAGCGGCGGTTTTCGACGCGTTCCGTTCGGGGGTGGATCGTTCGCCCGGTCGACCGCCGCTGACGTCGTCGGTTGACTCGGTGACGCGAGGTTGCGGCCACGGAGACGCGCGGACTCGAGGCGGCCAGCCGATCACCTGACCGTCGTCGCAACCGATTCGACGACGCTGAGCCCGAGCAGCGACTCGAGCAGCGGCCGAACGTTTCCGAGCCAGGGGATTCTGACTACCGCTTTGCCGACGATCCAGTCGGGACGAACGACGGTCGTGTTCGGCTCGTTGCCGCCGATCTGGTCGTACACGCTGTTCGCATCACCTCTCGTGATGAACCCGTCGTGGGGGCCGGACAGGCTCGGATCTCCGCGCAGGGGCGGTTGAACGTGTAGGCCGGGTTGGCTACTGGCCTCGACCCAGTAGTAGGCTCGGTGGATGACCGGCGTTTTCGACGGATCTCCGTTCGGCCGAAACACGATCACGTCGCCGGCCCGTCCGAACCGTTCGTCCCCGCTACCGCGACCGTTTTCGACGGGGACGATACCCGTCTCCGCGACGGACTCGTCGCCGGCGAACCGCCCTTCCCGGACGACGAAGAGCAGGTCGCCCGTGTGAATGTTCGGCTCCATGCTCGCGCTTTCGACGGCGACGAACGGCGGCCAGATGCCGCTGATCGCAAAGAGGAGACACGCGACGACCGCCACGACGCTCGCGGCGAGAAACGACAGACCGAAAGACCTCGACGGAGTAGCCACGACTGGCGGCCGTGACGAAGAGTTACCCCCTCCGAGCCCCTTGTGACGAGGGCCTTTCTCCGAGCCGCCGCTTCCGTCTGCGAACGGCTAGTAGCGCGTCGAAACCGTGACCTTCTCGTCCGGGCCGCCGATGTCGACGATCGCGTCGAACGGCAATTTGATCGTGTTCACCGTCTCCTGGTCGTGAGCGGCCGGATCGAGGTGAAAATGGGCGATCCCCTCGACGTGTTCGATGCGCCGCGTGATCACTCGCAGGAACCGGAACAGCGACTTGCGGTTCGTGTACTGCAGGAGCTCGGTGATCGACTCGACGCAGATCACCGTCTCCGTGTCCGCGTGGTTCCGACTCGAGAGGTAGTCGCTCAGTTTCATGCCGATTCCCGTGAGGTCCGCGGGGTTGACAGAGACGGTGGTCACGTCGTCGAACTGCCGGCCCGGCTCTGAGGGCGATTCGTCGAGCGTGATGATCCCGATGCGCCCCTCGTGGGTCGCCGGATCGCCGGCCCATGCCCGGAGCCACTGGTCCGGCGACCGGAAGGTGAGCACCAGAATGTCGGTCGGCTCGGACGTGTCCGGCGACAGGAGCATGTTGTGGACCTGCTTGGTCGAGTCGTCGAGCATCGACCCGAGCAAGAGGACGTTCGACGCTTCTGCCAACCGTTGTTTTTCGTCTCTGTGCATCGTCAGGAACTCTCTGCGAGATTCTCGTATACGGATTCGATGGCTTCGTTGAAGGGGGCGTCCCGGTCGAGCGACACGTATATTCCCTCCCGCTCGCCGACGAAGCGAATGATCGCGCTCTGCCTGAAGAACACGCTGAACGCGCGCACTTCTCCGAGTTCGGAGTAGACGTCCTCGTACATCCGTTTCTCGGTGAAATCGAGCCGGTAGTCTTCGTGGATCCGGTCGGCGAACGCCTGCAACTCCGCTTCGGTCTCGATCTCGTCGACCAGTCGCTGGTCGAAGTAGAGGACGTTGTACGTTTTCGCATCGTACTCCGCAAACGCACGCACTGTCTCGCCACAGCACTCGAGGAGATCCGCGAGAATCGCATCGGCGTCGAATTCGTCGGCGGTCGACGTTCGGTCGATATCTTCCATTCGAACCTCGTTTCGCGCCTGCAGCTATAAACTCGCTGGCTCGGTCCGTTTTGTGGACCTCGCGCTGTCCCAGACCGACCGCTCGCGGCGCCTCGAGGCCGATCCGTACCACCGGCCGGGTAGCGATCGGTGGGGTCGCCGATCGCGGATATCGAGTCGCAAACCTTCAACACGGCGTCGCCTGTAGGCGTCGGTGATGACGTTCGAACTCGAGCGACTCGGAATCCACGAGTCCGTCGACGATGTCTTTCCGCCGACGGAACTCGCGGACTCCCTTGGCGATCTGTCGATCGAAGTCGCGGTGATCGGCGACGATGGCATCGCTGCCTGCGACGCGGTCGTCACCCTCGAGCACCGGGCGGCGTTCCTCGAACTGGACTGGATCCACTCGATCCAGGCCGGCGTCGACCGGTTCCCGTTCGACGCGCTCGAGGCGAACGACGTGGTCCTCACGAACAGCACGGGGATCCACGGCCGGACCGTCGGCGAGACGGTCGCGGGCTACCTGCTCATGTTCGCCCGACGACTCCACGATCACGTCGCGAACCAACAGGAGCGACGGTGGGACCGCCCCGACTGGGACGAGGCGTTTACGCTGCCGGGGTCGACGGCCTGCGTCGTCGGCACCGGGACGCTCGGACGCGGCGTCGCCGAGACGCTGGGCGCGCTCGGGCTTCGCGTGACCGGCATCCGCCGCTCCGGCGATCCCGTTCCGGGGTTCGACGAGATTTACGCGACCGACCGGCTGCTCGAGGCGATCGGCGACGCCGAGTTCGTGATCGTCACCGTGCCGCTGACCGACGAGACGCGCCATCTCTTCGACGCCGACGCGTTCGACGCTATGCGCGACGACGCCTACTTCGTGAACGTCGCCCGCGGTCCGGTGGTCGACGAAGCGGCGCTGATCGACGCGCTCGAGGCAGACGCCCTCGCCGGCGCGGCGCTGGACGTTTTCGAGGAAGAGCCGCTACCCGAGGACTCCCCGCTCTGGGAGATGGACGAGGTCATCGTTTCGCCCCACTGCGCGGCCTACACGCGGGACTATTTTCGCGACGTAGGCGAGATCGTCCGCGAGAACGTCGCTCGGCTCGAGACCGGTGAGGAGTTTCGTAACCACGTAGTCTGATCGCGGGATCGATGTCGATGGCCGAGTGCCAGTTCGTATCGATATTCACGAACTGGTCGCAGTCACATGGGATTTCGACCATCGACACCGGCAGATATTCATTCACCGAAGTGAATATATGATTATGAGGAGGAGAAGATACCTTCAGCTATTCTTAGGCAGCACAATATCTATTTCTGGATGTGCTAATATAGATGGGGATAGTAATCCAGAAGCTGATTCATCTGTTCAAATTAACAAAAGCCTCTGTGACGACACAGAAAGTACTGTAGAAATGACTAACTTCACGGATAATAGTATTGGTTTCCGTGGGGTAATCAGTGGAGTTGCAAAGAAGTATGGGATTACTGCTTCCCACTATATTTCATCTGAAGATGAAAGTATAGTATGTATTATAAACGCATCAGAACAGTGGTCACCACCGTCAGTTGATTGTCAAGGGAGTATAGAATATTCTGGCGAAATAAAATATTCAAATATAAATGTTTCTGAAATAGTTTTCATCCATAAAATCAATCAAGAACAGAATTTCGGAGAGAATATTACTTTGGAGAGTTAGATGGAGTTAGAATTATTCTGGACAGATTCTATGTGCGCAGCATCGGGGGAATGTCGATAGAGGGGGTTCATTTTCTGCTTTAGAAGTATTCCTCGTACTGTATTTCTGACTCGTCATTACGATCACCAACTATGTGCGAGTGACGATCTGGCCCGTAAGAACCTCGAGCCACAAGACGAGTCTTATGACTCGTTCTCTAAAAGAATTTGAATAGATCGTCCCGCTGTTGCTCGTGCAACTGGGAGCGAACGGCCTCGTTGAGTGGCTCGAGTTGACCCTTCTTCGCGCTAATTGGGGCGATGGTCTCCTGCCACTGTTTCCACGGCGGATAGAGCCCGAGGCGGTCGCAGAGTTCGTTCAGCCGCTCGTCGCGGTCGTCGACCTTGTCCATCTTGTTGACGGCGACGACGGTGGGGACGTCGAGTTCGCGCAGGAAGTGGAACATCTCCACGTCGTAGGGGATCTCGTCGGGGCCGGAGTGACGATCGATGATGTCGATGACGCTCTTCCCGTCGACGACGAGGATTGCCACGAGGACGTTGTCGGCGTACTCCTCTAAGTAGCGGACGATGTCGGTCTTGATCTGCTCGCGGTGGTCCTCGTCGACGCCGCTCATGAAGCCGAAGCCGGGGAGGTCGGTGATGACGAAGTCCTCCGGGGCCCAGTCGTAGTGGTTTGGCGAGCGGGTGACGCCGGGTTTCCCCCCGGTGTCGAAGCTGTGGCCGGTGAGTTCGCGCATGAGCGTGGATTTGCCCACGTTCGAGCGGCCGACGAGGGCGACTTCGGCCTCCCGGTTCGGGCGGGTATCGAACATACGCCGGTGTAGGAACGTCGCGGGTTAATATGCACCGAGACGGCTGCCGAGCGTCGTCGCTCCGGGCGTCCGACGAGCGACTCGAGTTCGTTGCGACCCGCTGCGTGGAACGGAATGCCCCGGAGTTATGACCCCCGAGTGTCTCAGGTCGTACCGTGCGGCTCGTACAGCTGACGGTGCCCACGGGCAAGCGGGAGACGATCCTCGGGACGCTCGACGATCGAGGGATCGACTACGTCCTGACTGACGAGGACAGCAGTCGGGAGTATACGGCGGTCGTCTACTTTCCGTTGCCCGACGCGGCCGTGGAACCGGTGCTCGACGAGCTACAGGACGTGGGGGTCGACGAGGACGCGTACACGGTCGTCGTCGATGCCGAGACGGTCGTCTCCCGGCGATTTCAGGCGCTTCGCGAGGAGTACGAGAACGGCGACGTGGAGTCCGAGCGCATCTCGCGCCACGAGTTGCGGGCCGAGGCCGAGGAGTTGACGCCGACGTTTCCCGTCTACGCCGTGATGACGATCATCAGCGCGATCGTCGCGACCGCGGGACTCCTGCTGGACTCGCCGGCGGTCGTCGTCGGCTCGATGGTGATCGCGCCGCTGATCGGGCCGGCGCTGGGTGCCAGCGTGGGAACGGTGATCGACGACGAGGAACTGTTCGTCGAGAGCGTCACCTTCCAGATCGTCGGCGTCGTCCTCGCGATCGGCGCCGCCGCTGTGTTCGCCCTACTCGTCCGAGTGACGAACATCGTCCCGCCGGGGCTGGTGTTGACGAACGTCGGCGAGATCTCGGAGCGGCTCGCGCCCGACCTGCTCTCGCTGGCGATCGCACTCGGCGCTGGCGTCGCGGGCGTCGTGAGCATCGCGACCGGAACCTCCGTCGCGCTCGTCGGCGTGATGATCGCCGCGGCGCTGATCCCGCCTGCGGGCGTCGCGGGGATCACCCTCGCGTGGGGACAGCCCTCGGCCGCCATCGGCGCGACGGTCCTCGTCCTCGTCAACCTCCTTTCGGTGAACCTCGCCGGTCTCCTGACGCTGTGGTACGCGGGCTACCGGCCGGAGAACCTGTTCCAGATAGGAGAGACGGAACAGCGGCTTCGCCAGCGGATCGTCGGCCTCGTCGTCATCGTCCTCGTCTTCGCGGTGTTTCTCGGCGGCATCACCTACGCCTCCTACGAGGCGGGCAACTTCGAACAGGACGCCCGCGAGGAGGTCGAGGCGGTCCTCTCGCAGGGGCAATACGAGGAGTTTCAGGTGCTCGAGCTCGAGGTCACGATGAGCGACAACTATCCGTTCCGGAGTCCGGAACGGGTTGTCGTGACGATCGGCGGGCCGCCGGGCGAGTCGGTGCCCGAACTGGCCGACACCCTGAGCGAGCGGATCAACCGCCACGCCGACCAGCCCGTGGACGTCGAGGTCAGATACGTCGTCGTCCTCGATTAGAGTGGGGCGACGGGTGGCGACCGCGGCCGTCGCCGTCCGGCCGGTAGGCATATCACGTACCTAACGCTGGCTTTCGAATACGGATGGTCCGTACCGCCGTCGCTCAGGTGTTGCTGTTCATCGCCGCGGTGAGCATCGCGGCCGCCTTTGCCGGTACGATCGTCACGCAGTCGTCGGTGTTCGCCCAGTCGACCGCCGACGAGGCCGACCGGACGGTCGCGACGATCGACGCGGAGATCGTCGTCATCAACGACCCCGCGGCGGGTGCGACCTACGACGACGCTGACGGGCAGGTCACGCTGTACGTCAAGAACGTCGGCGGCGAGACCCTCGAGCCGGCCGCACTCGAGGTGGTACTCGACGGGACGTACGTCGGGTCGGGCGAGCGGTCGACGCGCGTCCTCGAGTCCGGCGACGAGTGGCGGGTCGGGACGGTACTCGAGGTGACGATCGATCGGTTTCTCGCGGCCGGCGAGCATCGCGCGGCGGTCACGATCGACGGCGCGCGGGATCGACTGGTGTTCGACGCCGGCTAGCGGGGCTCGCGTCGGTTCGAGAGCGGTTGTCCGCCGCTACGATCTGTTACTTTCGGGTCGTGAGTAGTCGGGATCGAAGAGCTGTGCCGACATCGGTGCTGGGTCGCCGTCGGTGAGATTGTACCGCGAGAAGTCCTCGATGCCGGCTTCCCAGAGGAAGTCTTCGTCGTAGACGTAGTTCCCGGTGAACTCGGCTGGATCGCGGTCGAGTATCCCCAGCACCGTATCCGAGAGGATTTCGGGTGTGCGCCAGTCGTCTTCGGTCCCCATGCCGAAGTAGCGGGTCGCGCGCGTGTCGATGGCGGTAACGGGCCAGAAGGAGTTACAGCCGATCTCGTCGTCGGCCAGTTCGTCGGCCAGCGACAGCGTGATGAACGACATCCCCATCTTCGACCAGGCGTAGGCGGCTCGCCCCGGCGCGCGGTCCATCGTGACCGGTGGTGCGTTCGTCAGGATCCAGGCGTCTTCGTCGACCTCCCTGAGGTGGTCGATGAAGCCCCGCGAGACGAGGTAGGTTCCGCGCACGTTGACCTCGTTCATCAGGTCGTACCGGTTCGCGGGCATCTCCTCGACGGACTCCGTCTGGATCGCCGAGGCGTTGTTGATGACGATGTTGATCTCGCCCATCTCGTCGATCGCTTCGTCGATGGCCGCCTCGATGTTCTCCTCGTCGCGGACGTTCAACTGGATCGCATGGGTGTCGACGCCCTTTTCCGCGCACGCCTCGGCCGTCTTGTGGATCGTCCCCTCCAGATCGGAGTCCGAATCGTCGACCGTTTTCCCGGTCGAGACGATGTTACATCCTTGTTCTGCGAGTGCGAGCGCGAGTTGCTTGCCGATTCCCCGCGTTGTCCCCGTGATGAACGCGGTCTGGCCGGTCAGATCTGGTTTCTCGAGCATCTGTGCTTGGTACTCTCCCTCAACGCACTAATAGACCTGCAAACGCCGTTCGCTACCCCCTCGAGTGCAACCGCCGGCGATACGGCGATCGGTTGTCGGCGATGCTCGCCCGCCCCCGTGCGAGAACCGGGCGGGAGACCGTTTCGCGGTGACTTCCTCTCGAGCGATTATCCCTCGAACGGCAACTCGGGTTCGTGATCGATCGCCTCGACGGCCGCCGCGAGCACGGTCTCGACGTTCGCGTCCGTTTCGACGCTCATGGTGTAATCGGCCGCGATCGCCTCGTCGAGTTCGGCAGCGTCGAACCGATCCGCCTTGTTCGCCACCGTCAGCACCGGCACGTCCTCGAACTGGGCCGCGATCGCGTCCCGGAGCTCGAGTTGCGAGCCGATCGGATAGCCACACTCGCCGGTGGGGTCGACCATCACGAGCATGCAGTCGGCGAGGTGTTCGATCGCGCTGACCGCTTGCGATTCGATCTCGTTGCGATCCTGCGGCGGGCGGTCGAGCAAGCCGGGGGTGTCGACGATCTGGTAGCGGATGTGATCGCGCTCGAAATGGCCGAGCCCGATCCCCTTCGTCGTGAATGGGTAGGAGGCAGTCTCACCGCGGGCGTTGGTCACGTCGTTGACGAACGACGATTTCCCGACGTTGGGGTAGCCGGCGACGACGATCGTCGGCTCGTCGGGGTCGATCTCCGGCAGATCGCGCAGGTCGTTTCGCGACTCGTTGATGTACAGCAGTTCGTCGTCGATCTGCTCGACGATGTCCGCGAGTCGGGCGAACGCCTGTTTCCGGTGCTTTCGCGCGGTGTCGACGTCGGTCTTGCGCAGCCGCGGCTGGTACTCCTCGTGGATCTCGCGGGCCTTCCGACTGGCCCACATCACCTCCGAAAGGCTCTGGCGGAGCCGATCGACGTCGACGATCGCGTCCGCGAGCTCGTAGTAGAACGGATGCACGTCGTCTTCGTACTCGAAGTCCGGCCACGCCGTGACCACGTTCTCGAGATTGTCGGAGATGATGTTGGCCGCCGTCTGGAGCATCGACTGCTGGGCCTCGAGGCCGCCTTTGGCCTTCCCGGCCCGCGCCGCCCGCGAAAACGCCTTGTCGATCAGCTCTTCCGACGTGGGCGTCGTCGGAAGGTCTTCGAAAATCATGCTCGCGGATAGGACGCGTGCCCATAAAAGGGCGTCCGTTGGCCGCCGCGAGCTTATCCCTGCCGCTGTCCTACGATATCCTATGACAGACTGGCGCGCGGTCTTCGTCGGATTCGTCGTTGCGACCGTCCTCGGGATCGTCGGCCTCGTTGTTCCGGGCATCGGCCAGCTCGCGGCGGGCCTGTTCGGCGGCTTCGTCGCCGGCTACATGGCCGGCGGCGGGCTCGGACGTGGCTTCTGGCACGGCCTGCTCGCAGGCTCGCTCGGCGGGATCATCGGCGGATTGCTCATCGCCGTCGCCGTCGGTATCGCCGGCCTCACGCTCGGTCCCGTCGGCGGTGCGATCTCCGGCGCCGCCGGCATCGGCATCTTTCTGCTCGCCGTCGCGATCTCGGTCGTGATGGCCATCGAGAGCGCGGTCGCCGGCGCGGTCGGCGCTGCGGTCAGCGAGTGACTCGCCGACGGCGCGCTGCACAACCATTACAACGGCCGGCTCCGATCCTCTATCCGTCGTGTCACCGTCCGTCTTCGATCCGCAACTCGAGTACGTCACCGTCGCCGAAACCGCGCTCAGCGACATCGACGGCGAGCGCGGCGAGCTGATCGTCGGCGGCTATCCGATCGACGACCTCGCGACCAACGCGACCTACGAGGAGTGTGTTTTCCTCCTGTTCGAGGGTCGACTGCCGACCGCGGCGGAACTCGACGCGTTCCGGTCCAGCCTCGCGAGCCGCCGCGAGATCCCACCCGAGGTCCGGGCGCTGCTCGAGCGCGCCGCCGAGACGGGCCACACTGCGATGGACGCGATCCGGATGGGTGTCGCGGCGGCGACCCTCGAGACCGACGGGACGGCGTCCAGAGCGGCCGCCGAACGCGTCGTCGCCGTCGTGCCGACGATCGCGGCGACCTACTGGCGCTACCGACGGGGGGCGGAACCGATCGAGCCCCGCGACGACCTGGGTCACGCCGCGAACTACCTCCACATGCTGACCGGCGAGGAACCGACCGAAACCGAGGCGCGCGCCATCGAGACCTTCCTCGTGACGCTGCTCGAGCACGGCCTCAACCCCTCGACGTTCACCGCGCGGACCGTCATGTCGACCGACTCCGACGTCGTCTCCGCCGTGACGGCCGCCGTCGGGACGTTCAAGGGGCCGCGCCACGGCGGTGGACTCGAGTTAGCCGTCGAGATGCTCCGTGAGGTCCACGATTCCGGGAACGGAAAGCGGTACGTCCGCGAGAAGCTCGATGCCGGCGAGCGAGTGCGGGGGTTCGGCCACCCCGTCTACCGGGGCCGCGATCCGCGGGCGACGGTGCTCGCGGCGGCCGCCGACCGCCTCGTCGAGGCGACGGGCGACGACGGCTTCCTCGAGACCGTCCGCGAGTTCGAGACCGTCGCCGGCGACGTGCTGGCAGCGCGAGCGCCAGACCGCGGGACGGAGCCGAACGTCGAGTTCTACGCCGCCGCGTTGCTCCACGAACTCGGGATTCCGACGGCGCTGTTCGCCGCGACGTTTGCCGTCTCGCGGGTCGGTGGCTGGGCGGCCCACTGTCTCGAGCAACGCGAGAGCGACGACCTCGTCCGTCCGACCAGCCAGTACGTCGGCGCGACGGAGAAGGCGTGGACCCCGGTCGAAAACCGAGACGTCGCCGGAGACTCGCTGATTCGAACCCCGGTTCGGTCGACGGCGCTCGAGCCCGTCTCCGACACGCTCGCCGTCCTCTCGGAACCCGATCGCCTCGAACTGCTCCTCTTGCTGGCCGACCGAGACGACCCCGTCGCATACTCGACGCTGCGCGCGTCGTCCTCGATCGAGGATAAGGGCCGGTTCAACTATCACCTGCGCCAGCTCCGGGACTACTTCGTCGCCAAGGGTGAGGATGGCTACGAGCTCACCGACGCGGGCCGCACCGTCGTCGAGACCGTCCTGACCGACGAACGACTCCTCGACGATCTATCGGAGTGACCGCCGTCGGACGGGTCGGCGGGCGGGGAGAAACTGCGTTCCCCGATAGCGTCGGCCGATTTCGGCCCGATCGCTGGAAGCGGTGATCCTCCCGAACGGCCCCAAATCCCCGCAACGACGCCGCTATCGTGGGCTACTGCCGATCGCTTCGACGAGAGCGTTCCGGCAGTTCGGGCGATACTGTCGGCGAGAGATTCCGCCTCCGGCGGCTCGAGGGGAACGAGATTGCTCCAAGCGCTTACATTTACGTCGGCCCTTCGTCCGGCTATGAACGAGTCGATCCACCCCGGACTCGAGGGGATCACCGTCGCGGAGACGAGACTGAGCCACATCGACGGAGAGAACGGTGAACTGGTCGTCTGCGGGTTTCCGATCGCGGACCTCGCGACCAACGCGACCTACGAGGAGAGCGTCTTTCTCCTGTTACACGACCGGCTGCCGACGGCCGACGAACTGGCCGCGTTCCGGGCCGACCTCGCGAGCCGTCGCGACCTCCCCGACGAGGTCTGTGCAGTGCTCCGGCGCGCCGCCGCGGAGGAAACACCCGCGATGGACGCCCTGCGGATGGGTATCGCGGCGGCGAATCTCGGCCCTGAGGGCGATGCCTCCGCGGCCAACGCTGCCGGAGCCGATGATTCGGAGGCCCTCGCCCGGCGCCTCGTCGCCGTCGTCCCGACCATCGTCGCGACCTACTGGCGCTACCGGCAGGGAGCCACCCCCGTCGAGCCCCGTGACGACCTCGGTCACGCAGCGAACTACCTCCACATGCTGACCGGCGACGAGCCCGACGACGCGGCGGTTCGCGGGCTCGAGACCTACCTCTCCACCGTCGTCGACCACGGCGTCAACGCCTCGACGTTCACCGCCAGAACCGTCGTCTCGACCGAGTCGGACCTCGTCTCCGCGGCCACCGCCGCGGTCGGCTCGCTCAAGGGGCCGCTCCACGGCGGCGCGCCGGGCCCGGTCCTCGAGATGTTGCGGGATGTCCACGAACTCGGCGATCCGGCCGGCTACGTCAAAGGCAAGCTGGCGGCCGGCGAGCGGCTGATGGGCTTTGGCCACCGCGTCTACCGCGTCCGCGATCCGCGAGCGTCGGTCCTCGAGTCGGCTGCGGAACGCCTCTACGCCGAGTCGGCCGACGGCGACTTCTTCGAGACCGTCCGCGAGTTCGAGGCCGTCGCCGTCGAGGCGTTAGCCGACCACAGCCCGGACCGCCGACTGGACACCAACGTCGAGTTCTACACCGCCGCCTTGCTCGACGGCGTCGGGATTCCGAAGGAGCTGTTCACCGCAACGTTCGCCGTTTCGCGGGTCGCCGGCTGGATGGCCCACTGCCTCGAGCAGCGCGCGGACAACAGACTGGTCCGTCCCGACTCCCGATACGTCGGGGCGACGGACCGCGAGTGGACGCCCGCCGACGAGCGCTGAGTCGCGTCGACCGTTACCGATTTCGAGGCGAGGCGGAGTCGGCTCCGGGTTCGGTGGCGTCGTCGGACGCGTCCTCGAGTTTCGGCTCGTGGTCCGTCTCCGATTCGGCGTCCGACTCGGGTTCGGGCTCGTCGCGTCCGGGCGCGACCGCCGGCACGTCGACGGCGTTGACCGCGTGGCGGACGATGGCGCTCGGCTCGACGCCCTCGACGGTCGCCTCGGTGGTGAGGACGATCCGGTGGGCCATCGTCGGCCGGGCGAGGCGTTTGACGTCGTCCGGGGTGACGTACGACCGGCCGTCGATCAGCGCGGCGGCGCGGGCCGCTTCGAACACCCGCTGGACGCCCCGCGGCGAGACGCCGGTGTCGGCTCGCCGGTCGGCCCGCGTCTGCCGCGCGAGGTCGACGATGTAGCCCCGGACCTTCTCGTCGACGGTGACGTCCTCCGTCAGATCCTGAAGCGTCGTGACCGCCTGCCGGCTCGCGACCGGCTCGACGCTCGGCGAGAGCGACCGCCGGTTCGCCCGCCGCTCGAGTAGCCCCAGTTCGCCGTCGCGGTCGGGATAGCCGAGCGAGGTCTTGACGCTGAAGCGGTCGCGCTGGGCCTCGGGGAGGCGGAACGTCCCCTCCTGTTCGATCGGGTTCTGGGTCGCGACGACGACGAACGGCTCGGGCAGCTCGTAGGTCGTGCCGTCGACGCTGACCTGGCGTTCCTCCATCGCCTCGAGCAGCGCCGCCTGCGTTTTCGGCGGCGCGCGGTTGATCTCGTCGGCCAGCACGACGTTCGTGAACACCGGCCCCTGAGCGAACTCGAACTCGCCGGCTTGCTCGTCGTAGATCATCGAGCCGGTCACGTCCGAGGGCAACAGGTCGGGCGTGAACTGGATCCGCTTGAACTCGAGCCCCATCGACTCGGCGATCACTCGAGCGGTGACCGTCTTCCCCGTCCCCGGCACGTCCTCGAGCAGGACGTGGCCGCGGGCGAGCACGGCGGAAAGCAGCGTGTGGAGGACCGTGCGGTCGACCACCGCCGCTTCCTCGATGCGTTCGACGACCCGCCGGACGGTGCGTGCGGCGTCGTCGGGCGTCGCGTTCGTCTCGTCCATACACGACAGTGACGCTAGATGACCAAGAAGCCTCCCCTCTCGCCTGTCCGGGTCGCGACCGGCTAGCCGCGGAGGGGAACCAACAGGAGCAACACGCCCAACACGACGACGAGCGCGGCGCCGGCCGCACCCCCACCCCCGAAAACGCCGCGTCCGACCCCTGCGAGGCCGGCCACGACCGCCACGGCGGCGACGCCGACGCCGACGGCGATGGCCCCGTGGAACAGTTCGAGCCGACGAGTCTCGGGTACGTGACCGAGTTCGGCCGTCACCCCGAGTCCGAACGTCGAGAGGTCCCAGACGAGCACCGCGGCCGCGATACAGCCAAACGCGAGGAGCGGTCGCACGCTCTCGACGCCGATCGCGGCGACGACCAGCCCCGTCGCGGCGATCGTCGGTCCGGTCGCCCGCGCGGGGAGCAGTCCCACGGCGGTACAGACGGCGCCGCTGCCGAACACGAACGCGGCCGCCAGTGGTCCGACCAGCAAGGGGATCAGCAGCGCTCCCGCGAGGAGGACCGGGCCGACGACGACCCCGTTACTGGCGATCAGGAGCACCACCCCGAGCAGGAACGGCAGCGAAAGTCCGACGCCGACGACGATCGCGGCGGTCCGGCGCGTCGCGTCGGCATCGGCCTCCCGCGTGAGCCGTCGCAGGACGAGCGCGATCACGCCGGCGGCGGCGCTTACCGCGCCGACCGCGACGATCGGCCAGACGACGATCGGCGAGGACAGCACCTCGAGCCCGCCCGAAAGCGCCGGCTGCCGGGCCGACAGCCTGGCCGTCGCGCCCCCGAGTACGAGGCCGGAGAGGGCGATGACCGCGACGACCGCCCCCGAGATCGTCCACGTCAGATATCGCCGGACGGACGCGAGCCGCCGTTCGACCGCCGGCCGCCGATCCCGGGGGGTCAACGCCACGATCGGGAGCCACCGCAGCGACAGTCGGACGACGACGGCGGTTCCGGCCCCGACTATCAGGAAGCCGGTGAGCGACCCGATCGGGCTCGAGACGCCGGTGATTCTGCCCACCACCGCCGTGGCGAGATAGCCGAACGCGAGCAGCACCGTTACCGCCGCGCTCGAGGCCAGCATCGAGACGTAGCCGAGCACGCTCCCCGTCGCGGCGGTTTTCAGCTTCTCGCCGCCGATATCGGCCCAGGCGGCCCCGGTCCCGGCCAGCGCCAGCGCACACCCGCTCACCGCGAGCCCCGGCCCGGCGACGAGCGGAGCCGCGAGGACGATCAGCGAGAACGCCGTCCCGACCGTCAACAGGAACGCGTGGGCGACGAGTTGCTCGACGAACCCGTGGCGCTCGAGCAGCCCGACGCCCGCGACCGTCAGCCCGACGACCAGGCCAAGCGTCGGCAGCAGCGACGGCTCGCCGATCGCGACGCCGACGAGCCCGACGGCGGCGACGACGGCCAGCGTGGCGATCCAGAGACTCGTCGCACGCGCCCGCCCCTCGTCGCCGATCGCGGACGGCCGATCGAGGCGGGGGCCGCCGGCCAGCGACATCTAGTCGTCACCTCCCGGCCGCGTCCGCCGCCCGGTCTGGGGGTCTCGTTCGGCGCGTTCGTCGTGTTCGCCTCCCGCCGCTCC
The DNA here is from genome assembly GCF_024296685.1 of Natrinema marinum. Classification (NCBI taxonomy): domain Archaea; kingdom Methanobacteriati; phylum Methanobacteriota; class Halobacteria; order Halobacteriales; family Natrialbaceae; genus Natrinema; species Natrinema marinum. Next base: position 2,786,283 of record NZ_CP100763.1, on the reverse strand, counting down.
GTCCTCGTCCGGTCCGCCGCCGTCGTTCGCCGACCCGCCGCCACCGAGGAGCCGCGTGTTCGAGAGCCGCGCGTCGGCGGCGAAGGCGTGCTCGATGACCAGCGGCAGCGGCGTCCCCCGCCGCCAGTCGACCGTGCGAGCGCCGGCGGCCTGACAGCGCGCCAGTCGCGTCCGTCGTCGCACCTGCTCGTACTGACCGCTGACGGTGTTTTCGGGGACGATATCGGGCGAGCAGACCGCGACCGGTAGCCCCGCGCCGCGCCAGGTCTCGACCGCGTCGACCGGGGCCCCGTCGAGGGCGGCCGTAAACAGGGCGAGCTGTGCGTTCGGCGGGACGAGCTCGAGCACTTTGCGGACCTGTGCCTCCGTCCGTCGGGCGTCCGCCCGCGTCTGATTCGGCCGGCTGTCGGCCGCCGAATCGCCGTCGGCCGCCGTCCGGAGCAGTTCGAGCCCGCGCGTCCGCTGGTCGCGCCCGCTGGCCGGCTCGAGCCAGTGACAGCCCGCGGGGCCGGGGCCGTCGAGGCCGATCACGGCGACGCCGACGTCGTGGCCCGATTGCAGCAGGTCGGTCAGCGCGTGCGTCGCGGCGTAGGCCTCGAGTTCGACGCCAGTTGGCCGCCCGCGGCCGGCGACGACGCGGTTCGCCGCGCGCGCGTCGACGACCAGCACGACGGTCGCCGACACCTGTCGCTCGTAGTTGACCGTCGCGAGCGTCCCGCGTTTCGCGTAGTGTCGCCAGTCGATCCGGTCGGCGGGGTCGTCGGGGCGGTACTCCCGGGTCGAGTGAAACGAGACGCCGTCGCCGGGGTCATCAGCGGTGAACTGGCCGGTGTGGCCGGCCCCGTCCTCCTCGATCGGCGGCGCGTCGGCATCGAGTCGGCAGACGAGCGACCGGTCGCCCGACACCGGCAGTGAGACCGTCGCCACCGCGCTCGCCCCGAGCCCCCGGAGCCGACACTCCGGCGGGTCGAAGTCGTACTCCCCGCGCCGGGCCACGACGAGGTACGTCACGCTGTGGCTCTCGCCGGGCTCGAGCGTCACGCCGGCCCGCGGCGTCCCCTCGAGGACGGCCAGCGCTCTGGGGACGCCGTCGGCGAGTCGAACGTCGGTCAGCGTCCGGTCGCCGTCGTTTGTCACCTCGAGGGTGACGGTCACAGGGCGGCCCGGCGGCGCGGGCGTCGGCGCGACCGTCCTGGTCGCGACGAGCCCCTCGGGGTCCCGAACGCGGGACAGCGACCCGTAGGCGACGAACGCGAGCGGAACGATCGACCCGAGCAGCAGGGCCGGCGCGTTGCCGACGAATCCGACGACCGCGAGGGCGATCGTCGCCGCGATGGCACCCCGCCAGCGTCGCTGTCGACGGCTCACGCGCCGGTCTCCTCCGTGATCTCGGCGCGATAGTCTCGCCCGTCCGTTCCGTCCGATTCGGCATCCCCGAGTTCGTCGCCGACCTGCGGCCGGCGCGGCTGCGGTCCGCGGGCGATCGCCCGCGGATCGACCGCGCGCTGGAGCCGCCCGTCCGCGCCACGCTGGAGGTCCTCGAGAGTGGGCCGGACGACCGGTACGGTTCGAGGCGCGGTCTGGCCTGGGACCGTCGGCAGCGCATCGTCTGCGGCCGCGGCGACCGCGTCGGTGGCCCGTCGGGCCCGCTGGCGGACGACGCGCTCGGGCGAGAGCCAGACGCGAACCCGCTCGCGAAACGAGCGATTCGGCGGCGCCACGTCGGCCGCGAGGACGCTCGCGGCGACCCGGTCGTCGGTCCAGCTCCCGTCCGTGAGCGCCGCCTCGACCTCCGATCGCGAGCGCCCGCCCTGCTCGAGCGCGTCGATCAGCGTCTCTCGGAGCGCGGGGCGGACCGCCTCGAGTCCCTCGTCGACGCTCTCCTCGTCTCGGGCCCGCTCGCCGGCCGTCTCGATCAGCCCGGCGAGGTCGTCGCTCGAGAGCGGGGGCTTGCGGTCGGTCCGCTCGGGCGCGGGGGTCGCGAAGGCGTCGTCGCCCGCCCACGGAACGGTCGGTGCGTCGGCGGTCCCGTCGAGCGAGCCGCGGACCGTCTGAAAGCCAAGACCGAGCGCGACGAGGACGAGCAGGGCGACGAGCCCGCCGGCACCCCCGGAGTCGCCGGGCTGGACGACTCCCAGACCGGTCCCGATCGCGACGAGCGCCAGCCCGAACAGGGCGACGATCGTCGTTCGACGGGGCCTCACGATCGCTCCCCTCCGTCGGTCGCGGACGCCGGTTCGGTCGTCTGCGAGTCCGCCGTCTCCGCACGCTCGCGCTCCGCTTCGATCTCGTCGTAGGCCGCCGCTGCCCGGTCGCGGCGCTCGCTCGAGCGGGGTCGGCCGCCGTACTCCACCTCGCGAAAGAGCGTCGTCAGTTCGCGCACCGGCTCGCTGGGGTACCCCTCCGAGAGGGCGCGACGCTCGATCTCGCCGGGCGTGCGCGTTCGCCACCGGCCGGGCGAGACTCGCCGTGCGAACGCACGCCAGAGTTCGCGGAACGAGCGTCGCCGCTCTCGGTTCGGTGTCTCCGCTATCGGCTTCGACGCTGCTGGCTCGCCGTCGTCGCGGTCCTCGTCCGCCTCCATCGCCTCCGCCTCGTCGGAGCGGTAGCGGATCACGCCGGCGACGGCGAGGCCGCCCGCGACGAGGGCGGCCCCGCGGAAGCCGTCGAGCACGTAGCCGCCGACGAGCAGGGCGACGGCCCCGAGCCCGACCGCCGCCGTTCTGAGCGGGAGCGTCCTCGCGACCACGAGCGCGCGTCGAAGTCCCGATCGAACGCGTGCCGGAACCGTCCGTAGCCAGTCCGCGAACCGCGCCCAGAGCCCGCTCGCCGACCGCGGCAGCGATCTCAGCCACCCGCGAACGGCGGCCGCCAGCGCCCGTCCCCGGTCGGCCAGTACCTCGAGGCGGTCGACGAGCCACATCGTTCGGTCGACGAGCCACGTCAGGAACCGGTCTAGCGCCCCGCGGATCGAGGGCAACTCGCGGTCGCGGAGCCGCTCGCCGTCGGACCGCCCGGCGACGAGTCCGAATCCGAGCAGCGAAACGGCGGCGAGCGCCGCGAGCCCGGCCCACGATCCGTAGAACGCCTCGACGACGAGCACCGCGAGCAGCGCCGCGGCAGCGCCGCCGACGGCGACCGATCCGCGGCGGCCGTGCGTGCGGTGTGCGAACGCCGCCAGGCCGGCGACGACGACCGCGGTCAGGGCCGCGAGGCCGCCGTAGGCACTCAGGAGCGTCACGCTCGCGGTCTGGTTTGTGGTCCGATCGCCCGTGTGGACCGTCACCGTCGTCGTCGGATCGCGCGGCAACACGACCGGGAGTCGTCCGTCGGCACCCGTCGTTCCCGCGCGTTCGCCGCCGACGGTGACGGTGGCGTTCGCGACCGGCTCGCCGTCGATTACGGCCTCGACGGTGCCGGGACTGCCGGGGATCGGCGCGAGTCCGCCGGGCCGGAGCCGCGCCTCGAGCAGGAGTACGTCGATCCGTTTCGTCCCCGAGAAGTCACCACGGGTCACCTCGAGTTCGAGCCGCTCGGAGCCGTCGTCGGGGACGGTCACCGACGCCGTGCCGTCGTCGTCCGTCCGACCGAACGTCGTCCCGTCGACGGAGACGGTCGCATCGCGCATCGGTACCCCCTTGATCGTCGCCTCAGCGGTGACCTCCTCGCCGGGGTAGGGGTCGCCGCGAACGTCGATCTCGACCTCGCCGGTGACCTCGTACGAGCCGGTCGCGTTTTCGGCCCCATCCTCGTCCTCGGCCGTCGACTGCGTCGTCAGGATGCCGTCGGCGGCCTGCGCCGCCACCAGCGTCCCCGCGGTGGCGCTCGCCGTCGTCCCGGACGGCCGTCCGTTCGCACTTGCGTCGGCGGCGACCGCTCCGCTTGCCGTGCCCGCTCCGGCTCGACACGTCACGTCGTCGCCTGCGCCGACTCGAATCTCCATCTTCGTGACGTACGGGACGGTACCGGTCACTCGCCCGTACTCGTCGGTTCGCCCCACGTATCGATCCTCGAACCACACCGGCGCGTCGTCGAGGAACTCGCCCTCGTAGTGGATCGTCGCCGTCACCTGTCCGCCGGGCACCGGCGTTCGATCCAAGCTGATGACACAGGCCGCTTCGGGGTCGGGCTGCTCCGTGTCACGGTCGCCCCTGTCGATGTCGAGCAACTCGAGCAACCGTCGCCAGTCGAACTCCACGTTCGGTCCGTCACCGCCCTCACCGCCGCCACCGCCCCCGCCGGCCGAATCGCCGGGCTCGAGGCGCGAGTCCGTCTCACTGCTGGACTCCGAGCCGGCCGGCACCGCGACGCCGGGCGTGAACGCGGCCGCCAGCACGAGCGCGACGGCCGCGAGCGCGACGAACGAGAGCTGCCGGTAATCGGGCGCGCTGGCGTCGTCGGGAGTCGAGTCGTCGGGCACGTCCGTTCACCTCCGATTCGGTCGGCCCGCTGCCAGACCTGTCGGTATCACAATGAGTGGGTATGGAACCTACCCCACAATGAAGGTACGCCTTCTGTCCCGATACCGGGCAGCGATCGGATCGAGTCGAGCGGTCGGGGCCCTTAGCGGCGCGCCTCGAGTTCGGCCTCGAGCTCCGCGAGGTCCACGTCTTTCATCGAGAGCAACACGAGCAGGTGGTAGACGATGTCGGCGCTCTCGTGGGCGATCTCCTCGCGATCGTCGTCTTTCGCGGCGAGAACGAGTTCGGTGGTCTCTTCGCCGAGTTTCTCGAGCACCGCGTTCTCGCCTTTCTCGTGGGTGAACAGCGAGGCGGTGTAGGAGTCCTCGGGCAGCGTTTCCTTTCGGTCTTCGATGACGGCAAACAGGTCGGCGAGCACGTCGTCCATCTACAGATCACCGGATACGTTGCGGATGTCTTCGAGTTCGTCGAACTTCTCGCTGTCGTCTCGGCTGTCCTCGAAGACCGCCTCGGAGATCTCGATCGGCGCGTTCGTCCGGGCGGCCAGCGCCAGCGAATCGCTCGGCCGGGCGTCGATGACCGCCTCGCCGCGGGGCGTCTCGAGGTGGATGTCCGCGATGTAGGTGCCGCCCTGGCCGCTGTCGCGCTCTTTGATCTCGGTGACGACGACGCGGTCGATGCGGCTCCCGAGTTCCTCCATCACGTCGAGCAGGAGGTCGTGGGTCAGCGGTCGGCCGATGTCCTCGGCCTCGAGTCCCCGGGCGATGCTGGTCGCCTCGTTGAACCCGATGAAGATCGGCACGACGTCGTCCTCGTCGTCGACGGCAAGGACGACCACCGGAACCGGGCCCTGGGGCGTCCCTGCGACGCGAACCGCGTCGATGGATGCCTGCATACCCCTACCGTTGGGGAGGAGGGGCAAAACATGTCCGGTCGCGAGTGCATGCAGCGGCCGGGATCGGCACTCCTGTCGCTCCCGTCGCTCGCGTCACGACCGGCGCGACCCCGATCCCTCGAGTGGCAGTTCCACCGCGTCGTTTTCGAAGAAGGCCAGGCCGTGGATCCGACTGTCCGTCGTCAGTTCGGGGTGGAACGCGGTCCCGACGACGGGGCCGTCCCGGACTGCGACCGGGCGCTCGTCCCAGGTCGCGAGCACCGCTGCCGCGCCGACCGTATCGATCGCGGGTGCGCGAATGAACACTGCCGGGAAGGGGTCGTCGAGGCCCGTCACCTCGAGGGGCGCTTCGAAGCTGTCCTTCTGCCGGCCGAAGGCGTTGCGCTCGACGCTCGCGTCGATCACGCCGAGTTCGTCGACCCGGTCGTCGCCGGCGTCGCTCGAGGCGACGATCAGGCCAGCACAGGTCGCGAGCAGCGGCTTGCCGGCGGCGACGTGATCCCGGATTTCGGGGGCGATTCCCTCGCCGTGGATCAGTCGGGAGATGGTCGTCGACTCGCCGCCCGGCATCGCCAGCAGATCGCAGTCGGGAACGATCCCCGATTCGCGGATCTCGCGGACGGCAACCTCGTGCCCGTGGGCCTCCGCGGCGCGTTCGATCGCCGCCGCGTGTTCGGACACGTCGCCTTGCACCGCGACGACGCCCGCAGTCAGTGACATGGCCACCGGTAGGAACGGTCCGCTCAAAAAGGTCGCGCCACGGCGCTCTCAGCCCTCCTCCGACCGCGCCACGTCGCGGACGAACAGGTAGAGCGCGAGGACGGCGAAGGTCGTCGCCACGGTCCCCGTGAACGCACCGACGAGAAGAAACTCCATCCCGCCGAGCAGCCAGATGACGCCCAGATAGACGGCCAGTCCTGCGCCGAGGAGGTACAGCAGCGAGTGCCAGTACGGCGTCACGTAGACGAGCGGACCGACGAGCAACACGGCTCCGATGACCAGAAACGTCGTCGCGCGATCGTCGGGGACGAACGGCGCGAAGAACGCGAGATACAGGTGAACCGCTGCGAGCACGAGCGCCAGCGAGAGGAACGCCCAGTCGAACGCGTCCGGCGTCGAGCGAGCGCTGTCAGTTCCGGTGACCATCCGTTCGCTGACCACGTACGAACCCTCACTACGAAAACGTTGTTCGTCGCGGCCGGCTCGCCGGCCGCCCGAGGGCTGCTGACTGATCTCTCGAGTCGGCGGTTGCGCGAGTAGCGACGGCGCTATCGAACGGACTCGTCGCCTCGAGCGGCGACGCCAACAGAAGAGGGTCGTTACGAGACGAAGGTCAGGAGCTGTACCAGCACGCCGAGCATGACGCCGAACGCGATGACCGTCTTCGGATCGATGCGAATCGCGTTCGAGTCCTCGGAGTCGAAGTACCGGACGAGACCGGCACTGGACATCAGCCCCCCAGTGTTCTGTCCTTTATCCATATCAGTTCCTTCGGCTCCCTCGAACTAAACCTTTCGACCCGCCGCGTCGGCGATCACGGCAACGTGGTGGGAGTGGGAAACCCTTATGCGAGACGCGGAGCAAGTAGCGGTGACCGCATGACCGTCACACTCAAGGACTTCTACGCGGACTGGTGTGGCCCCTGCAAGACCCAGGACCCGATCCTCGAGGAGCTCGAGGACGACTGGGAGGGGCGATTCGAAGTCGAGAAAGTCAACGTCGACGAACAGCAGGACATCGCCAACGAGTACCAGGTGCGCTCGCTGCCGACGCTCATCATCGAGAACGACGACGGCATCGTCGAGCGCTTCGTCGGCGTCACCCAGCGCAACGACATCGAAGACGCCCTCGAGTCCGCTGGCGCCTAAACAGGCCGCAGCGTTCTCTCGATTTTCGCGACCCGTAAGCGACGCGGCCGGTCGCCTCGCTCGTCGCGACGAATCGTTCGAAACCCGTCGAAGCGGCGACCCGAGTCGCCGCCTAGATCCACTTCACGCCGACATCGTGCATGTCCTCGTTGTACTTCGCGATGTTGATGACCAGCGGCGTGACGCTCTCGACCTCCGCCGCGTTGGCCAGCGGGCCGGCCCCGAGCGCGCGCAGGCCTTCGATTTCGTTTGCGAGGTCGACGACGGTGTCGCCGGCCGCGTCGTCGTCGGCGACGACGAGCGTGTCGAGGTCGAGGTCGTTCTCGAGGTTCGACAGGGCGTCAGCCGCGAGGTTGTGGAACGCGCCGACGACCGGGACCGCGTCGGGCGCCCGCCCTGCGACGAGTTCGGTGACGCTGCCCGCGCTCGGCGGGTGGTAGTGCAGGCCGTCCTCGTCGCCCTGCATGCCGACCGCGGGGGTCACGAGGACGGTGTCCGAATCGAGGCTGTCGGCGACCGCCTCGACGGTGTCGCCGACGTAGTACGGCGGGACGCTGAGGATGACCACGTCCGCGCGGTCGGCCGCCATCTCGTTGCCGAAGCCCTTGATGTCGACCTCGCCGGTGCGCCCCTCGAGTCGCTCCTCGTACTCCGCGACCGCGTCGCGGGCCTTCTCTGGATCTCTCGAGCCGATGAGGATCTCGTGGCTCGTGTCGCGAGCGAAACGGAGCGCGAGTCCTTCGCCGATGTCGCCGGTGCCGCCGAGTAGTGCGATTCGCATACCTACCACTCGGGAGGGCACCCGAATAAAAGGGCCGGAGATCGGCCGATCTCGCCGCGTTCTCGGACGAACTATCACCGTCCGCGGAACGGGAGCCGTCGAGTAGGGACAGCGTCGAACGATCGACAGGTGCTCTGCTCGCGTAGCAACTAGGGGCTACCACGTCCTCCCCGGCCGATTCGCTCGGTCGTTCTTCTCTCGCTCATCCATTGGAGAGACACGTCTTCCGAGCCGTTCGCAACGTCAGAATGGATGGCGTTGCGAACGGCCGGGCCACTATGGCGCGTCGTCTTCGCTCGGATTCATCGACGCCCCCAGCGCGCCGTCGTAGGCGTCGCGCTCCTCGACCTCGCGGATCCGCTGCTCGAGGTCGGTCTCGAGTTCCCGTCGCTGCCCCTCGTCTACCTCGGCGTCGGTCCCCAGATCCTGCAAATCCTGTCGGGCCGTCCGGAGGATGGAGACCGCCTCCTCGGTCTCGAGGTCGGTGGCGCGGTCGAGCGCGCGTTCGACGTCCGCGAGCGTGGTCTCGGTCATAGTGGATCGTCGCGGAGGAGGCGAATCAAAGGCGGGCCGGGAGTTGCCACGTCCCGGCTCCGCTCGACCGCGGGTTGGCGGCGACCGGAGTTTCAATACCCCACCGTTCGTCGCTCTCGGTATGAGCCGTCCCGCCGTCATCGCACACCGCGGCTACGCCGGCGTCGCGCCCGAGAACACGATCGCCGCCGTCGAGCGCGCGGTCGCACACGACGAGACGGCGATGCTCGAGATCGACGTGCGGCCGGCGGCCGACGGAACGCCGGTGGTCGTCCACGACGAACGCCTCGAGGGGACTCGCGAAGGGCGGCCGCTGACCGACGCGACCGGACTCGTTCGAGAGACGCCGCTCGAGGCGATCCGCGAAGCGCGGGTTCTCGGCACCGAGGCGACGATCCCAACGCTTTCTGAACTGCTCGCTGCAGTTCCCGAGACGGTCGGCGTCAACGTCGAACTGAAGGGGTGTGGCCGATCGGACCTGCGGGTCGGCGAATCGCTCTCGTCGGCCGAGCGCGATCGGCGACGCGAGGCGTGGCGGCCGTTCGTCGAGCGCGTCGTCGCCGACTGCGCGGCCTTCGGCGGCGACCTCCTCTTCTCGTCCTTTTGCGAGGGCGCGATCGCGGCGCTGCGCGAACTCGCCGATTACGCCACCGCGGCCCTGCTCTGGGACGACCTCGAGGCCGGCCTCGAGATCGCGCGTCGTTACGACTGCGAGGCGATCCACCCGCCGCGGAACGCGATCGTCGGGACGGAACTGGCCGGAACGGCCTACGCCGGGCTTTCGGGCGAGCCGTCGATCGACGTGCTCGCGGAAGCTCACGCCGAGGGCCGCGCGGTCAACGTTTGGACGGCGACGAACTGGCTCCAGTTCGACGCGCTCGCGGCGGCTGGCGTCGACGGGATCGTCGCCGACTATCCGGGACTCGGCGATCGTTCGCCGTCGCGGTAGCGACGCGCCACGTGTCGTTCGGTCGCCGTATCGTCTGCTGTCGATCTTCGGGTTCGCGCTTCGATGCAGCCGCATCTCCGTCCCCGTGTTTCGGAGACAGCCGTTCGGACACGCCTCAAATACCGCCTGCAAGTGCACCGAACACGCTGATACGGCGAATCGTCCGAGGATGTGGTGACTATGGACTCCGTCGCCTGTCAGCGTCGTCGCCTCGGCCTGCGGTTCTCGGCGATCTCCGGCCGAGCCGCAGCCGGCGACGATGTCGATTCCAGAGACCGGCCCGGACGGGAGGTGTGGCTCGATGAGTGATTTTCCGCCGCGGACGACGATCAAGCGGTGGCTGGTGACGACCAACCACAAGGACGTTGGCATCCTCTATCTGGGGACCGCGCTGTTCTTCCTGCTGGCCGGCGGTCTCCTCGCGCTGTTGTTCCGCATCCAGTTGTGGGAGGCCGGCGGGACCGGCTTCCTCACGAACACCGAGTACAACCAGGCGGTCTCGATCCACGGCCTGTTGATGGTGTTCTGGTTCATCTCGCCCTTTGGCTTCGGCTTCGCGAACTACGTCGTCCCCCTACAGATCGGGGCGAAAGATCTGGCGTTCCCCCGCCTGAACGCGTTGAGTTACTGGTTCTATCTCTTTTCGGGCGTTCTCGTTCTGGTCTCGTTCTTCCAGGGCGTGACGTGGGCCAACGGCTGGTACATGTACGCGCCGCTGAACGTGCCGATCTACAACCCCGGCTACACGCTGACGATGGGCGGGAACACGACGATCCTCGCGTTGACTCTGTTTACCATGTCGGTCTCCCTCGGCTCGGTGAACTTCCTGACGACGATCCACCGCTGTCGCGCCGAGGGGATGGGCACCTGGAACATGCCGCTGTTCACCTGGGGCATCCTGCTGACCGTCTGGATGATGCTGTTCGCGTTCGCGGCGCTGCTGGCCGCCCTGATCCTGATGCTCACCGACCGCATCCTGCTCACCCAGTACTACTCCTCGACCGCGGAGGGCTCGAGTCTGCTGTGGGGACATCTCTTCTGGTTCTTCGGCCATCCGGAGGTGTACATCGTCTTCTTCCCCTCGCTGGGGATTCTGTTCGAGACGTTCCAGACGTTCACCGGGCGACGGCTGGTCGGCCGGAAATGGGTCATCATCGCGATGGTCCTCGTGGCCGTCCAGTCGTTCCTCGTCTGGATGCATCACATGTTCCTGACGACGATCAACCTCGAGATCAAGACGCTGTTTATGGCGACGACGATCGGGATCTCGCTGCCGTTCGACCTGATGGTCTTCTCGCTGATCTACACGATGGTCAAGGGGCGGGTCCGGTTTACGACCCCGTTCCTGTTCGCACTCGGCGCGCTCGTGTTGTTCATCCTCGGCGGGATCACGGGGGTGTTTCTCGGCGCGGTCGTGCTGGACTACGAGTTCCGCGGGACCTACTGGGTCGTCGCCCACTTCCACTACGTGATGGTCTCGGGCGTCACCGCGCTGATCGGCGGCCTCTACTACTGGTGGCCGAAGATCACCGGGAAGATGTACTCCGAACGCCTCGGGAAGCTCAGCTTCGCGGTGTACTTCTTTGGCTTTAACCTGCTGTACTTCCCGATGTTCCTCGCCTGGGAGACCCCCCGCCGGGTCTTCAACTACCCGCCGGGAACGGAGTTCTTCCAGCAGCTCGCGACGGTCGGCGCGTTCGTGCTCGGCCTGTCGGTCTTGCTCGTGCTCGTCACGCTCGCGAAGAGCTTCGTTTCCGGTCCCGACGCACCCGACAACCCGTGGACGTACTCGCGGACCGCCGAGTGGGCGACGACATCGCCGCCACCGCTCGAGAACTGGCCGGACCGCCCCAGCTACGCCAGCGGGAAACTCGAGTTCGTCGACGACCGATCGGCAGCCGCGACCGACGGCGGTGCGGTCGCCCACGAGCGAACGCAGGCCGAACCGCTCGAGGCGGACCACGAGGACCACGCGAGCATCTGGCCGTTCGCCATCGGCATCGGGATGTTCGTCACGTTCCTCGGGCTCTCGGGGCTGACGCCGTATGTCGCTAATTTCGCCACCTCACACGGGGCTGAACTTGCCGGTCAAACGTCGGGGAGCCCCACTCTCCTCTATCCCGTGCTCTCGGTAGTCGGCGTCGGCATCCTTCTCGGCGCGTTCTTCCAATTCGGGCGCGAGCAGTTCAACGCCCCCGAAATGGCTATCGCCGAGCGCTGGCCGTTCGAGGGCGTCGGCACGACCAAGACCGGCGTCTGGATCTTCCTGGCCTCCGACGTGGTCGTCTTCGGGGCCGTCATCGGCGCGTACATCTTCATGCGACTCCACACCGGCTGGCAGGAAATCGGGACCGTCCCGCCCTCAGCGCTCGTCGGCCTGATCAACACCTACGTCCTGCTCACCTCGAGTTTCACCGTCGTCGTCGCGCTCGTGATGGCCGAACGCGGGAACAAACGAGGGCTGCTCGGAGCGATGGGCGCCACCCTGTTGCTCGGCCTGACGTTCCTCACGGTCAAGGGCTACGAGTGGAGCCAGGAGTTCGCCCACGACATCTACTGGTTCACCGACCTCGAGTACTCGATGTACTTCGTGACGACCGGGCTGCACGCGCTCCACGTCATCCTCGGACTACTCATCGCCGGGTTCATGATCTACCGGATCGCGAGCGTCGACGCCTACCTCGAGGACGACCGGCCGGTGGAGTACTTCGGCCTCTACTGGCACTTCGTCGACATCGTCTGGGTGTTCCTCTTCCCGCTGTTCTACCTGATGTAGCTCGGCTCGACGCGCTTCGGTTTCGTTTTTGCGAGCGGCTCCGGGCCAACGGCCCCCTCCCCACGGGCACCGAAAGCAGCCGGATACAAGGCGATCGCTCCTAAACGAGCGGATATGAAACTCTCGAGCGTCGTCGATCGACTCGACGAGGAGCTGCGGACCGCCGACTACGCCGACCTCGACGCCAGCGCGAACGGGCTACAGATCGGCCCCGACGAGGCCGAGATCGACCGCGTGGCGGTCGCCGTCGACGGCGTCCGCGAGACGGTCGACCGCGCGGTCGAAGCCGACGCGGACCTGTTGGTCGTCCACCACGGCATGTCCTGGGGCGGCTTCGATCGTCTCACGGGCCGCACCTACGACCGAATCGCGCCGCTGATCGAGAACGACCTCGCGCTGTACGTTTCCCACCTCCCGCTGGACGGCCATCAGGAACTGGGTAACGCCGCCGGCGTCGCCGACGTACTCGAGCTCGAGGACCGCGCCCCCTTCGGCGAACTCGGCCCCGAGCACATCGGCCAGCGCGGGACCGCGGCCGACCCCTTCGCCCCCGCCGAACTGCGCGACCGGCTCGAGGCGAACCTCGACACGGGCGGGCGGCCCGTCCAGTTGCTCGACTTCGGGCCCGACGAGATCGCGAACGTGGCGATCGTCACCGGCAGCGGAGCCGACTGGCTCGACGAGGCCGTCGCGGCCGGCGCGGACGCGCTGGTGACCGGCGAGGGAAAACAGCAGGTCTACCACGAGGCACGGGAGGCCGGCATCCACGTCGTCCTCGCGGGCCACTACGCCACCGAGACCTTCGGCGTCCGGTCGCTGCAGGAGTTGGTCGAGGAGTGGGGGCTCGAGACGACGTTCCTCGACGTGCCGACGGGACTGTAGCGTCGGCGATCGATTCGACCGAGACCGCGACGTTCAAACCGGTGGCTCGCGGAATTGAGGACATGAGCGACGAGCACGATCACGGGAGCGACGGCGGCGACGAGGCAGCGGGCCACCACGAGCCCGAGCGCCACACCTTCTCGCACGACCCGATCGGACACGCGGAGGTCCGCGCGGGGATGACGGTGGGCGAACTGGCCGACGAGTACGGCAACGCTGGCGTCGGCGCGGCGGATCTCCACGAGGCCGTCGACGTGACCGAGGCGATGTTCGACGACGACGTGACCGTCTTCTTCAGCCTCGCGGGCGCGATGGTCCCCACGGGGATGCGAGCGATCGTTGCCGACCTGATCCGGGAGGGCTACATCGACGTGCTGGTCACCACGGGGGCGAACCTCACCCACGACGCCATCGAGGCCATCGGCGGCAAACACCACCACGGCGCGGTCCACGCCGAGGGCAAGACCGAACGCGAGCACGACGAGACCCTGCGTGACGAGGGCGTCGACCGCATCTACAACGTCTACCTCCCGCAGGAGTTCTTCGCGACCTTCGAGTCGCACCTGCGCGACGAGGTGTTCCCGCCCCTCGAGACGGAGTGCGAGGAAGACGGGCTCGTCTCGATCCAGCGGCTCACCGAAGAACTCGGTCGGGCCAACGCCGAGATCAACGAGCGCGAGGACGTCGACGAGGACCCCGGCATCGCCGCCGCGGCCTACGAGAACGACGTGCCGATCTACTGTCCCGCCGTCCAGGACTCCGTCCTCGGGCTCCAGGCGTGGATGTACTCCCAGACCTCCGCGTTCTCGCTGGACGCGCTCGCGGACATGACGCCGCTCACTGACATCGCCTTCGACGCCGACGAGGCCGGCGCGTTCGTCGTCGGCGGCGGCGTCCCCAAGAACTTCACCCTCCAGACGATGCTCGTCGCCCCCGGCGCGTACGACTACGCCGTTCAGTTGACGATGGACCCCAAACAGACCGGCGGCCTCTCCGGCGCGACCCTGGACGAGGCCCGCTCGTGGGGCAAACTCGAGAAGGACGCCGACAACGTCTCCGTCTACGCCGACGCGACGATCACGCTGCCGCTGGTCGTGGCGGCGGCTCGGGAGCGACTCGAGGGAGAGCGGTAGACAGCGGGCCCCTCCAACGCGGCGGCTACGGCTCGAGCCCGCGAGCGAGGTGTGGCAGTCGTCCGGGGTCCGCCCGGAACCCGTCAGTAGGTCCGATAGGTCGCCGAGCCGGCCTCGATTCGGACCAGCGTGTTCTCGGCGTAGGCGTCGGGCTCCGCGCCGTACTTCTCGTTGATCCGACGACGCGCTGGGGCCGTCTCGGCTTCGTCTTCGATCACCGTCGCCGTTCCGAGCAGCGAGACCATCCAGCGGGTTTGCCCGGCATCGTCCTTCTGAATCGAGAGGGCGACGCGCGGATTCCGCCTGACGTTCGCCAGCTTCCGGCCGGTCGTGACGATTTCGACGACGCCGTCGTCGTACCGGTACCAGACCGGCGCGACGTGGGGTCGGCCCTCGGCGCAGGTTCCCAGGTGGGCCATCACGGGTTCGCTCTCGAGCAGGTGCTCCGCCTCCGATGGAACGGTCGACACGTCCGTACCGCCGACGAGAAGCGACAAAAGCGGTCGCCCTGTCGGTGCCGGCGAACAGGGGCTCTCGAGGACGGACTGTCTGAACCCATACACGTCTGCCACACGGCTTATTACCTCTTCGTTCGTCCACGTCACGTATTCAGTGGATCTTTCATGACCAGGCCGACCGTCGCCCGGACGGACACTGACGCTGCGGCCCGCGAGATCAGCGTGGGGTACGTCGGCGACGATCCAGCGACCGCCGCCGAAATCACGCGCGCGCTCGAGGCGTCGAACGATCGGCTCACCGTCGAGTCGATCGCCGACGACGCGACGGCGCTCGCCGACGACGCGACGTACCGCGTGGACTGTCTCGTCGGCCGGGTCGCCGGAGACCGCGAGGAGTATCCGCTGCTCGAGCGGGTCCGCGAGGACCGCCCGCGGCTGCCCGTGTTCGTCGTCACCGACGACTGGGACGAGGACGCCGCCAGCGCCGCGCTCGAGGCCGGCGCGACCGGCTGTCTGCCCGAATCGGCCGCCCGTCACGGGATGCGGCTCGCGACGCGGATCGAGGGGGCGGTCGAGCGTGCGACCGAGCGACGCGATCTCGAGGCGGCGACCGCCCGGTTTCGGGCGTTCACTGAGAGCGCTACCTTCGCCGTGGTGACGGCGAGTGACGACGGGAGGATTCAGTACGCCAACGACGCTGTCGAATCCGTCGTGGGCTATACGCCCGGGGAACTGGTCGGCGAGCGGATCTCGACGATCGTTCCGGCGAAGTATCGGAACAGCCACCGGGACACGATCGCCCGCTACCTGCGGACGGGCGACCGAAGCCTCGACTGGGACTGGGTGGAACTCGACGCCCTCCACGCGGACGGTCACGAGGTCCCCGTGGGCATCTCGTTCGGTGAGGCGCTTGTCGACGGCGAGCACCTCTTCACCGCCGTCATCCGCGATCTCCGCGACCGCAGGCGCTTAGAGCGCGAACGCGAGGCGACCCTCGAACGGATCGCCGACGCTTTTGTCTCTATCGACGCCGACTGGGAGTACACCTACGTCAACGAACAGGCGGTCGACCTCCTCCAGCAACCCCGCGAGGAACTGCTCGGACAGCCTTTCGAGACCGCGTTCCGGACCGTCTCCGGGACGGATGTCGAGCGGCAACTCGAGCAGGCCTTCGCCGAGCAGACGGCGGTCAGCTTCACGGAGTACTTCGCGGCGCTCGAGAGCTGGTTCGAGGTCCGGGCGTATCCCTCCGAGGACGGGCTCTCGATCTTCTTCACCGACGTGACCGACCGGATCCACGCGGAGGAGGAACTCGAATCGAACGTGACGGCGCTGCAGGCGCTGTACGACGTGTCGACCAGAACCGACGCCTCGTTCGCGGAGAAGCTGCCCGATCTGCTCGAGCTCGGCTGCGAGTATCTCGACCTGCCCTACGGCTTCCTGACGCGAATCGACGTCGACGAGCGAACGCAGACCATCGTCGAGTCCCAGAGCGATCACCCGCTCTTGCAGGAAGGCGAGTCCTGCCCCCTCGCGAAGGCATACTGCCGGAAGACGATCAAGACTCACGGCCTCGTCACCGTCGCGAACGCGCCCGACGAGGGCTGGACCGGCGATCCGGCCTACGAGCTGTTCGAACTCGGCAGCTACGTCGGCGCGAAGGTGACCGTCGACGGCACCATTCATGGCACCCTCTGTTTCGCCTCGAGCGAACCCAGGAACGGTGACGGCTTCTCGGCGGCCGAGCGCACGCTGGTCAAGCTGATGGCCAAGTGGGTCAGCTACGAGACCGAGCGCGAGCAGTCCCGCGAGACGCTCGAGGCCCAGAACGACCGCCTCCAAGAGTTCGCGAGCGTCGTCAGTCACGATCTGCGGAACCCGCTGAACGTCGCACAGGGCGCGCTCGAGCTCGCCGCAGAGGGCGACCGCTCGCAACTCGAGGCCTGTCGGGAGGCGTTAGACCGGATGGAACAGCTGATCGAGGAGTTGCTCTCGCTGGCCGAACAGGGGGCGACGGCCGCCGATCTCGAGCCCGTCTCGGTCAGCGATTGCGCGACGAAGGCGTGGTCGATGGTCGACACCGGCGACGCAGCCCTCGAAGTCGGCGACGACTGCTGGATCCGGGCCGACCCCGACCGCCTACAGCAGTTGCTCGAGAACCTGTTTCGAAACGCGCTCGACCACGGAATCCCCGAAGACGGGTCCAGCGCCGACCTGACAGTCACCGTCGGTTCCTGCGATGACCGCGACGGGTTTTACATCGCGGACACCGGCCGCGGGATTCCGGCCGACGAACGCGACGCGGTCTTCGACATCGGCTTCACGACGGCCGAGGACGGCACCGGCTTCGGTCTCGGTATCGTCGAGCGGGTGGCCGACGCCCACGGCTGGTCCCTCGAGGCGATGGCGAGCGAGGCCGGCGGCGCTCGCTTCGAACTAACCGGGGTCGACCGACCCCGCGAGTGAGACGCCGCCCCGGTCAGCACTCCGCCCGAAGCCGCCGGACGTCCAACCGCGCGTAGTGCCACAGCGTCCCCGTCAGCCCGAGGTCGGCGATCCGACGACCCGAACGCTCGACCAGGACGGTCGGACAGTAGGCCGTCGGGTAGCGCCGCGAGAGCATCCGACTGAAGGCCGTGTCCTCGTTCGGTACGTCCGGAACGCCGCCGAGTTCCTCGAAGGCTCGTCGGTGGACGAAACAGTTGAATCCCGGCAGAATCGGACGCTCGAGCCGCGAGAAGAGGTGGTTGATGGTCAGTTCCAGCAGCTTCGCGCGGCGGGGGCCCGTGATTCGGCAGTACGAACTCGCCGCTGCGAGCCCTTCGGCCTCGACGAACCCGAGCAGTTCGGTCACGTAGTTCGCCCGCACCCGCGTGTCGGCGTCGAGAAACCCCAGCCACTCGCCGCGTGCCCGCTCGGCGCCGAGATTTCGCGCGGCGGCGATGCTCGAGTCACCCCCCTGAACGACCGTCGCCCCGTATTCGCGGGCGATTTCGCCCGTCTCGTCGCTCGAGTCCCTGTCGACCACGATGGTCTCGTAGGCGTAATCGGTGTCCAGTGCTGTGAGACTCGCCAATGCCCCTCGGAGGTAGTCAGCCTCGTTTCTGGCCGGAATGACGAAACTGACATCGGCGTCGTCGCCGTCCGACTCGTCGCTCGTCATCGCTTACTCGAGCGGTCGCAGGCGTGGGTTCTCAAGCTATCGGACTATCGCGGCGTGGTAGGCGGTGTGTCGTCGAGGTGGCGCCGCCGAATCGTGCCACCCTCTCCCGTGGTGTTTGGTTTCAGACAGCTGCTCGCAGAGACGATATCTATCATGAACTTTTATATCCTTGGGGCCAGTACGGAGGAGTAAGATGTCGGTCGTACACGTAGCAGCCTGAGTTCGTTGCCGACGACGAGTACCGATTTTCGACGACATTCCAACCCCGACCGACATGAGCACCCAACACCTCACCCGACCCGACGCCGAACTGACGCCCGATCGAACGCAGACCACATCCCAGCGCACCGTCCCCGAGCCGCGCACTGCCACCGCTCGCGCCCCCCGGACGTTCTCCCACCGGAACGACGCGCGACTCGAGAACCTGATCGACGAGTGGAACACCGCCTTTGCGAACGCGGCCGGCGACGACGCGGCGTAAGTACTGGCTCGAGTGCTCGGAATCCAAACCGTCTTTGGAGCGACGCGTGTAGGCTCGCGTGGCCGATGACGACGCACCCGCTCCGAGCCGGACTCGGCACCCGGCCGTGACGAGCCCTATGAGTGCCGAGGCCACACTATTAGGACTAGAGATAAAAGCATTGGTAGACAAACGTCCATATCGGGGTGCAATATTGCGATGACTGGTCGACGATTGTCCAAAAGTGAAGAACGGGAAGTAGTCAAAACCTATGCGGTCGAAGAAGTGAAGCGGGAGTGGAAGTCCGAGGCGGAAGAAGAAGGTTTGTCGCTTAGCAGGTATCTTCATAACCTGGTTCAGGAAGCGCGGGCGATGCGGCAACAAGGCCGACTAAAAATCGGTGACCGGCGGAAAGTTGAAGAGCTACAGCAGGAAGTTGACCAACTTGAAACCAGACTGGAGAACAAGAAGCATACTACTTCAAACCCGGAATCTGGTTCTAACCTGATTCAGACCCGGACAATGGAGGAACTGGTCACTTCGGAGTACAAGCCGTTAGATCAAGTCTTGAGAGAGTTAGTAGGTAGTGAGGAGTTTCAGCAACGTCTCCGCAACGAACTGAAATCAGAGCTCTACCGGTCAGCGAACCAAGGAAAAGTTGAGTACCGGCGTGGCAGCGGCTGGAAAACACTCCGGAACAACGGCGGTGATCGGCGATGAGCAATTCTGAATATCTCTTCGAGGCTGATAGCTGGGAAGAGAAAGTCTATCGGAACCAGCATACAGCAATCAATGACTGGCTTCGAAGCAAGGAAACCACGGGAAAAACACGGCGAACACTCAACGAGTACAGCCGGACCGCCAAGATATTCTTCCACGACGAGTTCCCCGACCTCGATCCCGAAGATGTTGAAGTCAGAGACATCGAAAGGTATCTGAGCCGGTTGAACCAGCGAGAACTCAGCCAGAACACCAAACGCCGCTACCTTGAAAGCCTGTCAGCGTTCTACAGCTGGGCGCTCCAACGACCACGATACGAAGAAATCACGGGAAACCCGGCTGCCGTCATCCTCGAGGAAGTTCCAAAAAATGTTCCCAACCGACCCGACTGCGCAACCTGGGAAAACGCAAGGAAAATCGTTGACGCAGTCGAAGACCCGCGAAACTTCACAGTGACCGCGGTACTCGCGAAAACCGGGTGCCGAGCACGTGAAGCCTGTGAAATACGAGAAGACGACCTCCTTCTCGATGAAGGATTCATCCGGCTACGGAAACGGAAAGGAGGCAAACAGACGGTCGTCCCAATCGACAACGAACTTAGAGAGATTATCGAGTTCTATCAACTAATTCGGACGGACAAGGGCTCAGACTATCTCTTCGAATCGGTGAAAGGAGGACGAATGACACGGGAGCAGTTACGTCGGCACGTCCGTGGTGCCGCTGTCCGAGCCGGAGTCATGGAAGAAGGTGAAACAAGGTTCCACAAGAAGTTTACACCCCACACCTTCCGAACCGTGTTCACCACATTGATGCGGAACCAAGGAATGAGCGACCACGTCCTAAAGTACATTCGTGGTGACTCAAAGACCGAGACAATGGATATCTACACTCGTGTTGACCGGACACAAGCACGAGAAGAATACTTAGACTGTATCAAGAAGCTGGACGTCCACATCTAAACACCAATCCTCTTCTCTTCCCCTTGGCTTGGAAACAGGATACAGTGTATAGTCGCCGGGTATTACAACCTCAGGATACAGTGTATAGTCGCCGGGTATTACAACCTGATTCCGACCTGGTTTCGCAGACCGGATTCGGGCTTATACTAACCTGATTGACTCCGTTGAAACCTTCAGCCGTTAATAGAAATCGCGTGCAAGATACAGAGCTTGAATTCATCACCGGAGATGTTTTGATGATTTACGTTTATGGCAAAGCGCGTGTATAGTCATCTTTTAACCCACGGAAGGAAGCTCAATGAGCATGAAACAACGATCCAAGGAGTTTGCTTTCACTTATTTTTCATGGCTAAGTCTGTCTATTATCGTTCTTGAGGCGGCAATCATCTTCGGATTGATTTATTTTTTCGTTCCAGTTGGGGAATTACTGAAGGGTATTTCTCGTTTCTTTGGTACAATTCTATCAATTCTGATCGGTATCCGTATCGTCGTCTGGTTTTATCGTGAGACTCGTAGTCTCTTGACTAGTAAATCTACAACAGAAGGAGGCCAGTTAGAGGAGAAAGGCTCCAAAACCCGTTCAATTGAAGCTGCGCTACAGACTACTGACGAACGTTTTGATGAAGAAGTCAGTAGAGTTACTAATTGGATTAACGTCGATGAGCATGGTGATATTACACTAGTACCAGAAGATGATATTAGCGATGATCCAAAATATCTCTTGTACGTGATCGCAGCGAAAGTCGCACATGAACTTGATGTACGAAACACTCCTAAGGTGCCATACGAAGAACTCAGCGAGCAAGTAACTACAACGTTTCCAGTGCAACCATTTCTCGGCAAAGCCGACCAGTTTCTAAACTTCTATTACCAGGGAGATCCGGTCGAGCGCTGGTCAGATGTTCCCGTTCATCCGAGAAAAGAAGTTGAGGTGGAGATTGATGTAAGCCAGATTGAGAGAGCTGTCGAGTGGATTAAAACGGGAAGCAGGAACGTTCCTCAACACCTTACTGATGGTTGAAAAGTAGCTGTGCTCTTCGCGACGAGTTATCATTTCTACGCAACAGAAGGTCGAAGTCTCCATTAAGGGACAGGAAATCGGGTTAGGCATTTATCTTCTGGTCAGGGAAGTTCCAGAGTTCGGTTGAAACGCATGGGCCTCATTGATTGTCAGGATTTTCTCTCCCGATACGCAGCTGGCGAAAGCTACAAATCACACGGAGGCCCTCTCCAAGACGGCATACAACCCGTTGTTGGTCTGTGATCACCAGATGTTGTTCGACGCACAGAAAATTCCCCGTATCCGGGCAGCTACGAGTCTACCGGCGGACACCGGCCATCGCCTGCTCTGTTGTGACGTAGCTAGCGATTGCGACCACCAACGCCACTAGCCAGATTGCAAGCTGGGCATCGCCTGTAAACGTGGTCGGGAACATCCCGGCCACGACATTTATGAGTGCGAACATCGCTACCGCCGCGAGCAGTCCTATTGTGGACATACACGTTCATCCAGACTGGGGTCGAAATTAACTGATTTGGCGTCTAAGCCAAGAGACTAAGACTCTTCCCCTAATCATTAGCTAATAGACTAACGGATGTCAGATGAGTTTGAATGGGTTCATCGAGACCGGGGTGTATTGACAGAGAGAGATCGAGAGATTCTCGTGGGCGAGTCTGGAGGAGACCTGAGCCAGAACGCGTTGAACCAGCGGTTCTACAATATCCGCAATCGGATTGAGAACTCGATATTGGACTTCCATCTTCTCGCTCAACACCTTCCACTGACCGACCTTCGCCAACTCTTCGAACCGGCGTATGATTGGTCACGGGAGCGACGGCATCTGAATGAGCATGGACGGACATCAACGCACCCCGACTTGTCCCCGTTCCTATTGAGCTGGATGTCGCTCTTTGAGTTCTTCAGTTACGGGATGTATGCAGGCGGCAAGAACGAGACTCAAGTACTAATGAAAGGTCTCGTCGAGAACGGACTTGAGCGTGGATTTCGTCAATACCAGCACGAGAATCGACAGACGTACAGGGAAATTGATGTATCGCTCGAGTTCAACTACGGGAACCCCATGCTTCGGAACAATTACTTGAGAAACATCCACAACGACCTCTCCAGTGATCCGTCTAAAATCGCCGAACAGATAATGACACTACGACGACAGCGGAAAATTCCGTATCGTGTCGCTTCACGGTGGATTGATGAGTACGTTAGAACTCCAAGTCTCGAATAGTAGCCCGCAGGCTGGCGTTTATTTGGTAACTCGCGCATCGATCACCTATACCGACGGTGAAAATGATATGTTCGGCGTGCGACAGTCGGGTCAGCCTCATTACCAACGTCTCCGTGGAAATCTTCTACTGCCCGGAATGCGGCCAGTCGTACAAGGTCTCGGAGCGTGGTTCCCCCACCGTCCTGTCCTAAGAGAAGCGTCACGAGAAACTCCGAGAGTGGGATGAAGAGGTGTTGAACGACTGATACCGGTCGTTCACGCGAACTGCGACCGCGGTGGCGAGGTCATTTACACGGGCGTGTGCGAGGACGGCGAACTCCGTGAGTGCCCCGACTGCTCGTGCGAGGGGCCGTCGACCCCGCGGTAGATGAGGTGCTGCACGTCGAGTCGGAGTGAGAGGGGTTCCGGGGTCACCGATCACGAACACCATAGGAGAGCTAGACCACTCAATCAAGCCGCTCTCGTAGGAAGGACTCGAACTCGCTCACATCAGTAAAGATATCCGTTCCAAATGCCTCGTTGATCCCGAACCGGTATAGCATCCCACCGAAGAACTGCTCGGTCACGACTATGTCAGCGTATGGTGTAGCCACAGCCAGTTGGCTGATGTCAAGAACGTCGTTGAATTCAGGGTCGTTGTTCCTTCGAGCATCGGCGGCGAAGCATAGAGTTGCGTACGTGTAGAACGCCGGAAATTGCTGGAAAAAGGCCTCGAATGACCGCTGATAGGGGTCTGTCATCACCGGCTCTGCCGGATGGAACCCCAGTTCGAAGGCGTACTGCCTAAGGTCGGGCATCATTCGTTCGGCGAAGACATCAGCGAGGTACAGTCTCCTGTCTTCGTCACTATCAGGATCTAGCTCTCCATCCGCCTCTTGCACGTTCTCTCGGTACCGTTCCTTGTACTCCCTTCTCTCCTCATCCGAAACTCCAGGTGCTTCCTCGCTCAGCGCCCGACTCTGGAGCAGTCTTCGGTTAATCTCCTCGTCCTTGAGTACCTTCTCGAACTCCTCCTCGAAACCTTCCGGAACCTCCATATCTCCCTCTGCTTTGATCCTCCAGTCGCCACCGACATGGACGAGACCCTCATCGAAGACGAACGACCGCGTGTCCAGCCCGGGCAGTAGCTCATGCCACTCACAGAGGTAGCGCCGCACCTCGTGATCAAACACGTCCAGATAGTTCCTGATAGAGCGGTTCCCCGACAAGTCCATCATCGTGTCGAACAGGTTGGTCTTGAATTCCAGATCACTCGCTGAGGTAGTTTCGATCAGGTTCTCTATTGAGAACGGGTAGACGAAATCCAATTCGTCGCCGGAACGTTTGGTCAGTGTGTCGAGAGAGACATTGTCGGCATCCGAGGAGTTCGTGGCCTCCCATGTCGCGCCCCAAGCCTTCTGGTCGAAGTAGACGATGGTCTTGTCGGATAGATCGGCGTCAACATCGTTCTTGGGGTTCGAGACCGCTTCCTCGATTAGTTCTTTGGGAATGTCCTCATCCATAGTGAATCGTAAGGGGGGTAATCACTGACTGATTCGACTCGTGAATAGATGATTGTTGGGTGGCGTGTGTGTGAGTGACTTAAGCTACCAAAGGGGTATGCCTGTCCTCAATCCACCGACCGCAGTCAACGAGTGCCTCATGAGACATGAGTGCCGGTGGTGAGGTCTTCTTCTCTGTAATCTCGATGCCATTCTGCCTCCGTGGTCAAGCGATGCTGGTCACAAGTTTCCCTATCGAGGCTGCAACTCAACGAAAAACTTTAGTGGAATTAGTGGTATATGTGGAAATGGAAATGGCGTCATACGAAGTGATTAACCGAGAAGAAGTGGAGAGCTGGGGAACCGGCGACGGCCACGCAGAGGTACAGGCGGTCAAGAACAAAGATACCGGCGAGTACAAGGTAAGACCTTGCCATTTTCAGGACAACGGACGGTTCGGGCAATCAGCTCCTACTCTGTCTCCCGACGAAGATGTCACCCAGCGAGTGATAGAAGCGTACGAGAAGATGGCGACCGTAGCGCGGAAGAAACAACGAGAAGAACGCCTCAACGAGATTGACGACCTCATCCAACAGGTCGGTCTTGACCGGGCCAAAGACATTCTCCAAGTAGAGGCAGAGAAGGATGGTATTGAACAGATAGTTGATGATTCAAAACGTGCATCGAAGCTGAACAACCAGAAGAACGAGAACAAGGGAGAGACAGAAGAGGTGGAGAGTGACTAGCCTTCCTAACTGGATGTGTTGTTACAGAGAAAGTCAGTCCTCGATCCTATCGAACGTGGATGCATAGAACGGCAGAAGACACTGTGAACTGAAAAAAGGACACATAAACGGTATGAACTATCCTAACGACCGGCTTAAGAAAGACGGAAGGATTACGTGGGTGAATGACTACTGCGAAATTACGGAAGATGGGCGCGTTTCCCGTGAATGCGTAGAAAGGAATTGGAAGAAATCAATCTTAGCTAAACACCCTCTTAGAAGTAATTATCGTCAGCCGGAACCGTTCACCGGGCACGCCGTTTGTGATGAGGATGATGGAGATGACTGTGACGCTCATCGCGATACATGGCATCCAGACGTGAACCCGTGGGGACACTTCACAGATGACTTCATCACGAGCTATCTCCCTGATGACGGCGAAAATGATGTAACGTACATCAACTAAGTACCCGATCACAAATGCTAACCGGTGACGGTCACCGAGTGTATTTTACCAGACGAACACGAATATCACACGATTACCAAATGTGACTGAAATTGTCCACACTGCTGATCTTCATCTTGGAAAAGGCCAATATCAGCTCCCAGAAAGACGTATTGATATTTTTGATGCGTTCCACCAAATTGTCGATGGTTGCCTGCGTCGAGAGGTAGATGCGCTTGTAATCACTGGTGACATCTATGATCATGAATACCCAAGTGATGATACTGTTGAGTCAACGATTGACTTAGTTTCGGACTTAAGCTCAAAAAGAGATGGCCCTTTTGTTCCGGTCTATCTGATTCATGGTGACCACGATCATCCTCCAGGAAAGAGAAATACTCCCGGTGTAGACCGACTTATACAGAATACTCATGCTGAACGATTAGATAGTCATCCGACTTCCGTTAGTGATGATCTCGTATTATATGGAGTCCACCATGAGAATTTAAGCGATCTAGTGGATGATAACCTCTCTTTCAGCCCTCCACCTGATGATACGTACACCGCACTTTGCACGCATATGATGGTTCATAAATACAATTATGTAGGCAAAGATAACGCCTATTGGCCATTCCAACTTTTGAAACCAGTGCCCTTCGATGTAGATGTAATGTTATGCGGAGAACTACACAAAAGAAAGCACTATCCGATTCATAGAACTGATATCTTCTATTCAGGAACCCCTGCACGAATCCATAGAAGATATCGGGATTATTCTCCGAGTGTTTTTCTTCATGAAACCACACAGGAGAGTATCAATTCAACAAAATACTTCGTACCAGCGCGGCCTTGGAACGATATAACCGTTAGCGTTGATCACGATGACGACATTGAAGCTGTTCTTAGTCGAGTAGTTGAAGAACTGAATCTTCAAAACAGGGAACGTCGAATGATTTTAGAGGTCACCTTGGACGGAGAGAATGATGATTTCACCCAAAGTGAAGTTAAATCTCAGTTAGAAGACTGGCCGGGAGTCCTACATGCATCAGTGAACGCGACTAGTCCTAATCAAGGGTGGATTCCTGGAGTACCACGATAAATAGCTGATCACCATTGTCTCGGGGCTTTGCCAATCTTCTCTTTTGCTATTATCCCCCCAATATAATTCCGATGGTGATTTCGGGCCTTGCTGAATATGCGCACTCTATTCAGCACACTCTCGCCAAAATATCACTGATTAAGAGTTTCAATAGAGCCACCTGATTCAAACCCGGCTTCGGCTTTTGGCGTTAGCTCAGCGACTTTTACCTGGAACACCCGTTTCTGTCCATCAATTATCCGCTCAACAGGCTCATCTGGTTTCTCAACGGTTATCAACCCGAGTTCTGCAAGTTTTCTGAAGCTGTAATTGACCTTGTGGTTCGGGAGACCGGTAGTGGAGGTGATCTGCTGGACATCATGCTTACCCTTTTTGATACAACTGAGGACGGTCTGGTCAATCTCTCTAAGGTCTTCAAACCGATTCTCGGAATTCTGTGTTTCTGTGGTGTCGTACTGGCTGTCTTCAGCACTCACTTCATCAGAAGGGTTGTTGAGAGTGAGTCCATCTTCGGAGACTTCCAGAATCCTGTAGTCGGAATTCTCTACCCACTCGACATCGGTAAACGGTTCTCCCCCTTCATCAATGTAGTAGCTGAACGGACCCTTGTCATCCTCGTGCTGTCTGCCTTGTCGGTTAACTGGGTCAGAGAGGATGTTGACAAGCTTCTTGACGTGACCTTCTTCAACGACGAAGATACATTCACGGTCCCGTTCATGGGCTCTCTGAAGGTTTGTGAGAGTTTTTGCCGGTTTGGAGAGTGTGTGGTATTCTACTTCCAGATGGGCTACGGAGCCGTCCGGGAGGTAGACGTATGCGTCCGGCTTGTCGTCCCCTACTTCTTGGTGGAGATCCTTTACGCGGAGACCGCGTTCTGCTAACTCACTCTTCGCCATCGACAGCAGTTCGGTATGTCTCCTTCCGCCCGCATTCCCACTGGTTCCCACAACGAGGTCTTCAAGTATTGAGTCGGGTGCGGTAGCAGATGTGGCGGCTTGTTTAAGTTGGCCGATATCGACGTTGTCAGTCTCCCAGGGTGGGTAGGTGTCCACAATGGTAGCGGTCTGTCGACGATGAGTTCCTGGCGATTGAACAATGGCGCGATAGTCGCCCAAGGCAGTCATCTGTCTCTGATCGGTGCCGCGAAGCATCCTTTTGAGTTTGGGAAGATCTTCCGATCCTGAAGGGTCGAAGACAAGTTTGGTTCTGCAGTTGTTCGAAGCTGCGTCACGCATAGCACGGGGCAGCTGAGAGAGATACTGGGTGGCAAACCAGCAGCCTAAGCCATATTCCCGGGCTTTACTCAGAATCTCTGCAAAATGGGTGCCCTCGCTCGGGAACGTTTGAAGTTCATCGATGAACAGAAAGAAAGGATCATAGACATCGTTGTTTTGGTAGTACCTTGCTTGTGCGGCAGCCCAAAGCTTCGTAATCACTATTGAAGTCAACAGTTCGGTTACCGTGGTTCCGACTTCTCCTTCACGGGCGTCGATTAACAGTATTTTCTGGTGGCTCAGTACTTCTTGAAAGTCGATATCGCTCTTTTCCCGGTTGATCACATGTCTAACGGTTTTGTTTTCAGTAAAGTCGTTTAATCGTCGGACAAGTGGTTCGAGCTCACGGTCTGAGAGGTTGTTCTTGATGTTGACCAGCTGTGAGCGGAGTTCGGGATCTTCGGTATCATCGATTAGGTCTTTGAGTTTGTCGTCGTCGGTGGCGCAGTGCTTTATGTCGAAAAGCGTGTATCCGGATTGGTGTTCGATGTTGGCATCGATTCCAGCGCGAAGCAGTGTGGCGAGCACTCTTCCGAATCTTGCGCCCCAGTTGTCGGTACGTCTCTTAAATAACTGAATAAGATTTGATACGATGAGTTCTGTCTGATTGGTTTTCGCTGCAAGCGAGCCGGTTGCTCCGATATAGGTTTCGAGGACGTTGATCCCGGTGATCGGTTGCTCCGAAGGGTTGACATAGATTAGATCGTCGTACCGATTTTCAGGGATTTTAGCCAGGTATTCGTCGATGAGTTTTCCCTTAGGGTTGATGATGACGAGTCCACGGCCTTTCTGAGTGTCCTGTAACGCGACGTGTAGAAGTTCCTTGGTTTTACCGGTGCCGTTAGCTCCAGTTGTCAGAACGTGTTTGATGCGGTGTTTATCCTTGATGGAGACGTTCTTTTCCACTCCGAGGATGCTGGTCCGGGAACCTATGTGCGTTACATTGGAATTCTTGGAGTTTCTGATCAGCTTCCGTGTCTCACTGGGCTTCATACAGTCTTTATCAAGTTTTCTTGTTCACGGTCCGGGATTGAGACTAGAGCTGCGAGCTCTTGAGTCGAGAGCTGGAATGAATGACTGAAGCTCCGGTCTCTAACAGCTTCTACAGCCCTGTAAATAGGAGATTTTCGTAAACTTCGAACCGTAGTGGTTCTGAACGACTGGCCGGTATCCGAGCTAGCGAATACATTAAAACCACCAGAGACCTCCTTAATTCTGCTGGCTGTATACTCATCCGCGCCAACCGCTAGTATCCTGGCTGATACTTTGAACCGAGGGCTTCCCGCTTTTTCGTCGACGCGGCGTGCTTGGTGCTTTTCACGCGGAGTTGCATCCCGGTCATTCCAAGGAAGCAATCCTACCTTCTCGCTCCGAAGATTCCGGCTCTCTTTTGATGCTTCCCGATGCCAGATACGTTTCCCAACCGGGTTCCCTGCCATGGGCTTGAATAGGATCTGGATGACTATACTGGTGTCGCGCATCGCATCAGGGTGCAGTGGTGTAATGACTGAGTTGATCGGCGGTCTTTCAAACTCAGTCTCTAATGGGTAGACATCCTTTCTACGGAGGGTTAGAACTCCGACACCGACAGAAACGCTGTCTGACAGAGGAAGCTTGGTAGTCCCTTCTTTAAAGTTGATTCCAGGGATCTGCTCGAGGAGATGGGTTCGAACCTTCCTGTCTAATCGACTTGACTGAACCGCGAACTGTAGCCGGATTCTGGTTGGGTCAAACCGCTGGATTTCGAAAGCAACGGTCGGCGAGGTGTTCTTCAGTCCGAGCAACTGTGTCTGGTACTCCGTGATCCCCTTCACAAACCGATCAAGCGTGGCGGGTAGCTCAGTGTCAAACGGTAGTTGGACTTGAGCGGTCAGAAAACGCTCTGAGGGCTGCCCAAGCTGTTTCTCTGTAGCCTCGTCGAGTGTCACGTAGCTGTTGCCGACGCCTGAGAAAATCCCCATCGACTTACCTCCTGGGCTGTGCCAGCCAGTTTTCTACGCTCAAGAGCAGTATCCAGAGAAGTTCGGCCGCTATGAGGGTAGCTGTCCAAACTGCGAGGATATCGACCAGTGTCCCGTTGAGAGGCAACCCTATTGGAAGAACCGACGTCAACATGTTATTCCAGTAGAGAGCCGTAGCTACGGGGAATCCAGCAAGTAAGCCGTACTCGAACAAACCGATTGGAGCTCCCAGAACGAATCCGATCAGCTTCAGGAACCCGTACTCTTCGGTGGATTCTGGGTCCGTGTTATCGGTTGATATGGTTTCGTGGCCGCCGTCGGTTCGACTTCTCTTCTCTCCGTTTTCCTCAGTCCGAGGTTCTACGGAACCAGCAGAATCCAGTGATGGAAGCATCATGTCTCGGTTTTCACCGTTTTCAAGCAGACGGTGTTCCTCCTGACTGGCTTGGACTCTGATACGGGTATCAACTGGTCCCTTAACAATTGCCTCACTGAACGGTAGACTATTTCCGGTTCTAAGTTTCCGGAGTTCAACACTTTGTTTTTCGGAAAGTTGGAAGAAGTCGGTGACTTGGCTAGCGACATCTTTCTGCTTGAAGAAGAGGTTGCAGTCGACGTTCCGTAGAATGTTTCTGCCCTCGTTGGACCGTGTGAACTCGTCGGCGTTCTGTGTGACGAGTGTTGCAGCCACGTTTTTATGCCGGGTTTCACGGATCAAGTTCGAGAGTGCCTGAACGCCGTCTTGATAGATCCTGTTGCCTTTCGTGGTGACACGGTGAGCTTCGTCTATAACCACCAGTGTCTTCCTATCGGTCTTCGAGGCCTGACGATGGATATATCGTACCGTCTCAGCTAATTTCTCCGTGTTATCCCGTGAAGGATCTTCGACCGTGAACCGAACCACGTCATTCCCGTTTCCATTGAAGTCCGCTTGGCTGACGAACACGGTTTCGCCGCCTAGCGCATCAACGATATCGCTGTAGTCGCCTTTCTTCGGGTCGACAATATATATCTCAAGATCATCATAGGCTACGGCAGACCGAACCAAGGTTAGACCGGTCCAGTAGGTCTTTCCAGAGCCATTCTTACCCATAACGGTGATGTGACTTGCGTCCCAGGAAAACCGGTCCAGAATTACAGGGGAATCGTTCCGATGGTCACCCACCTTAATTCCGCCGGCTTCTATACTGTCCTTAGTACCGAAGCTGAATCCCGTGGCCGCGGAGTCTCCGGGAACGATCTCTGACTCGTCGAATCTACAGCGGTGGAAGGCTGAGATAGCCTTCACGGCTTGGTTAGAATACCGTGGTTCACGGGTCTCCACACGGTGCCTGTTTAGAACGGACTTGACTGCGTCCATGGTTTTATCGGCTTCACTACTTGTTTCGCCACGAGCGATGACATAGATTCCGTGATTGACCAGTGTTTCTCCGCTTGCCTCAGCATTCATCCGTTGCTCTATGCCGAGTTCTTGTTCCCGGAGATTTGCCTGGCGTGACGGCCTCCATGTAGCAGATATTTCTGTTCGTACCCGGGCGAGCATCCGGTCCATCCAGTTCCGCTGGTAGTTGGAGACTGGCTTTACGTCTTGGACTATATCTATCAGTCCGGGATTCTGCTGGTTCAATACCTCGGCTATCCATCCGAGCGGTAGCTGACCGGGGTATTCGTCGATGTAGAGCATACGACAGACCCGTTTCTGGCCATACTCGGTCTCGAACCCTTTCCGGGAAAGGTGTAGCTTGCCAAGGTAGAGGTTCTCGACGGCGGCCTTCAACTCTGCTCCGGTCAAAGATTCGGCGTAGAGGTCGCCTGCGGTCAATAGGCTCCGAACTTCTGTGCCCCGTCGTTTCACCTCACGGTGATTTTCAGCCAACGTCTGTCTGGATGACTTTACGATGACATAGTGGTCGGTTGTGACCGTTGATCCATTGGTTCCCTGGTATTCCGACAGGTCAACAAGTCGTTGCTGGGAATAGATTTCTACAGGGTAATCAACGCCGTTCAGCAGTTCCGAGACTGTATCGCGGTTTGCTCTTCTTTCTGGTTCCGAGGCATAATCTAAGTCATGGGAAGAGACTCGAACAATTCCGAGAACGGTATCATCATCCAAAATAACTGTTCCATCTACGAGTTTCCTTAGTTCTGGGCTGGAGACAGTGGGGGCGGTCGTTATCCGCTTGACAGCGTCAATGAGGTAAGCATCGAGGGTTTTGCCACCGGGCTTGAACTCAGTAAGCAAGAACCCGAGAAAGATACCGATGGTGGCTCCGGCAGACTCCGCGAGAAGCCAGCCAATGGAAGCCAGGATGCTGATCCGGATAATATCCCAGACCGTGTAGCGATCCAGAAACTTGACTCTCGGATCAATGGACGACGGGAAATCTGCTTTCACCATCGATCATCACCCCCTCTTCGGTAACGGTTTCCACGGCCTCGTGGACCGGATTCATCCGACCAATCGCTTGGCTCGTCTCGGTCAGTGTCTCGAGCCTGGTTCCAGCCTGATTTGACACCGCCCCAGGCCTTTCCAACACCCCTGTTAACAACACGGGTCATCGGAGCGAACACGATGGCTCCCGCACCTAACAGGATCAACGGCAACCCGAAGAGGAGAGCGATTCCTCCTAAGCCCCAGAGATAGTGTGGAGTCTCGGTGAGTGATCCCATTAACGACAGGGTTAGATCCAGAACCACGACATTGAGTGGACCGATCAGTAGACAGGCCAGCCAGATACTAATCAGTCTGTCCGCAAACCGTCGGAAAGGAGGCGTCACCGCCATCAACGCAATCAAGGGTGCCATTGCTACACCCAGCATCAGATAGACATCGCGGGCGACGAAGATCATCACGGTGCCCAACAACAGGAATACATCGATAACCGCGACCAGAAACAGTTCGAAAGATAGTCGTGTCAACGCTGCAATCCCTGGATCAGTCGGTGCAAGCGCCTCAGTGGTTAGACGTGACAGCTCAACCGGGTACCGGAGAAGCGAAGGTGCGACTGCTCCGAACGCCACTGCTCCCAGTAGGTAGACCACTGGTCGGACACCATCAACACGGTTCGACATATGCAGTATCCCGATCCAAGCAGCGGCGGCTGATGCCAAGCCCAGCGACACCTGAAACACCTTCTGGTGGAGACTCAGAACAGCGGACTGCTTTACTTCGGGGTAGCTCACGAAGATCCGGATCAACACCTGATTCAGAGTCTCTGTCAGCCCTTCCACCATGTCCATCAGGACCGAGACTATGGCTTTTTGAAACTGGCTACCAATATCGAGACCATTGCCTTCATCGGACCCGTCCTGAACTGGCATTGACTGCGAAGTCGTATTATTGACTGCTACCGCAGTTCCAGGGACTACAGCCATGATGACCAGCAGAAGGACGACCAGGCTGAGAGCGGTGGACCGCATCAAGCACCGCCTCCACAAAGCACGTTTGTAACGATGGAGACCAGTCCGTCGCTCAGGATTACGATGGTGAGGCCGACAAATGTGTTAATGAATATCCGGCGTGCCCGTCTCTGCTGCTCTGATGAACCGGTTTGCCAGAGTAATCCGGACACTGTCAGCATTAGACCCGCCAATGGAATTGCGAAGGTAACTGCGGTGGTCTGAAGATGACGAGTCAACTCGATAAGCTGAACTATCGCTGGCGAGACTTCGTTAGAACATTGCGGTGCAGCTTGAGCCGTGTACTGTACGGATAAGCCCAGTATTGCAGGGACTTCACCGATGCTATTCCAACCATTTTTACCGGACTGAATCCAGTGAGCCATCGAAATTACAAAGGAAATGGAGGTATGAATGTCATCTAGAATAGGGGTGGAGACAGGTGAAATATAAAAATGCAGATAATACTGGGGAAGAAGGTGATCCATACCGGGTGGAACTAAAGTATAACTCAGGGACGTACTACGTTCCAGTTCCGGACGCTGCTTTCGAATGTGAAGAGCTTGCAGAGCTAATACAACGGATTCAACGGTTAGAGGAGACAGAGGGTGATTCAACTGAGAGAATTAAGCTAGAGAGACGGAGGACATTCTACCCTAAAATTGTCGAAGGTGGCTCAGTTGAAGACAAGCCGGAGCCGAAATTGGACAAGGACCCACCGAATTATATCCGGGTTGATCTTTCGGATAACGGTGAAAGATCCTACAGTTTGTCTAAGAACCCTAATTCAGAGGAGTTCAGGTATGCACTTACCTGCCCCTCGGAGTGTCTGACATTCTACAAAAGCCCCTTGACCGATCTCGACAAAGGAGACGACGTGATGTTAGAGGTCAACCGGAGGGGAGACCAGTTGGGTACCAAAAAGAACCATCTTCGGGTATACTCGGTCGATGACTACTTTCGCTACCGGTTTCTCGAGTGGAAGAAAATAGGATCGAACTCGGTTCCACGGGTATTCCCGGTTCTGGGAGGGATATTCTCCAAGTACATTGATCGGCCGGTGGACTGCTCTGGACCATTTGTGGGAGATAAATTCCAACTGGTGGCTTTTGACGCTCACCATCCTGTTTTCACCGAACAGTCCGAGAGAGAGTTTAATGAACACACTGTTCCGTCATCAGATCTCTTCTTTAAAATCTGTAGGAATGGCGATCTTCCCCAGAAGAAAGTAGAAAACATAGAGATTTGGTGGGACCCACGCAACGGAAAAAAGAAGAACCATGATCCGTCAATTAAGCTGTTTGAGACCGAGAATTGTGCTGAGACATCAGTGATTCTTCCAAAACAGGGATACTTCCTCGTGAAATCTACTACTCGAGATGGGACACTCAAAACTTGGCTTAGTCGTTCATCACTGGAGCGGGTTCAGGAGAGCAAGGGCTGGGAAAGAAGAGTGGGTGACGGCTGGTACGGGTTCTTTCCGGAGGACCGTGATGATGAAGATGGGGTTCGGCTCTATGTCCCTGCTAAAACTATGAGTGAATAGAGAATTTACTGGTTCTCGAGTAACGTTATTTTTTGTACGTTCATCTGAACCGTAGTGTCCGGTAACGGGTTTGAGTACTACTCTCTAGTTTAGATACCGGTGATTGATATGATGGGTTATGACAATGAGGAGCCGTTAGCGGTCTGGGAAGCATTTCTCTTGCCGAACTGGCGGTGGGAAGCCTACGAGAAAACAGAGGAAAACCTGTATCTTGGCAGGGTAAGATCTCCTAATACCTATGGCCGGTGGGAGTACGGATCTTTCAGCCGGGAACAGCTGGAGACGGCAGGTGCGTACCGTGTTGATACCTCAGTCGACAGTGACGAGGAATTATTCCCGGACGGCGGCTACGAACTAACCCGGGTTGTTGAAACCGAGTTCGAAGCATTCCAAGAATCTGGTGATGGCCTATTCGGGAGATAGCTGAACTACTGGAGTACTCGAGGAGACTAGAACCGGAAGTGAATGACGGCGACCCCTATCTTGATCAGAGAAGAGACACGGTCTACTGCTGGTTTAACCCGGAAAGCGGGGACACGCTGTACCGGACGGACGGTGCTGAAACAGACCTGTTTTTCCACTCGGTCGGTGAAGCAGAACGATTCCTGAAGCAGGAAGCAGCCCAATACACCGGAAAGGACTACACCAGGATGTGTCTGTACGAGATCCAAGTTCAACGGGTCGAATACGCTGCGAACGTCTTGATGGACCAGTCCGAGATCGACGACTTCCAGTAGAATAAACTGAAGAGTCTCAAGTGTAGCCGGGCCTCCACGTATTCACTAAGCCTCTCCGTTCGAACAGTTCCAAAAGGGTGGTAGCCACAGATGTCGATGAATGAACTAGCGGAAGCCGAAGAACTTCTCGAAGAGATATCGTCCTGGTCAGAAGACGAGGTCAAGTCGCTTCCACGGTTCTACCGGGAGGCCGCTGAACAGTACCGTGAACTACTGAACCAAGGCGACACAGAACTCAGGTAAGTCTGTGCTGGACCTACTAACATAGAATCCGGTATGCGGTATCCCGAGTATGAAGAGTTGTTGGCAGAATCACGTCCCGGTACTGCGGCCTATACCCCGCACACCCAGACTGATCTACTCAAGGAAGATGTGGATATAGAGAGACTATTGACCGGGGCACAAAATCAGGAACAGGGACGCATAGAAGCGGAACTCGGTCAGATTGAGAGCCGACTCCAGGACCGGAAAGAACTCCACGATGAATCGGTTGCTGAACTGGAGGATGCTGTTCGCGTTGAGAAGGATCGGCTACAGCGGTTGCAGCACCCTTTCTCTGCGGAGGACCGTGTGACCAGTCAGAAGCGGCGGATACGAGAGCTTGAGCAACAGCTTCAAGAGATACAGCGAGCATACTGGCAGGACTGTGAACAGCTTCAGCGGGAGAGACGTCGACTGCAACGGGAACTAACTGAACTCTCCGATACCGACCTCTCACTCTTCTTCTGACGGATTATCGCTGTTCCAGTCTACGAGCCGGATTTCCCGGGTTTTGCCTTTCCGTCCCCCGTAGTGATAGTCAGCCTCGATTAATCCCAGGAGTTCGAGATGGGTCAAGAAATCGCTGGTACGCCGCTCGCTTAACGGTCTGACATCGGTGTCAGAACACCGTTCGCGGTACGTATCATACACAGTGCCTGAGAGAGAAGTCTCTGATTCGTTCTGTTCCAAGAGTTCAATCGTTTCGTATAACCGCCGATGGTGAGGTGTGAACTCGTCGAGTAACTCAGAGACGTACTCAGCATAACCAGTATACTGAACCTCGTCAACGACGTCGCGAGTAACTGCGTCATCAGTTGCTTCAGCAGCCACCCGTAGCCAGGAGAGACAGATAGCGATGTTCGGGGTTGTTGAGGCAATCCGTGAGAGCGCTGTACGTTCAACTGACTGCGGCTCCAGCGCCCGTCGGGCACGTTCTGAAAGAATCTGTTCTACTTGACTTGGTGTGCACGGGTTCAATGTAAGGACTTGAGGCTGGAACGAACTATAAGTTCGTGCATCCAACTCGGATTCGAGGCTTCGGTGGTTGGCTGAAACCGTTATTACTGCGGTATTCTCCAGCCGGGTGAGGAAGTAGAGCAGATCATCGCCATCATTCAAGAGAAGGAAGTCAACTTCGTCGAGAACGATCACGGTCTCCAAGGTCAGCGTCTGTTCAATCCGGCGCTGGAGACCAGAGACATGATGGCCGGTTCCAACGCGTTCACCGGTCAACTGTTGGAGCAGTCGTTCCAAGACTTTGTACTGGGTGTCGTGTGGCCGTCCTGAGACGTAGCAGGTGGTCACTGTTGAAGGAAACGTTGTAAGAAACTGTTTGACCAGATGGGTTTTCCCGGTCCCACGGGGTCCGTAGATATGGATGTGCTGAAGCCGAGTCTCTGTATCAGCCGCAAACGCTTCTGACAGGGTCTCCTGTTCTGATTCTCTATCGATGAGTTGTGCGGGGAGATACGTTCGAGTCAACGGGTCAGCGGTATCGATAATATCGGTCATAGACTTAGTATTTGGAGGTCAGGACTCACACGGATTTTCGGACACTGGCCTTCAGTTGGGAAAAACATGACCCAAGGGGGATACCCCATGAGAGAACTATTAGCGGTGTATCCATTCGAAAGCCTGTACACTCTCCCACATACGAAATAGTATCCCAGGTTCTGCTTTTGAATACCCACTGACAGACAAACCAAGTGAAGGTGATCCACCAATGTTTGACAACACCTCTACTAGCAGTGGCATCATCTATTCAGAACGCTACCTGAACGGTGAAGCCAGCCTCAAGCCCACGGGTCGCGACAAAGAAATCCATGCGATCCGTGACGGTCTCCGGCCACTGATCAAACGCAATACACCTGAAACCCTGCTTATCCACGGAACGCCCGGAACCGGGAAAACCATGTGTGTCAACCATGTGTTCGACGCACTCGCAACCGAGACCAGTGTGAAAACCATTCAGATCAACTGCTGGCAGTACTCTACTCGTCCCGCGTTACTCACCGAACTACTGATCCAACTCGGATATCCAGCACCACGCAAAGGCAAACCGGTCGACGAACTACTCTCCAAACTCCGTGAATGGCTTCAGAAAAACCGGAGTGTCGCCGTATCGCTTGATGAATTCGACCAGTTGAAAGAAAAGACCGAGGTTGCGTACGACCTCCATATGCTCAGCCAACAAACCGAAAACAAACTTGGACTAATCGTGACATCCAATCTCCCACCGGACGAGCTCATGCTTGACTCACGGAGCTGGAGCCGGCTTAACTGCCGAACCATCGAGTTCGAACCCTACACCGCTACCCAGCTTGAAAAGATCCTTCAAGATGCCGTGGAACAGACATTCAAACCCGGAACGGTCAGCAACGAAGTGATTGAGACTATCGCAGAACAGGTCGCAGACAATACAGGTGATTGCCGGCAAGCTTTCGAACAACTGCTTCAGGCCGGACACCGGGCAATGCGGCAAGGCACACGCGAGGTCACAGAACAGGATCTCACCGAAGTAGATGATTGATTGAATTCATACGAAACAGGGTATCCCCTTGGCTACTACTCTCTTCAACCCCACTTCCTCTGGTAGAACGAGGCGATGTACAGATGCAAGAACAAACCTATGCTTTCGACGACTTAGACCAACTATACGAAACCACGGATAAACTACCACAGGTTGAGCGTCACGAGGTCTACGCACATCACGAGGGCGAGGACGTGTGGGAGGAAATCCCGTATAGAGACTCGCTGTGGACGGATGATCTGCGGGCAACCGGCGTGGTCTCCTCCTCGAAAGACTTCTACAACATCATCCAATACGGAGATATCTTGGAGACGATTTGTGATGCTATAGATCGTCATCAAGACAGCTACGATCTTGGTGTCACTGGAACCATCAGTCTATCACCTACTGCACACAAAATGAGTGCTAAAATCGGCTTCACCGGCGACACAACTGTATATGCAGCCGACGATGATCCTATCGAGCTCGGACTACAGATCCAGTCTGGCCACTCCGGCTTCCACGCAGTCAAATACGATGTCGGAGGGATGCGTCAGGTCTGCAGCAACGGAATGATGGCCTTCGACGGACGGCTTCATTTCGAACAGACACACAGCGAGCCATTCCAACCCAGCCTTGCCTACAACGCGGTTGACAGCGTTGTTGAAAGCCCGGAAATCGTCGAGAACCGGATTAAAGAAGCACAGAACCAGACCTTTCTCAACCAGGACGAAGCACTACTGGTCCTACTCGAGCAAGGTCTCGGAGAGTACCTCGAGCAGCCAGTACCCGACCTCCTGAACTCCTTACACGACGAGATCAACGACAAAGACAGTCCGACGCTCTGGGAGACATACAACGCTGCGACACGTGCGCTCACACATTACAGCAAAGATGTTCCCGACTACGAACTCGACACTGGCTTCGAGAAGGCAGCGACCCTCCTGGAAAACGGATACTCGAAACTACCGAATGCCAACAAACTTGGAAAAGAAACGGTAGAGGACCGGGCTGACCAGTTCATCGAAGAACAAGACGAGACAGAGACGTACTGGAATGGGGAGGAAGAAAGCCTCCGGGAACTTATGGCAGAACATCAGACACGGGCCTAAACCCCTGCCTTTTCCTCTTTTTAAGCAGTTGTAACAAGTTCTATCTAAGAAGTGTAAATAATTATGGGTTCGACAAGTCTGTTTGCGTGCTGGTTATGCTGGACCAGTAATCTCCTAAACCATTCCAGCTAATTTCAGTTTTGATTTACAGTCTCTTTCTGTTTGAACCCATTAACTTTCTCCGACAGCGTCTCTTCCCACTGTTTTTTAGGGGACGAACGTCCCTCATTTTCCGATGAGAGCTTCGACTCAATTAAACTCCGAACCGATAATTTCTGCTTGCTAGGAACGAAAGGTATCAACGTTCGGTAGCCGTGTTGATCCATTTTGACCATCGAATGCCAAATTCCACTGAGTTGAGGGACTGATTTGTTCAACCTGTGTCGTCTTTTGTGCAGCTGTTCGAATTCTTCGGCTAGCGTATCGATATTTCGACCAGGGTCAGCGATAGCCAGGTTGACAAAGTTCTCGTACTCGTCATGAAGTTCTTGAAGGTCCTGCCCTGCTCTATAGTACCTGATCGACCGGGCCTCCGGTGAGTAAAATGCGTCTATCAATGAGACGATGAGCAGCAAAATCGCTAGAACGTCGTCGGTTCCTTGAAGATATCCACTGATCACTGGTAAGTTGAACGTGGCTGATGTGATCACATACAGAAGAACGGCACCAATGATTGCTGTGAGCCCCGTGGAGATCCAACCTGCTTTCGTTGTGATGTGATGGGCCCTATAATACCGACTGTAGGTCTTGTATAACAGATTCTTATCTTTCATCGCCTGTCGGAACAGTAATTCTCGCCTTCGCCAAGAATCATCATCTGTATCAGAATTCATCGTCAAGAGAGTGTACGGTATCAATTGTACAATGGGTGTAAATATTTTTCCAGTTCCAATCCCACAGACCCACTAATGCAACTTCAGGAATCAGAGATAGCATCGAACGAACTCTTACACTCGCTGAAACAACGTGATAGGTGGGCATGTTTCAATGCTGATAAGGAGCCTATTGACCCTGCATCAGGCAGGGCCGTTGATGTACTCAAAACGCAGGAACATCATATGAGTTATCAGGAAGCACAACTTGCGTACGCCGATCACGAAGCTCCAGAAGGAGTCGGCTTTGCCATGGGTCTTGATGACGAACTTGTCCTTATTGATTTAGACGATTGTCTTGACAACGAACTTCGATTCACTAACGACGCCAGCAAGGATATCTTTACCACAGTCAATTCGTACACCGAGGTCTCGGTCGGCGGCCATGGACTCCATATCTTAGCATCAGGTTACAATTTAGAAAGTGAATACGGCCATGCAAAGAACTTCCCGGTTGAACTCTTTGACGGACAGAAATTTTTCACATTCACTGGTCGTCACATCAAGAGCCCCCACGATGTGCAGGAGCGGGCAAGCGAACTCGCCACCATACACAGACGATACAGCCCATGGGTTTCGTATAAAGAATGGCTACGACAGAAAGATAGATGAGGGCAGTACTCGACGAAATCACTACTACCGTGTACCGTCTAGTTCTTTTCCCTTAGTAGGAAGGGAATGAATAGGACAAGTTAATGAGAAGTGCGGGAATTTATTAACTAAGAATGGATTCACGGCTTCTTCCTGACGGTGACCCACAGACGGTTCTCCAAGATCAATTGCTTCCACAACTGCGGCCAACCACTAAGGATGCATCATATCTCGACCGACTCTCTGTAGAGCACCTCACAGATTTTACCTACCGCCGCGGCGTCCGTACTGACGAAGTTGGTGATGGAAATTGTCTCGTCCCGCGCCCGGTTGGTGGGTTCGACGATGCAATGTTCAAAAACCCGTCTGCCCACCGTGTCCACGTTCTTGTCGAACGCGACAGTCTTGACGCTGAGTTAACCGTCGCTATCGACGGATTCGTCGGTGCATATCTGGATGTTGATTACAGTTCGCCGTATCAACTAACAGAAAATCACTTGCCAACGCTCATGATTGGTGGGGAACCACACAACATGTATACCGCGGAGCGACCGTTTGCGACCACAGCGATTCCCGTTCAGTTCGAAGCTGGGCCAGAATCCATCCCCATTTCGAACGATACAGACTACGAAGAAACGATCACGATCGCAGGAACCCAGACGCAGGCTGCAGTCATCAACCCAAACCGAGATGCTCAGGAGAGACGTGCGCTTGATCGCACGGGTGCAACCGATGATAATCTCTCAGAATTGAGTGGAGATACTGCCGAGATTAATTATAATCGGCCGACACTAACACTGAGTCTCACAGTATCGGTGAACGAAGATCTCGGGGGTTTGACGCCGGCGGGCGATTCCGATGACTACGTCCGGCTCACAGTGACGATGAGGAACGAGACATATGTGGACGAAAACGACCAGTCAGGGTGGGCCGAACGGCGCGTCTTCTATCCATCAATGGAACTCGAATTCGACGAAATGGTCGTTGATTTTCCGAGTCAACAGCACGACGTGAAACTACAGTCGGCACTGTCTGCAGAAGATAATTCCCGTGACGTAAGTGAAGAGAACCGGTATCGGCAACAGGACTGCTACCTCACACGGACTGTCGAATCATTCGAGACACGGTTGGAGACAAGAGATGTGCCACAAGCAGGCGAACGGTTCAGAACGACATCATTCGGGGTGTACGATTACGTCGAAGAGGAACCGGTCACCTCGGGTTACCGGCTGGACCAGTTAGTCTGTATGGACAATGATGAGCTGCTAGAAGCTGCTCCTGTGCTAGCCCAAGAGGCGACGGCCGCTCGTGAACACGAGACCCTGCTCCGAAATCTTCGGGGAGTTCTATTGGCACTTCGACACTACCTTGGTGACCTGCCTCCCATCGAGAGCGACGAGTACGAATCAGGGCGTACCGCAGACGACGAACCAACACTTCACAAATTCCAGTGGGACGCAATCCAAGAAAGGGCACTTGCCCTCCTTGATGATGAGACGTCACCAGTCGTCGTTCAGGCACCGACCTCTGCTGGGAAGACCATCGTTTACTACGGTTCAACGCTGTTGACAATCCTCGAGCGAGATACACGCGCCGCATTCCCGTTTCCGACGCGGATGCTAACCGAAGACAAACTAGAGGAAGTGATCGAACTCGCTACAAAATACAAGCGATACGTCCAAGGACAACACCATTCCAATGCAGGGAGTTTGATGCCCGATCAAGAGTTCTCTGTGGGGGTCGCAATCGGGCGGCAGTATGATGAGACCGGTGAGCGGACATACTTGGATGCCGATGATCTCGTTGGGTATATTGGGAGCTGTGATTGCTGTGGCTCCGAGTTGGACACAGAGTGTCAAGATTGTGACTCCAGACACTGTCTCGACACGATGGACAATCACCTACAGTTCCCCGTCTGCACCAACTCTGAGTGCGGGTTCCTATACGACTTCGTATACGACGTGGAGCGAACCCAACAGTATCTGCCGAGTTTGACCGTCGGAACGCCGGAGAAGTTCTTCACGATGCCGACCGTAGAGTCGAATACGCACCACTCAACCTTCTCCACGTTGCCGTTCTATGGCGCTCCATACAGTAAATGCGAGAACTGCGGAAGAGCACTCACTGATATGAACAATTATCGAGTGCTCAACGACCGGGATGGACTGGTGTGTTTCGTTTGTAACACCAACGATCGTGTCACCACTCCATGGAACGGGGTGGATTGGAAGGTGAGTGAATCGGATCGCGAGGGTGCCGAGCACTCACCAATCGGTCACATCGTGCTAGATGAGACGCACATGTACACTGGCCAGTTCGGAATCTCCATTTCGATCATTCTCCGCTTTTTCGAAGTACTGGCTTCGCGTCTACGGTCTGGTGAGACTCGGGACCGAGATAGCCATGCCATCTCAGTCGACTCAGGGACAGCGACGATCAGTAACAAATTCGAACACATCTCACGGTTACTACGCGCCTCCGAAGACGAGATAGTTGCCGTCCCAGACAGTGGTGAACATGGCGACTACTTTAGTATGGTAGAGAACCGTGTTCGCTATCGAATCCTCGCAGGGACACCGGTCGCAACGTCGAACAGAGGGTCATTCCGGGAAGCGATCGTACAACTGTATGATGACTTCCACAATACGACGTCTGGAACGGAGTTCCG
This sequence comes from Natrinema marinum, assembly GCF_024296685.1. Lineage (NCBI taxonomy): Archaea > Methanobacteriati > Methanobacteriota > Halobacteria > Halobacteriales > Natrialbaceae > Natrinema > Natrinema marinum. The sequence continues at coordinate 2,743,361 of NZ_CP100763.1, read as the reverse complement.
CAATGATTTCGAGGAAGCGATCCGAGACGCCCGTGTCGATGCTGATATCAGTCACTACGAACAGATTCTGGGCTATCTTCACCGGAAATCGGACGGGTATTCGCTACGGGAGTCTATCGGGGACCGAGCGGATCAGATCAGTGACGGAGGCCTGAGTGATCTACAGTTTATTTCCGGCGAGTCGTCAAAATCTGCCCTTCGAAAATCAATGGGGATGGGGAGCGAAGCGGCAGACCCGGTAGTGCTAGCGAACTTGGTGGTGTCCCTGGGTATCGACATCCCGGAGCTCAATAACCTACTCTTGTTCGGTGCGCCCCGAAGCATGTCGGAGCAGATGCAGACCATTGGGCGAACAGGACGAAAAGATGCAGCTGGCCACGCAGCTATCCATCTGTATCCTGGAAAGCCACGCGACATGCAGATCGAACGGAAATTTCACCAGCTACTTGGGAACGTTGACGACTACTACGACACTGCCGCAATTCATCCAACAAATCCATACTTGGCGCGTATTCTCTTCGAATTCTTGCTCGGGCCGTTTCTGACGATAGAATACGCGATTCGCGAGCAGGCGTTCGACTATGACAATCCGCACGACATCCAAGACTTAGTCAAAATGTTCGACGAACACGACCGGCCATTACAGAACCCTCATGCACAGGAGCTGTATGCTGACATGCGCAGCATTTTCTGTCCTCCCGACGTTCAACTTGACAGTCAGATTCTAGACGTTATTGATGAACAGGTAATAGATCAGTTGTTTGATTTTATCGGGACCAGAGAGCATGAGAGTAAATGGTTTGAGGCCGCGACCCAGGCCCGCGTAAATAATAGATCCATGAACATCAACGAGTGGTTCTCTGAATACTTCGAAGACAAAGATCTCGAACTCCGGGGAACCTCGGACGAACAGGTCGGGACAACGATTGAGTGGAAGCTGCCCTCGGAGGTGAACGAGTAATGTCACGGTTATCGCAATATCAGGTCCTACTGACGGCGTATCCTGGGAGAGTCCGTTCCGAAGATGGCCACCGAGTGCAAGTGCAGACCATTCGTGAAAACAAAGAACCAACTGATCTTGGTCCATTCGCCGACCGACTCGCGACCGTTATTACCAACTTGGACACCGAGTTTTACTCGTACACAGCCGACGCGAGCAACCGACAGCAGGCGGCATACGAACAGCGAGACACGGACGAAGATGTGGCTGACGAACCGGTCACAGATGATATGCCAGACGCATTCCGCCGCTACGCCGAACGCTCAAGCGCGACCAATAATACGAATAGCGCCGGCGATACCAACGAAACGACACGTTCGTACGATTTTTCGTCTAGCGATATCGAATTAGCGGAGTTATGTGAGGACTCAGAAGTTATTAGTGTCCCATTCCCGCGAGTGTATCGGTGCACCGATCCGTCGTGTAATCATTTCGGAGTCGAGAGTCCGGATGCGATGAAACGATCCGTCGACTGTCCCCACAGCTCACGTCATCAGATGCGCCGGTTCCCGTACTTGTTTGTCTGTCCACGATGTGCACACATTGAACAGGCGAGTCCACACCAATGGATGCAAGAATCCATTGACGGGCCAGGGCCGAGCGTGGTGATCAGCAAGGAAGACACTAGAGACCGCATTGCCTGTCCAGAGAACAATTGTAGTGGTCACCTGCACGTCAATCTTGGTGATCGGCTTGCCGGCGTTCGGTTCTTTTGCTCGGAGAGTCGCAACCACAATGACCAGTTCTATGGGCAGTGTCCGACCTGTCACAAACCAGCTGCTGACGGCGAAGAAGAAGTCCTCTCTGAGATGCGGCCGAAGACTATCGATGCTAAACACACGCAACCGCTTATCCTCGAGGACATCGTGAGTAACGACGGGACGGGAACAAGCCTAGAAGCACTCTACGAAGCGAGCGAGATAAACCAGGCTGACGACGATACGTATCACTGGAACCTCGACACAATCACGCCTGGCAGTCAGGCCATCTTCTACGATACGTTCAGTCTAAACGATGTCTTCACAGTTTCTGATGTCAGTTCCGTGTCCGCAGTGTATGGGTATGAATCAAACGTCGACTCACGTGGAACCGACCTCGAGACACACGGTCGGTTAGCTCGTAGCTTTAGTTCGAGCGATTCAGACCGAGAACGTACAGCCTACCTTACCCGACGCGAGGGACGTGGCATCGTCTTCGACCTCCGGACCGATGTCTTGGCAGATGTCGTGAGTAATGGCGATGCCGAGTACGAGGCAATCGCAGCACGGGAACTGACACAGTTGAACGATTTTGACACAGACGAAATTGCAGATGGTGAGACTGGGTTACGACTTACTCCACTCCTTCATGCTTACCAGCACGCCTTGTACCAAGCAGCCATTGAGGAGACAGGTCTTGAGGACTTCCTCGCCGCGAAGGTACTCATCGAAGAAGGTGCGATCGTTCTCGTCGAACAACGAGACGTAGGCGCGGGTGGACTGAGTCAAATCACGATGAACAAGACAGGCAGCGTACTCCTACGGACATTACAGCGGACTGAAGAGATACTCAGCGACTGTTCCCGTGATTGTACTGACGCCTGCCTTTCATGTGTGTTCACTGATGACGCTCGGTGTCATCCGTTTGTCTCACGAGAGGTCGAAGGATACGTTCCTGCAAATAGCCTTCTTGACCGGCACCTCGCAGCGGAGGTGATCCGTCGTGCGTGAGGACGACATCTACCTCTGGATTCACGAGAGGTTGCGTACCACCGGTAAGGTGTCGCTCGACGGGATTCCAGACCAGTACGATGACCCGGATGTCCGAAACTTTGTGAGAGAATACCTCGACGCTCTCGTACGGAGAGACATCGTCGCCGGGCACAGCGACGGCCAATTCAAACTCGAGGATCCAGAAGCGGAACGGGAAGCCTATTACCAGGTGTTAGAATCCGAAACACTTCCAGGAGGGAGGGGAGTGACAGACGAAACGTACCAACCGGTTGTGAGTATCCCCACCAAACATCAGGAAGAGTGGAAAGACTATGCGGAACACCAGAACATCAATTCGGGGGTCTGGTTAGAGAACGCACTCGCCGAAGTGTTCGAGACAGCCGATTCAACACTCCGATTAGTGGTACCATTCTTCGAACTTGATGGATTACTTCGCTTAGAAGACGAGTTCCATCAGGCAGCTTCGTCGGGAGCGAATATAAAATTCCTGACGAGAGAACTCTTACGACCAGCAGACGACTTCGGCCACAACCGAGGTCGAAAGGCTATTCTAGAACTTATGGATCGGTTCGAATCGGTCGCCTCCTCTGAGAGTTCACTCTCCGTGTATGATTTCTATCACGCGATTGGAGGAAAACAGCCGAAGCTGGATCGAAGCATTCATGCGAAAATGATAATTGCGGACAATCAACTTGCGTACGTCGGAAGTGGTGAGTTACGCAATAGCTCTATGATGCTTAATGGCGAAGCGGGATATCTGACGCGCAGCCAAACAGACATTGAGACGTGGACCGGTTTCTTCGATTTCTTCGAAGCCAAGGCAGACGCTGTGACACGTGAAATTCTTGAGGAGTCAGTAGAATAGTAGCGACGGGAGTAGCGGGGCGGTATAATTTTTCAACGCTGTCCCATTGTGACACGATCAAAAGCTCGAGCTGATATAAGATTATCGGCCTAATTTCCATAAAGTAGTAACTTTGCCGTGCGTTTCACAGAGTACCCCAGATAAAGAAACAGAATTGCCATCGACCGGTAAGGGAAACAGAGTGTCCACAATTATATTCGAACTTGTCTCTCAAGCGTTAACGTATGGCCACTGACTCTCGCTCGAGAAATCGGATGTCCTTGCTTAAAGTACTTGAGAAAGAGGAGCTCTCGGATCCACGTATCCGGCGTCTCGTACTGTTCAACACCCTTGCACCGGAGCCGCTTCAGAAACACGGACGCCAAGCACTGGCAGCCACGTTAGCACAGAACCGCGCATACCCGTTCAAACCTCCGGTTACAGCAGGCACTCCTACTTCAGAGGGACTCAGTATCGGGACAACCGGTTCGAAACATGCCTACGGCCTCGATGAATCACTGCTCTCGAAACACCTCCTGGCCATCGGCCAGTCAGGTTCCGGAAAAACCACATTGTTCTATAACCTTCTCTCCCAGTTAGACGTCCCGTTCTGGTGCTTCGATCTCAAACAGGACTACCGCCACCTCACCCAAGAAAGAGACGACATACTGGTTTTACCGTGGACAGAACTCAAGTTGAATCCGTTAGTCCCACCACCTGATGTCCAACCTCGGCGATGGGCACAGGTCGTCAGCGAGATCTTCGGCCACGCTACCGCCCTCCTGTCCGGATCAAAAAACCATCTCTTAAAATCCATTCTCAAACTGTACCGTCTGTACGGACTCTTCGATGAGAACTCGCCGCCGTATCCCAGCTTCCATGAACTCGAGCAGTTCCTCACCTCCGACTACATTAACTACGTGCGGAAAACCTCGAACTACCGGGACACAGTCCTCAACCGTATAGAAGCGATGAACCTCGGAGCCGGAACCATCTTCGACTGTAGTCAGGGCTATCCACTCGCTGAACTCCTCGAACGGAATGTCGTGTTCGAGTTTGACGGATTAAGTCGTGACACGCAGAACTTTCTGATGGAGATTATCCTCGCGGCTGTCTACGAATACCGACTAGCCCAGTCCCACCGTTCAGACGATCTCAACCATGTGTTCGTCCTTGACGAGGCAAAGCAAGTATTCAGCGTCTACAAAGAAAGGCAGGATGAAGCAGGTATCCCGGCCGTCGACGAACTGACGGCGAAAATGAGGGAGTTCGGGGAAGGACTGATCGTAGCAGATCAGGAGGCTTCGAAGTTGACCGATTCAATCAAGGCAAACACGTACACCAAGATCCTTCTCTCTACCGGCGACCGGAAACAGTTCCACGCGGTTGCGGAGTCAATGAACCTTACTCAGCGGCAAGCCAATGCCGCTAAAGACCTCGATATCGGGGAAGCAGTCGTACAGGTCGGAAACAGCGATCCGGCCAGAGTAACGCTTGACGAGTATCAGTTGGCGAAAACTGTTACGGACCCGGATCTACAGAGGATTCAAGGCCAACTCTGGAACTCACTGACGGCTGAGCCACGCAAGCAGCCACCACGGTTCTCAGAAACCGTCCAGTCCGAGAACACCGACTCCGAGGAAACCTCGGTAATCGACGACCCGCCATCCAAAGTCACGGTCTCCGACGAAGCGGAACACCTCCTGAAAGGGGTGGTGGAAAAACCGTTCATTCCGTTGACTAAGCGGTATGACCGCTTTTCAAGTCGGTACAAGGGTAATAAGGCTAAGACTGAACTGGTAGAGACAGGATTAGTCACAGAACATTCGACCCATACAGAAACCGGTGCTCGGAAACTGCTTGAGCTGACGGACAGAGGCCGTACTCACGTCAAGGATACGTTGGATCTCGATCCAAGCCACGAAGGTCGTGGCGGTGTTGTCCACAGGTACTGGCAACACAAGGTGAAAAACGCCTTCGAAGAAGCGGGGTGGGCCACAACTCTCGAACTCTTCGATGCAGATGTCTATGTCAATACTGGCCAATTCGAAGTCGCTATCGAGGTTGCTATGGAAAACACCCCGCGAGAGCGGGAACACGTCGAGAAACACCTCGAATACGGGTTCGATGTGATCTGGGTTGTATGCAAAACAGAGAACATCCTGGACGGGTTGAAACGACGGTTCGACGATGCAGGGATTGATACGGATCAGGTCGTCTTTCACTTGGTACGGGACGTTTCCGATGCCCTCGACGAATGGCCATAGAGTCGCCGTATCAAACGGTATAACGTCTTGTTCTGGCATCATCTACTGCAGACTATTCTCTGTAATCTGCCACCCAGTACACCAGAAACGGTTGGAACAAGAAGGATGTGGGAAAGGCGACCTAGTTCGGCCACTTCGGCAGAAAACCATGCCAAAGAATCCTGCTCAGTAGGGTCTTAGGGGTATTCGGCAAGACGGAACATAGTGTCTGGTAACTCGCTTGCCTGAGAAGGATACCAGTCGCACGTCACTAAGAGCAAATGCACCCGCCAGTTCCGATGCGTGATAGAGACATAAAATGGGTATCCGATCGTACGATGGCTGCGCGAGTCACCAGACGGTGTCGACAACACCGCAGAACAACAGATGAAATATACAGGGATCTGCAGTAGTGCTTAAAACTATTGCTCGAGAGGATAAAGATGAAACCCAATCGAAACGAGGAGAAATAGTGGACCGAGACCACGCTCCGAACCGTTAGTTCAGAGCCCCGAGAGGGCGTCGGACACACAGTTCACTGCCTACCAACCGAACTCCGGTAAAAGACGGTCAATAGAAGCGTGGCCTCACCGACACCTCATCTCTATTACCACGTGAACCTACACCATGAGCACAACCGATTACGTCGATATCGATCGAACCCTTCAAAATCTAACAGAAAGCGAACTCCAAGCAGAGAACATCGACGCGATACAATCGTTCGTCGATCACTGCGCCGCCGAAGGCATCAGTGAAGTCCGACAGACCCGGCTCGTCTCCGCCTTCAAGACACTGCTTAAGAACTTCGCGCCCGACGAGTTCATACTCCGTACCGCGAATGAAGACGACCTCAAGCAATTAGTCGCTGGCCTCAATCGGAGTGACTACGCAGACGCCACGAAGTACACGCTCAAGAGCGCGCTCAAGAAATTCTACAAAGTCGAGAACGGCGGACGCGAACATCCAGAGAAAGTCCAGTTCTTTAGTCTGGCTGGCGGCAAACAGACACAGGTCACACGAGAGGACCTCTTCACGGCCGACGAACTCAAACGACTCTACCAGGCGTTCACCAACACGCGTGACCGTGCATTCACCAAAATCCTATACGAGTCCGCAGCACGACCAGGCGAACTCCTTGCGACGAACATCTGTGACTTCACTAGCACCGAACACGGCGACTTCATTTTCCTCGAAGGTCTCAAAGGCACACCAGATCGAACCAACCAGCTCGTTCGCGCCGGACGAACAGTCAGAGAGTGGCTCGCCCAACACCCATTTGGCGGCGAACTCGGAGACATCAAAGATCTATCGGCTCCGCTCTGGGTGAAGACTGAACAGCAACAATGCCACCACTGCGGAAACACACCACAGAGTCACCCTGAAGACTGCGGCTACGAACCCGACCGCAGCGATCGACTGCCATATGATGCCTTTCTCCGCCGATTCAAACATGCATGTGAAAAGGCCGAGGTCCCAGAGAACAAACGTCGACCGTACAACTTGCGCCACACCCGTCTGACAGAGGTCGCGACGTTCATGGGATACGAGCAACTGAACAAGTTCGCTGGCTGGAAACCCGGGAGTAATCGTGCGAAGGTCTACGTACACCTCAACAACGACGACGTCAACCAAGCCATCAGAGATGAATACGGGCTCAGTGGCGAAGAAGACGAGAACCAACCTGTAAACTGCAGTTTCTGTGGTACTGAGAACCAGCCAAAAGAAACCGAATGCCGGACATGCGGACGACCATTGTCCCTCGAGAAACAGTCGACACAGAAGGAGAAACACCAGATCCTCGAACGGCTCGCAGAACTCGAGGAGAAAGGAATACTCGACCAATTGGACGCGTTCACACAGTCAAACGAAGAAGAGTAAACTAAGTTCCCTGACGCTGAATTAGAGGTAACAACTGTAACACGGCCTCTCGTTATTTATAACTCTGCTGCACTGTCAACTAGTGTACAAATAACAGTGCTGTGGATGGACGAACGGTCGAGCCAGTTGACGTGAACGCCGTAGACTCTACGGAAACCGATCAGAAGTGACGGAAGTATATCAAAATCTGCACTACCAGATAACACAGGTAGGGTGCTGAACAAATAAGTCTCGATGAATCAGGGGTACTGTCCAAGTAGAACAATCAGGTGACCGGAATGGGAATCAATGATGAGAACAGAATTGTGGAAACATACGAGCTACGGCTGTCAGCAGATGAACTGCTCGAACTCGAGTCGGTCATCCGGGCGGACTGGAATGCCCTGTCTGAGCCGTGTCCCAAGTGCCAGGGCACTGAGTTCAATCACCTGCGGTATGAGGGCGGGCACTACGGCCACCACGAGGACGGAGTGGTCCAACGCACCGATTATTGGGACCAGAAGGGGAGTCTGTACACCGCATGCAAATCCTGTGATGAGGTACTGTACAAGCATCCTGCGTATGATCTGTTGGAGCAGTGGAGTGACCACTACGTGAAATAGTAGGGGCTTTAACTAGTTGGAAACTGGAAATCACCGCTGACGGATGATATCAGAAAATCTCAAATCGGTGCCAGCCGGGACTGCTGGAGTCTACTGCATGTTCGATCTTGACGGGAAGCCGGCTTATGCTGGGCAGACCAGTAATCTTCGAAATCGGCTTCGACAACACTTTATCCGCCAGGATTCTAGTGTCGTGAGTTATGGGCGGTTAGACATCTGGGATATCGCCTACGTGGACTGGTGGGAAACAACCGACACGGATCGCGCCGAACGAAAGGTCCTCTCCACGCACACGCCGTACCTCAACTTTGACGCCGAGATCGCCGCACCACAGGGGTCGGTCGCCCTCGATCTCGACCGGCCGGACGGCACGCTTGAACTGGTATCTGATGAAGAGCGGGTGTTCCGGGCCGATCCATACAACCGGTCAAAGCAGAAACTGGAGCACCTGCTGCGGATGGTCGACACGATCAAACTGGCCGGCCACAGCGAGGCCACCAAGAAAACGTTGTATGTCCATCAGCGTATTTTCCACGAGAACGTGTCCGAGTTCCTCGAAGTGGATCCCGAAGAGTCTTCTTCTACTCTTTCCGACTGGACCGAATAGCCCAGAACACGACCCGTTCTGTGGCCGGTGCTCCACTGCCAACACCGTGAGTAGTAAACAGAGGTTCGCAGCTCTGATGGGGGTGGGCAATGAGTGTCAGGCGGTCAACACTGCCAGCCGTTTTTCGATGTCTTCCCCGACGTAGTCTTCGATATTGTCCATGTACGGTTCGAACTCGTCAGGTTCCGTGCGGAACTTCAACGATTCCAGAATGGCCGTGATGAGCTGTGCTTTCCGGTCGATCAGCTGTTCGTAGGTCCACCACTCGTTGAAGTACTGGACCGTGGGATAGACGTCTCCGAACTGAGTTTCATCCTCTGGCAGCTCCAACCCGAGAAGCTCCTCGAGTTTGTCGGTCGAGACGTTATCGGCGGTCGAGAAGTACTGGTTCACGAGGTTGTCCATGTCCTTACTGTGCCGGAGGTGGTATTCTCGGAGCTTCACCGAGAACAGCCGGTTCTTGATCGGTTTATTGACCTCTTCGTCGAGGAGCATCATGTTCCCCAGGTCGCGGACGAACCGTTCCTCGATTCCCTCGATGATCTGCTCGATCTCATCGTAGCCGGGATCGTTAGAGGAGAGGAGATGGGCATCCCGTGTACGCAGATAATCGATCTGTGTTTCGATCATGTTGCGCTTCCCATTATCGAAGAAGCACTCCAGCCATGCATACGGGTTCTCTTTGCCGGGGAGGAAGTACGAGATGGGGAGGATGTGCTCGATGTGGACCTCGCTTGGATCCTCACTTAATTCGGACTTCGTGATCCCGGTCTGGTTACGTCGCCGGAAATCCTCGTCCGCGATCTTCAGGAACAATTGCTTCGTCTGGTTGTTCCGCCAGTTTTCACTGGTGACAAGAATATCGATAAACGACTCGCCGAAGAGCTGCCGTGCCGAACTGTCGATGTTATCGACCAGTGTTGCACTGATCTGCTCAGTATCGAACTGGTTCCCGGACTGTTCGAGCTCCCGGAACGCTTGGCAGGTTTTCGGATACGTATCATCCACAACGGTCGCCACGAGATCGGAGATCGCGACGCGGAACGTGATGTTCTCGACCGTTTTCAGGATGTCGCGCAGGAACGCATCCTTTCCGGGGGCCTCGGTCACGGCCTGGTAGACGTACATGACGAACGGCCGCCACTGTGTTGTTCCCAGCTTGTTGAGCCGTTGGAGGATAGCTTCGCACTCTTCCCGGTACTCCTTTTTCAGTTCGGTGTCGTCATCGGTCAGGTCCGCGGTCACGATCTCCCGGTACCGGCCAGCGTAGTTTTCCAGTTCCTCGAGGAAGTCGCGGGCCTGCCCGGGGCTTGCCAGCCGTGACTTGATATCACGGCGGCCGATCTGCTTCAACCGGAACGCTTCCAGCATGTTACTGCGGGCATCCGTCACGGTCTCGAACGATTTCTCGGTCGCAGCTAGGTAATGGGCAAGGAAGTCTTCAACGGCGTCTGCATCACCGCCGAACATCTGGACCACGTTCTCCCAGCGGGCGATCTGTTTGTCACTGTCGGACTCGCCCTGGAACCGGCCGACGATCCGGGCCCGGACCTTGTCCATACTGGAGAGCTCAACACCACGGTCGTTCAGCGACTGGAAGACCTCGATCCGGAGTTCCTGGTTATCAGTCTGGAAGATGCACTCGGAGACGCGGAGAGACCGCAGCGTGAAATGGGCGAGGTTGAGCAGGGCCTTGACCTCCTTCTCGGGCGTATCGAACTCCTCCCGGTCAGCGAACGCGGCAACCTTCGCGTCGTAGTATTCGTCGGTTCGTACGAGCCGCCGGTGGGAATCACCAAAGTACCGGAACGACTCCAGCAGATCGGTGTCAGCCAGTTCCTCGTCCTCTTCGTAGACCTCTTCCGGGATACCGACCTCGTCGAAGAGGTCCCGGAGACGGATGGCGTTCTGCTTCCGGCCGTCGTACTGGTCCATCGCCTTCAGGGTCTGAACCTTTTTCTCCGGGTCCTGGAACAGCAGTTCGTAGATGCTGTCGTCGTGGTCGTTGAGTTCCAGGAACGGTGTTTCGGTCGGACCTTTCCGCCGATACAGCAATTCATCAAGGTATTCCTCGCAGATATGCTCGGCGTACGCCTGAAGTTGACCGTCAACCTTCGTCCGCTTGTCTTCGAGGTGGTCCTTGATGTTCTTCAGCAGGATGGAGACCGTGGAGAGGCGTTGTTGGCCGTCAATGATCTCATAGACTTCGCCCTGGGCGGACCGGGCAATATACACAGTGCCGAAGTAGGTGTCCACGGGGAGTTCGCCCGATTTCGGTTTCAGCGTCAGAATTGACAGCAACGTATCCCAGAGTTCCTCGTGCTGTTCTTCTTCCCACGAGAAGTTTCGCTGGTACTCCGGGACTTCGAACCGCTCCCCGTCGGTTACGCGGAGGAGAGATCGGTTTTTCAGCTTGATATCTTGCTCGAGAGAGCGGATGAACTGGGTACTGTCCACGAAGTCTAGATCCTGATAGATCTCCCGGTAATCGGTGGGATCGTAGTCGATGATCCCTGTCCCGTCTGGGTCACCAGGATACAGGAAGACCCGAGTACCGCAAAGTGGTGTTTCGTCTGAGCTTTCCATGTCCCTACACCTGTATCAGATTCATGTTAATATTGTGGTAGCAGACAGTCCGGTACTCCGGTTTAAGAGGTAGCGGTCACCGTGTTAATCCAGTGAGGTGAGTGGCTGGTGCTCTAGAGCGGCCAACCGGTCAGAGACCGTGATGATGTCCACGGTGTGACGGTCCTCATGGTGGTAGATGATTTGGTTGTCTTGAAGATCGATTTCCACGTCACCGCCGTGGTATCCGTTCCGTTCATATTCTCGCAGGATATCGATGTCGCCGTAGCTCCAGCAGAGAATCGTGTCGGCTGACCCGAGCGGGTAGTCGTCTTCGAAATGCTCGGTGAGTTCGACGTATACGTGACTGGTTCGTAGCGTATCATCGTCTAGCAGGATAGCCGGGACCTCATGGTCTGCTTTATATTCTTTCACGGTGATACTGTTGTCCGCCTCATTGTTTGAGCGTTCAAGTGCGAGCAGGACCTCCGATCTGTTGGTCGGTTTGAACTGGCCGTTGGTATCAATGGACTCCAGCCGTTCTTCGAGTGACGTTGTCTGGGACTGTGCGCGTCGCCGAAGCTGTGCGCGCTTGCGGGTTTCCAGATAGTCTTCCTTGAACCAGGGGTCCTCCGCAATCTTCGTCATATAGTGCTTCAGTTCCTGTTTCAACGTTTTGTACAGCGAGCTTGCTTTGTTCCGGACCTTCCCCCGGTTCGCGGCGAGTTCCAGGTTCTGGCAGTTGGCGATAAAGAAGAAGTGGATGAACTCGTTGTCGTGGGTGAGGACTTCGTTGATCTGTTCGACCTTGATATGGTCTTTCGCCAGCCAGACACCGAACTGGACGGAGTGCCGCCCGTACGTGGGAAGTTCGTTGCGGGCGTCTTTCCCTCCGATCATGCCAACGATTTCGACGGTCGATGATCCCTCGTCATGTTCAAATTCGATTTTGCGTGGGGGGTAGTGTTTACACATCCGGGTCGCGGGGAATTCGCCGGTCGATGGCTGAAGCTGTTCACGGGGGAATGTGAGCTGGTTGGTTGTGGTGAGCTGGTCACGGGTGTCATCGATTTCGTCATCCAGGTCCACCACGACCTCCATCTCCCGCTGGCTATCATCGAAAAAGTGTGCTGTCGATCCGGCGATGGTCTTCCACTTCAGGTAGTGGTGGATCTTGTCGTACGTCAGGGATTGCGGGTCGAATCCTTCACCGGACCGGAAACCACTGATCTGGATCCTAGTACCGGTATTTCCTGGCCGTGTATCTGTCTCTGAGACCTCGTATTCCGGTAATGTCTTCTCATTGAGCTTCTCCCAGGGCCGGTCCATGACCGCGTGGAAGTTTGAACCGTTGTGTGCGGTGTCAACGACGATACGGTCGCTCTTGTAGAAGATTTTTGTTCCGTGGCCTTTGTGGCCGATTGAGTCGGTCTTTCGGGAGTTTCCGAGGTCGAAGAAGGACTTGAGGTCGTCTCGGGACATGCCGTGCCCGTCGTCTTCGATGATTATGTCGGAGCCTGCGGCACTGTCGCGGATCGTTATCACGACCTCTGTCGCACCGGCATCGTACGCATTCGATAGTGATTCGCGGATGATTTCGAGGGGGTCCTCGAAATCGCTGGCAATTTCAAGAAACTCCTGTACTTCGTTGACTTCCGGGTGTTGTTTCATTGTTAGAAATATCCTCCGAGCGCTTCGTTGACAACGCGATGCGTCTGTTTGCGGATTGAGTCGTTCCGGCCCACGGTCTCGTCAAGGTAGTCGATAACTGGGTCTGTGCCGTGCTGTTTGATCCGCTGCCGGAGTTCTCGCACCTCCTGTCTGTGGATGATAAGATTGTGCATAGCGACCGGGCCGAGAACATCTTTCTGGTATTCAGTGTTGCCCTGCATCCAGTTGACCAGCTTTGGGTCGGAGCAGACAGCACAGTCACACTGGTTGAAATCAACTGCGTCCAGCGGAATGTGCTTGGTCAAACTCACGGCGTACTTTTGGTTGATCGCGTTCTGGATGTAGGTCGTTGAGTCGAACGTGTCCGCGCCGGCGGCGACGAGGAGCGGGATAGATCCACTGCCAATCCCCAGTACGTGGAGTGGCAGATCGGCAAGCCCGCGTTCCTCCATGATTTCGACGCAGTCCATGACCGCGGTGATCAACGCTGCCTTGTCATCTTTCTTCGGGACAAGGCTTCCGAGGGCGATCCCGTCAAACAGGGTGGAGATATCGATATTCCCGAACTGGGATTGAATGTGGTCGAAGAACCGGTCGAGCATCGAATAGTTATATCCGTGGACGGTCAGGTACCGGGCACCGGGATAGGTCTGGGTAAGACGTGCGAACTCGACCGCATTTTCGGCGGTGCGTTCGGCCTTCTGTTGCCGTTCGTCGAACGTGTCGTTGGGTGCGATCGGCCGATCAAGGTTGACGATGATATCGCCGCCGAGCTGCTTCTGGATGCGGAACGCTTCCCGCTGATCGATCTCTATCTCGAAATCACTCCCGTCAAGCCCATTGTTATGTAAGAATTTGTATCCGCCAGAATCAACGAAGATGAGGCCGTTATAGTCGGAAAACGTTTCTCGGTCTTTGATTCGGTCTGAGGTGTAATCGTTAAACCGTTCTTGGTTGATGCCATAGTCGGTGAGGGAGGCAACGGAGGTCATCGTTCCGCGGAAGTATTTGTCGTACGTTCCGCCACCGATCTCCTCCTTTCCGAGCATGAACTCCTTTATTGTCCTATGAACGCCGCCGCCGAAGACGCTGGATTTCGTTCCACCGCCGTAGAAACTTAGAACGGGGAAAAACGTTGGAGTGTCGAGTGACTGGCCGTTGATGGTGAGGGTCCCGGCACGGGCATCGCCGGCTGTCGCGGTAACCTGGAATGAGGCAGTCTGCTCAGTTTGCTTGAGCTGTGGCATTCCTCACCTCCATCTCAAGCGACGAATAGTTGCCCCGGATGATCTGTTTGAGTGTGTGTCCTTTGTATCCGATGCCATCGCCTTCGATAAACTGGACCGATGCCGGAAGGTCAGACAGATCGCCGATCGCACTCCTGTATGCTGATCCGAGATTGAAGATGACATGCTCGTAATCGTTCTCAGCAACTCTTCCTCGCAGTTCCGTTGTAATGTCATCCCGGATCTCAGCTGCTCGATCCGGGTTCATGTGTCGGTCGTAGTAGCTGATTTCGTCAGTTGTATCGATTAATCCGTGTTCGGCCGAGAGAACGCAAATATCGATTTCATCCTGCAGTTCATCATCACGTATCGCTTTCTTGATGATTTTGAAGAAGTATCCCGAGTACAATTCAAGGGCATTGACCGGTTCTCCCGGCCTATTTTTGGACTTTGAGCATGACTGTACCAGCAGTATTGACATGGTTCCCTCTTTCGACCCCGAGACCTTATAGCTTACCACGTTCTCTACCGCGCCGTGTAACAGGTGAATTCAACAAGTACAGGCATCATACCGGCGGTTTCTGAAGTGTATGGATATAGAGTGGTAACCGGAACCGACTAGTCAATTATATACTCTTATGGTTTTGTTTTGGGGGAAAAAGTCGGATTTTATCGGGCGTCATTCGAACGATCCAAGTGTGGACTGATCTGGGGGAGAGGTTTGGTTGAGCCATTCCATCTGTTCGAACAGCCTCTTTCCCTGAAACGGCCACTGCACCGTGGGTGCTGCTTGGCGAAGTTCGTCACTGATTGGGGCAAAGTAGTCACGGCCAGCGAGGACGACAACGTTGTCAAAGTTACTGAGCTGTGGACCCAAATCGGCTATGACATCTGTCGCCCATTCATTGGTCTGCTCGTCGCTGAGGTCGGCCATCGCAGTATCGTACGGTTCCAAAACAGTGGCTGGGTGGACAACCCCGTGTTCAGCAGAAAGGATACGCCAGGTATCGCATCCTTCGGCCCACTGCCGTTTTTTAGCGAAGTAGGTGGAGGTATAGAGTGACTTCGCTTCCGTCCGCTTATCACGTTTTTCGCTTCCACAGCCTACAAGCGCCAAGGTTTTCGTCATGACCCGGGTTATTGGTAGTCGCTGATACTCTTCTGGTTCGTGGTAAACTCGGTATTGTACTTGGTGAGCCGGTGCGTTGCCTGGAGGAGGATTCCGAACTCGAATGCACCTGCGACCGAGTTCCGCATCTGTCCTTCGACCAATCCAAATGGTTGTTTTTGCCAGTGCTTGTCAAGCAGGCCGTCGTTAAGAATAGCCTGTGATGGACCGCTGTTATCAACGGACTCAATCAGGTCCGGATTGTGTCGGAGGGATTCAACAAGGGCGTCCGAGAGCCCCCAGCCCAGTCCGTGGAGGTCCGGCTCGCCACCGATTTCGTCTCGGAGGGCCTGAGCTTCACTGATCCGTCGTTTCGGGTTCGCGTTTTTGAGCCCGCCAAGCATGTACTTCTCCTCGAGATGACTGTCGACGACAATTTCCCTGATATCTTGTATGTGATCGACATACGGGGGCTGCAGCGGGATATATGCCGGGGGGTGCCGATCGGGATCGTGGAGGTCGATAAATTCCTGGATGCTTTGGGTCGTTGCCTCTCTGTGGCTTGCTGCCCCCGTCAGCTCTTCCAAGTCAAACTTGCGATCATAGAGATGAAATGGCAGGTAGTCTTTGGCAACGACAGCTGTCGCGTCCTTCTGTATCGCCTCCTCAAGGATGTCCTCATTGGTGACCCGTGGATCGGTGATATTAGAATCCAAGATGCGGTGCTGACTCCGCCAGAACGATGCCGGAGCACACTCCCCGGCCTTTTGCAATCGATATGGCCAGGGATGCTTAAGCGACGATGCCGCATAGATATTCACAGGACATTCATCCAAGATCATCTCCAGGCGTTGAAAGTATCCTAAGACCAGATGAGGATCAAAATGTTCCAAGTCATCAGGATCCGCGTGGAAGTCCTCGACTTCCTCCGCAAATGCGCCAATCTCAGGCCGTTTTCCCATAGCAGGGACTTACTAGACCAGTTGGTTAAGCCGTTTGGGTTATGAAGCGAATTGTGTCCATATAAGCGTGAGAGATATATCACTCAGATCTTACCGCTGTATCCGTGTATGAGCGTCTATATCCAGAAGGTGCCGATCTTGGTGTCAGAGGACGATATAGAGTCTGCGTTCAAGGAACTCACAGATACACTCATGCTCATTTTCGTGGATATCGCAGAGCTTGATATTGATGTTCAGTCCCCGACACGTCACATTCACCGATCCTTTGATATAGGACTTGGTCCAGTTAGCATTGATAATATTATATCATCTGACAATAAGTTGGGTGAATTATGTGTTCAAGAGATTATAACTAAAGTACTGACAGTATTTCTAGAGAGAACTTTTGAAAATGAATTGAACTATAGTATCACCTATTACCGAAGTATTCTAGTCGTCTCAGATCCTATAGAAGACTGTGGTAATTGTAGTACCACAGTAGAAAACCATGAGTGCCGAGGCCCACACATTCCCGATGCTTCATCTCTCTCGTCCATCGTAGACCTCTAGACGAACTGCGCGCCATGCCAGGGGTTGCTGAGTGACCCGTTTCTCGCTCGTATCGTTGGTACCCAGTCGCCGTCAGGAGCACTGACGCAGTGGCGAGCAGCGATCCGCTCTTTTCGCCGAATATCTCTGGTAGTATTTCTCCAGGACACGACGATGGATCTGTCTACAGATAGGAAATATTATAGTATATCATTACTGAAACGCGGTTATGGGGGAGAACCATCGGCGAACGCTCCTGAAGATGGTGGGGGCGGGCGCGATTAGTAGTACTGCAGGTTGTCTCAGTGCGCTGTCGACCGATCTCAACGTCTGGATACGAAACGACATCGACGAGCGGATCGACTACGAGATTCGTATCGAGGACTTCGAGGAGACGGGGTCGGTGGCCGGTGGCGAAATCGATCGGTTCGAAAATGCACTCGAGTATCCAGGGAGCGGCCGCTCGGTCGAGATCGAGCTTCGGTTCGGTATCCGGGAGGGGGACGAGTTCTTCGAGCTCGCGTCCGAGACGGATACGCTGCCGATCGAGACGGGCGCGCAAGCAGTGTTCGCTCGCTATACCGAGATGGGAGCGTTCTACGGGGTGACGGACGAAGCGTAAGCCGGTATCGTGTCTCTGGACTCGGGTAGCACTCGGTGAACCGGACCATACTCGAAGAGCAACTCTCGAATGAATCGCGCTCGAAACCGGGCGTGGTCACTGCTCCGCCGCGGGCGGATAGCGTGTTCGAACGTGCTCACGATCGCGTTCTTTCCGGCGGTCGCCGCCTCGGACCCGATGTGTGTCGTCCCGGTGCGAAATCGATTGTTCGACCGCCTTCACGACGATACCGTCGCGACCAGGCGGGCTGCAGCCCGCGCCATCGCCAGCCTCGCCGAGACCGAGCCGCTGCTCGTCGAGCTTCGGCTCGAGACCGTTCTGACTGCCGTTGCGGACAGCGACGAACGCGTCAGGAAACACGCTATCGTTGTCGTCGCGTCGACCTGCCCGATCCGATCGACGACGAAGCGGGTCGGACCGCATAATCGATCGCCAGCTCGTGACGATGACCGACTGCCGGTCGCTCGCGAATCGGCGACAGTCGGTCACTCGTCGGCGGCGTTTTTGCCGAACTGACCGAGCACGACCACGCCGCGGTTCGGCGACCGAACTGCAGGCCACGATCTAACGTCTGCTCGCCGGACTCGAGCGTGCCGCGGAGAGAACGGTGGCAGCAGTTGCCGACGGAGCCCCTTTTACTGTCGGCGGTGTAGCTCGCCCCGATGCTCGGCAGCGACGTTCGACCGACCGTACCCCGCCGGCTCCGTCGGCGAATGGGGCCCGCGATCGATCGAGTGGCACAGCGAGTCGGCCAACCGGAGTACCGCGTCTGGCCGAAAGGGTACGTCGCGACGGTTCCCGTCCCGATCGAAGAGCTAGAGGAGAAACTGCACGACGAGGGCTTTTCGTGGGACCCGTTGAGCCTGTATCACTACACGCTGGTCGGCAACGAGTCGGACGGAAGCTGGGCCTATCGGCCGTCGTGGCTCGCCGACCGACAGCTCCACGTCGTCCTCTTCGAGCGGAGCCGCGACCGGACCGATATCTATGCACACACCGAGTACAGTTGGCTCAGCCATCCGCTCAAACACGCCGATCAGGAGGGAATCCGGCGATCGGACGGCGTCGAAGTGATGCGGCGAGTGCTCGAGTCGTGGGGCGTCGACTCCACCCGCGAGTCGCTCGTCACGCGGACGCTGCGCCACGCCGTCGTTCGACTCCGTGACGAAGTACGGCTCCGGCGCGGGTCGTCGTAGACCGCGCTCGGAGTGGCAACCGCGAGCGAGTCGCCGTTCCGACCGTGGGGCGCGCTCGGCGGTCGATTCGGGGTTGCAGTTGCCGGGGGCGGCTTTACCCGTCCTCGCGCCGTTTCTTGCATCGTCTTATCATGGCATACAAGTTCGAGTGCTTCCAAGACGGCTGTTCGTTCCTCGTGCGCGCCGACAGCACCGACGAGATCGTCCACCTCGTCGACAAACACGCCGCGTACGCACACGACCTCGACATCGAACGCGACGCCATCGAACCGGAAATAGAAGCAGTGTAGCCAGTGGTCGCGATGCCCGGAGACGAGACCGCGCCCGATCCCGTCGAGCTGATGCGCCGCAGCGAACTCCTCGCCGCGCTGTTAGACGGGCCGAAGACGCCAAACGAACTCGACGAGGAAACGTCGCTCTCTCGGTCGACGATCCACCGGGCGCTCGAGTCACTTATCGACCAGTGCGTCCTCGCCGAGACGGGCAACGCGTTCGAACTCACCGGACTCGGCCGCGCCGTCGCGGCGGAGATTACCGGCTGTCACACGACCATCGAGACCGCGGGCCGGCTCCGCCCGCTGCTCGAGGAAGTCGATAC
The DNA here is from genome assembly GCF_024296685.1 of Natrinema marinum. Taxonomy (NCBI): domain Archaea; kingdom Methanobacteriati; phylum Methanobacteriota; class Halobacteria; order Halobacteriales; family Natrialbaceae; genus Natrinema; species Natrinema marinum. The sequence continues at coordinate 2,723,996 of NZ_CP100763.1, read as the reverse complement.
GTCGGCCGTGACGTTTCCGCTCGAGCACCTCGCGGACGCCGAGGTCACGTATCCGAACCGAGCACACGCCCACGCCACGACCAGACGGATCGCCGACCTGATGGCTGACGCCGATCGGATCCGCCTCTTTGCGGGCGTGATCTCGCCGATCTACCTCGATATGGCCTACGAGCAGGTCCGGAACGGGACGGAGGTGGCTGCGATTTTCGACCGTGAGGTCGTCGAGATCCTCTTTTCCGAGTACGGTCGCGACGCCCGTAAGGCGGCTCGAACCGGCTGCTTCGAGGTACTGGTCTACGGTCACTGTCCGTTCGCGCTCTTCATCTGTGACGAGACGGTCGGCATCGCCGCCCACGACGACGACGGCTTCCTTCGGCTCTTCGTCGCCTCCGACGATCCCGACGTCTTTCAGTGGGCGGAATCGCTGTACGAGCGGTATCGAGACCGGTCGGAATACGCAACACTATTCTGAGAGTTCTCCAGCAGTGGACTCGTTTTCATTCGTGGGAACGATTTCGTCATTGGGAAAATATCGGGATATGGGGGCTAAGGGCGCCAAATTTAACAGTCTAGCGAGTGTATCACGGTCAGCGGATCCCCCGTCTCCGATGTTGTCCAACTATGTCAGAAAAGAGCCACCAGCCGACCGATGGTCCGACTTTCGACCCGCGGACCGGAACGTACGAACAGTCATACGATACCACCGACGGACTGGCAATCGTCGTCAGCGCGATCAGATCGGTGGCCGACGTCGCCGGCGTTTCGCCGGTCGAGATCGATCCGGTCGGCGAGAGCGTCGACGCCAACGTCCTCGTCAACACGGTCGAGGCGGCCGCGGCGAACGACGATGCCGATGTCGGCGTCACAGTCGCCATCCACGACCACGATGTCACTATCGGCGGCGGTCGAATCGTTATCGAACCGCCGGCAGACAGTCTCCGCCGACCCGGCCCGTAATGGTAGCGGGCGCAAGCCACGCATCTTAGTGGCTGTACCGTCGTGGAAGGTGTATGACGGTGCGATACCGCGGACACACCCCGCCACCGCGTCGGACCAGCGACATCCCCGGCCGGATCTGTACCGACGGCGGCTCGTCGCTCTCGGTCGACGACGCGTTCACGATCCTCACAAACCCGACGCGACGCCACGCCCTGAGCTACCTCCGCCGCGAGGGATCGGCGGTCGATAGGACGGAACTCGCCAGACACGTCGCCGCCCGCAAACTCGAGTGTCCCCCGGACGCGGTCCCGGCCGACGAACTCGAACGGGCGGAAATCGATTTGCACCACCTCGCGCTCCCGTTGTTGCGAGCGCACGGCCTCGTCGAGTACAGCGACGGTGTGGTCATCTTTCTCGAGGACGAGCCGACGATCGCCAGACTGTTAGACGCCGCCGAAGCCGCGTCTTCGTCGTAAGGGTTCGGACTGCTTCGGATCACGGTATCACACCGGGGACGCGGCCGTCGTTCGATTCCACTGCGCGCCGATCGTCCGCGACCGTTCCGACGCGATCCGGTGACCGCCCCGCCACCGACCGCCGTCCGGCGGATCCGAGGGTCTACGTATCTCGACTCCGGAGCTACGGTCGAATGACGACCGAGTCGAGGGCGCGGCACGGCGATCTCCGGCAGGCCGTTCGCTTCTATCTGTTGGACCATCGGACGTGGCTGGGGAAAGGCATCGATATCGCGTTGCTGGCGCTGAACCTCGTCTTCGTCGCCATCTTCGTCGCGGAGACGTACCCCCTCTCTCCGTCCCTCGAAACCCTCCTCTGGAACGCTGAGATCGCCATCGCCGGCGTGTTCCTGCTCGAGTACGCCCTGCGACTCTACGGTGCAGCGGATCGTCTCGGAGAGGTGTTCAACGCCTACACGCTGGTGGATCTGCTCGCGATCCTGCCGACGTTTTTCGTCCTGCTCTGGCCGGGGGCGGTGATGGTCGCCAACGTCGGCTTCCTGCGCGTGATTAGGGTCGTCCGCGTACTCCGGTTCTATCGGTTCACGAAGGACGCGGAGTTCTTCTTCGGGACTGTCTCCGACAACGCCCTGCGTGCGCTGAAGCTCCTGTTGACGGTGCTCGTCCTTTTGTTCGTCTCCGCCGGCCTGTTTTACAGCGCGGAACACGCCGTCAACCCCGCCGTCGATACGTTCGGCGACGCCTTTTACTACGTCGTCGTGGCGCTATCGACCGTCGGTTTCGGCGACATCGTCCCGGTGACGGCCGCGGGCCGATGGGTGACCGTGGCGGCGATTCTGGCCGGCATCATCGTTCTCCCGTGGCAGGCCAGCAAGATCATCCGCGAGTGGACCCGACGGGACAAGGTCGATGTCACCTGCCCCAACTGCGGTCTCTCGGCACACGACCGGGACGCCTCCCACTGCAAGGCGTGTGGCCACGTCATCTACCAAGAGTACGACTCGAGCGAGTGACCCTCAACCGGGTACACCGACCGTTCGTTTATCACCCATGTCGTGATAGACCATGGCATGCAGACCCCGTTCACTGCGCCGGGAGCGGACGCCGACTCGCCGATGTCCATCGACCGATACCTGCCCGAGTACGACGTAACGACGACCCGACACGCGGTCGTCGACGCCGACCCCGAGACGACCTACGAGGCGATGCTCGCGGCCGATCTGACCGACACCGGACCGATCGTACGCGCGCTCGGATGGCTGCGGGACGCGCCGACGGCGGTTGCCCACTGGATCGGCGGCACGTCGCGGGACGCGCCCCCCAAGACGCTGCGGTTCGCGGACGTTCCGGAGACCGACGAGTGGACCGAACTCGCCGACGAGCCCGGCGAGGAGTTCGTCTTCGGTGCGATCGGTAAATTCTGGCGACCCGCGATCGAGTGGCGGCAGATCGACGCCGACGCGTTCGCAGCGTTCGACGAACCCGGCTACGCGAAACTCGCCGTCGGCCTCTCGGTCCGCCCGTACGGCGACGGCCGGACGCTGCTGACCTACGAGGCGCGCACGGCGACGACCGACGAGCGCGCCCGTCGCAACTTCCGGCGGTACTGGCGGCTCATCGGCCCGTTTGCCGGCTACCTCATGTCGAAAGCCCTCGAGCGGATCGCGGCCGACGCGACGGCTCTCGCACGCCGGCGATCACGGGCGGAGCGCGACCGCGACGACGACCGCGGGGGGTCGATCCTGACCGCCCGGCGGCTCCTCGGGGCGGTCGCGCTCGCTGCGGCCGGCGCGTACCACGTCGCGATCCGGCCCTGGCAGCGCCGCTGGGGGGCTACCGACCGGGAGACGCAAGCACCGCTTCCCGGCGACGACCTGCTACCGGACGCGACGGAGCAGGTCACCCGCGCGGTCGAGATCGACGCGCCCGCGGAGGCGGTCTGGCCGTGGCTCGTCCGGCTCGCCGGGGGCCGAGACGCGGCCGACGGCGAGGACCCCCTCGAGACCGCCGTCGGCGCGGGCGGCAACGCCGTCTCCCAGTTCGCGCCGGGGGTCTCCGATCTCGAGGCGGGCGACACCGTCGACGTCGCCGACGGCTCGCCGCTCGCGCCCGCCGAATCGCCGGAGATCGCCCTGTTCGAGCCCGGACACGCGCTGGTCCTCGAGCCAGCGGGCGAATCTCCCCCGTGGACGTGGGCGTTCGTCCTCGAGCCGGTCGACCGGGAGACGACGCGGCTGCTCGCCCGGACGCGATCGGATCTGGGAGGGGCCGCGAGCGACTCCTCGGTCCCGGTGCCGACGCGTCACGAGGCGCTGAACTACCTCTGGTGGGAGCCCGCCCACTTCGTCGTGGAGCGCGGGCTGCTCCGGGAACTCAAGCGGCGAGCCGAATCGGGAGCGCGCCTCGAGTCGCCGCTGGCCGCGTACCGGTAGGCGGACTCGGTTCGATGATCGGGCGGGATCGCGCTCGAAGGATCGTGGCCGTCCCCTCTACGCGTTCGGCTATCCAGAGCCGTCGCTCGAGCCCTGGCCCATCCGACTCGCGTAGTCCCAGCTGTAGATCTCCCGGGGCTCGATCTCGATGCGGACCTCCTCGCGGTCGTCGGCGAGCAGCCACCGGGCGAGCGAGGAGTCGGTGCCGCCCAGATAGCGCTCGAGCAGGTCCCGGAGGACCGCCTTCCCGTCGTCGCGTTCGATCGTCGTGGTTCCGGTGCCCCTGATCCCGCGGTAGGGAACGTCGTTCGTCGAGATATCGAAGCCGATATCGGGGTCGTGACGCAGGAACCGAACCAGATTCGAATTCGCGCCCGTCGCGCACTCGAGGACGCCCTCACGATAGCGATACCACAGCGCGACGGGCCACAGCGAGCCGTCCGGACGACGGGTGGCGATGCGGATCGGGATCGTCGCCTCCCCCAGGAAGGTCTCGACCTCGTGCTCGGTCCAGGCGCCGCGGAAGTCGGTCATACTCGATCGTTCGCGGCGGAGCGTGAAATAGCTCGAGTCGCTCCCGGTAGCCTCAGGTCGAGACCGAAACAAGGCTTGCTCAGTCTCCGCGAGAGCTGGACGCACCGTCACTCCCGACGAACTGTGTTCCGTTCTTGGCCGGCTCCTGCCCGCCGCCTTCGCCGCCGTTTCCGTCACTCCCGGACTCGTTCGCGCTCGCGTTCCCGGTTGCGTTCCCCGTCTCGAACAAGTCCGTCCGGAACTGGCGCTGGTAGGAGAGGAACTCGAGCGGGAGGGTTCGTTCGACGCCGCCGAACGCGACGGTGGCGTTGAAGTCCACGGTCAGGTTCGAGACGCCGCCCTGCCGGCGGTGTGTGACCCACCACTCGTCGAGTTTGGAGTTGTCGATGGCTGCGCTGGCCTCGAGCGTTCGCGTCCGGTTGGGCTCGAGCACGGTCTGTTCGGCGGCGACGCCCTGGCCGACGACGAGCCCGTTCAGCCGGACCGTGTAGCCGATCTGGGTGATCGGGACTGGAACCCCGAGCGAGTTGGTGATCGTCGCCGACGCCTCGATCGGCGTCCGGTCGACGGTGACGGTACCCCACTGCGCGTCGGTCTCGTTGACCACGAACACCGTCCGATTCGCGACCTGGAACTGCCGACTCTCGTTCGTCGCGAGGGGCTCGAGCAGATCCGTGCGAACGGTACGGGTGCGCGTCAACGACTCCGCGGGAAGCCGAAGCCCGGCGTAGTCGACGACGATATCCGGCTCGACGCGGACCGTCGTTGTCTCGTTGTTGGCGACGTGGGAGGCCCACCACGCCGGAATCTCGTCGTTGTCGATCCACGTCGAGACGGTGACCGTACTCTCGTCGCCGGCGAGTCGGACCCGTTTTTCTTCCCCCGTCGCGACCTCGACGTCGTTCAGCGAGACCGTATAGGAGATGTCCGCGGCGGCATCGCCCACCCGGAGCAAGAACGGGTTGTCGACGGCCACCTCCGTTCGAACCTCGGTCCGCTCGCTCGTCACGGCCCCCCACTCGTTCTCGACCGATTCGACTTGCGGCCGATCCACGGCGACGACGCCGTAGGCTACCGTCGCGACGATCAGGACGAGTGCCACCAGCGCCACCTGCCACGTTCTGCGACGAACCATCTACCGGGGGTTCCACGCCACGATAGTTCGACCGTCGCGTGGAACGTTCAGGGCGTTGAAGTCCGGCCGGCCGTCGGCCGGAGCGGCGACGGGCGGTCCGATGCCGTCGCCGACTGCCGGTCACTCGAGCGCGGCACGTCCCTCCGCGAGCGCCGCGAGGATCGTCTCGATGTGTTCCTCGCGCGATGGCGAGTCGAACAGCTGGTGGCCGCCCTCGTAGACGACCTGATTGGCCTCCGGCGCACGCTCTCGGATTGTCGCGGCGCTGACGACGGCGTCGTCGGGCGTGTAGAAGACGGCGCTGCGCTCGGGAAACTGGAACGGCGGGAGGTGTGCCTGTGCTCGTTTCGCTTCGTGCAGAAAGGTCGGTGCGATGCGGCTCGGCGTGTCCGCGAGTTGCCGATCGGTGGCGAGTTCGCCGAGCATCTCGCGGTCGGTGCCGCCGGTCGGCAGGATCGACCACGAGAGCGGCACCTTTAGCGCCAGCGAGACGATCGGGTTCTGCAGATCGTCGTGGAACCCCCACCACGGACTCAGGTAGACGCGGTACTCGGCCCCCTCGAGGTATTCGGCGATGAGCCCGCCCGTGCTGTGGGTCAGCAGGCGGTAGTCCTCGAGGCCGTCGACGTACTCCGCGACCGGCTTCACCCACTCCGTTTCGAAGTCGGTGACGACGGTCGGAATCTGGAAGACGGTGACGCGGTAGTCGGCGTCGACCAGCCGATCGACGAGCCACTGGACGTTCTCGTGTTCGATTTTGTTGCCCCACCCCAGCACGAAGACGAGGTCGCGCTCCCCCGACTCGTTGAACACCTCGTGTCGCATATATCCCGAGATGAGTGGATGTCTATTTAGGCCTGTCGCAGCCGCGAACTAATCGATCCTCGTTCTCCTCGCGGTCCCTATCGCCGGCCGACCCGATCGAGCGGGCGAACTACCGTGCAACGCTTATTATCATCCAGCAATACGATATGGTGTATCATGTCAGGGGCAGGGCGGTCCTACGACTACGTGATCGTCGGCGCGGGGCCGGCGGGGTGTGTGCTCGCGAATCGGTTGTCGGCCGACGCCGAGACCGAGGTCCTCCTCCTCGAGGCCGGAAAGCCCGACGAGGAGCGCGAGATCGGCATTCCGGCGGCGTTCTCGGAACTGTTCCAGTCGGACGTGGACTGGAACTACCACACCGAACCGCAGTCGGAACTGCACGACCGGGAGCTCTACTGGCCCCGCGGGAAGACGCTGGGCGGCTCGAGTTCGATCAACGCGATGATCTACGTTCGGGGCCAGCCCGAGGATTACGATCGGTGGGCCGAACTGGGCAACGAGGGCTGGGGGTACGAGGGCGTGCTGCCGTACTTCAAGCGGGCCGAGCACAACGAACGCGGTCCCTCGGACGCCCACGCGATCAGCGGGCCGCGGAACGTGGCCGACATCCGGTCGCTGAACGAACTCAGCGAGGCGTTCGTCGAGGCCGGACGGGCCGTCGGATTGCCCCACAACGAGGACTTCAACGACGGCGACCAGGAGGGAGTCGGTTTCTATCAGGTCACGCAGCAGGGCGGTCGTCGCCACAGCGCCGCCGACGCGTACCTGAAGCCGGTTCTCGACCGCGACAACCTGACCGCGGTGACCGGGGCGCGGGTGACGCGAGTGCGGTTCGACGGGCAGCAGGCCGTCGGCGTGGAGTACGCTCGAGACGACGCCGACGGCAGTCCCGCGACGGTCGATGCGAGCGAAGACGTAATCCTCTCTGCCGGCGCGATCAACTCGCCGCAGGTGCTCATGCTGTCGGGGGTCGGCCCGGCCGACCACCTCGAAGCGCACGGCATCGACGTCGTCCACGATCTCCCCGGCGTCGGCCGGAACCTGCAGGACCACCTGCAGGTCGGGGTCAACTACGAGTGCGAGAAACCGATCAGCCTCGAGGACGCCGACTCGCTCTGGAACCTCCTCAAATTCCTCGCGCTGAAGAAAGGGCCGTTGACCTCGAACATCGCGGAGGCCGGCGGCTTCGCGTCCGTCACCGACGGCGTCGACCGACCCGACATCCAGTTTCACTTCGGGCCGACGTATTTCGTCGAGCACGGGTTCGACAACCCGGAGGGTCACGGCTTCTCGCTCGGTGCACTCCGGCTGCGACCCGACAGCCGCGGCCGGATCACGCTCCGATCGGCCGATCCCTTCGACGAACCCGCCATCGACCCGCAGTATCTGACCGCGGACGAGGATCTCGAGGTCTTGCTCGAGGGGATCAAACTGGTCCGGGAGATCCTGCGGGCCGCGCCGTTCGACGAGTACCGCGGCGAGGAGGTGCTACCGGGGTCGGACGTGCAAAGCGACGAGGGCTTGATCGAGTACATCCGCGAGACCGCCGAGACGCTCTACCACCCCGTCGGCACCTGCAAGATGGGCGACGACGACATGGCCGTCGTCGACGACCGGCTCCGGGTCCGCGGGCTCTCCGGGCTGCGCGTCGTCGACGCCTCGGTGATGCCGACTATCACGAGCGGGAACACGGACGCGCCGACGACGATGATCGCCGAGAAAGCGGCGGATTTCGTCCGGAACGAAGCGTAGCCGCGGCCGTATTTCACCGAGTGAAAAAGTATCTACGCGTAACTATTTGATACCTCCCTTCCAACCGGGCCGACAGAGCCGTTCTCAGGCTCGAAACATTATGAACGTCGACGAATTTGTCAACGCAAACGAACCGAGAGAAGGCGGCGAATCGTTTCAACTCGAAAATGGGAAGCTACTCGATATCAACCTCGACGGGACCGTAACCACGAAGACCGGCTCGATGGTCGCCTACAGCGGTGACATCTCGTTCACGGGTAAGTCCTCCGCTGAAGGCGGCATCACGGGGTTCCTCAAAGAGAAGGCGACGGGTGAAGGGACGGACGTGATGGAAGCAAGCGGCACTGGTCACCTCTACGTTGCCGACCAGGAAAAGAAGATCCAGATCATCGAACTCGAGGCGGGAGACGAGATCTCGGTCAACGGAAACGACGTCCTCGCGTTCGAGTCGAGCGTGAACTACGAGATTCGGACGATGAAGAGCATCGCCGGGTTCTCGGCCGGCGGAATGACGAACGTCTTCCTCACCGGGCCGGGTTCCATCGCGATCACAACCCACGGTGAGCCGCTGGTCTTGCGGCCGCCGGTTCGAACGGACCCCAGCGCGACCGTCGCCTGGAGCGGGAATCTGTCCCCGGGCAACTACGTCGACAAGAGCCTCTCGAACATGATCGGATCGTCCTCCGATGAGACCTACCAGCTCGACTTCTCCGGATCTGACGGGTTCGTCGTCGTCCAGCCCTACGAGGAACGCGGGCCACAGCAGTAGCAGGCAGTACCGTCACCGCAACGCATTACTTATAATCGTCCGGCTGCACCCGTTTCAGTACGACCCGTATGAGACGACAAGCGCTCGGCGCGATTTCGGCCGCCCTCGTACTGACACTTCCCTGGGTCGCCGTCTGGGGGACCACGGAGGTCCTCCCCTGGATCGCGACGGCAGCGGGGGTCGGCTACGGCGCGCCGGCGCCCCTCGAGTCGCTGTCGACGCTGCAGACCGTCCTCGTGACCGGGCTCGCCGTCCTCGGCGCCTCGTTCCTGCTCGCGTGGGCGGCCGAGACCGCCGAGAAGGACGTGCCGCGAGCGTTCGCGATCGCGGTGCTCGCGGTGCTCGCCGTCGCGCCCGAGTACGCCGTCGACGCCCTCTACGCCTGGAACGCGGGCGTGTTCGCGGGAACCGAACGCGGCGTCGAGGCTGGAAACCTCGCGGTCGCCAACATGACCGGCGCGAACCGGATCCTCATCGGCATCGGGTGGGCCGGCGTCGCCCTCTTTACGATCTTCCGCCGGGGATCGTCGACCGACCCCGCGGTCGAGCCCCGCTCCGGCTTCCTCGCCGACGTCGTCGTCCTCGACCGGGATATCGGCCTCGAGGTCGTCTTCCTCCTCGTCGCGACGGCTTGGGCTTTTCTCGTCCCGTTCAACGGCGGCATCGATATCTTCGACATGCTGTTTCTGGTCGGCCTCTACGTGCTTTACATCGCGGTCATCCTCCGCGGCGAGGCCGAACCCGAGACCGAACACGTCGGCGTGCCGGCCTATCTCCAGCAGTTTTCGCGGGGTCGCCGCGTCCTGACCGTCCTCCTCCTCTTTGGCTACGCCGGCGCGATGATCTTTACGGCCGTCGAGCCCTTCGCTCACGGGCTCGAGCACCTCGGTCAGGAGGTCGGCGTCCCGTCCTTTTTCATGATCCAGTGGATCGCGCCGCTGGCCTCCGAATCGCCGGAACTGATCGTCGTCATCTACCTCGTCAACAAGGCACGCTCGACGGCCGGCTTCAACGCGCTCATCTCCTCGAAACTCAACCAGTGGACGCTGCTCATCGGCACCCTCGTCGTCGTCCACTCGCTCGCGCTGGGCCGGTACGGCGTCCTCGCCTTCGACTCCAAGCAGTCCGCGGAGATCTGGCTGACCGCCGCCCAGTCGTTTTTCGCGATCGGCCTCTTGCTCAATTTCGAGCTGTCCGTCAGGGAGGCGATCACGCTGCTCGCCCTCTTCCTCTCGCAGGTCCTCCTCGAGTTCGCCATCATCCAGGAGTACTTCGGGTTGCCGATCGAGAGCACCGAACTGTTGTTCGTCTACACCGGGATCTACCTGCTCCTCGGGCTCGCGCTGTTCGTTCGCCGCTGGCAGTCGTTCCGCCGGCTCCTCCGGCGAACGGCCGGAACGGTCGGCGCCGCGATGCCGGGGGGGAGCGATCGGGCGCACAGCGTCGACGACTGAATCGCCGGCCAAGCCATTTGTTCGCCCCTCGCATACTCGTCGGCGATGTCTCCGAGCGAGTCGGCGGCCCCCGCCGCCGGGGTTCTCTTCGCGTACGCGATCGTCCTCGCACTAGTCCACTTCTTCGCCGGCCGGTTGGGTATCGGCGATCGGATCCCCCGGAGCCGATGGCTCTCGATCGCCGGCGGCGTCTCGGTCGCGTACGTGTTCGTCCACCTCCTACCCGAGATCCACGACGCCGCCGCGACGATCGACCGCCACGGGCTCCCCGTACCGCTCGGCGAACAGTACGGCTATCTGGTGGCCCTCGTTGGGTTCGTCACCTTCTACGGCCTCGAGCAACTCGCTCGCCGGGCGAACGCCGACAACTCGAGCGGAGACGCCGTCGCGGCCGGCGTCTTCTGGCTCCACCTCGGCGCGTTCGCCGTCTACAACGCCATCGTCGGCTCGCTGCTCTGGGACCCCGAACTCGATAGCGTCGCCCTGTTCGTCGTCGCGATGGCGTTGCACTTCGTCGTCACGGACGACGGCCTCCGCGAGCACTACGGCCGCCTCTACCACCGCCGAGGGCGCTGGCTCCTGTCGGTCGCGGTGCTCGTCGGCTTCGGAGCGGGGTACGCACTCGAGGGGACCGAACTCCTGATCGCCGTCTTCCTGCCGTTTCTGGCCGGCGGTGTCGTTCTCAACGTGATCAAGGAGGAACTCCCGTCCGACCGCGAGAGCCGGTTCTGGGCGTTCGCGCTCGGCGGCGGGGGATACGCAGCGCTGTTGTTTTTCGTCTGACGGCGATTTCGATGGCCCGGTCGACGCCCGCGGTCCGCGATCAGGTACGCAAACGGGACCGTTTTACCGTTCCGCCGTAATCCCCCCGCTATGAAGCTTCGACGGCCGCGCCGTCCGCAGCAATTTCGGCTCGCGGACTCGGCGCAGCAGATCGTCGGCGGCATTCTGCTCGCGGGCCCGTTCGTGGTCACCGCGGAGGTCTGGGAACTCGCGGCGAGCATGAACGTCTGGCAGGCGCTCGGCACCGTGATCGTGGTGTTCGGGATCGGCTACGGCGCGCTGTACACGGCAGACACGACCCGCGACGTGGAAGACGAGCAAGACGTCGCTGGCGTCCCGCTTCGTTTCATCTCGCTAATGATCGTCTCCTTTGGCTCTGTGGCGCTGCTCGCGCTCCTGTTAGATGCTCCTGACGTCTTCGCCGGTCAGTTCACCGAATCGCCCCGCGACGCCCTCGAGACGACGTTCAAGGCCGTGAGCGTCGGCTCGGTCTTCAGCGTCGTCGGCGCGGCGACGGCCGACAGCATCTTCTCGAAACAGAACGGATAGCGTATCGCACTGCCCGGCCGGACGATTTTCGCGTCGGCACCGACGACGGCCCTTCGGCGGGTCGGGGTCCGCTCGTCGCAGTTGCCGGTCGCGATAGCCTCTAGAGGTACGATTCGTCGTACGCTTCTCCGGAGCGTTCTGCGTGGGCGTTCCCGCAGTCGCCGCACTCGAGGCGGTCCATGTTGTCCATCGAGATGTCGAGCGAGCCGCAGTTCGCGCAGTAGAAGCCGTACTGCTCGGTGAGATCGGCGTCCTCGTAAGTGACGTAAAACGAGGCCGCGGTACCGGACTCCGGCTCGTCGCGATCGATGTACACCGTCTGGCCGACGTCTGTCATCGTCAGCGAACCGTCTTCAGCCTCCGCTTCGGGAAACTCGTCCTCGCTCACGTCCGCGTCCGTCGAGTCGCTCGGGAGATCCGCGTCGACGTCCGGCTCCGCGTAGACGTACTTCACGAGGGACTCGTCGGCGATATCGACCCGGCGGTCGTCGGCGTGCTCGAGGTCGAATCGCTCGACGAATCCGTGTCCCTCGGTGTTGGCCTCGAGGACGGTGACACAAAGGGTTTCGGCACCGCGGTCGCGGAGCGTCTCGGTTACCGTCTCGTAGAGCTCCGTCCCGATCCCTCGGCCCCGGTGTTCCGGGTCGACGAACAGCCAGTTCACCTCACCCCGGTCGCCCTCGAGGCGGCCCTCGACGACGCCGGCAATGGCTTCGCCCTCGATCTCCGCGCCGGTTTCGGCGACGCGAAAGACGGTGTTCTCGTCCCCGAGCCGCTCGGCGACGGCGTCGTCGGCGAACTGTTCGTCCGTCACCGCGCCGATCTGCCCCGGACTGAGCGTGAACGAGGTCGTCATCGAGTTCTCGACGACCTCGCGGATCCGCGCGGCCTCGTCCGCCTCCGGTTGCCGAATTGCCATACCGGACACTCGGCATCGATTCGGATAAGGTGGCTGCCGGCGGGAACAAGCGGCGGGACGGTCGGTCGCGGTTACTCCTCACCGCCACCGCCGGTGACGACCACCGGCCGGTCGGTGCTGAGGATGACGCCCTGGGTGGTGCTGCCGAACAGCGCCTTGCCGACGGGCGAGCGCTTCCGCCCGCCGAGGACGATCTCGTCGACGTCGTACGCCGTTGCCTCCTCGAGAATGTCGTCTTCCGTATCGCCGCTGTCTTCCAGGATCGTCACCGAGACGCCGGCCTCCTCGAGAGCCTCCTTGGCGCGGCGGACCGAACCGATCCGAGAGGCGGATTTGAACTTCTCGAACTCCTGAGGGAGGTCTTCGCCGTCCTCGCTGAAGACGAACAGAATGTAGGCCTCGACCGAATCGGCGGCGTTGGGCAGCGACGCGACGTACTCCGCTTGGGCCAGCGCGCGATCCTCGTTGGTGTCGACGGGCAGCAACACGCGATACATGATTCGACCTTTCGAATGTGGAATAATAAAACCGTCTTTACTTCTCGCCCGTTCGGAGCGTGCCGGCGGACGATCGAGCGCCGGTCGACGACGCTCGCGGGCGATAACGGGGACGCTACGGTTCGTCGCCCTCGTCCCGCAGGGACCGCCGCTGGATCTTGCCCGTCGTCGTGGTCGGCAGCGTCTCCACGAACTCGATGTGCTGGGGGTACTCGTACTCGGCGAGTCGGTCGCGGACGAGGTCGCGGATCTCCTCGCGGAGGTCGTCGGGCTCATATGCATCGGTAGCGGGCTCGACGAACGCTTTGATCGCCTCGCCGCGGGTCTCGTCGGGAACGCCGACGACGCCGGCCTGCTCGACGGCCTCGTGGGTGAGGATCGCGTCCTCGACCTCCATCGGCCCCACGCGGTAGCCGCTGGTGAGGATCACGTCGTCGGCCCGCGAGACGAACCACAGGTAGCCGTCCTCGTCGCGCTCAACCAGATCGTCCGTCAGGAACCATCCGTCCTCCGTCCGCTTGTTCGCCGTCTTCTCCGGCAGGTTGTGGTACTCGTCGAAGAAAACCCGGCGATCGCCCGGCTTCACCGCGAGTTCGCCGGTTTCGCCGCGCTCGAGTCGCTCGTGCGTCTCGGGGTCGAGCACGGCGATCTCGTAGCCGGGGAACGGTTTGCCCATGCTACCCGGTCGCGTGTCGAACCACGTCTCGGCGTTGCCGACGACGAGGTTGAGTTCGGTCTGGCCGTAGAACTCGTTGATCGCCACGTCCTCAAACGTCGACTCGACCCAGTCGACGACCTCCGAGGTCAGCGGTTCGCCGGCCGAGCCGAACGTCTCGAGCGAGAGGTCGTAGGCGTCTTCGGGGTCATCGACGCCCATCAGCATTCGGAGCGCGGTCGGGGGCATGAAGGCTTTCGTCACGTCGTGGCGCTCCATGAGGTCGTAGGCTTCGGCGGGGTCGAACCCGTCGCGGGGCCAGCCGACGATGGTACAGCCGTGGTGCCACGCCGCGAACAGCGTCCCGCCCAGCGCCGCGCCCCAGGCCCAGTCGGCCGGGGTCCACAGCGTCGCTTCCCCTTCCGCGAGCCCCTGATCGAAGTAGTTGTATGCCGCGGCGGCCCGCCCGAGCCAGAGTGCGTGGCTGTGGCGAACGCCCTTCGGCGGCCCCGTCGAGCCGCTCGTGTACATGATCGCCGTCGGCGTCGCCGGCGTCGCGTCGTAGACCTCGATGCCGGGCTCGTGGGCGGCGACGAGGTCGTCGAAGGCGCGGGCCTCGCCCGTTACCGAGTCGCCGTCGCCGAGCTCGATCACGGCCTCGAGTTCGGGACACTCGTCGCGGATCTCGTCGACCGTCTCGCGGACGCTCGGGTCGACGACGACGGCTTTCGCCTCGCTGTCCGCGAGTCGATACTGCAAGGCGTCGCGGCCGAACAGCACCGTCAGCGGCACCGACACCGCGCCCAGTTTCCAGTTCGCGAGGTGGGTCAGCGGGTTCTGTGGCTTCTGGGGAACGACGACGCCCACGCGGTCGCCGGCTTCGACGCCGAGGTCGGCCAGCGCGGCCGCGAGGCGATCCGACCGCTCGTCGAGGTCGTCGAAGGAGTATGTCTCGAGGCCCGTCTCGGGGTCTTCGTAGCGCAGCGCCGTTCGACTCGTGTCCTCGTGTTTTCGCAGAAAGTCGACGGCCGGATTGTACTCGTCGGGGAGGTCCCACGAGAACTCCTCGCGAGCCGCCTCGTGGTCGTCGAACGTCGGCATTACCGTCCAGCTCATGTTCCGGCCTTCCGGTGCCAGCACATAGCGTCTTTCGACACGCGCGAGGATCCGTCGGTTCAGTCCTCCTCGTCGGCCTCGTCTTCGTCCGCCTCGGCCTCGGAATCGTCGGTTTCCCCGTTATCTTCGGCGGCTTCCTCCTCGGTCTCGTCGGCTTCGGCGTCGCTCTCCTCCGGTTCGTCAGGCGACGCCACTTTCTCGCCTTCGACCTCTACTTCGGCTTCGACTTCGATCGTGAGCCCGCCCGCCTCGAGTTCGCCCTCGAACTCGCGTTCGTCCCCGACTTCGATCTCGAGTTCGCTCGAATCGACCGCCACTTCGACCTCGACGTCGACGGTGACTTCGGCGTCGTCCATGGGCGTTCGTTCTTCGGGCTCCCCTAAAGGAATACCGCGCGTTCTCGCCGGTCGAGTCCGTCGCTCGAGCGCGGTGTCGTCGGGCAGCGGTCGGTCCGGAACACACTTTTAGGCTGGCCGAAAATAGGGCGTATGACCGATCCCGTCCGCGTGACCCTCGAGAGTGCAGCCGACTCGGCGTCCGTCCGCATCTACGACGACGAGGGCGACGTTTCGACCGACGACGCGACGTTCCGCTTCAGCGTCGGCGGCGACCGCCCGGAGAGCGAACCCGCCGATACCGATGAGGGACCCGTCGCCGATAGTGAGGCGGACGATCCCCGTCGCATCGCCCCGCTCGCGGACGTGCCGACGAAGGGAACGCTTCGCTGCGAAGCTCGGTCCGGCAATCGCGGAACGGAACTGATCCTCCGGCGAGAGGGCGAGACCGTATCGGCGTGGCGAAACTCCTGTCCGCACAAGCCGGCGGTCCGGCTCGATCCCGGCTCCGGCGCGATCGTCCGCGACGACCAGCTGGTCTGTCATGAACACGGCGCGCGCTTCGAGTGCGGCGACGGCGTCTGTACGGCCGGCCCGTGTCGCGGCGACGCCCTCGAGTCGATCGCGGTCGCCGTTCGCGACGGAGCCGTCTATCTGACCGACGATCGGTTCGATTCCTGTCGTCGACTGACCGAGTCGGCCGCGTAACGCTGCCAACGCTGGCCCGAAGTCGTCGTGCCGTCGGTCGGATTCGTTCTAGTCTGGTGCTATCAACGACTGTCGGTTAGCCTGATTCGCCGCTTCCGGGACCCAATCTTCGTATTCTGGTAGGTATCGATGAACATTCCATCCATTTCACTGGGACTAACCGCTCATCTCTTTTGATCGGACACCGAATTATGGGTATGTCCCCGCCCATCGAGGACGCCATCACCGTCCTCTTGGTCGAACCGAACCCCGGTGACGCGCGGCTATTCTCCGAGTCGTTCGACGACGCTACTATCGCTTGTGACATCCGCACCGTCACCGACGGGGAAGCCGCTCTCGATTTCGTCCATCAGCGCAACGATCACGCGGACAGCCCGCGACCCGACATGATCCTGCTCGATTTCCAACTTCCCGGCGTCACCGGTGCCGATGTCCTCTCGGAGCTCAAATCCGAGCCGGCGCTGCGATCGATTCCCGTGATCGTCATGACGAGCTCCGCTTCGGAGGAGGACATCGCTCGCTCGTACGACCTCCACGCGAACGCCTACGTCCAGAAGCCGGTTGGACCAGACGAGTTCATCCGCCTCGGGCGTTCGTTCGAGGACTTCTGGCTCACATTCGTCCGCTTTCCCGACGACTGAGGCGACTGACCCGCTCGCTTACGACTCGAGCCAGTCGGGAACGGCATTGACTGATTCCAGAACCGCCGCCGCGCCCGCGTCCTCGTACTTTCGCCGTCCCTCCTCGCCGGTCAGCCCGCCGGTCAGCACGCCGACGCCGCGGTACTCGCGGTCCGGATCGGCCTCGCTCGCGTTGACCGCCGTCCGAACGTCGTCTAGCGTGTCACCGACGAAGGCCACCGCGTCGGCGTCGAACCGCGCCGCGAGCGTCGTCAGCGCCCGCGGGTGGGGCTTGCCCTCCTCCCAGTCGTCCATCGTGAACCGTCGATCGGCCGGGATCGCGTCGTCGAGTCCGACCCGCTCGAGGGCGATCTCGGCCTCGGCCGCCGGCCGGCCGGTCAGCACCCCCACGTCGTAGCCCTCGAGCAGCTGATCCCGCGCCTCCGGCTCGAGCAACACCGGCTCGTCGTGGATAAAGCCCGGCGTCTCGCGCTCGAGATCGGGCTCGCCGCCTTCGAGGCCGCGATAGAGTTCGTCACCCAGATAGAGTTGCTGGAAGACATCGCGCAGGCGCTCGCGGTCCCAGCGCTCGCGGACGCGCTGGGTCGCCTGCGCACCGATCGCGTTCCGAACGACGGTTTCGGCCGCCTCGAGGCCGCCGCCCGTAGCGCCGATGTCGTCGGTGAAGGCCTCGAGCGAGCGGTCGTACCCTTCCCCGGTCGCCAGTACGTAGAGCGCGGCCGCGTACGTCAGTTCCCAGTCGTTGTTGAACCCGCCAGCGTCCTTGAACTCTTGAATGTCGTCCTTGCGAATCGTCCGGTCGTAGACTGCCTCGACGGACTCGACGATCGCCCGCCGGTAGGAGTCGGCGACGTCGACGAGCACCCCGTCGATGTCGAGGACGACTGCGTCTGCGTTCATGTCCGCTAAGACGGGACGACGGGGATAAAGGCGGTCGGATTGCGTTCGCGCGAGGACCGATCGGCCGCGACTCGCCGCTCGTCACTCCGGCAGCGCTCGAGCAACGTACAGCGTCCCCTCCGCGATCGTCGTCCGCTCGACCGGTACCGCCGGCTGGTCGCCACCGAGGGTCGTAAACAGGAAGTCGGCGCCGGCGTCGCGGGCCGCCTCGAGCGCGGGGCGATGAAGTTCCGGTGGCAGGTTCCGCGCGTACACCGCGTCCGCGCCCGCGTAGACCGTTGGCTCCGGGTCGACGATATCGTCGCGGACGAACTCCACGCCGTCGGGAACCGCCCGGTCGTGAACGTCCGTCGCGGTCACCGAGAGCCCGCGGTCCGCCAGCGCTCGAGCCGTCTCGGTCCGACGGCCGATCCCGATCTCGACGACGCGCTCGTAGTCGGCGAGGTGATCATTCAGTGTCGTTAAATTCCGGCGGGAGTGGGCCACGGCGGGACGTTTATGCCGCCCGCGGCCATACCACTTTCCATGCTCGTCGATATCGTGCCGGTCGGCAACGTCCCCGCGGAGGTCAAGCGGTCGGCCTCCACCGCGTTGCGATCGGTCTACGACTGCGACGTCTCGGTCAACGACTCGCAGTCGGTCCCCAACGGAGCCTACGACTCCGACCGAAACCAGTACTCCGCCGAAACGTTCATCCAGCTCGCCGAGCGGATCGGCCGCGGCGAGAAGAACATCGCCATCACCCCCAAGGACCTCTTCTATCGACGGCGCAACTACGTCTTCGGCCTGGCCTACCTCGACGGCAGCGGCAGCGTCGTTTCGACCTATCGGCTCCAGACCTCGAGCGACGGCGGCTTCTCGAATCAGAGCGCCGCCGACATCTTCGAGGACCGCGTCCGCAAGGAGATCGTCCACGAGATCGGCCACACCTACGGCTTAGAGCACTGCGACAACAACCGCTGTGTCATGAACTTCTCGCCGACCGTCCGCGAGGTCGACATCAAGGAGGAGAACCTCTGTGGGAGCTGTCAGCGCCTCATGGGGTGAGGCCCGTTCTCCGATATCGGCGAGAAACGATACGGCCGATCAGGGCGCGTAGTAGTACTCGCCCTCGCTTTTCTGCTGGCGATCCAGTTGCGACTCGGGCTTGTTGATCCGCGGGCGCGAGGTGCGCTCGTCACGGCGGAAGGTCACCTCGAGGTTCGCGAGGAACTCGTTCATGCCGTCGCGCATGGGCTGTGGTTGGCCGGCGCGACCGCGAACCGCAGGTTCGCCGTCGAAGACCATCAGCCGGTCGGCGAGCAGGTCCATCATGTAGATGTCGTGGTCGATGACTAACACGGTGGCGTCCTGCTGTTCGGCGTAGCGGCGGATCGCCTTCGTGGCCTGGACGCGCTGTTCGACGTCCAGGTGGGCGGAGGGCTCGTCCAGCAGGTAGAGATCCGCCGAGTCCGAGAGACACGCCGCGATGGCGACTCGCTGGCGTTCCCCGCCCGAGAGGTCCGAGAGGGTCTGCTCCATGATCCGCTCGAGTTGGAGCGGCTGAGCGATCTCGGTGTTCCAGTACGACGAGCCGAACTGGTCCGTAATAGAGGAGAGGAAGGCGTCGACCCGCATGTGCTGGTCGATGGTGACGTACTGGGGCTTGTAGGAAATCTCGAGGTCGAGATCGGCGTCGCCCGCGTCGGGAGAGAGGTTGCCCGTCAGCAGCTTCGCGAACGTCGACTTCCCGATCCCGTTGGGACCGACGACGCCCAGCACTTCGTTTTCGCGGATCTCGCCGCCCTCGACCTCGAGGGTGAACTCCCCATCGCCGTAGCTCTTGGTCAGATCGGGGTACTCGACGAGCGTGTCCGCGCGGGTCACGCTCCGGGGTGCGTGTTCTTCGAACTCGATCGGGTTCGGCCGGATCCGCATGTTCTCGTTGTCGAGATAGCCCGAGAGGTACTCGTTGATCCCGTTGCGGACCGACTTCGGCGACGTGATAACGCCGTACGCGCCGGGCTCACCGTAGGCGACGTGGAGCGTGTCGGCCAGCAGGTCCAAAATTGCGAGGTCGTGTTCGATGACCAGCATCGACTTGTCCTCTTCCTCGGCGAGTTCGCGGATCAATCGCGCCGCCGTCACGCGCTGGCCGATGTCCAGATACGGCGTGATCTCGTCCAAGAAGTAGAAATCCGTATCGCGAGCCAGCGTGGCCGCCAGCGCGACCCGCTGGAGTTCGCCGCCCGAGAGGTCGTCGATCGACTGCTCCATGACCGGCCCGATCGAGAGCCGCTCGACCAGCGACTCGAGGGCCCCCCGCTCGTCGGTTCGCTCGAGCAGTTCTCGCGTGTTGCCGTCGAAGCTGTTCGGGATCTGGTCGACGTATTGGGGCTTTCGCGCGATCGTCACGTCGCCGTCGCGTACGTCAGCGATGTAATCCTGTAGCTCTGTCCCGCGGTAGGCTTCCAGCACCTCGTCCCAGCCCGGCGATTCCTCGTAGCGGCCGAGGTTCGGCTCGAGTTCGCCTGCGAGGATGCGGACGGCGGTCGTCTTCCCGATCCCGTTGGGACCGAGGATGCCGGTGACCTGTCCGTCCTGGGGTGCCGGGAGCCCGTACAGCGAGAAGGCGTTCTCGCCGTAGCGGTGGGCGGGCTCGTCCTGTAATTCCTTGGGCAGGTTGATGATCTCGATGGCGTCGAACGGACACTTCTCGACGCAGATCCCGCAGGTCTCGCCCAGACAGATCTCCTCGGAGATGTGGATCTGTTCGGGTTGGCCCTCGTCGGCCTCCTCGCCGCGGAGGGTGATACACTCCTTTCCCGTGCGGTTAGGCGGACAGTAGTTCTTGCACTCGTAGCCACACCGGTCGGGCTGGCACCGGTCTAGATCTACGACGGCGATGCTGTCGTCGGCCATCTTAGCCCGTCGCCTCCGCGGTGAGCAGGATGCCCCACGTGACGAACCAGAGTGCGAAGGTCATGAACCCGATGAACAGGTAGTGTTTCGTCCCGAACTCGTCTTCGCCGTAGATCCCCGAGACGTTGATGAGCAGATACTGGACGAAAATCGCGCCCAGGACGAACGCGAGCGCCTGCGTGTTCTGGGCCGCCGCCTCCGAGAGGCCAACCCAGGTCGCGGAGGCCAGCGCCGCGGCGACACCCGCCAGCGCGGACAGGGCGGTCACGCTGACCGAGCGAATGTGCTCGCGTCGGTCGCTGATCGATTCGGTCGACATGGGGGAACGTGGGAGGCCGGCGCTAAAAAGGCGTTCGCATTGATCGACGACGGTCTACCGGACGCAGCCACGGCACCTCACAGCGGTGTCGACTCGAGGGGACAGCGGACCGCGATTCGGTCTCGGTTCGTCAGCAGCCTACCCGGTGAGATAGAAGATATCGCTGTCCTCGCGGTTGTTGCTTCCCTTTCGTTGCTCGGTGTAGGTGACCGTATACCGCTCGCCGGCGCTCCCGGTGACGTCGATTCCGTCGATCCGGATCTCGATCGTTCCCTTCGGGTTGCCGGACGTAGTGTAGACGATCCGGTCGGTGGCGGCGTCGTAGGTGGCTGTGCCGCTGCCGGTGACGACGGTAGTCCCGCCGGTGTAGTCCACGCCACCGCTCGTCTGTGGGTCGCTGAGATCGATGTACGCCTCGTCCCTGTTCTTCAATCCGTCCGCGTTGAACGAGAACGTCTGGCTCGTGTTTGTGGTGGCGATGTCGTCGGCGCTGAAGTTCACGACGCCGCTGCCGCTGCCTTTGTTACACTGGATATCGACGGTCACGTTGAACGAGACGCCCCTGATCGTGGTCGTCGGACCGTCGACTTCGGTCACCTCGACTTCGACGTTGCGGACGCCGACCGAAGTCGATTCCGCGCACACGAGCGTCACGTCGTCGCTCGTTCCGGACGCGATCGTCGAGCCGGGGGTCGGACTGTCGACCGCTAACGCGTTGCCGTCGTTGGTGATTTCGAATCCGAGGACGTCGACGTCTTCACTGAGATTGTTGGTCAGGGTCGCGGCTCGCTTCGGCGAACTGTCACCGCGGAGCGTTCCGATGTCGCCCGCACTGTCGACGGCGAGGTTCGCGTTCGCGTCGGCGACGACCTCGCCGCTGACGCCGCGATCTGCCGCGAACGAACTGAATCCGAACGACGGTCCGGCCAGTAAGAGCGTTCCCGCGAGAATGCACACGACCGCCGGTTTGACCATCGGATTCCTGAACACGCCTTCCCCCTTCCTGTTCCATTTGCGATCTGGCAACCGTCGATGAACACCGCATCACGGCCACGATTCGGACGAGATCCGGCGACGCCGTTCGGTTTCCCGACGCTTGCTACCTTCCGCTTCCGGTCAGGTCCGTATAAAGACGGTATACCATTCAGAACGTTCATTCGATCCAGAATCGTTCATTCCGATCTAAACGGGGTGAACGCGGAGAAGAGCGGACGCTCACGGGCAAGCGCGCATCTCTTTTTTCTCGGTGTCGAACCGCTTCGCAACGGATCCGTTCGGACCCACCGTCGGACGACCGTGGCGCTACGGCGGAAGCGTAAGCTCCGTCTCGATACCGACTTCTTCGCCGGTAGTGTTGTCCTCGACGACGAGCACCACCGTAACCTCCGTTCCGCTCATATCGACCTGGGTGTTGAATCCGTCCTCGCGGAACTGCTCTATCGCGACCGTCGCGGTGTCGCCCGTCGCGATCGTCGCGTTCTGGTCGAGGTCGTAGGTGTTGCCCTCGCCGATGGCCATCGCCTCGTCGACGCTCCGGTAGCCGTCGGTCGTTCCGTCGATGGTGACTTCGTTGTCCGTCGCGGTACAGCCGAAGAACCAGTAGTTCGCACAGTAGTAGACCTCGTTTGCGGTACTCGTCGTGTTGTACACCCCGATGCCTGTCACCATGATATCGTCCGACCCGTCGTTTCTCACGTCGAACGTGACTCGGCTTCCCGGCTCTTGCGATGCGCCGGTCGATTGTTCGGCCGCGACGCTTCCGTTGACGAGGGTGAGGTCGGTCTCTCCGATCGGCATGATCTCGTCCGGCCCGCCACTGCCCGCGCTTTGCGTTCCTTCGCACGCGAACGAAACGCCGCTTACCGTGTACTCCCGGCGATCGATGGTGACCGGCGTACCCGACGCTTTCAGGTCGAGATCGACCGTCGCGTCGCTGGCCTCGCCAGCGACTTCCTGACTACACCGCAGTTCGACCGTATCCGTCTGCCCACTTCCGAGCGTCAGGCTGCTCGAGACCGGAGCTAACACCCGTTGGTCGTTACCGCTCGCCCAGACGACCGACGAAACCTCGGCTTCGACGGTGAACGGACTATCGACGTTGTTCCGGAGCTCGGCGACCGTCGCGGTCGTGTTCGTCCGCGGGAATCCGAAGAAGCCGGTCTCGTACTCGATCGTAGTTCCGTCGTACGTCGTCCGAACGCCAAGCGGTGCGTTTTGCTCGTCGTCCGCGACGCTCGCGTCGATCCCGCGATCGATAGCGAGAAAGTCGAACCCGAACGCGGGCGCGAGTAGCGTGAGAGCACCCAGCAGCACGAACAGGACGCCGAGTTTCGTGACCCTGTTGGTCATGGCGGCCGTTCCATCTCTCCGAGGCGCATCCGCCGGCTCTGCGCGACGTGGACGACCGCGGAGATGCCAAACAGCGCGAAGACGAGCGTCGCCCACCCGAGCGCGGAGACCGGTTCGGTCGGAATCACGTCGAGCCACAGCCCGGCCATCACGACGGACCCGACTGCGGTCAGCCCCAGATAGTAGTACCCCCAGGGGATCGAGTCCTCCGGGACGACATCGAGGTAGACATCCAACTCGGACGCCTCGTCGGTGAGCTCGATCGTTCGATCGTCGAACTTGATCATATCGGCCTGCTCGAGCGTGGGGAGGTGGGTTTGCTGAAGCGACGTGTACACCCGTTTTCGCTCGGCCGAGGTGATTTCGTCGACCTCCTTGTCGAGTTCCCAGGCGGCGACGTGTTCGGCGAGGGTGCCGAGCGTCACCGGCTCGTCTTCCCGCTTGCAGTAGTGAATCGCGTACCGACGACGGTGATTGCTCAGGAGATCGAAAATCTCGCCGCGCTGGGGCCCAGCCTCACCCTTCGTCGCCATGGTACGCCCCCATTCTGTCGCGAACAAACGAATTACTGTCACATAACCCTTATCGCCGACGTGTGTGTCTCGTGAACGTGGATTACGACGCTGGCTCCCTGCCGACTCGCCCGGTGACATCGTCCTCCGTCCCACCAGTGTTGGCTCACTGTCGACGTCGCTCGAGGGCTCGTCTCGGTCCCGTTCCTGCAGCGACCGACCGACACATCCGGTCGACTCTCTCGAGCGAGGCTGCCACTCGGTTCAAACCGGTTTTCGGACGGATTCTCGACCTGCTTTCGGCTCGAGCCGCTCCTTCAGGGCCGGCTTGAACGGCCGTATGGCCGGTCTTTCTGACGTTCTGGCGGCTCAATACAAAGTGGATGACGTTCATAGGATCGAGTAAGAACCGGGCCGGTCAACCGTCGCATACGGTTGCCGGGGCGGTCCGAAACGAGATCATACCCATGAGAATGAATCGACGCAATGTGCTGTTCGTGCTTGGAACGACGATCCTCCTCGGCGGGATGCTCATCGCCTCCGGGGCGTTCAGTCAGGTGGAAGCGACGCGTGACGTGACCGTGGAGACGACCGGCGACGCAAACGCTGCGCTCGGACTCGAGCTAAACGACACCGTGACGGACAGTTACGTCCAGAACGGGTCGGGCGATGCGATCCAGATCCAGTTCCAGGACCTAAACGAGAACTCGACGATCTACTACGACGGACTCCTGAATATCACCAACAACGGCGCGGAGAACGTCGACGTGACCGTCAGCAGTAGCGGCAGTGGCCTCATGGTTTACGATGGCGACACGCCCGGTACCTTCGACGATAGCCAGACCGCCAGCATCGGTACTGTCAACGCCGGTAACACTGGTGCGGTCGGGATCGCGGTCAATACGACTACGTTCGACTCGGCCGACGATCACACGATCACCATCGAAGCGACCTCCACGGCCTGATACTAACGCGCTCACCGTCCTGTTCGGTTCCCTAGCTGTCATCGACCCATGTCACTCCGTACCGCCGCCATCGTCGTCCTCGTTATCATGGGGATCGTCCCCACCGGCGCGGTCGTGATCGCCGCGACGGGCGGGACGCAGGCCGATACGACCTCGAGCCTCGAGCTGGCTCCCTCGAGCGGTCCGAATGGCCAGTACGCGACGGTCTCCGGCGGGGCAGTCGAACTCAATCTCGAGAACTTGAACGACGACGCCGTCACGCGTGCAGATAACGTTTTGACGATCACCGTCACCGAGGACGAGGTCGAGCGGGTCTGGATCGAGAACGACGTCGCGGGGCTCACGTTCTACAGGGGCGACGATCCGACCGATGTCGTCAGCGAATCGAACCCGCTCGAGCTATCGACCGGCGACACGGCACACGTCGGGGTCGCGGTCGACACCCACAGCGCTCAGAGCGGGACGGAATCGTTCTCGGTCGTGGTGGAGTACGCCGACGAAACGACGCCCGAATCCGGTTCCCAGCCGGCGATCGAGGGGACGAACCTCACGGTCTCGCCGACGGCGCTCGAGACCGGCGATACGTTGACGGCCAACGTCACGTACCACAACTACGGCGACGAACGAGGGACGACGACGGCGTCGCTGACCGTCGACGGGACGGTCGTCGATCAGCGGACGCTCGAGCTGCGACCCGGCGAGACGAAATCGGTCGCCTTCGAGCGGACGATGTACTGGCCGGGCGCCTACGAGGTCGGCGTCGAGGGAATCGGGAGCAGGCGGGTGACCGTCGAGGGGCCGCCGATCGAGGTGGTTACCGCCTCCGTCGGCGACGAGACGGTCACTGCGGGGGAGACGGCGACGATGCAAGCGACAGTCAGGAACCCGACCGACGCGCCAGTCGACCGCACGCTCGAGCTAGCGGTCGACGGGATCGTCGTCGAGAGTCGGGCCGTTTCGATCCCGGCCAACGGCGAACGGACGGTGACCTTCGAGCGGGCCTTCGCCGAGCCGGGAACGTACGAGATTTCGGTCAGCGGGGTCGCCGCCGGAGCGGTGACGGTCGAGGAGCCGGGGCCGTTTACGATCCGTAACCGGGAGCTGTCAGCGTCGACGACGGCCGCACTCGCGCCGCCAGCGACGGCGGGGCTGTTGTTCCTCGCGGTGACGGCGAACCGTCGCTGGGCGATCCTTCGGTAGCCGTCCGTGCAGCCGATTCGACCGCGTAGACGAAACTACAACTCCTCGAGCGCGTCGACCTCGAGTCTCCGTCGTCGGAACTCTCGCGGGCTTTATACTGGAGCAGTCGCATAGTGAACTCGAACCGTCAGCCAATCATGACCGTCCTCGCATCCTGCCCATGACCGCCACCGACCTCGTCAAGCGGGGACTCGGCTTCGTCGTCGCGCTGGTCGTCATCCTCTTGCTCGTCGGTCAGCTCCTCGGCCAGCCGATCCTGCTGGGCTACGTCGCGACCGGCAGCATGGAGCCGACGATGGACGCCGGCGACGGCTTCGTCGCGGTTCCGAGCGTCGTCTCCGGCGACGTCGAGGAGGACGACGTCGTCGTCTTTCAGGCCAGAGAGCTCCACGACGGCGGCCTGACGACCCATCGCGTCGTCGACGAAACCGACGACGGCTACGTGACGAAAGGAGACGCGAACCCGTTTACCGATCAAGACGGCGGCGAGCCCCCCGTTCAGGAGGGTCAGATCGTCGCCGAAGCCCTCCAGATCCGCGGGACGGTCGTGACGATCCCTCACCTCGGGAGCGCCGTCATGGCGATTCAGGGGCTCGCAGAGCAGGTCTACGGGACGGTCGCGCCGATCGTCGGCGTGACGACGACGGCCACCTCCGACGGCCTTGGCTCGATGCTGGTCGCCGTCGGCGTCGCCTTGCTCGGCTTCGGCACCGTCTTCGAGCGCCTCGGACCCGAACACCGAGAAACGACCAGACGCCGCTCCCGCGAGAACGTGATCGCCTTCTGGACGGCGCTCGGGCTCGTCTTGCTCGTGTTCGTCACGTTCGCGACCGCGGCGATGGTCGTGCCTTCGGGCACTTACGAGTACGGACTCGTTAGCACCGAATCGCCGAGCGACGATCCGCAGGTCGTCGCGCCAGGCGCGACGGCCGAACTCACGCGCACCGTCGACAACGCCGGCTATCTCCCGGTGGTCGTCGTCCACGAGGCCGAAAGCGGTGGGATCGCCACGACGCCGGAGTGGCAGACGGTCGGCAGCCGCGCCGGCGGCGAGACCACGGTACGACTCTCCGCACCGGAGGAGACCGGGGAATACACGCGCCACCTCGGCGAGTACCGCTATCTCGCCCTCTTTCCGCCACGGGTGCTGGTCTGGCTCCACGGCGTCCATCCGCTCGTCGCGATCGCCGCGGTCAACGGCGTCATCGTCGGCCTCTCCGTCGCGCTCGTCCTCGTGATCTTCGGCAGCGGCGACATCCGGTTTCGCACGCCGGGCGATCACGTCGCGCTGTCGACCCGTCTCCAGCGAAAGCTTCGCAAATGGTTGCGAGACTGACCGCCGGCGACTAGAGAAGCCACTACGCTTATAATAGTCGATTTCCTTCATCTATCCGTGATTATCCCGGTATTCAACCCCGCTCGCGGGACGGCCGACCGCGGGTCGAACCGGGCTGGCGGACGGCAGGTCCAATCGCGATTCGGCAGGTGTCCCACGAGTGATCGATAATCCGCGGCTCGATCTGTTGCTCGCACGAAGCGGTCGATCGATCGTGATCGTGTTGGCAGTCGTCGGCGTGCTCGCCATCGGCGCGAGCGGCTGGGCCGTCGCCAACCCGGTGACGACGACGGAGCCGCAGTTCGGCGAAGAGCGCGTGACGACCGGCGTGGGGACGAGCGCTGTCGTCACCGAAAACGGCACGCTCTGGAACGAGGGCGAACGGCTCACCGATAGCTCCGTCTACGTGCTCAACGCCTCGCCGGAGCTGACGGTCACGCCGAAAACGCGGCTGCGAGAGTCGGGCGGCTCGCTCGAGGACGCGAACGTGACCCACGAGCTCGTCCTCCGCTTTGAGGCGACTCGCGACGGATCGACGTTCTGGAACGAGACCCACGAGGTGTTACGGGAGTCGCCGACGATCGAAGACGGCGTCGCGACCTCGGAGGCGACCATCGACATCGAAGACTACCAGCAGCGACAGCAGCAACTCCAGCGCGAAGTCAGCGGCATCGGCTCGGTCTCGCTCACGATGGAGCTTCGCGTCACGTACGACACCGGCCGGCAGTCGGGGACGTTGACCTCGACCGCTCCGCTGCAGATTACCGGTAATGCCTACTGGGTCGGCGGCTCGCTGTCCGACTCGGCGACTCACAGCTATCAACGCGGCGTCGAACGGACGACCGAGTCCCGAGGCACGGCGCTGATCGGCGGCCTGTCGGTGCTCGGAACGCTCTCGCTCGTCAGCGCTGCGGTCGTCGCCCGGCGCTCGCCGACCGATATCGACGCCGCCCGCCGAGCGGTCCACGAACAACGCTACGCGGAGTGGATCTCGCGGGGCTCGATTCCGATGTGGATCGGCGATTACCACGTCTCGCTCGACACGTTAGAGGACGTGGTCGACGTGGCCATCGACACCAACGAGCGCGTCGTCCACGACCAACAACGCGGGCTGTTCGCGGTCGTCAACGACGGCGTCGTCTACTACTACAGCGACCGCGGCCTCTGGGAGGAGACCGCCTGGCCGGAGATGGACCTCGAGGAGCAACCGCCCGTCGTCGACGCCGACGGGGACCTCTCGGCCGAGGACCTCTCGGAACTCGAGGGGGGCGACGCGTTCACCTCGTCCGACGAACCGGACTTCGACGACGACGAGCAAGTCTGGGAACAGCTCTGACGGATATCGCGGCTGTTCTCGGTACCTCCCCGCGCGTTCGGTTCTGCCGTCGAGACCGGCTTTCGGTCCGTTTCTGCACCGCTCTCCGTCCGTAGCGATTCGTCACCGTCGTCGCCGCCCCACCTCTTTGGGGGCGCCAGTTCCGACCAGTTGATAAGAAACGAAATACGTATCTGCCGCATTCGCAAAAATTGCGTCGTATGGAAACGCCACTCATTGTCACGGACTTCCTCGAGCAGGCTCGCACCTACTACGGGGACGAGGACGCGATCGTCGGGGTAGACGGCGACCGATACACGTACGCGGAGTTCGGCGAGCGCGCCGACCGGTTCGCCGCGGCGCTCGAGCAACGGGGCATCGAGAAAGGCGACCGCGTTGCGGTACTCGACCCGAACACCCACTACCACCTCGAGGCGGCGTTCGGCGCGATGCAGCTCGGGGCGATCTTCACGCCGCTGAACTACCGCCTCGAGCCGAACGACTACGAGTATATCCTCTCTGATGCCGGCGTCGACGCGATCTACGCGGATTACGAGTACGCCGAGAAGATCGAGGCGATCCGCGACGACGTGCCGACGGAGACGTTCGTCACGAACGACGCCGACGCGGTCGAGGGCCAGTGGGAGAGCTTCGACGCGGCGCTCGAGGAGGCCGGCACCGAGTTCGACCAGCCCGAGATGAGCGAGGACGAGATCATCACGATCAACTACACCTCGGGCACGACGGGCGACCCGAAGGGGGTCTGCCGGACTCACCGGACGGAGACCATCCACGCCTATCTGATGTCGATCTATCACGAGATCACCGACGACGACACCTACCTGTGGACGCTGCCGATGTTCCACGTCAACGGGTGGGGCCACATCTACGCGGTGACCGGGATGGGCGCGACTCACGTCTGCACGCGCGGGGTCAACGCGGACGAGGTCGTCGACGCCATCCGCGCGGAGGACGTGTCGTTCCTCTGTGCCGCTCCCGCGGTGCTCAATCAGTTGATCGACTACTACGAGAGCGAGGGCGAACCCGAGATGATGGGCGAGAAGCAGGTTCGGGTGACGACCGCCGGTAGCGCGCCGCCGGAGGCCACCATCCGCGCCGTCGAGGACCGCTTCGGCTGGTACCTGAAACACCTCTACGGCGCTACCGAGACCGGTCCCCTCATTACGATCTCCGACACCAAGCGGCTGATGAACGACGAGAACCGCTTCGAGATCAAGAAGCGCCAGGGGATGGGCGTCCTCGGCACCGAGGTTCGCGTCGTCGATGACGACGGGAACGATGTCCCCCGCGACGACGCGACGCTCGGCGAGATCGTCGTCCGCGGCAACCAGGTGATGGACCGCTACTGGAACAAGCCCGACCAGACCGACGAAGCGTTCAACGACCGGGTCGAGGGCTACTACCACACTGGCGACCTCGCGACGGTCGACGACAACGGGCTGATCGCCATTCGGGACCGCAAGAAGGACATCATCATCTCCGGGGGCGAGAACATCTCGAGCATCGAACTCGAGGACACGCTGTTCGACCACGATGCGGTCGCCGACGCGGCGGTGATCCCCGCACCGAGCGACGAGTGGGGCGAGACGCCGAAGGCGTTCGTCGTCCCGTCGAACGGCGATCCGAACGACCCACCGGTGTCGGCCGACGAACTGACCCAGTTCACCCGCGATCGACTGGCGAGCTACAAGACCGTCCGTCGGATCGAGTACGTCACGGAACTCCCCAAGACAGCGACCGGGAAGACCCAGAAGTACGAACTGCGCAAGCAGGAGTGGGAGGACGAAGACCGGATGATCGGCGAGGGCTGATCGCCTCGGCCGTCCCCTCGCGATCGAACGCGTCCGATATCCCCACAATCTCCGCGGCATATATGTGTCTGCCTCCCGGGCGCAATTTTCACATCTCGAGGTTCGGGGGCTCAAACAGAATTATACTCGGTAGAATACATAGTAATATATAATAATTGCCGTTCGGGTAAGGCTCAACTTTTATACTGCTGGGGCCTTTCGATTCGTAGTATGGCAGAGACCGACGGGGAGGAGATCGAAGACTTGCCACCGAGTGCGAAACTCGTCTTCAAGGTTCTCGAGTACGACGGGCCGCTGACACAGAAACAGATCGTCGAGGAATCGATGCTCTCGGCCCGGACGGTGCGGTACGCGCTCGAGCGACTCGAGGAGATCGGGATCGTCGACGAGGATATCTACTTTGCGGACGCCCGCCAGAGTCTCTATCGGCTCGAGGAACCGGTCGCGGCCGACGGCAACGGCGTCGAGGAGTCCCCGAAGAAGGACGCCTGCTGCGCGGAATAACGTCGAGCGGTAGCATTATTTTCTCGCGGTGACCGTCCACGGTATGGACAAAGAGCGGTTACCGCGCTGGGGCTGGCTGATGATCGGGCTGTTTCTCGCCGTGTTAGTCGCTAACTTGCTCAATCTGCTCGTCCTCGTGCCGGCCGTCTTCCCGGAGACCTACCGAGCGATCACGGTCATCGCGACCATGTCGCCGGTGGTGATCTACGTCGGGGTCTGGTACGACGAGGACCGACAGGAGTACTGGAGGGCCTCACGGACGAAGATCGTCGGTGACGTGCTGTTCGTCGTGAGCGGAGCCACGACCGGGGCGGCGATCGCGCTCGTCGCTGTGGCCGATCTGGGACTGTCGTCGTTCCTGCTCGACATCCTCGCGATGGCTGCCGGCTTCCTGTTGGCGTGGGGGCTGTTCTGGTGGCGCAATCCGGGGCTGTACGCGGGCGACCGCGAACGCTGACTCGGGTTCGGGTGCCGACTCACTCGGGTCCGTCCGCGCCGTCGCCCGAGTCGCCGTTGCCCCTGTTGGCGATCCCCGGCGTCGGCGGCAGCGACCGTTTGTGGTCGGTCCCGGCGTGCATCGAGGCGATTTCGTCGGCCGTCTCGCGGTCGATCCGCAACTCGGCGACGGCCTCGTCGATCGGCCGATCTTCTTCGACGAGCCGGTACAGCAGCGGATCGATATCGTCGTACCGCGCGCCGAGTTCGCCCGCGTCGGTCTGGGTGGCCCAAAAGCCCGCGGTCGGCTCCTTGCTGACGATCCGGCGGGGGAGCCCGATGTGTTTGGCCATCGCGCGGACCTCGGTCTTGTAGAGGTCGCCGATCGGGTAGGCATCGGCCGCGCCG
Source organism: Natrinema marinum (assembly GCF_024296685.1). Classification (NCBI taxonomy): domain Archaea; kingdom Methanobacteriati; phylum Methanobacteriota; class Halobacteria; order Halobacteriales; family Natrialbaceae; genus Natrinema; species Natrinema marinum. The sequence goes on along the minus strand of NZ_CP100763.1, from coordinate 2,692,501 downwards.
TCGCCGTACTTGGTGAAGTAGCCGAGCAACACCTCCGAGCGGTTTGCGGTGCCGAGGACGAGCCGCGACCCGCGGTTCGCCGCGTAGTAGGCGGTGATCATCCGGAGGCGCGCAGTTGCGTTGCCGATCTCGTGGTTGCGCTCGTTCGGCCGGTCCGCGTCGTTCGCCGGCGACTCGAGTTCGCTCGCGACGGTCTCCTCGAAGGCCTCGAGCAGCGGTCGAAGCTGGATCTCTTCGAACTCGATGCCCATCCCCTCCGCGATCGTGCGGGCGTCGCTGACGTGGGCGGCATCGGTCATGTTACAGGGGAGGCCGAGCCCGAGGACGTTCTCGGCTCCGATGGCCTCGACTGCCAGCGCCGTCGTCAGCGTCGAGTCGATGCCGCCGCTCATCGCGACGACGACGCCGTCCGCACCCGCATCGGCGACCGTCGTCCGAATGTCGGCGACGATCCGCTCGCGGACCGCCTCGAGCGACCGGTGATCGGTGCAAAACGGTCCGCTCGTGTGACCGATACTGGAGTAGACGAACGTCTTCTTATCTACGCTCATGCGTTGGGATCACTCTTGTTCACGCTACTTCTCCAAACGATTGTCTCATATAAGAAGCTAATGCTTAAACAGCTAGTAGTCGGTGGTGTGGTTTGCACCGACATGGACGGGTCCCGATCGGTTCGGTGACCGTTCGTCCACTCTGCTGTCGCCCCGTTTCGTGGTGGAGGCGGCGTTCTACTGTCGGCAGGACCGTCTGTCACCCTAACGGGCGCGGCTTCGCTTCGCTCCTGGACGGCTTCGGGGACGAACCGGGCGGAAAAGGCGTTTCCGGCGCCGTCACTCACTCCGGGGAGAGGTATCGACCGACGGCGTAGACGCCGCAGGAACTGATCGCTGCCGCGACACCGACGATGATGACGGGTACCGACACGCCTGTCTGTCCGTAGGGATCTCGAGGCGCGGATTCGACGACGGCGGTGAACGTGTCGACGCCGGCGTGACCGACCAGGAAGAACCCGACCGTGATCAGGATCGCGAAGCCCCCGGTCGCCAGTCCGAACATCGACGCGACGTCTTCGACGTTCAACAGCGCGTGTACCTGCGACTCCGAGAGATGGTGTTCGTACCGCCGGCGCGCGATCGCGACCGCGACGAGACAGGTCGCGGTCCCCAGTTGAATACCGCCGGCGGAGACCCCGACCCAGAGGACGAGCGGCGACGACCACAGCGGATCGCCGCCCGGAAACGCCGCCTGCACCGACGACGGATAGGTCGCGACGATCGGGACGACCAGCGCGAGTGCGAACAGCAGGCCGCTCTGGTAGCGGAGTTTCTGTGGGATTCGCCGCTTGATCAACGCGTACCGCTCCACTCTGAGTCGTTCGTACGTCGATTCGCCGAGCAACGCATCTGCGATCGGGTCGTTCGGATCAGTCTGAGTCATCGTTCTGGAGGGCGCTCCGCGCTCGGGCTATCCGACCGGACACAGAGCGTCCCGAAATACGCTGCGATTTCACAGCCAACGTCAGATTTCCGGTTATACAGGGCACTCTAGAGTTTAATTTCGTTAGGCTCAACCAGTATATATTCGCTCGCCTTAGAATCGTTCATGGTCGCAACAGTAGGCGCAGAATCCGTCTGGCTGTGGATCGGCACGATCGGGATGACGCTCGGAACCCTATACTTCATCGGCCGTGGGCGCGGCGTTCGCGACCCGAAGATGCAGGAGTTCTACATCATCACGACGTTCATCACCACGATCGCCGCTGCGATGTACTTCGCGATGGCGACCGGCTTCGGCGTCACCGAAGTCGTGGTCGGGGACGAGGCGCTCACGATCTACTGGGCGCGTTACGCCGACTGGTTGTTCACGACGCCGTTGTTGCTGCTCGACCTCGCGCTGCTGGCGGGGGCGAACCGAAACACCATCGCGACGCTGATCGGCCTCGATGTCTTCATGATCGGGACCGGTGCGATCGCGGCGTTCGCGGCCACTCCCGGCACCCGGATCGCTTGGTGGGGTATCAGCACCGGCGCCCTGCTCGCCCTGCTGTACGTCCTCGTCGGGACGCTCTCCGAGAACGCGCGCGGTCGGTCCCCCGAGGTGGCGTCGCTGTTCGGGCGACTCCGCAACCTGGTCATCGCGCTGTGGCTCCTCTATCCGGTGGTCTGGATCCTCGGCACGGAGGGCACCTTCGGTATCCTCCCGCTATACTGGGAAACCGCGGCGTTCATGGTGCTCGACCTCTCGGCGAAGGTCGGCTTCGGGGTGGTCCTGCTCCGCAGCCGCACCGTCCTCGAGCGGGCCGTTTCGCCGACAGCTGCACCGGCCTGAGGACGGCACCGACTCCGACCATCGGCCTCGCGACGCTCCGGTCGCGGCCGGTCAGCGATCGATTTTGTCGACAGTTCGAACGCGAGTGACCGACGGGCGGCCATCGCGCTCGACGCGATAACGGCTCTCGAACACCGGTTCGGTCACCGCTCGTGAGTCTCCGGCTCGCGACGAACAGTCGTTTATGTGTCGCGGTGGTGAAGCGAACCGCGCTCATGCAGTCAGCCCACGCCCTCGGTTTCCGCGTCCAGAACGCCGTCCTGCAAAACGGCGCGACGGACCGGGAACTATTCGAGTACGTCTTCGGCGGTGACAACGCCCTCCTCGCGCTGTCGTTCGTCCTCAACATCGCTCTGGCCGGGCTCACGATCCTCGGGATCGCCTACCTCGGGCGGAACCTGACGGATTCCCGGTCGAAGGCGATCGCGATGGCGCTGATGTTGATCTCGATCGTTTCGATCTCGAGTTACACGGGCCTCGCGTCGGGGCTGACTCTGGGTATCGTCGAGATGCCGCCGGGTCACCCGGCTGCGGGTGCGACGACGGCCGGACAGGACGGCGTCCTGACGATGTGGGGCCGCTACCTCACGTGGACGTTCTCGACCCCGTTCATCCTGATCGCGCTCGGGATGATCGCGGGGTCGAACTGGACGAAGATCCTCACGACCTGCGCGTTCACGATCGCGATGTGCGTCACCGGTCTGGCCGCCGCGTTGACCACGTCCTCGCTGGTGCTGCGGTGGTGGTGGTTCTTCCTGGGGTCGATTTTCTTCCTCGTGATCGTCTACGTCATCCTCGTCGACTGGACAGCGGAAGCGCGGACCACCGGCACCGCCGACCTGTTCGGAACGCTGAAACTGCTCACCGTCGTCGGCTGGTTCGGCTACCCGATCCTCTGGGCCCTCGGCGTCGAAGGGTTCGCCGTCCTGAGCGTCACCGTCACTTCCTGGGGGTACAGCGTCCTCGACATCATCACGAAGTACGTCGTGACGTTCGTCGCCATGCGCTACATCGCCGCCGAACCCGACGCGATCACCGGCGGGGCGGACTACGGCGCCAGCACGCCCGGTCCCGTCCCAGGCGACGACTGATCGAACCGGTCCGCGATCGATCCGCGGTCGGCGAGAGGGTTCCGCCCGGACCGCCGCTCTTCGCCGGCTTCGACCGGTCCGATCGACCGTCTCCAGTGCCCCTAACCAGTATGGACACGCCGCTATTGGGCTCCCGGTCGTATCTCCGCTCGCGGAGGTATCGTTTCCCCCGGGGCACCGACGGCCACCGCCGACCCGCTCATGACCATCCCGATCACGTACCTCGGAATCCACGTCGCCTTCCTGCTGCCGCCAATCCTGATTCTGTGGTCGCTTGCGGTCCGGCGCGACCGCGTCTGGTTGGGCCTTCGCCCCCTCTCGGGCCTCGGCATCGTGATCCTCCTCGCGGTCGCCTACACGACGCCGTTTACGAACCACCTCATTCCCGCCGGCGTCTGGTGGTACGGGGACGGAGCAGTGCTCGCGACCGTCTGGCACACGCCGATCGAGGAGTACCTCTTCTTCGTCCTCCAGCCGATCCTGACCGCGCTCTGGCTGTTTCAGGTGCGACCGGCCGCCGACCGGCCGCTGACGCTCCCCCGCCGACACCGGCTGCTCGGCGTCGCCGGCGGGCTGGCGGTCGCCGTCGTCGGCCTGCTGCTACTGTTCGGCGATCTCTCCACGTACTACCTGGGCTGGCTGTTCCTCTGGGCCGGGCCGGTCCTCGCCGTTCAGTGGGGGTTCGGATCGACGTACCTGTGGACGGTCCGCAGGTCGCTGCTGGTCGCGATCGCCGTCCCGACGCTGTATCTCTGGCTCGTCGACCGGATCGCGATCGAACTCGGCGTCTGGGTCATCTCCGACGCGCACACCACGGGGTACGCGCTCCTCGGACTTCCCATCGAAGAGGCGCTGTTCTTCCTCGTGACCAACCTCTTCGTCGTTCAAGGACTCGTCCTGTACGTCTGGGTGCTCGAGCGATTCGACGGACTGCCGGAACGGACGGGCGAGTCCCGGCAGTTGGCGACGAGTTCCGATGAGTGGTGACGCGATCGACGGGCGCGCCGACGTGCGAGCGGGGTCCAAGCGCCGATCGCGGGCCGCGCGGTTGAGCCTTGGCGTCGGCTCGCTGCTCGCCGTCGCCGCCGTGGCGACGATCGCGTTCGGGTCGCCGCCGCTCGTCTACCAGTACGTGCCGTTGGCGGTCAGCGTCGTCGTTCTCGGCCTTCCCCACGGCGCCGTCGACCACCTCGTGTTACCGCGGGTCCGAGACGACCCGGTGACTCCGCGGTCGCTTGCCGCCGTCGGCGTCCTCTATCTGCTCCTCGGGGGCGCGTACGCCGTCGTCTGGGTTCTCGCGCCCGCCGCTGCGTTCGTCTCGTTCGTCCTCGTCACGCTCGTCCACTGGGGACAGGGCGATGTCTACGCGCTCCTCGCGTTCGTCGGCGCCGACCACCTCGAGACGCGAGCCAGCCGGCTGCTCGCCCTCCTCGTCAGGGGCGGTATCCCGATGCTCGTCCCGCTGGTCGCCTTCCCATCGCAGTACGCGTTCGTCGCCGAGACGCTCGTCGGGCTGTTCGACGCCGACGCGGCGACCGCGCTCGAGCCGATCTTCACACCGGCGGTCCGGGCGGCCGTGACGTTCGGGTTCGGGTCCCTGATCGCGCTTTCGCTTCTCCTCGGGGTCCGTCGAACGAGCCCCGGTGAGCGGTGGCCGTGGTTCGTCGACGCCGCGGAGACGATCGGCCTCGTCTGCTACTTCGCCGTCGTGCCGCCGATCCTCGCGATCGGGCTCTACTTCTGTTGCTGGCACTCGCTCCGACACGTCCTCAGAACGATGCTCGTGGATCCCGTCGCCGGCGCGGCCCTCGAGCGCGGCGCGATTCGGATCGCATTTCGTCGCTTCGCCCGCGACGCGGCACCGCTGACCATCGCCGCGCTGGCCGTCCTCGCCGGTATCTGGTTCGCCGTCCCACGGACGCCTGCGACCGTCCCCGCCGTTCTCGCCGTGTATCTGGTCGCGATCGCCGTGTTGACGCTCCCGCACGTCGTCGTGGTTTCGCTGCTCGATCGAGAAGAAGGAATGTGGTCGGTCTGAGCCGCTCGCGTCAGACACTAAAAACCGCTCACTCTCTCCGTTCGTTTGCGGTTCGTGCGCTTATGACGGAACGATCGTGATCGGATCCTTCCGATCGATCGCTCGCTCGAGTTCCTCCGCGATCGCGCTGCCGCGCGACACCTGGATCTCGCCGCCGCGGCTCACCGTCGCGGTGAAGAGGTAGTCGCCGGCAGCCTGCACCTCGACGGTCTCGCCGTGGTTGCCGTCGACGGGGATGACGATGTGTCTCGAGGTGATCTCGGGCTGGACCATCTGACCGGCCTGCGACGCACTGCCGCCGTCGGCGTTCGCGCCGCCGCCGGCAGCGCCGCCCGCGCCGTAGTTGGGGTTCTCGTCGTGGGTGCGGACGTCGATGTTGATCCCCAGACGGTTCTCGACGTCGGTGATCCGGCCGCCGCCCTTGCCGATGACGCTCGAGATGTCGTCTTCTTCGACGTAGACGACGGCTTTGTCCTGGCTCTTGAGTTCGACGTCGACGTAGCCCCGCGCGATCGAGCGGATCTCGCGTTCGATCTCCTGTTTGGCGATGCGGTCGACGCCGGACTCGCTGCCGGGGCCGCCCTCCTCGTCTTTGAGCGGGACGGTGACGACCTGGCGGTTGAAGGTGTAGATCTCGTACTCGGGCTCGCCGGTCTGGAAGTTCGTCACCTGAATGACGGGGCGGGCGAGGTCTTCCTCGGTGAGGCCGGCGGGCACCTTGACCTCCGTTTTCACGTCGTAGACGGTCTCGACCTCGCCGGCCTCGATGTAGACGACGGTGTCGACGACCTGGGGGATCATCCCGAGTTCGACGCGGCCGACGAGCCGCTGGAGCGAGTCGATTGGCCGGGTCGCGTGAACGACGCCGATCATGCCGACGCCGGCCAGCCGCATGTCCGAGAACACCTCGAAATCGTCCGTCTTGCGGACCTCGTCGTAGATGGTGTAATCGGGCCGGACCATCAGCAGGGCGTCGGCGGTCTTCGCCATCTGGCCGCCCAGTTCCGTGTACTGGGTGATGTCGGGGCCGACCTGCAAGTCGCGAGGCTTCTCCATCGTCTTGACCGAGTAGTCGTGGTCTGCGATATAGCGGGCGACCGCCTGCGCGAACGTCGATTTCCCCGCGCCGGGCGCGCCGGAGATGAGGACGCCGCGCTGGCGCTCGAGCAGCCGCTCTTTCAACTCGTCGGCGTGCTCGTAGTCTTCGATGTCGGTCTGGGCGATCGGGCGGACGGCCGTGATCTCGATGCCGTCGGAAAAGGGCGGCCGACCGATCGCGATCCGGTAGTCCCGGAACTGGACGATCTTCATCCCCGGTTCCGAAAGCTCGATGAAACCGTCCGGGGCTTCCTTCGCGCCGTCGACGACCTCGCGGGCGTACTCGTCCATCGTCGCCTCGTCGAGTGGCTCCTCGGCGATCGATTCGTAGCGCATTGCATCGAGTTCGCCGCGCTTGGCCTTCGGGACGGCGTCGGTCTTCAGGTGGACGCTCATCGTCTGGTCGTCGAAGAACTCCTCGATCGCGAGCGTGCCGACCCGCCGAACCTCAGGGGAGACGTGCTCTACGTCCAGCCCCTTCGCTTTCGCGACCTCGGCTTGCACGATGTCGCTCGTGACGAAGGTCGCGTCGAGGTCCTCCGCGAGGTCCCGAATCAGGGCGTCGATCTCGCCCTCGGAGGCGTGGCCCCGCTCGATGGCGTTGGGCCGCTCGCCGACGTACTCGAGGTCGATGGTGCCGTCGTCGGCCAGATCGGCCAGCCGCTGGAGTTCCTCGAGTCCGTCCCAGCCGCTGTCGATCCCGTCGTTGGCCTGCGCCTCGAGTTCCGCGACGACCGCCTCGGGGACGCAGATCGTCGCTCCCTCGAACTGCCCGTCTTCGATAGTCGCCGAGACGCGGCCGTCGATGACCACGCTCGTGTCCGGCACGACGTTCATACGTAAACTGGTCGTCGTACGCCCATAAGGGTGTCCACAGCAAATCCGCGGGTCGCGCTCTCACGTCCCATACACCGACGCCGGGCCTCGATCCTCGTTCCTACCCGCTGGGAACACTCACAGAAAAGTAAACGACTGGCCGAACACGTTCTCACATGCAACCAGCAGAGACGTTCGGTCGCGGGGGACTCAACGGCTTTCTCGATGTCGACGAACTCGTCGATCGGATCGGGCTCGATGACGCCGAGATCGCCTGGCGAAAGGAGTTCATCGGGTTCGACGCGGACGACGAACGGCGGCTATCGGAACTCGAGCCGCTGTTGCGCGACAATCGCGAGGAGATTGCCGACGACTTCTACGAGAACGTGCTGCGCTACGAGGGGACGCGGGAGGTCGTCGACCGCTCCCCGAAGGGAGTCGACGCCCTCAAGCAGACCCAGCAGGCGTACCTCGTTTCGCTGGCAACGGGCGACTACGACCGATCCTATTTCCAGAACCGGGCCCGGATCGGGAAGCTCCACGAACTGCTGGACATGCCGCTGAAACACTACGTCGGACAGTACGGCGTCTACTACGATCTCATCCTCTCGAGGCTCAACGAGCGGGTGCAGGATCGAGTCGTCGACGCCATCGAGGAGTGGGCCGAGGAGCGCGAGGCCCAACGGGAGGGGAGCGGCCTCGAGCGGTTCGTCGGCGCGCTGGGACTCGGCGACGAGGACGACGGGGCGGACGGGCTCGAGGACTCCTTCGAGGAGGCGGTCAGGGGAGCCATCGACGACGGCATGATGGACGTGCTCTCGCTGCTGCGGATCATCAACCTCGACCTGCAGATCGCGACTGACACGTACGTCGACTCCTACGCCCAGCGACTCGAGGAGTCGATCGAGCGTCGGGAGCGACTCGCGCGCGAGGTCGAACGCGACGTGCAACAGCCGATCACGGACCTCTACGACTCGAGTCAGGTGGTCGCGCGCCGTGCGGAGGCGATCAGCGATCACACGGAATCGCAGGCGGCCGGCGTCACGAGAGCCGCGAACGAGCTCAACGAGGTCAGCGCCGCGGTCGAGGAGGTCGCGAGCGTCGCCGACGAGGTCCGCGAGGAGAGCGACCGGACCGAACGGCTGGCCGCCGACGGCGTCGATGCGGCCGACGACGCCTTGGACGAACTCGAGGCGATCGAGGACGCGACCGACCGCGTCGCTGAGGCCGTCGACGCGCTCGCCGAGCGGACCGACGAGATCGACGAGGTGGTCGAGCGACTCGACGATCTGGCCGAGCGGACGACGGTGCTGGCGGCCAACGCGAAGATCGAGTCCTCGCGAGGTGACGCTGGCGGTGAGACGATGGGCGTCATCGCGAGCGAAGTCCGTTCGTTCGCCGAGCAGACGAAATCGGACCTCTCGGAGATCGAGTCCGCCGTCGAAGCGGTCCGTGAGGAGGCCGCGGCGACGGTCGAGACGACCGAGGAGACGGTCGCCCGCGTCGATGCCGGCACCGATCGCGTCCGCGAGACGGTCGACTCGCTCGAGGCGATCCACGAATCGGCCGAGGAGACCGCGGCCGGCATGGAGGACGTGGCCGCTGCGGCCGACCAGCAGGCCCGCGGCGTCGAGGTGGCCGCGGAGACGCTCGAGGACCTCTCGAACTCGGCCGATCAGGTCGCCAGCGCGGCGGAGTCGGTGGCGGCGGCCAGCGAGCAGCAGACGGCCAGCCTGCGCGAGGTGCGCGACTCGGTCGCGCGGCTCACCGACGACGAATCCGACGCGGAGCCGCCGGTCTACGAGCGGGTGGAGTGAGTCGGGGCGCTGTCGCGCGATGAACGCGGGTACAGCCGTCGCTCGAGGAGGGTCGTTCGACCGCCCGACGGTGATCTCCCCTTCCGGTGGACTGAACACGCCGGCCGTCGAGACGCTTGCTATGACTCTCGTCGCCCTCACTCGCGACCTCGTCTCGATTCCGAGCTACGAGGACGAGACCGCCGCCGGCGACTTCATAGCGGAATGGCTGCGCAGCGAGACCGATGCCGACGTGCAACGGGACGACGCCGGCAACGTAATCGCCCGAAGGGGGGCGGGCGGCGACTCGCTCGCGCTGGTCGGCCACCACGACGTCGTCGAGCCAGCCGAGTCGCAGGTCGCCAGCGCGGACGGAGACGGCGCGACCGAATACGCCGTCGAGGAACGAGACGGCCGACTCTACGGTCGCGGGACGGCTGACATGAAGGGCGCGGTCGCCGCCGCCCTGCTGGCCTTCCGGGAGGCCGATCCCACGGGCGAACTCGTCTTCGCGAGCTTCGTCGGCGAGGAGACTGGCGGCGTCGGTTCTCAGTACGCGATCGACGAGGGGTTCGCCCCCGATTACGCCGTCGTTGGCGAGGGCTCGACGAACTACTCCGGTCCGAACGTCACCGACGTGGCCGTCGCCCACAAGGGTCGGCGCGGGAGCACGATCACCGCCCGCGGGACCGCGGCCCACGCTAGCGAGGCCGACGCCGGCGAGAACGCTATCTACCGGGCAACCGCGGCCATCGACCGCGTGCGCGACCTCGAGCTCCCGTCGGTCGACGTGGCCGGCGAGACGCTCGACGGTCGGCTCACCGTCACGGAGATCGAAGGTGGCTCCGCCTGGAACGTCGTCCCCGCCCGCTGTGCGTTCACGATCGACGAACGGACGGTGCCGGGCGAGCGCGCCGCCCTCGAGACGGTCGCCGAACTCGAGGGGATCGAGTGGACCGTCGACCAGGACTGGCCGCCGATGGAGTGTACGGACGAGGCGTTCGCCGAGACCGTGCTCGCGGCCGCCGCCGATTCGCAGGACGTCGATCCGGAACTCGTGACGAAACCCCACGCGACCGACGCGGGCTGGCTCGCCGCGGCCGGCACGGAGTGTGTCGTCGTCGGCCCTTCGGAGCCCGGCGAGGCCCACACCGACGACGAGAGCGTCTCGATCGCCGCCCTCGAGCGCTGCCGGGAGACCTACCGGCTGGTCGCGGAGACGTGGCCGGCGCGGTGACGCCGGTTCCTCGACCACGACGTTGATACCGTTTCCGAGCGAACGGTACGCCCATGGCGACCGATCAGGCCCCCGGTGACGCCGCGGCCGACACCTACGAGCAGTTCGAACGGCGCGTCAAACGCATCTCGAACGTCGGCAACGCCGCCGGCGTCCTCCAGTGGGATCAGGAGGTCGTGATGCCCGACGAGGGGACCCCGGCCCGCGCACAGCAGCTCTCGACGCTGTCCTCGCTCAGCCACGAGCTGTTGACCGACGACGAGACCGGCGAGTTGCTCGAGCGACTGGAAGGCGAGAACTTGGCCGACGAGCAAGCGGCGGTCGTCCGCGAAGTCCGCCGGAAGTACGACCGCGAGACGAGCGTTCCCCAGGAGTTAGTCGAGGAGATCTCCGCGACGGCCTCGAACGCCCACCCCACGTGGAAGCAGGCCCGCGAGGAGGACGACTTCGAGCAGTTCGCGCCGACCTTGGAGAAGCTGGTGGAACTCAAACGCGAGTACGCCGAGCACATCGACCCCGACGCCGATCCCTACGCGGTGCTCTTTGCGGACTACGAGCCGTACATCGACCTCGAGACCGCCGAACGAGTCCTCGAGCGCCTGCGCGAGGAACTCGTTCCGCTGATCGACGCCGTTCAGGAGAGCGACGCCGACCTCGAGACGGACGCCTTCGCGGGCGAGTTCGACGACGACGATCAGGAAGCTCTCGCGCGCGACGTGCTGGATTCGCTGGGCTACGACTGGGGCCGCGGCCGGCTCGACACCGCGCCACATCCCTTCTCCTCGGGGACGCAATTCGACGCGCGCGTGACGACTCGGTTCGAGGAAGACGACCTGTTGGGGTCGATCACCTCCACGATTCACGAGTTCGGCCACGCCAACTACACGCTGGGGCTCCCCGACGAGGGCTACGGCACGCCGCTGGGCGAGGCCCGCGATCTCTCGGTCCACGAGTCCCAGTCGCGACTCTGGGAGAACCACGTCGGTCGCTCGCGTCCCTTCTGGGAGCACTTCCTCCCGATCGCCCGCGAGCGGTTCCCCGAACTCGAGGACGTATCGCCCGAAGAGGCCTACGAAGCCGCCAATCAGGTCCACGACGACAACCTGATCCGGGTCGAGGCCGACGAGCTCACCTACCACCTCCACATCGTGATCCGCTTCGAGATCGAGCGCGATCTGATCCGGGGCGACCTCGAGGTCTCGGAGGTGCCCGAGGTCTGGAACGACAAGTACGAGGAGTATCTCGGCGTGCGCCCGGAGACCGACGCCGAAGGCTGCCTGCAGGACATCCACTGGTCCCACGGCGACTTCGGCTACTTCTCGACGTACTCGCTGGGGTCCGTGCTCGCCGCACAGCTGTACGCCGCCGCCGAAGCTGATCGCGGCGAGTTCGACGAGCAGATCCGAGAGGGCGAGTTCGACGAACTCAACGGCTGGCTCCGCGAGAACGTCCACCGACACGGCAAGCGCTACGTCACGCCCGACCTGATCGAGCGGGCGACCGGTGAGGACCTGACCGCCGACCACTTCCTCGCGTACGTCACCGAGAAGTACGGCGAGCTGTACGACCTCGAGGACTACTGAGGCGCTCCCGTTCCGTCCCCCCCACGCGCGATTCGTCGGCCTCGTCCTCCGCGACCCTCGATTTTAGGGCACTGCCCGTCTAGCCGTCGACCGATGACGAACTCACTCGAGCGAAAAACGGCGATCGTGACGGGCGCGAGTACCGGCATCGGCGCGGCGACCTGTCGCGAACTCGCGGCCGCGGGCGCGAACGTCGTCCTCGCGGCCCGCAGCGAGGATCGGCTCGCCGAGATCGCGGACGACCTCGAGGCGACCCACGATGTCGAGACGCTCGTCGAACCGACGAACGTCCGCGAGGAGGACGCGGTCGACGCGCTCCTCGAGGCGACCGTCGACGAGTTCGGCGGGATCGACGTGCTGGTGAACAACGCGGGGCTGGCCCGCGGCGGAGACGTCGAGTCGCTGTCGACCGACGACTACGAGACGATGCAGGAGACCAACGTCGACGGCGTCTTCTACGCGACGCGGGCGGCGATTCCCTCTCTCCGCGAGCGCGACGGCCACGCGATCTTCGTCGCCAGTTTCGCGGGTCGGCATCCGCGGCCATCCAACCCGGTCTACGCCGCCACGAAGTGGTGGGTCCGGGGCTTCGCCAAGAGCCTCGCGGCGCAGGTCGGCGACGACGATATCGGCATCACGATCGTCAACCCCGCGGAAGTCCGCTCCGAGTTCGGAGCGGCCTACGGCGAGAGTTTCTCCGAGCGGTTCGACGAAGGCGAGGTCACCGAACCCGAGGAGGTCGCGCAAGCGATCCGCTTCGCCGCGAGCCGCGGGGGCTCGAGCATCAGCGAACTCGATATCAACCGCCGGGACAAGTTCACCGACACCTTCCACTGATGGCGGCGACGGGACGCGGACGACGGACCCGGCCCCGGCCCCTATAAAACGAGGCTGGAAGTGCCGGGTGGGGACTCACCCGTCCGCACCGTCTCTCACGGGTATGCGAGTCTCCATTCCGCGCGTTCCCGGTGTCTACTTCGATACCGACGGCGAGTCGACGGCCAAAACCATCGCGCTGAGCGCCGCCGGCCGACGAGCGCCGAAACCGCAGGGCTACGCCCTCCAGATCCTCCCGTACCTCTGGTCGTTCGACGTCGACCTCCGGGAGGTACCGACCGAGCACCCGCTCCAGTACCTCCACCCCGAGGGCGCACAGAGCGTAGGCGAACTCCCATCTCGGCGAGGCGTCCGCGATGCCGGCACCGAACTCGAGTCCGTCCTGCGGTTCGTCTGGTCGGTCAACCAGCAAGTGGAGTCGGCGACCGGCCGGCTACTCGGCATGGCCGACGGCGAGGACGGTGTCACCATCGAGATCCAGGACGGGGCCATCAGCGCCGACGGATCGGCGCTCGAGACCGACGCGTTCGATCTCGACGAACCCGGAACCGACGATATCGGCGCTCACGACCCCGACAGCGACCGGTTCGACCCCGACGACCAACTGTAGGTCGCCCGCAATAGCTCCTGGAATCGACCCGCCTGCGACAACGGGTTCGCGAGCGGGGTGAACCGGTGGATCGCGGGTGAGGGCAGAGACTAGCGAACGCTGGGCGACGATACCGCGTCCGCCGTCAGCGAGTTGCTATCGTCCTATTAGAACAGATCGAACGGCCAATCGCCGCTTCCGGTATCGTCGTCGTCAGAGGTGTCGCAATCGTAGCTGCCGCTGCCCGGCAGCGGGCTCTGTGTGCTCGGCGTCCCATCGCAGGCGACGACCGGCCAGCCGTCTTCCCACTGAATCCGATCGATCATCATCGTTCGATCTTCCCGGTCGGCCGTGGCCTCGACGTGGTAGAGCATCCACCAGTCGCCGTTCTCGTCCTGAATCGCAGTGTTGTGACCAGGACCGATGAACTCGTTCGTCCCCTCGAGGATCGCCACGCCGCTGCGGTGTTCGTTCAGGTCGCGCAGATCGGTCCCGTTCTCGTTGTGGTAGGGGCCGAAGAACGACTCGGAGCGGCCGACTTCGACCTCGTAGGTGCTGTCGGAGCCCTCACAGCAGTGGCCAGTCGAGTAAAACAGGTAGTAGTAGCCGTTCTCTCGGACGATCATCCCGCCCTCGCGTTTGTCGCCGGCCAGGTGGAACGTCGTCCCCGGAACGTAATCCGTCCCGTCGCTCGTGAGTTCGACGCCGTGGATCCCGTACCAACTCCCCCACACGAGATACGGCGTGCCGTCGACGACGCGGAACTCCGAGTCGATAGCGTTGGTCATTCCGAGGTCTTCGGCCCTGAACACCGGCCCCTGGTCCTCGAACGGACCGTCCGGCGAGTCGGCGGTCGCGAGGCCGATTCCGGGGTTGTTCTGACTCCCCCACGTCGAGTAGGAGTAGTAGAGGTAGTACTGGCCGTTGTAGTAGTTGATATCGGGTGCCCACACGCCGGCGTCAGGATTGTTGCGCCAGTCGGGGTAGCTGTCGAGTGCCGAATCGATGTACGTCCAGTCCACCAGATCGTCCGAGGTCGCTATCGGAACGATGTCGTTCGGCGTTTCGGTCCCGTACGCGTAGTACGTGCCGTCGTCGGCCTGGATCGCGGTCACGTCACCGAATCCGACCGGGCCGACCGGATTGTGGTAGTGGTTCCAACTGGCGTCGGCGTTCGCGGACCCGCTCGCCGCAACCGCGCCCGTCGTCGCGAGTGCGCCGGTGCCGATCGATTTCAGGACGCTTCGTCGCTTCGTGTCTCTGTGGTCGTGAGTATCGAACACGCTGGCGCATCAGACTCGTCCCACCGATAATAGTTCAATTCTACTCATCTGAGTCTACATAAATCCTGTCGGGTCCGGGCGCTCTCGTCCGGATCACTTCGTCCAGTTTTTTCGCTTCGTTCTACGAACCGCTCGCCGGTCGGCGGCTCGAGCAGCGGCGCGAGCCGTCGTCACAGCGAACGGTATAACACACTCGCCGCGCTGGGTCGACTCGAGAACCAATGTCATTGCGCGCGTTCCGGATCGCCTACGACGGGACTAGTTATCACGGCTTCCAGCGCCAGCCTGACGTCCCCACCGTCGAGGACGCCGTCTTCGACGCACTCCGCACGCTCGAGGTCCTCGAGCCCGACGCCGACAAACCGGCGGGCTACGCCGCTGCCGGCCGGACCGACGCGGGCGTCTCTGCGATCGCTCAGACGATCGCTCTCGAGGCCCCCGACTGGCTCACGCCGCGGGCGCTGAACGGCGACCTCCCCGCCGACGTTCGAGCCTGGGCGGCCGCCGACGCGCCCGAAGGGTTCCACGCGACTCACCACGCGAGCCGCCGTATCTATACCTATCACCTGTACGCGCCCACGGAAGCGGTGTCTGGATCGAGACGCGCCGCGCCGGTCATCGACGATGACCGATTTCGCGCGGCCTGCGAGGCGCTCTCCGGTACCCACGACTTCCACAACCTGACGCCGGACGATCACAACACCGAGCGCGCGCCGTCGCTCGAGGTCCGCCGCGACGACGATTACCTCGTCCTCACGGTCAGCGCGGGCGGGTTCGCCCGCGAACTCGTCCGCCGACTGGTGTCGCTCGCTCGCGCCATCGGAGCCGGCGACGAACCGCTCGCAAAGATCGACCGCGTCTTCGAGCCGGAACCGCTGCCCGGTCACGAGGGAATCGCGCCCGCCCCGCCGGAGCCGCTGGTGCTGACCGACGTGCGCTATCCCGATCTCGCGTTCGAGATCGACGAGGACGCGGCCGACAGCGCTCGAGCCGTCTTCGAGCGACGGCGGATCGACCGGACGACGGGCGCGCGGGTGGCCGAGCAGGTGGCCAATGGAATGCGGTGAGGGAGTCAGTCGACCGATCGGTTCGACTCACGACCACGGCTCGGGCCAGATGTCCGCCGCGCGCATGCCGGGTTCGTACTCCTGCGCTCGCAACTGCTCGCGGAGCTCGTCCTCGTCGACGCGGGGCATGTCCCGCGTCGCGAGCTCGCGGACGCACAGCGCCGTCAGTATCGCGTGCTCTCGGAGGGTTCGCGGGTCGACCTTGTCGCGGGTGTCGGCAGCCGTGTGCCCCCAGCCCCGACCGCGCTCGCCGCCCTCGGGCGGTTCGCTGTGGAGTTGCAGCGCCGGCACCCCCGCTCGAAGGAACGGCCAGTGGTCGCTGAACGGATGCGGATCGGGCTCGTGGACGACCGGTTGGCCGGCGGCGTCGGTCACGTCCTCGGCGAGCGTCTCGAGCGCTGTCGAACCGTGCGAAAACGCCCGCAGATTCCGGTGGCGGCCCGCCCCGTCGACGTTGACGACCGCGCGGACGGACTCGAGGTCGAGTTCGTCGGCCAGCGCCTCGGCCCCGAGCAGGCCGAGTTCCTCACAGCCGACGCCGACGATACGAACCCGACACTCGAGGGCGTCCTCGATCGCCGCGAGGATCGCCGTCGCGCCGGTGACGGTGGCGATCCCGCAGCCGTTGTCAAGCGCTCCCTCGCCGATATCGTGGGCGTCGTAGTGGGCGAGGACGAGCACTTCCTCGTCCGTCTCCGGTCCGAGTCTGCCACAGACGTTCCGACTCGAGCCACTCCGCGTCGTCGCGTCGACGCGGAGCCGCGCTTTGGCCCCGCGCTCGGCGTACTCCGCGAGCCAGTCGCGCGTTTCGGCGCTGACGCCGACGCCCGGCACGGCGGCCTCGGCGTCGAACTGCAGCGCGCCCGTCGGCGGCAGTTGACCGGGAACGTGGTTGCCGAAGACGAACGCCGCCGCGCCCGCCGCGACCGCGTGGCCGAACTTCTCCAGTCGGTGGACGAACCGCTGCTCGGGCGGCGTCGTCGTGCTCGCGACGGCGATCGCGCCCTGCAGGTCGACTGCGTCGATCTCCTCGGGGGTGCCGTGCCCGATGTCCACCAGCGGTCCCTCGATGTCCCCAGCCGGCGAGTACGGCAGCGCGACCGCCTCGAACGAACGGCCGTTCGCGTCCCCGCTCTCGAGGACCGCGAACTCGGTCGCGCCGCGTGTCCAGTGTTGCATGGGAAACTCGTCGAGTCGAACGTTTTCGAGTCCCGCCTCGCTCAGTGCCTCGCGGACGATCCCGGCGGCCCGTCGTTCGCCACTCGAGCCGCCGAGCCGGTGGGGGAGTTCGGTCAGGCGGGTCAGTAGTTCCCAGGGTCGATCGTCGGTCCACGCGCGACCGATCACACGCTCGAGCGTCGGCGAATTAGCGAAACCGGTCTCTCGGTCGCCGTCGTCCATACCGTCGGTTCTCCATCGAGCGGGAAAAAAGCGGGCCAGGGGCTCCCCGGCCGTCCGCGCCGAACCGAATCAGTCGTCGCTGGGTTCGACGGGCGCGGACTCCGCAGCCGAGTCCGACTCGACGGACGGTGCGTCGAACAGCGGGCTCTCCGTGCCGGGAACGAACGTGTTGAGGACCAGCGCCGAGAGCGCGGTCACGATGACCGACTGTCCGAAGAACAGCTCCGCACCGCTCGGGAGTCCCGCCAGCGCCTCGGGCGTCGTCGTGACGCCGAGCCCGAGGCCGAGCGAGACGGCGACGATGACCGTGTTCCGACGATCGAGCTCGACGTGCGTGACGATCAGCCGGAACCCACTTGCGGCGACCATCCCGGCCATCAGCAGGACGGCCCCCCCGAAGACCGCGCTGGGGATCGTCGTCACGGCGGCGCCGACCTTCGGGCTCAGTCCGAGGACGGCGAGGAAGACGCCGCCGATGCCGACGACGTGCCGGCTCATCACGCCGGTGAAATTGACGATGCCGACGTTCTGGGAGAACGACGTGATCGGGAACGCACTGAAGACGGCGCCGATCGAACTCAGCAGCCCGTCGTTGAACAGCCCGCCGCGGAACTCCTCGTTCGTCGGGTTGCGCCCCTCGGCGGCCGTGACGCCGGACATGTCGCCGACGGTCTCCATCGAGGAGACGAGAAAGAGGACGGCGAACGTGGCGATCGCGATCGGCTCGAACTCGAAGCCGAAGCGCGTCGGCGACGGGAGCGCGATCCACGCGGCGCTCCCGACACTCGAGAAGTCGACGAGCTCGAGGCCGGTCGCGAACGTGAGGGCGATGGCGGCCGCGTAGCCGACGACGATCGCAAACAGCACGGACAACAGTCGCGTGACGCCGCGCGTGAACATGTTGAGACCGACGGCGATCGCCAGCACGAGCGCGGCGAGTCCGATGTGGTGTGTGGCACCGAAGTCCGACGCGCCGACCCCGCCGGCGGCATAGTCCATCGCGACCGGAACGAGGTAGAGACCGATGATGACGACGACGAGGCCAGTCACCAGCGGCGGGAAGAAGGGTTTGATACGTTTGAACTGCCAGCCGATCAGCCCCTCGACGACGAAGCCGGTCACGAGGATCGCACCGAAGACGGCGGCCAACCCGAAGCTCGCGCCGATATCGATCGTCGCACCGACGAAGGTAAAACTCGAGCCCATGACAATCGGCAGCCGCGCGCCGACTGGGCCGACGGTGTACGCCTGGACCATCGTTGCCAGTCCGGAAAACAGCAGGACCATCTGGACGAGATAGGCCGCGTCGGCCTCGACGCCGACCCCGTTCGCGACGACGTACGCCACCGCCGTCGCCGGCACGATCATGACCGCGACGTGTTGCAAGCCCAGCAGGATCGATTTCGGTAACGGCGGTTTTTCGTCGACGCCGTATTCGATTTGAATGCCCCCGTCAGTTTCGTTCGACATACTATACCCTCCCCGTAGCGAATCGATGTACAAAAAATCTCGTATATGCGCTCATCGAGCGGTCGACTGGGGCCGACTATATCCACGGTTGTGCATAGGGGTGCGTTAGCACCGATGCGGATCCGTCGCTACCCACTGCTCTTTCGGGATGAACGACGGAAACGAACGGGCTCGGTCAGTGCACCGTCACGTCGCCGTCCTCGACCGTGATGTCGACGAGGCTCGTCGCTTCGTAGTCCGTCTCGTCGAGCGCCGAATCGCCGACTTTCCGCAGGACGACGACGATATCGACGATCTCCGCGCCGATGCCGTCGAGCGCGTCGCAGATCGCCGCCAGCGTCCCACCGGTCGAGAGCATGTCGTCGACGATCACGACGCGATCCCCCGCGTCGATATCGTTGATGTACATCTCCGACTCCGAGTAGCCGGTCTCCTGATGGAGCGACACCTCTCCCTCGAGCCCGTAGGGCCGCTTGCGGATGACGACCAGCGGAATGTCGGTCTGCAGCGAGAGCGCGGTCGCGAGGTGAATACCCATCGCCTCGGGCGCGACGATCTTGTCCACGTCGAGGTCCGCGACCCGCATCACCTCGATGACGACCTCCCGCAGCAGGGCGGGATCGAGCCGCGGGACGCCGTTGCTGATCGGGTGGACGAGGTACTCGTACCCGTCCTTGTCGATGATCGGTGCGTCGTCTAACGACTCGAGGAGCCGGTCCATAGTGCCGAATCGGGAAATCGGAGTGAAAAGCGGTTCGTTATGCCGTTCCGGCCCCGCCTCGGAGTGTCGGCCGTCGCCCGTGACCGCGCTCGACAGCTTTTCGGTGTCGCCCGCCGCGCGTGAAGGGGTCCGACACGCTTTACCGCCGCCGCTCCGAATCCGTCCGTATGAGTTCCGTTCCCGACCGCTCCGAGGTCGACGAGGAGTACACCTGGGATCTCGAGAGCGTCTACGCCACCGACGCCGACTGGGAGGCCGCCTACGAGGCCGTCGCCGAGCGCGTCGCGGACCTCGAGAGCTACGAGGGAGAGGTCACCGAGGACGCCGAAACCCTCCTCGCCGTCCTCGAGTTACGCGACGAGGTCATGCGCGAGGTGTCGACGGTCGCGGCCTACGCGCGGATGCGCCGCGACGAGGACACGACGAATCAGCAGTATCAGGCGCTGACTGCCCGCGCTCAGTCGCTCGCGGCCGACGCGCAATCCGCCGCTTCGTTCATCGATCCCGAGATTCAGGAACTCACCCGCGAGGAGTTCGAGTCGCTGGTCGAAGCCGAGTCCGACCTCGAGACCTACGACCACTACGTCGACGACGTCCTCCGGATGAAATCCCACACGCGCTCGGCCGAGGTCGAGGCGCTGCTGGCGGACTTGAGCGAGGTGACCGGCGCGACGGGCGAGGTCTACAACATGCTCTCGAACGCCGACATGACGTTCCCGACCGTCGAAGACCCGACGGGGGACGCAGTCGAGATCACCCAGAGTAACTTCACCAACTTGCTCAAGCGACCCGACCGCGAGTTCCGCAAGCGGGTCTACGAGGGCTACTTCGACGAGTGGGAGTCGGTCCGGAACACGGTCGCGGCCAGCTACAAGAACAGCGTGAAAGCCGACGTCAAAACCGCTCGAGCGCGCAACTACGACACCGCGCGCGAAGCCGCCCTCGACGGGCCGAACGTTCCCGCCGAAGTCTACGATACGCTCGTCGACACCGTCCACGACAACGTCGACACGCTCCACCGCCACGCCGAACTCAAGCAGCGCGCGCTGGGTGTCGACGAACTGCAGATGTGGGACCTCTACATGCCGCTGACCGGCGACGAAGGTCCCGACCTCGAGTACGAGCAGGCGACCGAGTACGTCGTCGACGCGCTCGCGCCGCTGGGCGAGGCGTACCAGTCTCGCGTCGCGGACGGACTCGACTCCCAGTGGGTCGACGTCTACGAGAACGAGGGCAAACAGTCCGGCGCGTACTCGGGGGGCACCTACGACACCCAGCCGTTCATCCTGCTGAACTACCAGCGGGACATCTCCTCGATGTACACGCTGGCCCACGAACTCGGCCACTCGATGCACTCCGAACTCACGAAAGAGGAACAGCCCTTCATCTACTCGAACTACGAGATCTTCGTCGCCGAGGTCGCCAGCACGGTCAACGAGGCCTTACTCACTACCCACCTCCTCGAGACCGTCGAGGACCCCGAGTTCCGCAAGCACGTCTTGAACGAGTTCTTAGAGCGGGTGCGCTCGACGCTGTACCGCCAGACGCTCTTCGCGGAGTTCGAACACGAGACCCACCGACTCGAGGAAAACGGCGAGCCGCTGACCGCCGACCGGCTCGACGAGGTTTACCGCGGGCTGAAGGAAGACTACTACGAGCCCGCCGTCATCGACGACCGGATCGCCCGCGAGTGGATGCGCATCCCCCACTTCTACCGGGCCTTCTACGTCTACCAGTACGCGACCGGTATCTCCGCGGCGCTGGCCATCGTCGACGACGTGTTAGCGCGCGGGCAGCCGGCCGCCGAGGACTACCTCGAGTTCCTTCGGCGGGGCTCCCGCGAGTACCCGCTCGAGCTCCTGCGGATCGCCGGCGTCGACATGAGCTCCTCGGAGCCAATCGAGCGCGCGCTCGAGACCTACGGCGACCGGCTCGCGGAGTTCGAATCGCTGCTCGACTGAGCGGACAGCCGCAGTCCGGCGATTCCGCGCTTCGTCGTCACCGCGCTCGTGACGGCTGTTTCGGCGTGATTCTCGCAACGACACCGTCCGTCAGTTCGCCCTGCGACCGCTGGATGGTGATTGATACCATACAACAGAAATCCCTCCGGGACCCAAAGGCACATTTACTGTCGCTATCTTATCGGCGTACATCAGGATGTCTCGAAGCCCGTCTATTCCCGACCGACCTCACCGCGATATCGACCCCGATCTCCCGGACGACGAACGGCTCGAGGCGCTTCGCGGGCACTACGCGGACCTCGTCGACGTCAACGAGCAGCTGTCGGCCCAGCTCGACGACGCCGAGGATCGCCGTGAACGCCTTCGGGAGAAGGTCGACCGCGTCGAGCGCGAAAACGAGACGCTGAAGAGTTCCTCGCTGTACATCGCGACCGTCGAGGACGTGCTCGAGGGCGAGGAGGTAATCGTCAAACAGCACGGTAACAACCAGGAGGTGCTCACCGAAGTTTCGACGCGGATGAGCGACCGCGTCGAGCCCGGCGACCGCGTCGCGGTCAACGACTCCTTCGCAATCCAGACGATTTTGAACGCCGAGACCGACGCGCGCGCCCAGTCGATGGAGATCACCGAGAAACCCGAGGTCACCTACGCCGACATCGGCGGGATCGACGAGCAGGTCCGGGAGGTCCGCGAGGCCGTCGAACAGCCCCTCGCGGAGCCCGAACTGTTCGACGAGGTCGGGATCGACCCGCCCAGCGGCGTCTTGCTGTATGGCCCACCGGGGACGGGCAAGACGATGCTCGCCAAGGCCGTCGCCAACGAGACCGACGCCACCTTCATCAAGATGGCCGGCTCCGAACTCGTCCGCAAGTTCATCGGCGAGGGCTCGCGGCTCGTCCGCGACCTCTTCGAGATGGCCCGCGAGCGCGAACCCGCTATCATCTTCATCGACGAGATCGACGCCATCGCCACCCGCCGCACCGAATCGAAGACCTCCGGCGACGCCGAGGTCCAGCGGACGATGATGCAACTGCTCTCCGAGATGGACGGCTTCGAGGCCCGCGGCGAGATCCGCATCATCGCCGCGACCAACCGCTTCGACATGCTCGATCGCGCGATTTTGCGTCCGGGCCGCTTCGACCGCCTCATCGAAGTCCCCGAACCCGACGAGTCCGGCCGCGAGCAGATCCTCGAGATCCACACCCGAAACATGAACATCGCCGACGGCGTCGACTTCGCGGCGCTGGCCGCCGACACCGACGGCTACTCCGGCGCCGACATCGAGAGCCTCGCCACCGAGGCTGGCATGTTCGCCATCCGCAACGACCGCGACGAGGTCACTCACTCGGACTTCGCCGAGGCCTTAGAGAAGATCGAAAACGACGACTCGAGCGACGTGGTCTCGTCGGCCGGGTATTTCTACCAATAGAACCGAAATTTTACGCTGCAGTCGCGGCTTCGCCGCTCCCTCGGTAAAATTTCGATTAAAAGCACTCCTTCCTCCGTTTCGGCTCACGTCGCGAGCCTTCACATCGGTCGTCGGCCCGCTCGCTCAGCCTTCGGCTTCGCTCGCGGTGGGTATCAGTGAGTCGCCTGCTCTCCCCCGACTCGCGGTGCCCTCAATTCTTCGGGTGCCGCTCGCGGCCGCTGTAGGATCGTCCGACGACAGTAGAGCGATCCCGGATCGCAACGCCTTACGCCGCTCGTCACCGAGGGCGAGTATGAGTCTGATTCGAGTCGTCTGGGGGTCGGCGTCGGGCCCCACGGCGATGGCCTCCTACGACGCCGCGCTCGCCGAGGCTGGCGTCGAGAATTACAACCTCGTCTCGGTGTCGTCCGTGATTCCTGCTGGCGTCGAGGTTGAGGACATCGGTACCGCGCCCGATCTCGGCCCCGCCGGCGAGCGCCTGACCGTCGTCGAAGCGCGGGCCACCACCGCCGGCCCCGGCCGCGTGAGCGCCGCCCTCGCGTGGTCGCAGTCCGTCGACGATGGCCCGGGACTGTTCTACGAAACCTCGGGCGAGATGGATCGCGAGGATGTCGAACGCAAGGTCCGAGAGGGACTGGCGGCGGGCCAAGCGCTCCGCGACTGGGAGTTCGCCGATCCGCGGGTGGCCGTCGAGAGTTGTCAGGCGGATTCGGGGCGGTACACGACCGCGGTCGTGCTCGCCGTCTACGGCGACAGCGAACCGATCCTCTAGGATTGTCCGAAGGCGAACCCTTTTCACCTGCCATCCCATTGCTACGGGCACACACTTCTCATGAACGGAAATACGCCGTACGCAGGGTTACCGGGCGAGACTGGTGCTGGGCAGCGCGCCGCGGCGGACGTTCCGGACCTCTCGAGCGCACAGAAACGGCTGCTCCACCGCGATGTCTCCCGGATCGCCGCCCGGACGCGGGAGTTTCTCCCCAGCGAATACGTCGTCGACGCCGACGTCTCGAGCGGCCTGACCGGTCCCCAGGTCACCGTCGCCGTCCGCCCGCCCGTCGGCCACGCCGTCAGCGCCGGTTTCACGCCGGAACTGGAGGAAGAAGCCGCCGCCGAGGAGGTCATCACCGCCGACGAACGCGACGAGGTCGCCCGGGGTCTGGCTGCCAGCGCCGCTTTGCAGGTGAAACAGGCCGTCAGCGACAGCGTCCGGCCGACCGGCAAGTAACGAACGGCTCGTTCTCCGCTTCGCACGAGGTCGCGATCGATGCGTCAGTACAACAGTTGCTCGAGTTGATGGCGCCTGCGCTCGAGGTCGATCGCGGGCTCGACCGACGGGTCGGCGACGAGCCGATCGAGGACGAGTAATGGATCCGCGCCGGCGCTCTCGACCTCCCTGAGCAGCAGTTCGATCGCGGTGCGGTTCGTCGCCAGCGACGAACAGAGGCCGAGCGCGAGCGCGAGCGGGATCGCCCGCTCCGGGCGCGTAGGGAACGCGTCGCTCACCCGCGAGAACTCGGGCGTGGCGTCCGGAGAGACCTCCCGCTCGGCCGCCGGCTCGAGACGCAGACAGTGAGGACAGAACAGTACGACCGCGGCGTCCGACGGCGCGTACCCGCGGTACTCGTCGGGGAGGGAAATCGAAACCGGCGACGCGCCGCACTCGGAACAGGCCATGATTCACTCGACCGCGGCCGCTCGGCGTTCGATCAGTCGTCGTCGGCGGTCGCCTGCTCGAGTTCGGTCTCGTCTTCCGACTCGGGCTCGGTCTCGCCTGCGGTCTCGCGGGCTTCTTTCTCCTCGGCTTCCTTCTTCTCCTTGATCTTCTTCAGGCGGAACGTCTCCTCGCGTTCCTGTTCCTCGAGTTTCTGCTCGATGTACTCCTGGTTTTCGTAGAGTTCGGGGAGGAGCTTGAACTCCAGCGCGTTGACGCGGCGCTTGGTGGTCTCGATCTCGCGGAGCATCTTCTTCATCGCCGTCTCGACCTCGGCGGCGAGGATGATGCTCTCCAAGAGGTCCTCGTAGGCTTCGGCGGCCTCGTCGATGCGGGCGGAGGTTCCCATGATCCCGTAACCGCGTTGATCGAGGCTCTTCGAGACGCGCGAAGACTCGATCTGCGGGACGACGACGCCCATGATGTTTTTCGATTCGGTGGTGATTTCGGGGTGTTCCTGCAGCGCCGCCGCGGCACCGCGGACGGCGACGTCGCCTTCCATCGCCCGGGCCATGTTGATCTTCTGCTGGGCCTGTTCGTAGTCGTCGGCCAGATCTCCGCGGACGTCCTGGGCCTTGTCCAGGATGTCCATGAACTCCATGATCAGCCCGTCGCGTTTCTTCTCGAGCGTCCCGTGTCCCCGCTCGGAGAGCTCGATGCGATCCTCGATCGCCATCAAGTTCTTGCGGGTGGGCTTGACGTCGTTGGCCATCTTGTCGGGGGCTAGCGCCCCCAGTCGGATAACTGTTTACAGTTTCCGCGCCCGCCCGCGCCCGCTGTAGGCGATGCGTTGACTCGGTCTGCGGTCGCGAACCGCTAGCCGAGGAACAGGTCGACCATGTCGCCCGACGACTGCCCCTTGTAGAGCTCTGAGTAGCCGCAGTTCGTACAGCTCACGACGTGGAATCGACGGTTCTGGATGTCGAACATCTTTGACAGCCCGCCTCCGGTCGTCGAAATCTCGTCGATCTCCGTCTCCGTCTCTCCGCACTTCGGACAGCCGTGCCCGTCGTCTCTCATATTCATGCTATTATTGTCAATTCATAAAACATTTGTGCTCGGGCCGTCGAGTATTCCTCGAGTCATGTCCGCCGCTGTCGTCTTCGCCCTGCTGTTCGCGATGGCGCTGGTGATCCCGTTAGTACTCTGGGCGGCGATCAGCCAGGAGACGGCGGAGCCGACCGTGGTCGACCGTGCCGAGGCGGAACGGATCGCAAAGGAACGCGGCGGCCGCGGATCGTCGCGTTCGACCGCTCCGCCGGACGGGGCCGACTGCGGCGATCAGCACGAGGAGTTCGGCTGGAACGGCCGGCGGTTGACGACCGAGGAGAGGGACGACGGCGACGAAGGGGACGAACGACGCGGGTTCTGACGATCTTCGCTGGACCGCCGAATCACCCCTGCCCGACCATCCGCTCTTCGTCCTCCTACTCCTCCTGTCGGAGTTCGTACTTCTGGACCTCCCCAGTCGCGGTGGTCCGCAACTCGTCGACGAACTCGACCCGGTGGACGACCTTGTAGTTCGCCGAGTTCGTCGTACGTGAAACCGGTCCCCCGTGGTGGCGACGACCGCCTCGTCGTCGCCGTAGTAGGTCCGTGCCCGGTCTAGGAACCCCGGAACGAGCAGTGGTTTGTGCATACATATCAAATTTCATTGACAGAATATGCGGTTGTTTCGATCTGCCGAATTCAGTGACATTTTATCACCTCTCGTTCCGTACTCTGGCTCGTGTTTCCGACGGCTGCCCGCGGTCTCTCGCACCCCGACGATTTCGACCCCCCCGACACCGGCTTCCGGGTCGGGATTGGCGTCTACCTCGCCGCGATTCTGACCGGCACGGCGCTCGTCGCCGGCGTCGCCCTGAACGCCTCGAGCGGCATCCTCGTCGCCACCGTTCCAACGACCCTCTCGATCGGACTCGTGGTCGGCAGCGCCCTCGCGGCGAGGGCCAACGGACTACCCGAGCGAACGGGTTGCAGCGGCCGGCTGACGGCCGCGTGGTTCGTCCCCGCAGTCGCATTTGCGGGGGTAGCGTTCGCAGCAGTCTTTCTGCCATCGATACCAACCGCGATCGCACTCGCGAGCGGTCTGGCGACAGTCGCCGCGCTGTTCGGCGCGGCCGTCGTCGCCACGATGGCCCGGACGCGGTACGTGGCGGCGATCACCCCCGACGACCCGGTAGCGGCCTGGCAGTGGCGCTCGCCCAACCGGGCGCTGTGTCTGTACGCGCTCGCTATCTGCTACTTCGCGCTCGGTTTCGTCACTCGAGAAATCAGTTATCTCACCGTGCAGTGGTTCCTGTTCGGTCTACTCTTTCTCGCTCAGGGACTCGAGGTGAGTGGGCGACTCGATCGGCTGGACGTAGATCTGGGCGGGGCGCGGACGGCCCGCGAACTCCGCATTCACGAGGCGGGCCTGGTCGCCGCGGGACCGACCGGAACGCGGCTGGTTCCCTGGACCGACATCGGGAGCGTCTCACTGACCGACGAGAGACTCGTCCTCGAGCGATCGTGGCTTGATCTCCGGTGTGATCGCTCGGTGATCGACGACCCCGAGGGAGTCCGCGCGGCGATCGAACAGCGCCGAAATCGGGCAGCGGGTCTCGACTGCGCGTGAACGACAACGGCCCTCGCGGTAGTGCTCCGCGATGAGGTCCTCGTCGATCCGGTCGAGCGCTGTCACTCCGAAGCCAGCAACCCTGGTCCCCATCGGCTACCGATAGCAACCACGACAACCGTTATTTTCTCTCTCTTTGTGGGAGCGAAACCGTTTTCGCATCCTTTTTCTCATTCATTTCTCTGTTCACCGTTGCGCGTTGGCGGGCGCTTAAGCCATCGCTATGTCACAACCGGACGATCGAAACAGCAAAAACTGATGCGAGCGATCCGCGGCGATTAGTCGGCCTGCACGGCTTCGGCCGTCTCGTCTTCGCGGTAGTGCTCCTCGATGAGCTCTTCGTCGATACGGTTGAGCTCCGTTTTCGGCAGGTTCGAGAGCAGGTCCCAGCCGATCTCGAGGGTCTCGTCGATCGAGCGGTTGGTGTCGTACCCCTGCTGGACGAACTCTTCCTCGAAGCGGTCGGCGAAGTCGAGGAACTTGTTGTCCCGTTCGGAGAGCGCTTCGCGGCCGACGATGTTCACGAGGTCGCGCAGGTCCTCACCCTCTGCGTACGCGGCGTACATCTGGTCGGAGACGTCGCCGTGGTCCTCGCGGGTCAGGCCCTCGCCGATCCCGTCGTCCATCAGCCGGGAGAGGCTGGGCAGGACGTTGACCGGCGGCTCGATCCCCTGACTGTTGAGGTCCCGATCCATCATGATCTGGCCCTCGGTGATGTAGCCGGTCAGGTCCGGAATCGGGTGGGTGTCGTCGTCGCCGGGCATCGTCAGGATCGGGATCTGCGTGACCGAGCCTTCCTTGCCCTCGATTCGACCGGCGCGCTCGTAGAGCTGGGCCAGGTCGGTGTACATGTAGCCAGGGTAGCCACGGCGGCCCGGAACCTCCTCGCGTGCGGCACCGATCTCGCGCAGCGCCTCACAGTAGTTGGTCATGTCCGTCAGGATGACCAGCACGTGGTAGTCCTGCTCGAAGGCCAGATACTCGGCCGTCGTCAGGGCGAGTCGCGGCGTGACCTGCCGCTCGACTGCGGGGTCGTCCGCGAGGTTCATGAAGACGACCGAGCGCTCGAGCGCGCCGGTGCGCTCGAAGTCGTCCATGAACTCGTTTGCCTCTTCGGCGGTGATTCCCATCGCGCCGAAGATGACTGCGAATTCGGAGCCTTCGCCCTCGCCTTCCTCTTCTTCCGGCACCGTCGCCTGTCGGGCGATCTGGAGCGCGAGTTCGTTGTGGGGAAGCCCCGACCCGGAGAAGATCGGCAGCTTCTGGCCTCGAACCAGCGTGTTCATGCCGTCGATGGCCGACACGCCGGTCTGAATGAACTCCTCGGGGTACTCTCGAGAGTAGGGGTTGATCGCTTCGCCGACGATGTCGCGGCGCTCGTCGGGGACGATCTCCGGGCCGCCGTCGATCGGGTTCCCGGAGCCGTCCAGAACCCGCCCGAGCAGGTCCTCGGTGACGGGCATCTTCATCGTCTCGCCCAGGAATCGAACGGAGGCGTTGCGGTCGATGCCGCCCGTCCCTTCGAACACCTGGATCGAGACGATGCCTTCGCTCGATTCCAGCACCTGTCCGCGGAGGGTGTCGCCCTGGGGCGTCTCGATCTCGACGATCTCGTCGTAGCCGACTGGTTCGTCGACCTCGGCGAACACCAGCGGACCGCTGATTTCCGTGATAGTCTGGTACTCTTTCATTGTTAGTACAGTGCGCGCAGTTGCGTTTCGAGGTCGCTCTCGATCTCGTCGATGAACTCGTCCCACTCCTCGGCGGTGCCCATCCGGTTGAGCCGTGGGGCAGCGTCGACGTCCGTAATCTCCTCCGGCGGCACGCCGGCGTCGAGTGCCTCGAAGGCCTCGTCGTTGAACGTTTTGATGGCCTCGAGCATCCGGTAGGTCTTCTCGGGTTCGCAGTAGGTGTCGACGTCGTGGAGCGCGTTCTGCTGAAGCCAGGCCTCACGCAGGTAGCGCGCGACCTCGAGCGTGAGCTGCTGGTCTTCCGGCAGCGCGTCTTTCCCGACGAGCTGGACGATCTCCTGCAGTTCGTCCTCCTCGTCGAGCACGTCGACGGCCCACTGGCGGGTCTCCGCCCAGTCGCCGGCGACGTTCGACTCCCACCACGGGTCGAGCTGGTCCTTGTACAGCGAGTAGGACTCGTTCCAGTTGATCGACGGGAAGTGCCGACGCTCGGCGAGGTCGGCGTCCAGCGCCCAGAACGTCTTGACGATACGCAGCGTGTTCTGGGTGACCGGCTCGGAGAAGTCGCCGCCCGGCGGCGACACTGCGCCGACGACCGAAATCGATCCCTCGCCGCCGTTGATCAGTTGGAACTTGCCGGCGCGCTCGTAGAACTCGGAAAGCGCGGCGGCCAGGTACGCGGGATACCCCTCCTCGCCGGGCATCTCCTCGAGTCGGCTCGAGATCTCACGCATGGCCTCCGCCCACCGCGAGGTGGAGTCGGCCATCAGCGCGACGTCGTACCCCATGTCGCGGTAGTACTCCGCGATCGTGATCCCGGTGTAAATGCAGGATTCGCGGGCTGCGACGGGCATGTTCGACGTGTTGGCGATGAGGCAGGTTCGGGCCATCAGCGGGTTCCCGGTCTGCGGGTCGGGCAGTTCCGGGAAATCCTCGATGACCTCGGTCATCTCGTTGCCGCGCTCGCCACAGCCGATGTAGACGACGATGTCCGCGTCGGACCACTTGGCGAGTTGCTGCTGGGTGACGGTCTTCCCGGAGCCGAAGGGACCGGGAATCGCCGCCGTCCCGCCCTTCGCGAGCGGGAAGAGGCCGTCCTGAACGCGCTGGCCCGTCACCAGCGGCTCGGTCGGCGTCTCCTTATCACCGGCGGGGCGGGCCTCGCGGACCGGCCACTCCTGGTGCATCTGGATCTCTTCGCCGTTGTCGAGTTCGACGACGGTCTCCTCGACCGTGAACTCGCCGCTCTCGACCGACGTGACTTCGCCGCCCTCGTAGTCCGGCGGCACCATGACCTTGTGGTCGATGGTGATCGTCTCTTCGACGACCCCGACGATGTCGCCGGGTGCGACCTCGTCGCCCTCTTCGACCTCGGGGGAGAACTCCCACTGTTTCTCGAGGTCGATGCCCGGCGCGTCGACCCCGCGGTCGAGGAACGCCGTCCCCATCTTCTCCTCTAGGACGTCCAACGGTCGCTGGACGCCGTCGTAGATGGAGTCTAGCATACCGGGTCCGAGGTCGACGCTCAGGGGCTCGCCCGTGTTCTGGACGGGTTCGCCCGGGCCGACGCCGGAGGTCTCCTCGTACACCTGAATCGTGGTCAGGTTCCCTTCGATCTCGATGACCTCACCCATCAGTCCTTCGTCGCCGACGTAGACGACGTCGTTCATCCGGGCGTCGAGGTCCGTGGCGGTCACGACGGGACCGCTCACGCTTTCGATTACACCGTCTTCGTCGACGGATTCGATGTCTTCTGCCTGGCTCATAGTGTTACTCGCTGTCTTCGTCCATCAGGTCGATACCGATCGCTCGCTTGATCTGGTCGCGCAGTCCGCCGCCGCCCGTGCCGCTGCCGATGGTGACGACGACCGGTTCGACGCTCGTCTCGACCTCTTGGCGAACGTTGCGCGACAGGTACTCGAGGTCGTCGTCGTGCATGACGACGATCCCGACGCCCTCGTCTTCGATCGCCGTCGTGACGGCGTCGTCGAGCGCCTCCGCTTTGTCGTCATCCGGCACGTTCTCGAACCGTCGCACTCCCGCGAGGCGGAAGCCGGTCGTAAACTCCGGACTGCCGACGACTGCGATTTCCTGGCTCATAGGATCACCAACTCCTCTTCGATCTCGCTCTCGTCGAGGCCGACCTCGCGTCCCCGCGCGATCGCACGGATGTTCTCGACCTCGCGCTCTTTGGCGAGGATATACGAGAGAACCGGGGAGATCGAGGTCGGATACACGCTCGAGAGCGTGTCCGCGTACTCGAGCAACGCAGCGTCTAGTGCGTGCTCGAACTGTATAAGGCTGTCAGCATCCCGCAGGCGATCGAGCGCCCCCGAGAGGCGGTCGCCGTAGCGCTTGTTGTCGGCGATGTGGTCGACGAGTTCGTCGTACTGGCCGATCAGTCGGCTCAGTTCCGACTCGTCGAACAGGACGCCGCCGTCGATGTAGTAGGCCGCGGGGTCGAGATCGGCACCACTTCGCGCGAGTCGCAACGCGTTGCGCGCGTTCCGGAAGTCGATCTCGGTCTGCAGGAACTCGACGTACTTGGACTCCGGCCCCTCCTGTGGCCGGCCGAGGTCCTCGAGTAAGCTCTCGTAGAACGCCCGGTCGAGCGCGTTCTCGAGCGGGACGAGCGTCCCGCCGGCTTCGAACTCCTCGTAGGCGTTCTCGAGCGGGTCGGCGAAGATCGTTCCGCCGAGCAACTCGACAGCGTCTTCGATCGAGCCGGCCTCGACCAGCCGGTCGATCGTCCGATCGTCGAGCTCTCCGGCAAGGATGAGGTCCGTCCGGATCGAGTCGGGATCCGAGTCCGTGTAGATCCCGCGGATGATCGTCTTTACGTTCCAGACGTCGAACTTCCGGAGGTAGCGGGCGATGAGGTCGTAGAGCCGACCGTTCGCCCACTCCAGCAGATCGTCGAAGTGCTTCGCGAGGTTGCGGTTCAGCGCGTACTCGATCAGGTCGACGCCCGAGAACCGCGTGCCGAGTTGGTTGATCTCGCGTTCGTACTCCGTTTCCTCCATGAACCGCGCGATTTCGCTCGGCCCCATCCGGATCAGCTTGCGGTAGTCCTCGTCGGACAGCAGCGCCGCCTGACGCGAGCGAACGCGAGCGTTCACGTATTCCGGATTCGAGGCTCCCGTACTCATTGCTCGAAGAGTCGGTTGCTGATATCCCGGAGGTTGTCTTCCCATACGTCCTCGAGCACCGTATCGAACGTGTTGTTGATACGGACGCGGGACTGTTCGCTCTCGGCGACGACGCCGCCGAGACAGTCGTACTCGCCGGCGTACTCGTAGCCGTCGTAGTCGGCGAGGATCGACGCGATCAGCTCCTCGTCGCCGCCCCGACCGTAGACGTTGACGTCGTCGCCCTCGTCGAACTCGTCGGTGGCCGCCTCGAGCAGGTCTCGAGTGAGCTCCTCGCGGGTGTCTCCCTCGAGGGCGGCGAGTTCCTCCTCGACTCGCTCGCGGACCTCGCCGAGGACGTCGCGACGCGCCTCCAGGCGCTTCTGTTTCGCCTCCAGCTTCGCACTGGAGAGTCGCTGTTCGCGCAGCTGGTCGATCTCGCGGTCGGCCTCCGCCTCGGCGTCAGCGACGATCTGATCTGCGTCCTCACGGGCGGCCGACTCGATCTCTTCGGCGCGCGTTTCGCCCTCAGAGCGGATGTTCTCCGCACGCGCGTGAGCCTCTTCTCGAATGTCCTCAACGACTGTGTCCAGACTCATTGTAAGAAAGTTCGATAGGGCGCTTTAGACGAAGAGCGCGACCAGTGCGAAGATCACGAGCGTCTCGGGCAGGACCGTCATCAGAATCCCGATACCGGGCGAGATGGAGTCCTCGGCGAGCGCGCCGATGACCGACGCCCCGATCCCTCGCTCTGCGTAACCCGCACCGATGGCCGCCAGACCGATACCGATCGCCGCAGCCGGTCCCTGTTCGAGGATCACGAGCGGGATGGCGGTGTCAACGAGACTGTTCACTGCGAGTGCAGCTTGGGGTAGAGTTTCGATTGTCATGATTGAGTTTCCTCGTGGTTTTGCAACCGGACAGGTGGTACTACTCCCCAGCGTCTTCTTAAAACTTCCCAAACTAAACTGCCGATTCTGGCGTCCTAACCCTTGATACGCGCCGTCCAGAGGTATTATCCTTTCGATATGGGTGGCAAAATACGAGGGTGGCTACCAAACGAACCGGTAACGAGGTGGCGCCGACGATCGACGTTAGTTGTCGTCGTCGGATCGAATGCCGCCGAAGGGCTCGAACGCTCGACCGCCGCCCTCGTAGAACTTGTTGAAGAACTCGACGTACTCGAGACGGATCCCCTGCAGACCGGCGCTCGTGACCCCGAGCAGGAGAACGACGATGTGGCCGAGGACGAGGATGAACACGCCGATGATGGCCAACACGATGCCGCCGTGAAGCAGGCCGCCGAACATGACCTCGGTCACTTCGTGACCGTGGTAGGTGCCCTGCTCGAGCATGTGCTGTGGCGCGTGGCTGGTGCCGAAGTGCCACTCCGCGCCCGAATCGGTCTCGACGACGTACACCCCGAAGAAGAGCATATTGACGACGAACGCCATGCCTGCCTTCGCCAGGATGACCGCCGCGATCCGGAGATACGAGAGGACGTCACCGAGGACGTTGAAGCTCTCGAGACCGCCGATGATGATGCCGAGGACGCCGTAGTGTTTGACTTCGCCGTAGACCATCGTCACGAACCCGACGACGGCAAGCGAGAGCCCGACGAAGAGTCCGACTTCCGCGGAGAAGCCGGTGAAGCCGAGCTCGTAGGCCGCCTCGGACCCGGTTCCGAACGAGGTGAACAGGAAGTCCGGCTTGACGCTATCGGCGTGGCGGCTGAAGATCCAGACCCAGACGCCGATCATGAGCAGCGCCCACGAGCCGTTCTCGAGGAACGCGTCACCGACGCCGTGGTCGAGATCGTTGATGAAGCCGAAGACGTACCCGAGGGTCAGGTGGGCGAGCCCGATGATGACGCTCAGCATCAGCCACGTCTGACCGTACTTCGCGTACACGGGCTGGAGTCCCTTGTGCAGCGGCGGGCTGCCGCCGAAGACGATGTCTCCGAGGAAGTGCATCCCGAAGAACTCGCCGTACAGGATCCCGAACAGCATCGTGAATCCGCCGGCCCAGATACCGATCGCACCGAGGCTGCGGATAATGTCCTCGTCGAAGCGGCTGTACAGCAGATAGCCCGCGCTGGTGTACAGCATTCCGTACCCGAGGTCACCCAGCATGAAGCCGTAGAACGCCGGGAACGTCAGCAACAGGACGATCGTCGGATCGAGTTCGCTGTACTTCGGCCGGTCGATCAGCCGCAGCAGGAACTCGAACGGCTTCGCGGGGCCGATGTTGTCCTGGACGACCGGGGGCTCGTCGACCATCGTCACGATGCCGCTGCTCGCGGTCGTCGTTCCGCCGTCGGCGGCCACTTCCCGCGTCGCGACCTCCCGCTCTTCTTCGTCGGTCGTCTCGTCTTCGCCGCCGGGTCCGCCGTGGTCGACCTCTTCCGTGTGCGTCGGATACCCCTCGTCGTTGTAGTCCGCGCGGACGAGTTCTTCGATCTCGACGCTGTCGCCGACGGCGTCGTTCAACGCCGCGACGAGCCGGTCGTACTCGTCGGTGGGGAGCCAGCCTTCCGCGACGAACGCGTGCTCGGTCGTCGCGAACTGCAGCGGCGCTTCCGCCTGCTGGACCTCAACCGTCAGCTCCTCTTCGACCCGCAGGAGGAAGCCGGCTTCCTCGCGTTTGACCGCCTCGAGCTCCGCATCGATCTCGTCGAGCTGGGACTCGAGGTCGCGCTTTCGATTCTCGAGCTCCGAGACGTAGTCATCCGGGCTCTTGTCGGTCTCGGGCACCTCGTAGCGGGTGAACTCGAGGCCGACCAGCGCGTCGTCGATCGGACTGTCGCCGGCGTCCTCGGCGGGCGCGGCCACGATGGCCACGATGTCGCCGCCGGTGAACGTCTCGAACGCGCGGATCTCCTCAGCGTCGGCGACGGCCGCCTCGACGTCCTCGTGAGAGCCGTCGCCGACGAGCACGTCGACCGTCTCGTACCCCGACAGCAGGTCGAGGTCGATGCCCAGTTCCGCGAAGGGCTCGACGCGGTCGATCTTCTCGTTGACCGTGCGCAGTTCGTCGTTGATCTCGGTCTGGCGGTCGTCGAGTTCGTTGATCCGCGTGCGAATCTCCTCGAGTCGCTCCTCCCAGCCGGCCGTGAGCGCACCCGGTTCGGCCTCGTCGGCCGACAGATCGAGGGTACTCTCGAGGGCACGGACGGTCACCAGTTTCTCGGAGGCCTCCTCGGCCCCTTCGATCGGGTTGCCGTTGTCGAACGCCTCCCACGAGCCGTCGTAGTCCGAGAGGTCGACCAGACTCAGCTCGTGAACCGTCTCGATGACCGTGGGCATCACGCCCTTGGAGCCGGCCACCGACACCTTGCTCATCCGCTCAGGTCTGAGCATGGACGTCCTCCTGGAACAGTTCGACGACGTGGTCGGTCACTTCGTCGATCCGATCCCGGGCGCGCTCGGCGAGCGCCTCTCGCTCGCGTTCGCCCTCTTCGAGGACCTGCTCGCACTCCGCGTCGATCTCCTCGCGAGCCTCCTCCAGGCGGCGCTCCTTCAACTCTCGCGCCTCCTGTTCCGCTTCCGTGCGAATCTCCTCGGCACGTTCCCGGGCCTCGGCTATTCGCTCGTCGCGGTCGTTCGTTGCCTGTGCGACGATCTCGTCGGCCTCGTCCTCCGCCGACTTAATTCGTTCGAGAACCTCTGGCCTCGGCATACTCTAAGCAGTCGAACGTTTGCCAGAGCGCGTATATGGTAGTTGCGAAAGTCCCTCAGCGCGAGCGCGCTGTGGCCGACCGGTAAGTACGAGTTACTCCCGGCAGCCAGCGTGCAGAACAGCAGACATATGCCGTTCGGACCGAAACTCTCTGACAATGGGTGTTCTCGAGAACAAGGCCCGCGCTCGACTGTTTTACAAGTACCTCTCGCGGGTCTACGACCGGGTGAACCCCTTCGTCTGGACCGAGACGATGCGCGCCGACGCGCTCTCCTTGCTCGAGTTCGACGATGATATGACCGTCCTCGACGTCGGCTGCGGGACCGGCTTCGCGACCGAGGGACTGCTCGAGCACGTCGACGAGGTCTACGCCGTCGACCAGAGCGAACACCAACTCGAACAGGCCTACGAGAAGTTCGGTAAACGCGCCCCGCCGGTCCATTTCCACCGTGGCGACGCCGAGCGGCTCCCGTTCGCGACCGATACGTTCGACATCGTCTGGTCCTCGGGGTCGATCGAGTACTGGCCCACCCCAATCCTCGCGCTCCGGGAGTTCCGTCGGGTTCTCAAACCCGGCGGTCAGGTGTTGGTCGTCGGACCGAACTACCCCGACAACCCGCTCACGCAGCGACTCGCCGACGCGATCATGCTCTTCTACGACGAGTACGAGGCTGACCGGATGTTCAAGACCGCCGGCTTCGAGGACGTGAAACACGCGTTCATGGGCCCGTCCTACGACCCGGACGTCGCGATCACGACGATCGGTCGCGCACCCGAGTAACCGACAATCCGTTTCTCCCGCAGGGTCACGTCGCCGTCGTCTCGAGCCTGGCTATCTGTCGCCCGTCGACGGCAAGCGTGACGGTGACCGAATCGCCAGTCGCGAACTGCGGACTATTCGTTCCGGCGACGGACAGTCCGGCTCGCTCCCCCGGCGACCACTCCGGGTCGGCTCTCGCGTTGAACGGCCCGTCCGGTGTCCCGTCGAACCCGCTCGCCCCGACGAACGGAACGGGAGGCTGTTGTGCCAGTTCCGTGCCGTTTACCGCGATCGTCACCGACAGTGCCTCGACATCGATCGCGTCGCCCGCAACGTGGTCGATCACGATCTTTGAGCGGTCCCCGTCGGCCGACAGATCGAAGCTCCCGGTCGGTCCGGCGGACTCGAGGCCCATTCCACTAACGCCGACGGCGACGACGACCGCTAGGCAGACGGTGAGCGCGAGCAAGACGAGGACGCCGACGATCGGACTGACGGCGCGATTCATACTCGACCGAGACGGCCGGTCGCGTTCCCCTCCGATCACGCACCGCTCTGGCCGCTCCTTCCCGTATAAACCTCCGCGCGAACCCCGGCGCACTTCGCACGGAACGGACGATTAGTGTCTCGCGCCTTCGTCTTATCGCGTCACGGTCGCGTTGACGGTTCCGCTCGCCGTTTTCGCCTCGAGTTCGTGCGAGCCGATCAGCGGGATGACCCAGAGCGTTCCGTCGTCGCCGGTTCGACCGACTTCGACTCCGTCGAACGTGATGGCGGCGTCGACGGGCTCGTTCGTCTCCTGATCGGTCACGGTCACCTCGACCGGTCCGGTCCGCGCCGTTTTGTTCATCGTCATGTTGAGCCCGTCACCGATCCACGGTCCGACCGCTCTGTCGGTCTGCGGAAGCGACGACGCCGTGAGAACCTGTATTTCGCGGAACACCTCCCCGGTTCCGCCGTCGAGATAGACCTCGAGTCGCCCCTGCGTGTGGCCGAATTCGGTCCAGTAGTAGTTCTCCGGCGTCTGACTGTTGTCCTCGAAGGATAACCCCTGTTTGTGCTCATCGGTCCAGGGATAGAGGCTTCTCGAGTGCTCGAGTGCTTCTTCTAAACTTGCAAACCTGTCGGGCGCTGTTCGGTCGCGATTGTCGAACCGAACCGTCTCGACGACGTACCGATCGCCGGATATCAGCGACAGGCTATACCCGTTCTGTGACGTCGAGACGGAAACATCGTGATGGCCGTCGATCGGCGTCTGGGTGCCCTGTGTGATCGTCTCCCGGAGTGGGGTCTGATGGAAACCGAACGTGAGCGTGTCGGCGCGTATTTGTCGTTTCGAAATCGAGTACTCCGATACCCGATTCGATCTGACGTATAGTTCGTCTAGACGTTCCGAAAGCACCGCCGCTTCGTTGTGATTTCGTAACAGCGTTTGAAGTAGTCCGGCCGTCGAGAGCTCTCCGGCCGCATGCGCACTCACCGCCGCTCGTTCGCGTTGCTCGAGTTCGTTTGCACGTTGCATAAGCTGTTCGTACGCTGTTTGGAGCATCGCTGCCCGTTTCTCGTCGGATGCGCTTTCGAATTCCTTGCCGACGATAGCGTACTGCTGATGGTCGATTCGGAGCCCGTCGTCGGCGCTCGCAAGCGCCATTCCGAGACCGGGGCGGTATTCGGTGTACCCGCTTCGGACGTCACCAGTGAGCTGGAGCCGGTTCGTCGAATTGGTAACCTCGGCTTGTACCAGTAGTGGGGAAACTTGCTGCTGAACGACTGCGGGAGAGCCGTCGTCAGCCCCGCCCGCTGGCTCTCCGGCGGCGACGGTCGCCAGAGGAACCGAGAGGACGAGAAGGAACGCGAGGAGGGCAGGGGTCGCGTTGTTCATCGCACCACCGTACGCACTCCTGATACAAAAACAGGTCGTCTATCGTCGAGACCGTGAACCCACTCGTTTTAGGACCGTTCAGGGCTTCTGATACCGTTCAGAGCCGCCGGTAACGTTTTATTTTTCGATGGAAAGGGTTTTTTCCCCCGGGAAACCACCCGTTGGTACGCATGCGGATTACCACTGCCGCCACACTCGCCCTCGCGGTCCTCCTCGCTACAACCACGCTGGGGGCAGTGGCCGCCACACCGTCGGCTCAGCCGTCACCGACGGTCGAGCGGTCCCCATCGGCGTCGCCCTCTCTCTCCCCAGCCCTCGAGCGATCGGATGCCGTCTCGCCCGTTTCGACCACCCCGCCGCCGCTCGAGCGTCCCGCCACTTGGCAGGTGATCGAAGTGCAGGTCACCGACGACGGGGACGCGAAGTGGACGGTCGAAAGCCGGTTTCTCATCAGCAACGACATTGACGAGGAGACGTTCGACGAATACGCTGCAGCGGTCATCTCCGGTCAGCGACCGGCACCGTACGATCGACAACTGTTCGCAGAACACGTGGCTCGCGCGGCCGAATCGACCGGCCGCGAGATGACGATCGAAAACGCCGACTGGGACGAGCCCCGGATCGAACGGATCGAAGCTGAAGCCGAGGCCGAGGGATCGGGGACCGGCGACGAGGTCCGGGTCGGTATCCTCTCCTACTCGTTTACCTGGACGAATTTCGCGACCGTCGACGGCGATCGTATTCACGCTGGTGAGGCCCTCACCACGGCCGACGGGCCGCTGATTCGGACGTTAAGCGATGGCCAGCGTCTCGTCATCAGACCGCCGAACAACTACGGCTTCGTCGATGCCCCGACGGGGACGGAAGACGGTGCGCTCGTCTGGAACGGCCCGCACCGATTCGAAGCGGACAGTCTCGAGATCACGATCCTTCGCGGCGCCGGTCCGCAGCCGTTTTCGGGTTGGAGCCTGCTGATCGGCGGCTTCCTCGTGCTTACGGTTCTCGTCGGCGCTTCCAGTTATCTGCTCGCCCGTCGGGGAGTCGCGGTCGATCGATCGCTTCCGACCGACCG
This sequence comes from Natrinema marinum, assembly GCF_024296685.1. Lineage (NCBI taxonomy): Archaea > Methanobacteriati > Methanobacteriota > Halobacteria > Halobacteriales > Natrialbaceae > Natrinema > Natrinema marinum. The sequence continues at coordinate 2,653,211 of NZ_CP100763.1, read as the reverse complement.
CCTTCCGTCGATCGGGCTGCTCGAGACACTCGGGCTGTCGGAACGCCTCGGAAACCGCGCGAACGCCGGCGAGGAGCGGCGGCGCCCCACGGCCGAGGGCGACGGCGGGTCGCCGACGGTTCCGAGCGCGACGGCCGAATCACCGCCTCCGGAACGATCCGTGACGGGGACGGAACTCGAGTTCGAGGAACCCACCGACGACGGCATCGATCCGGAGCTGTTGAGCGACGAGGAACGCGTCCTTCGCCTTCTCAAGCAAAACGGCGGGCGGATGAAGCAGGCGTCGATCGTCTCCGAGACCGGGTGGTCGAACGCCAAAGTCTCGCAGTTGCTCTCGAAAATGGACGACGACGACGAGATCGAGAAGCTTCGGATCGGGCGGGAGAACCTCATTACCTTGCCCGGGGTCGATCCGACCGCGGTCGACTGATCGACTCCGTCACTGTGCAGTAGCGTTCGCGGACCCCGCGTTCGGCTCGTATCGGATCTCTTTGCCCACGGCGTCGTAGATGTCGTCCCAGTCTTTGTCCTCGTCCATCAGGAAGACCTCGACTGTCAGCGGCCCCGAGCCGAACTCCTCGATGCCGGCCGGTCGCACGTCGATCTGGAACGTTCCGTTGTCCGTCATCCGAACCTCCCCCGTGCGTTCGATGATTTTCCGGTTACCCGGTCCCTCGTTGATCTTGACGAAAAAGTACGGTTCGCCCACGACATCCCCGTGGCTCGCCGGGTCCACCCGCTCCATGCTGGTATTGGCGACGACCTCGAGGTTGAAGTTCGAATAACCGCCGGTACCGTTTACGGGCGTTTTGTCGACGAACCGGACGCTCTCGATTCGATCCTGATGTTTGTGCTCGAGGGGCCGGTTCGGCTCCTCGGGCGGGTACCAGGCCGCGTTCGCCGTGTCGTCCCCGCCGTCTGTCCCCTCGTCCTCGTCACCCGCGCTCGTCTCCGTCTCGTCTGTGGGGTCGGTGTCATCCGTCGTCTCGTTCGTCTCCCCGTCACTCAGGGGCTCAGTTTCCTCATCGTCCGTTTCGTTCGGCGACGCATTCGTCTGTGATCCTCCGAAGGCGCTACACCCCGACAGGACCACGAGCAGTGCGACCGCGACGATAGCGGCGTTTCGAAATTGCATCGTAGCCCTTCTTCCGGAAGGGGAGCCATTATTACAGCCCGGATAAGCGGTTCGTACCCGTTCGGCGATGAACGCACCCGAGAGGCGCTATATCTGCCGTTTTATCCCCTTTCACGCTGTGGAACGATCGCGAAGACGCGCAAAAGCGAGCCCGAGTAGAAAATATCCGTCAAAAATGTCGCGCCCACTCGTGGTGCTCTGTCGCGGTTCAACGACTTACGCTAACGGCGTCCGCTCGACGACCTGCCCGTCGTAGGTCGGATACTGCTCGACGATTTCACCGTCCTCGAGGTCGCCCTCGTCGATCATCTCCTCTAAGAGCCACCAGGCGACCTCGACGTGGTCGGTTTTGACGGTGTAGAACTCCTCGGGGACGCCGAGCGCTTCGAAGCGCTCGGGGTCGGCGTACGTTTTGCCGTAGACCAGCGTGCCGTCGTCGGTGATGTCGTCGAACTCGCGGCGGACGTTGCGGGCCATGCGTTTGAGCCGACGCCGGTGCTGGGCCGCGTCCTTGAACACGGAGGTGCAGAAGTAGACTCGCTCGTGGTCGCCCATCACGTCGAGGATGTCCTCGCGGGAGCCCTCGACGGCGCTCATGTGGTCCTCTTTGAGCTCGAAGCCCTGTTCCTGCATTCGGCGGTAGTTCCCCTGGGACATCTCGAACTCGTTGACGTTGCAAAAGTCCGCCGCGCCCTCGTCTAAGAAGTCGAGGAACTCCTCTTCGGCCCGGATGCCGGGGATCTCGAACGCGGGTGTAAGTCCCTCTTCGCGGGCGGTATAGAGGATCTCTTCCCACTCGGTGCCGTGGAGGTCGCCCCACTGTTCGTACGGCGGGTGGAACCGAATCTCGTCCAGCCCGGCCTCGCTGAGGCGACGCATGTTCTCGCGGCCGCCGGTGATGCCGGTGTAGAGATGGGTGTGGTGGTCCGCGCCGAATTCGTCTTTCAGGAGCTCGAGGTAGTGACAGGTCCGGTCGAGGGCCTCCTGGGGTTCGCCGCCCGTGATCGAGGTGCCCAGCGCGTCCATCCGTTTGGCTTCGGTGAGCACGTCCTCGTCGCTCTCGACGAGCCGTTCGTTGGCGTAGACGTCGGTGACGTTCTTGCGGTTCTCGCCGAGCGGGCAGTAAAAGCAGTCGCGCTGGTCGCAGTAGCCGTAGACGAACAGGACCATCTTGCCGCCTTTCGCACACTGCTCACAGCCCCTCGAGATCATTCGAGAGAGCCTACCCGTCCGAGACTCAAAAGCCGTGCGAAAACGAGCGGACCGCGGTGTGCCCGACGGTCACGCGGCGCAGCCGCACTCTTATTATGTCGTGGTACCCAACAGTCGCTCAGTAAATGCCCCCCGGGATCCACGTTCTGTGCGTCGACGACGACCCGGACGCCTGTGACCTGTTGGCGACCGTCCTCGAGCGGACGAGCGACGACATCGACGCGTCGACGGCGGGCAGCGCCGCCGAGGGGCTCGCGGTGCTCGACGACGATCCCGCGGCGGTCGACTGTATCGTCAGCGACTACGAGATGCCCGGCATGGACGGGATCGAGTTTCTCGACGCGGCTCGAGAGCGCGATCCCGAGATTCCCTTTCTCCTGGTAACCGGGCGGGAGCCCGCTGCGATCGCGAGCGAGGCACTCGCGGCCGGCGTCACTGACTACTGTCGGAAAGGTGGCACCACCCAGTACGAACTGATCGCCCACCGGGTCGAACGCGCCGTCGAACAGCGCCGCACGGAGCACGCACTGTACACGTCCGAGCGCGAACTCGAGCGCTTCGAACAGATCGTCGGTCTCGCACCGACGGCGCTGTTCATCCTCGACGCCGACGCGACGATCGTCTGGTGTAACGACGAGTACGCCGACGTGTTCACCGAGGACCGCGCTGAACTCCTCGGGATGCCGTTTCCCGAGCTCGTCGAACGCGGCTACTATCACGAGCGTGTGACGACCAAGTACGCCGACGAAGTTCGGACGCTGCTCTCCTCGCGGATCGACTGTGACCGCGCGAAGTATCAGGTTCGGTTCCGGTCGCCCGACGGTGAGGAACGGATTCACGACGTTCACACGGAACTCCTGCCCCTCGACGACGGCGAGTTCACCGGTACTATCCACGCCGTCCGCGATATCACCCGACGGCGTCGCTACCGGCGCGAGCTCGAGCGCCAGAACGAGCGCCTCGAACGGTTCGCGACCGTCGTGTCCCACGACCTGCGAAATCCCTTGAACGTCGCGCAGGGCCACCTCGAGCGCCTCGAGAAATTCCGCACCGACGGCGATGTGGAGGGAGACGACGGCGACGCCGAGGACGCGCTTCGAGCGTCCGTCGGACCGCTTCGGCGCGCGCTCGATCGAATGGACGAACTGATCGAGGACCTCCTCTCGCTCGCCCGTCACGGTCGGTCCGTCGACGACCCGGAACCGGTCGACCTCCCGTCGCTCGTCCGCGAGGCCTGGGAGGTCGTCGATACGGCCGACGCGACCCTCGAGTGTACGGTCGAGGGACCGATCAGTGCCGACGAGGGCCGCGCGAAGGCGCTGTTCGAGAACCTCTTCCGAAACGCGATCGAACACGGTGGCCCGGACGTAACCGTTACCGTCGGGCCGCTCGAGGGCGGCGTCGCAGACCACCCGTCGCAGACGGGTTTTTACGTCGCCGACGACGGTCCGGGGCTCGAGGCCGACGCCGACGACATATTCGAGTTCGGGCTGACGACGACGGCGGACGGCACCGGGTTCGGCCTGGCGATCGTCGAGGGGATCGCCGAGGCACACGGTTGGACCGTCACTGCGGACAGCGACGGGGACGGTACCCGTTTCGAGATTCGCGGCGTCACCGTACCGAGGGACGGGTCCAGACCCCGAAACTCCACGTAGCGGCATCGCTCGGGCCGAACGAGACAGTCGGCGCCGATACGAAACCACTCACCGTTGGCCTATAGACTTAATTGATCCGATTCCCACCTAGCTCTTGTATCGATGGGAAACGCTTTCCATGTCCTCTGGGTCGGTGACGATCAGGAGCCGACCGTGCAGGCACTCGACCGGCGCCCTGATGCGTTCACCGTAACGGCTCTCCCGACGCCGGCTGCTGCGATTTCCCGCCTCGAGCGAGAGGATGCCGATTGCGTCGTCATCGGGACCGACACGACCGGCGCGGCCGAGACCGACGGCGTCGAGTTTTGCCGAACCGTCCGCGAGCGCGCGCCGTCGCTGCCCGTGATCGTCTGCATCGACGAGTCCGGAGCGCGAGCCGAGGCGGCGCTCGCGGCCGGTGCGACGGACTTTCACACGCTCTCGAGCAACCGCGACGGGGGCGAGCTGCTGGCGAGTCGCATCGAACTCGCAGTCGGCCGCGACGGAGCCGAGACGCGACGCGACCGCGACCCGACTGACGCGACGGACGATCGAACCGACGGCGACGCGCCAGCCGCGACGCGACCGGCGTCGCTCGCCGAGACCTTCGATCCCCTCACTGACCTCGACCGCTTTCAGTCGTTCGCCGATCGGATCGCCGATCCGACGTACGTCCTCGACGATCGGGGACGCTGTCTCCTCGTCAACGATGCACTCCTCGAGTACACCGGCTACGACCGGGACTGGATCGAAGGGCGACAGGTCGACGAGATTATCGCCGATTCGGACTACGAGACCGCGACGGAGACCATCGAGCAACTCTACGATCGAACTGATCGCGTTCGTGATTCGTTCGAAGTTACGATTCGGGGGGCCGATGGGAGCACGCGGATAGCCGAAGCGCACGTCTCGGTAATCACGGCCGACGGAGGCGATTTCGCTGGTTCAATCGGTGTACTCCGAGACATCACCAAGCGGAAGGAGCACATTCGGGAACTCGGCCAGTACGGGGCGATCGTCGAGACTGCCCCGGTCGGACTGTTCGTGGTTGACGAGGACGGCTACCTCCGCTGGCACAACGAGGAGTTCACGGCCGATATCGGTATCGAACGGGAGATCGTCGGCACTCACTTCACGAAATTGGTCGACGAGGGATACATCTCCGAAGAGGTCCTCGAGAACCACCTCGAGCGCGTTCGCCGGCTCCTTTCCTCGGAAAACGACGACGACCGGATCACCTACGAGGGGGAGTGGGTTGACGCGAACGGCGAACGCGGTGTTACCGAGTTCAGCATGGGACTGCTCCCGCTCGAGGACGGCGAGTTCGCCGGCACCGTCCACGCGTTTCGGAACATAACCGAACGCGTCACGTATCGTGAGGAACTCGAGCGCCAGAACGAGCGCCTCGAGAAGTTCGCCAGTCTCGTCAGTCACGACCTCCGCAATCCGTTAAACGTCGCACAGGGTCATCTCGACCTGCTCGAGACGGAGTGCGAGAGCGAGTCGATCGGCGAGACGCGGTGGGCGATCAACCGCATGGAAGAACTCATCGACGATCTGCTCGCGCTGGCCCGCTACGGCCGGACGGTCGCCGACCGCGAGCGTATCGAACTCGCCGATCTCGCCGAGGTAGCCTGGGCCGGAGTCGACACCGCCGACGCGACCTTGGTGGCGGATCTCGAAGGGTCGATCACCGCTCACAAGGGACGCGTCCGGGAACTCCTTGAGAACCTCTTCCGAAACGCCGTCGATCACGGCGGCGATGACGTCACCGTCACGGTCGGCCAGTTAGAGAGCGACACCGACCCTAGTGGCTTCTTCGTCGAGGACGACGGCTCGGGGCTGCCGGATACCGACGATATCTTCGAGTTCGGACGTACGACGGCCGACGACGGCACCGGGCTCGGGCTGGGCATCGTCACCGAGATCGCCGAAGCACACGGCTGGCAGGTCACTGCCTGTGACGGCCAGGACGGCGGCGCGCGCTTCGAGATCCGGGGCGTCACCATCCTCGAGGAGGAGCAACCGGCCGGCTAACGACGCCTCATCGATTCGATCCGACTCGATCCGTCTCCGGCAGACGTTCTTCCTCGGCGCTCTCGAGGGCGTTGGCGGCGTTGTTCTCCCCCAGAAGATGGAAATACCCTGCGGTCGAACGTTCGACCGATGCTGCTGGTCCTCTGTGTCGACCTCGACGACGACCTCGGCCGGAAGACCGGCTTCTCCACGCCGGTCATCGGTCGCGCCCCCGTCGAGGAGGCGGCCGTCGCCCTCGCGACCGCGGACCCGGAGGACTCGGATCTGAACGTCATTTTTCAAGGACTGCACATCTACGACGACCTCGCCGACCGCGAGGAAAGCGTCGAGGTCGCCGTCGTCACCGGCAACGACGAGGGTGACGTCAGCGCCAACCGCGAGGTCGGCGACGAAGTCGACACCGTCCTCGCGAGCCTCTCGACCGCGGAGGACGTTACCGCACTGGTCGTCACCGACGGCGCACAGGACGAGTCGGTCATTCCGATCATCCGGTCGCGGGTCCCGATCGACGGCGTTCGGCGGGTCGTCGTCCGACAGGCCCAGAACCTGGAGTCGATGTACTACACGATCAAGCAGGTGCTGGACGACCCCGAAACGCGCGGCACGGTGCTCATTCCGCTTGGGATCCTCCTGTTGATCTATCCGCTCGCCCTGATCGGTACCGTGTTGAACATGCCGGGACTCGTCCTCGGGACGACATCGGCGTTGCTCGGCTTCTATCTCATCTCGCGCGGACTCGGCCTCGGCGACCGGCTGGACGCGGCCGTCGAACGCGGTCGTCGCTCGTTGTACGCCGGGCGGACGACCCTGCTCGCGTACGTCGTTGCCGCCACTCTGTTCGTCCTCGGTGGCGTCAGCGGCTTCGACTACCTCGAGGCAGTCCAGCGATCGACCGTCGGCGACGTCGAGGTTCCGGTCATGCTCGCCGCCCTGGTCTACGGCTCGATCCACTGGTTCGCCGCCGCCGGCCTCACGACCAGCCTCGGTCAGATCACCGACGAGTACATCGCCGGCTCGCTCGAGTGGCGCTACCTCAATGCGCCGTTCTACGTGCTCTCGATCGCGGTCGTTCTCCACGCGGTGAGCGCCTTTTTCTTAGACGAAGTCGGCATCACCTACCTCGCGGCGGCGCTGACGGCGGGGACGCTGCTGGGTATCGTTAGCACGCTCACCTTCGCCGTCGCGGAATCCAGGTTCTCCGACGGAGAGCGAGAAGACGGAACGCGAGGGGCCGAGCGCGTCTGAAACGGCCTACCGCTCGCGCTCGACGACGAACTCAGCCAACTCGAGCAGGTAGCGTCGGGCCTCGGCGTCGGCGACCTCGACCCGCTCTAAGGCGTCGATCGCCCGGTCGGCCTCCGATCGGGCGGTGGCGTTTGCCTCTTCGGGCGTGAGATCGGTCACCTGGACGACTGACGGGCGCTCTAAGGCGGCGTCGTGGCCGGTCGGTTTGCCGAGTTCCTCTGGGTCGGCGACGGCGTCTAATACATCGTCTCTGATTTGGAAGGCGATGCCGACGCGTTCGGCGTACTCGCCCAGCGCGTCGACGGTCACGGGGTCGGAGTCGGCGGCAATCGCGCCGAGTTCGGCCGCGGCGCGAAACAGCGCGCCGGTCTTGCGCCGGGCGAGCGTCATGTATTCCTCCTCGTTTGCGGGCTCGGCCGAGAGCTCGGTCGCTTCGCCGACGCCGAGTTCGACCATCGCGTCGGCGACGACGCGGGTCGCGTCCGGGTCGGCCGAAAAGAGTGCGAACGCCTCGCCCAGCAGCCCGTCGCTGGTGATGATCGCCGGCCCGTAGCCGAACTCGGTCCAGGCGCTGGTCGTCCCACGTCGCAGTTCGGAGCGGTCGATGATGTCGTCGACGACCAGCGACGCGGTGTGGACGAGTTCGATCCCGACGCCGAACTCGACCGCGTCCTCGGCCCGGCCGCCGACCGTCTCGCAGGCCAGCAGCGTCACCATCGGCCGGACGCGCTTCCCTCCGGAGAGCGCGACGTGGCGAACCTCCTCGGAGAGCGTCTCGGGTTCGACCCCCTCGACCACCTCGACGAGACGCTCTTCGATCAGCGCCCGTCGGCGCTCCAGCAGTTCCATCACCCGCGCTTAGGATGGGGTAGAAAAGTAGCTAACGGATCAAGAACGACCTTCTCCGCTCGGGTGACCTGTCCGACACGTCACCACCCGCGCAAAAAGTTCCAGATGAAAAAAGCCGCTCGCTCGCGTCGCTCGGTCGCGGTGTGGTTACTGGAACTCTTCGATGAGTTCGGGGACGACATCGAAGAGGTCGTCGTGGATCGCGTAGTCGGCGATGTCCATGATCGGCGCGTTGGGGTCCGTGTTGATCGCGACGATCGTATCGGAGCCCTTCATGCCGGCGACGTGCTGGACAGCACCGGAGATACCGATTGCGATGTAGACGTCGGGCGTGACGACCTTCCCGGACTGACCGACCTGCCGGTTCTTGGGGAGCCAGCCGTTGTCGACGATCGGGCGCGACGAGGACAGCGTCGCGTCGAGCGCGTCGGCGAGATCACGGATGAGGTCGAGGTTCTCCTCTTCTTCGATCCCGCGGCCGATCGAGACCAGCAGGTCCGCCTCGCTGATGTCGACGTCGCCGCCGCCGACTTCCTCGAAGCCGGTCACGGTCGAGCCGATGGCGTCCTCGTCGATGTCGGCGTCGAAGGCCTCGATGGCGGCATCGCCAGTGCCTTCGGCGGCGGGCCACTCGGCACCGCGGATCGTGACGACCGCGTCACCCTCGAGTTCGTTCGTGGTCTCGACTTTGCCGCCGTACATCTCGCGGGTGGCGACGAGCGTGTCGCCGTCGGCTTCGAGGCCGATCGTGTCGGTGACGATCGGGAGGTCGAGTTCGTTGGCGATGGCAGGGGCGTAGTCGAGGCCGTTGACGCTGTTGGGGGTCACCACGTACTGCGGGGCGAGCTCGTCGTAGAGCTGCGTGACAGCCTGCGAGTAGACGTCGTGGTTGAACTCCTCGCCGTGGGAAACGGTGTGGATAGCGTCGACGCCCTCTCGGTTGAGCTTCTCGGCGAACTCGTCGACGGTGCCGCTGATGACCGCGACGTGGAGGTCGCCGCCGGTCTCGTCGGCCAGCTCGCGGCCGGCGGTGACGAGCTCGTAGCTCACGTCGCGCAGGTCGCCGCGGCGGTGGTCTGCGACTGCGAGGATGTCGCTCATTGTGCCACCCCCTTGTCGCGAAGCAGGTCACCGAGCTCCGATGCGGTGTCCTCGGCGCTGCCCTCCCAGACGGTGACGTCGCTCTCGCTTTCGGGCTCGTACATGTCGGTCAGCTCGAGGTCGGCCTCGATAGCGCTCTCGTCGACGCCGATGTCGGCGAGGCTCTGGACATCGAGTTCCTTGCGCTGGGCCTGTCGGATGCCCCGGAGGCTGGCGTAGCGGGGCTCGTTGATCCCCGTCTGGATCGTCAGCACCGCGGGCAGTTCGATCTCGGTCAGCTCCTCGACGCCGCCTTCGAGTTCGCGGCGGACGGAAGCGACGTCGCCGAGGTCGTGCTCGAGGTGGTTGACGACGGCGCCCCACTGGTAGCCGACGTTTTCGGCGACGGAGACACCGGTCGCGGCGAAGCTGTCGTCGCCGGCCTGCACGCCGCTGAGCACGAGGTCGGGGTCCTCGGCTTCGACGACGGCGCTCAGGATCTCGGTTTTCGCGCCGACGTCCAACACGTTGGTGTCCTCAAGGGAGTCGTCCCAGACGCGAACGGCGCGGTCGGCACCTTTCGCGAGAGCCTGCCGGATGGTCTGTTCGCACTCTTCGGGACCGATCGTGACGGTGACGACCTCGTCGGCGATGCCGTCTTCCTGCAGTTGGACGGCTTCTTCGATCGCGTAGTCGTCCCATTCGTTGAGATCGGCACCGAGGTACTGGTCTGCGATCTCCGTACCCTGGATTTCGAACTCGTCTTCGACGGTCGCTACCTCTTTGACCGTAACGAGAATTTTCATCAGGTCTCACTGCAACGTCCATACCGTAAACCTTTTCGAAACGCCGCGTCCCACAGAAGTCGTTCAGTTACCATATTTTGGCCATTATTTTACCGGCGTTACGGCTGGTGTCGATTCGACCGACATTCGCTACCAGCGTTTCCCTCGAGTGCGTCGGAATACGGAAGACGGAAACGGTTTAACGCCACCGCTAGTAGTACGGAGCATGGCAGACTGTCCACTCGCTGACGACTGTCCGAGCTTCTCCGAACGGATCTCGGGGATGGGGTGTCAACACTACGGCGATCGGGGTGGCAAGGAGTGGTGTAACCACTACAGCCAGCCGATCGAGGACCTCAAGACGCAACCGGTCAAGCCCGGCGAGGAAGTCGTCATCGATGTCGTCGACATGCACGAAAGCGGTGCCGGCGTCGGCCGGACTGAGGATGGGTTCATCGTGATGGTCGACGGCATCCTGCCGGACGCTCGCGCTCGAGTCAAGATCACGCGGGTTCACAGCAATCACGCGCGAGCAGAGGAACTGGAGCTCCTGCCGATGGACCCCGACGAGGACGAGAGCGAGGAGTCCGACGCCGAGACGGGCGCCGAAAGCGGTCCCGAGGTCGACGCCGAGTCGGACGACGACGGCAGCCCGGAACGCGAGCGCCTCGGCAGCCGCGAGAACTTCTGGGGCTCCTGAGTCGGCACTCGCAGTGGACAGTCGGCGGAGCGATCGCGCTCGAGTTCGCCCCGCCACCGCGTTTTTCGGCCGCGTTTCGCCCGATCGTCGCGTCGTCTCAGTGCGCCCGGCTTGCGCCCGTCGTGACCTTCCGCTTCAGACAACGTTTTCTCGCTTCCCATGAGATGTGGGGCCATGGAACGCATCTCGTTGTCGAACTCGGCGTTCGAGGGCGATAACAACGCCTACCTGTTCGCGGACGGCTCGGAGACGGTACTGATCGATACCGGCGACTGGATGGAGACGACTCGCGAGCAACTCGAGGCGGCGCTTTCCGATCGCGGCCTCGCGTTCGACGATATCGACCGCATCTTTCTCACCCACTGGCACCACGATCACTGCGGACTGGCCGGCGAGATTCAGGCCGAGAGCGGAGCCGCGGTGTACGCTCACGCCGCCGACGCAGCGCTGATCGAGGGCGACGAGGACGCCTGGGACGCCATGCACGACCGACAGAAGCGCTACTTCGACGAGTGGGGGATGCCCGAAGAGCGACAGGAGGTCCTGCTCGAGCGGATGACAGACGGCGAGACGACCGTCGAGACGCCGACGGTCACCGCCTTCGAAGACGGCGCGACGTTCCCGGTCGGCGACGCCGAACTCGAGGTCGTCCACACGCCCGGCCACGCGGCCGGCCTCACGATGTACGAGGCGACCGTCGACGGCGAGCGGGTGGTCTTCTCCGGCGATACGCTGTTGCCGGTCTACACGCCCAACGTCGGCGGTGCTGACGTGCGCGTCGACCGCCCCCTCGAGAAGTACCTCCGCGCGCTGCGGGGGATCGTCGAGGCCGACTACGACCGCGCGTGGCCCGGCCACCGCGATCCGATCGACGACCCCGCCGACCGCGCCCAGCACATCATCGACCACCACGAGGAGCGTTCCTGGCGGGTCCTCGATGCCCTCGATCGCAAAGGGCCCTGTGACACCTGGACGGTCAGCGCCGACCTGTTCGGCGACCTCGAGGGCATCCACATCCTCCACGGCCCTGGCGAGTCCTACGCCCACCTCGAGCATCTCGAGCGCGAGGGGACCGTCGTCCGCGACGGGAGCGAGTATCGTCTGGCCGATGGCGTCGCCGACGACCTCGCCGCGACCGACGAGGAGCGCTGGGACCTCGAGTACTGACGCCCGCGCCGTCGTCCTCGAGACGCCGACCGGTGCCGCGTCCGACTCCGGCCCGACTGAGCGGCCGACTAACCGACACGTCTCTCACACCCCGCCACGGTCTCGTCCCCGGCTCGACCGGTGCCGGGACCGTGGAAGCTTTGATCCCGCCACCTCTAGCTGTTACTATGCGCGTGCGAGTCCGCGGTGTCGGGGTGGGGGTGCCGTGATCGACGATGTCGAGGAACTTCTCGAGGAGATCGGGTTCGAGGCCGAGACCAGCGTGTTGACCTACCGGCAGGCGCAAGTCCTCGCGTTGCGCGAACGCGGCGTCTCGCAGGCCGACATCGCCCAGGAACTGGGCACCTCTCGGGCGAACGTCTCGTCGATCGAGTCCAGCGCCCGTGAGAACGTCGCCAAAGCCCGCGAGACGGTCGCGTTCGCGGAGGCGCTTCGCGCGCCGGTTCGGGTCCGCGTCCCGGCCGGGACCGACCTCTACGACGTGCCGGGAATGGTCTACGACGCCTGCGACGAGGCCGGCGTCAAAGTCGACCACACCGCGCCGGATCTGATGAAGGTCGTCAGCGACGCTGCTGGGGCCGCGGTCTCGGGGCGACAGGTGTCGACGCCGCTGATCGTCGGCGTGACCTCGGAGGGGATGGTTCGCGTTCGTCATCAGGACTGAGGGGTAGCTACGCGTCTGCCCCGTCAGCCGCCCGTGGCGCTCAGTCGGCCGTCGCCGTGTGATAGACCGCGCTCCCCGAGACGAGTGCGATCACCAGTCCCGCGCCCGCACCGACTGAAAGTCCCGTTCCGATGTCGCCACCCATGAGAGCGGCCATGACGATCCCCCACCCGGCACCGAGCGCGACGCCGATGCCGATTCCAGCGCCGATCGCCCTCGATCGGCGCGAGTCGTTTGAGATGCTCACGTCCATCTGGATACCCGCCTCCCGCCCATCAACGTTCGGGACACAGCGGATCGGACGGCCGCGGTCGCCCAGCACGTGACATCACGGTAACCGGGACCGGCTGCCGACTCCCCGAGAGATTTGTACGTTCACGGCGTCGGCTCCCGTATGGACTTCGATCTCGTCGATAATTCGGCACTGGTGACCGCCGCCTCGAGCGGCCTCGGCTTCGCGAGCGCGCAGGCGCTCGCAGCGGAAGGCGCGAACGTCGCGATCTGTGGCCGCGACGGAGACCGACTCGAGTCGGCCCGCGAGGAACTCGCCGAGGCTGGCACGGGGGACGTCCTCGCCGTGCAGGCGGATTTGACCGATCCCGACGACGTCTCGCAGCTCGTCCGCGAGACGGTCGACGCCTTCGGTGGGCTCGATCACGTCGTCACCTCCGCGGGCGGCCCGCCGAGTACGACCTTCCTCGAGACTGACGAGCAGGACTGGTACCAGGCCTACGACCTGCTGGTGATGAGCGTCGTCTGGACGATCGAGGAGAGCTACGAGCACCTGCTCGACTCCGAGTACGGGACGATCACCTGCATCACCTCGCGGACCGTCCGCGAGGTCGTCGACGGCCTCTTGCTGTCGAACTCGGTGCGCCGGGGCGTGATCGGGCTCGTCAAGACGGTCTCGCGGGAGTTCGCACCCGAGATCCGGGCTAACGCCGTCCTCCCGGGGACGATCGAGACGGCCCGAATCGAGGAACTCGTCGAGGCTGGCGTCGAGCGCGGCACGTACGACGATTATGAAGCCGGACTGGAAGCGATGGCCAGCGACATCCCGATGGAACGCATCGGCGAACCCCGCGAACTCGGCGACGTGGTGGCGTTCCTCTCGAGTCCGCGCTCGAGTTTCGTCAACGGCGTCGAGGTGCCGATCGACGGCGGCCTCATGCGGAGCTGACGCGTTCGAACCGTAACCCTCTCGGGTCCCCTTCGGCGAGTGGGCTACGTGTACGGTCGGATGCAGTTCGCTGGATACGTCGCGTTGTTGCTGACGCCGGCCGCGTTGCTCTTCGACGCCGTTGTCGCGCCGGCGAACCCGCTGTTCGGGACGGGCAGCGTTCCGCTCGGAATCGTCCTCGCCGGAACCGTCGCAGCGACGACGGAGCGCCGCCGGCTCTCGCCGTTCGACGCATCCGGGTTCGATCGAACGGACGCCGTCGACGCCTTGGCCGTCGCGGCCGGTGCCGTCGGCACGTACGTGCTGAGCGTCGACGCCGGGCTCGGTCCGGTCCTCGCCTCCGCGCTCGTCGGACTGACCGTCGGACTTGCCGTGCCGCGGGTCGACGGCCCCGTCTACTGCGGCTCGTTCGTCGGGATGGTTTCGCCGACGGTCGTTTCGTCGCTCGAGGTCGTCGCGCTGGCGGGACTGATCGCGGGACTCGCGTTCGTCGCGACGGCGGAGTCGTTCGGCGGCGTCGGCGGGAAATACGGCACGATCGCCCTCTGTGGCTGTCTCGTCGCCGTGGCGCTGACGGGTGCCGACTACGCCGCCGGGAGCGCACTCGAGTGGCGCCTCGCTTCCGCGATCGTCCCGACGGCGATCGTTGCCGCGGTCGCGACGGTCGGCCTTCGCACCCGCGCTGGCGCGAGTTCGGTCGTCGCCTCTGCGGCGGTCGGTGTCGTCGCCGGCGTCGTCTTCCCCCTCGTCCTACCGGCGCTGGGGTCGACGCTGGCCCTCGTCGCCTTCTGTGCCTCGTTCGTCGGGATGTCGAGCGCCGAGCGCCTCGAGTCCGCGGCACAGATCGCCGGTGCCGGCTTCCTCTGTGGCCTCGTCTTTCTGGCGGTCACCCCCGCGCTGGCCGGCGCGGGCGGGAAACTCGGCACGACGGCGTTTGCCTCCTGTCTCGCCGTCGCCGGCGCACTGGAGTTGCGAGCCGTCGTCCGCTCGAGCGTTCGTCGCGTCGATTTCGTCCGGTAACGGACACCCGATGCGGAATGGTTGGATCGAAAACAGTTTCAATACTCGGCGAATAGTAGCGAGCGAACGAACACGATGCCTCCGCTTCGCAACGCCATCGCGGACCTGACCGACGAGCGGTTTCGAGCGGCGGTCATCCTCGGACTCGCGTCGATCCCGTTCACCGTCGCCCTCTCGTGGCGGTCCGCTCCCGGCTCGGTGTCGGGGACGGCCGTGCTCGTCGCCGGACTGCTCGTCGGCTTTCGATACGGCGACCGGTCGGCCGAGAACGGCGACGTGGGTCCGCTCGAGGCGTATCGCTACGGCAAGCGCCCGGCCGCGAGCCACAGGGCAGGGGTCGTCGCCGGCGTCGCCGGGTCCGCCCCCGCGGTACTGTGGGCGATTACCGACGTGCTCGCCCTCGCAGGGTCGCTGTCCGCGTGGGGGGCCGCGATCGTCCTCCTCTTGCTTCCGGTCATCGTCGCGATCGGCGTCGGGGTGTTCGCGCTGTCGGGGGCGATCGGTGCCTACGTCGGCGACTGGGTGGTGACCCGGAGCGATCGAGCTCGAGACCGAGTCCGTTCGCGGGCGAACGCAGATTCAGACGACCCTTCCGGCTGGTGGCGATGGGTCGCCGCGTACTGCGTCCTCGCCCCGGCGGTGTTGCTCTACGTCTTCGGCCTCCGGCCCGACAGCGGTGCCAGACTCCTCCTCGCCATATTGGCACTGTTCGTGTTGGTTCCGCTCGCCGTCATCGCCGCCGTCGCGCTCTTCGAGGATGCGGTTACCCTCGGAGAAATAGGACCAGAGTGGACGCCCAACTACTGGGCGTACGTCGGCGCGCCGCTTGGCGTCTACGCGCTCGTCTATCTGGTGGCGACGCTCACGGAGTCGGTAAACCCGTCGGGAGACGGGATGTACGGATTCATCATCGCTCTCTGGTTCTCGGCGCTCGTTTATCTGAGTGGGCGACACCGATACGTCGGTACGCCGTAGCCGACTGCCGTCGCTCTGGTTTCCTTCGGTGACCGTCTGCGCACGGCGCGATGCGCAGTTTGCATCCCGCTGCGCTCAGTCCGCCGAGATCTCGCAGGTCCCCTCGTAGGCCACGTCTCTGACGGACTCGATCTCGGGATCGTCCCCGCAGACCGGACACGCCGGATTCGACTGCATCGGCACCTCCTCGAAGCTCATGTCCATCGCGTCGTACATCAGCAGGCGGCCCTCGAGCAACTCGCCTTTCTCGAGCAGGTATTTGACAATCTCGGTGGCTTGGATGCAGCCGACGGTGCCGGGGAGGACCCCGAGGACGCCCGTCGTGGCGCAGTCTGGGACGGTGCCGGGCTCGGGCGCTTCGGGGAAAATACAGCGGTAACACGGCGGCGACTCCTCTCCGCCGCGCTCGTTCGTGAACGTCGTCACCTGCCCCTCGAAGCGGTAGATCGCGCCGTGAGAGAGCGGCGTCTCGGTGAGCACGCAGTGGTCGTTGAGCAGGTACCGGGTGGCGAAGTTGTCGCTGGCGTCGAGGACGGCGTCGTAGTCCGAGACGAGCTCCGCGACGGTGTCCGCGGTAACGCGAGTCTGGTGGGTCTCGACGTCGATGTCGGGGTTTAGCCGCTCGACGTAGTCTGCCGCGCTCTCGACTTTCGGCCGGCCGACATCCGCGTCCCCGTGGACGATCTGGCGCTGCAGGTTCGAGCGCTCGACGACGTCGTCGTCGGCGATTCCGAGTCGGCCGACGCCCGCGGCGGCCAGATACTGGATCGCCGGCGATCCCAGCCCGCCCGCGCCGACGATCAGCACCGACCCGTCGAGCAGCCGCCCCTGGCCCTCCGGGCCGATCTCGTCCATGATGACGTGTCTCGAGTAGCGGTCGAGTTGGGTCGCGTCGAGGCGAAGATCGCTCATACGCGATCGTTGGGGTGAGACCGGCAAAAGTCCGCGGGTCGGGGGTGCCGTCGGCGAACCGCCGCCCCGGTCCGACGTGGAGGCAGTATCTTCATCGACCCAACGATTTAATACTGTGGCACACATTCACACGCCTATGGCAACCTCACCCACGGATGCCGGTGACGACGTCATGGATCAATTTCTGTCCGATCGCGGTCACTCGGTCGAACGAGTAGGGTGGGAACAGGAGTATAACAAGAAGCAGTGCCCCGACTGCGGCGGGCTTCACGATACGTCCGCCAGTTCCTGTACCGTCTGCGGGTGGGAGCCGGCGTCGTAGCGCCCAGTTCTCTGCGAGGAACGGTATTTCCTCGTGAACCAGTAGTCGTCTCGACCACGCGAAACCGCTCGCGCACCGCCGTTTTTATCAGTGCCAATCCGACACGATTATAATGTATTATCAAATATCCCTTACTGAGAAAACATATGCCGAAATGCCAGAACTGTGGCGGATTCGTCACCGATGCGTACGCCCGAGTATTTACGCCTCGAGGTGTCGACAACCCGCGGGTCTGCCCGGACTGTCAGGACAAGATCCGCGACGGTGCTGACGTCCGCGAAGCTCGTTCTCCCCGCGATCCGTAGTCCCTCGGTTTCTGTCGACGAAAACCCACGTCACTTATGGGCGTCGCGCTCCTGTACAGCTACAATGGCTACGACGGACACGAAGGTCACCCGCCTGTTCGGTGGCCCGGGAAGCGGCAAGACGACGGCCCTTCTCGACCACGTTGAGGATATCCTCGAGCAGGACGGCGTCACCTTCCGGGACATTCTCGTCGTCTCGTACACGCGAGCGGCAGCACAGGAGGTTCGGGAACGGCTCGCTGACCGCCTCGACGAGAGCCCGCGTGCACTGCAAGGAAACGTCTGTACGATGCACGCCAAGGCGTACGAACTGCTCGATCTCTCTCGAAGCGATGTCATCGGCGAATCCGACAAGGAGGAGTTCTGCGAGGAGTACGGCCTCGAGTACGAAGACGAGTACTCGGGTGCCGGCCGCCGGACCGCCCGGTCGACGACCATCGGCAACAAGACCATCGCGACCAGCCAGTGGCTCCAGCGGACCAGCCGCGACGTCTCCGACTGGTACGATGTCCCCTTCCAGTGGGACGAAGAAGAGGTCCGGCTCCCGCCCGAAATCGACCCTAACGCCCAAGAGGGCAACAAGTACACGCCGACCTGGCCCAGCGACGACGACCGGATCGACGTTCCGGAAGCGATCCGCGCCTGGCGCACCTACAAGGGCGAACAGGGCAAGATTGGCTTCGCCGACATGTTAGAGCGCGTCAAACAGCGCTCGCTGCTGCCGAACGTCGACTATCTGGTGATCGACGAGTTTCAGGACATCACCACCCTCCAGTACGACGTCTACGAGGAGTGGAAACCGCACATGAAGCAGGTCCTGATCGCCGGCGACGACGATCAGGTCGTCTACTCCTGGCAGGGGGCCGATCCCGCGCTCTTGCTCGAGGAGGAGGTCGACGAGGACATCATTCTGCCGAATTCCTATCGCCTGCCCTCGAACGTTCTCAACGCGGTCAACAAGGAGATCCGTCACATCGACCAGCGTCAGGACAAGGACCTCAAACCGCGCAAGGAAGGCGGTGCCGTCGAAGCGCGAACCAACGCCTCGATGCTCGACGTGGTCCGGATGGTCCGGCGCACGCTCGTCGAGGGCGACGGCACCATTATGGTGTTGTTCCGGGCCCGCTACCAGATGTTCCAGTTCATCGACGAGTTCATCACCGAGGGCGTCCCCTTCACCTCGCTGACCGACCAGCGGATGTGGACCGACCGGCTCACCCAGTACGTCCGCGCGGTCGAGGCGATCGACGCCGGCGAGGACGTGACCGGCTTGCAGGCCCGTCGGCTCGCGGATATGCTTCAGGACTCGGCGTTCGGGACCAACGAGCGCGACGCGCTCTTCGACGAGATCGACGAAGGTCAGGAGGAAGCCGGCATCGACGACTTAGCGGAGCTCATGATCCCCGCTTCGGTCATCGAGGAGCACGCCCCCTTCATGCCCGGCCCCGCGTCGGCATCGGACATGCTCCGGAAGGTCACCAACTTCCAAAAGAAGAGCGTCCGATCCTACTTCGCGATCGGCGAGTACCAGGGAATGGACACCGACCGCGTTCGCGTCGGCACCATCCACTCCGCGAAGGGTCGCGAGGCCGACCACGTCTTCGTCGGGACCGACCTCACCGAGAAGGTCGTCGAGCAGATGGTCGCCACCGTCGACGACCCCGAGGACGTTCCCGGCTGCGAGGAGTTCACCAAGACCACCTCGCCCGTTCCCGTCCTGACCGACAACGAGCGCCGCGTCTTCTACGTCGGCATGTCGCGGGCCCGCGAGCGGCTCTTCCTGCTCGAGAACCTCGTCGACGGCGCGCCGACGCTGCCGATCGACGTCCTGCTCAAGAACCACCTGACCGACTCGACGCTCGAGGAACTGATCGAGGAGGCCCAGGAACCCGCCGAACCGGACGCCGACGGAGTCGAGGCGGAAGCCGAAGCGCCGTGACCGGTCGGTCCGATCGCGAGAGCGGGGCCGTCGATACCGACGGCGATCTCGTCCGCGAGCGCCGCGACCGCGCGGCTGGCGTTCTCTCGGCCGCCCTCGAGGACAACGAAGCCACCGCGTTCGTTCACGTCGGCACCGACCGCGATCCGGCGATTCGGTACTGCGGTTCGACGCTCGCGAACGGGCCGACGCCCTCGGCTGGGCCCACCGCCATCGCCTACGACGGCGTCGACCGGGAGTGGCTCGTGCGTTCGGCGGCCGACGAGTCGGATGGCCACCCCGCCGACCGTCTCGCCGCCGCCCTCGCGGACCGCGGCCGCGAGGGGACCGTCCTCGCGCCGGCACGGATTCCACACGACGCGGCGCTGTACCTCGAGAACGCAGGATTCGATCTCGCCTCGACGGACGCCGTCGAGCGGGCGCGAGCGACGACGACGGGCGGCGAGCGCGAACGCATCGCGGCCGCCCAGCGGGCCGCCAGCGCCGGCATCCGGCGGGCCGCATCGTTGCTGGCCGACGCGGCGGTCGTCGACGGACGGCTCGCGATTCCCGGTGACGGCGGAGCAGCCAGCGACGCCGATCTCGAGCCCCTGACGCCGGCCCAACTGCGCACCGAAATCGACGCGGCCGTCGTCGCCGCGGGCGCGTTCCCCGACGGCAACACGTCCGTCAACCCACGCTCTAGCGTCGAACCCGACGATACTCCGCTCCGGCCCGGCGAGCCGATCGTTCTCGAGGTGACACCGCGAGAGCCGGCGGGGTACTACGGCGGTCTCGTCCGGACGCTCGTGGTCGACAGCGACGGCGGACGGGAGCGCCGGGTGCACGTCGCGGTCACCCAGTCGTTTCGCTCCGCGCGGTCGATGCTGACAGCCGGCCCGGAGTCGGTGACCGCCGTCGCGGCCGACCTCGAGGCCGAAGTTCGCTCGTTCGGCTTCGGCGACGGCGACGCGATCGAGACGCGGGTCGCCGGCGTCGGCCTCGAGCCGAGCGAGCGACCGATCGACGGCGGCGCCACGGTAGCGGCTGGAACCGTGGCGCGCTTCGACGTGGCCGCGCGCGTCGACGACGATCGCTGGCTCCGGATCGCCGACATCGTCGCGGTCAACGACGAGGGCGAACGCCCCGAGTGGCTCGCGGCCCCGTCGCAGTCTCTCGAGCCGGCGGCGCTGCTCGAGGAGTAGCGCGCTTTTCGATTTCGGTTCGACTCGAACCGACGGCACTGCCGGATCTTCGGCTCGAGTGCCGGCCCTGGTTACCGGTCGTCGTCCGGGTCGGTCTCGGACTCTTTCGCGACCGTCCCGACGACCCGTTTGGCCAACAGTTCGGGGATGTCCGTCGGAAGCGTGAGCCAGTGTTGGATGGCGACGAGCCCAACCGCGAGCGCGAGCAGTGCCACGCCGACGGCCGTCTGCCCGCGAAGGAGCAGGAAGTCGAGCCCGGCGAGTCCGGCGGGGAGCGCGAGGACGAGGGTTCCCGCGAGCTTGATCGTGTCGATGATACCGGCCATCGGGCTGGGATAGGGCGGGTACCGACAAAAGGACGACGGGACCGACCGATGCGGCGGTCTCGACCCCGCCTCGGACGAGGCCTTCGAGTCGATCTCCCGCTTCGCCGATCTCATCAATCTATGATCATGTTGTATTCCATGGCGGACCGCCGATTTCTCGGCGAAACGGTCGCGACCGATTCATTTCTGACGGACGTTACGGATCCATTACTCAAAGCTTGAAACCCGTTGCGCACCGTGGTTCGGTATCGAACTGCCCGGACCACATGCCTGATCAACGCCGACACCGATACGAAGCGATCTGCGAAGCGTCGCCCGACGCGATCGTCCTCGTCGATGGCGACGGCCGAATCACCTACGCGAACGCGCGCGTCACGGATCTGTTCGGTTACCGCCCGGACGAACTCGTCGGCGAGCCGATCGAGATCCTCATCCCGAAACCGTCTCGGAGCGCCCACGTCGCCCAGCGAGACGCGTACATCGAGGATCCCGAGACGCGGCCGATGGGCGCGAACCTCGATCTCTCGGGGCGCTGCAAGGACGGCTCGCTCGTCCCCATCGACATCAGTCTGAGTCCGATCCAAAGCGAGTGCGGGCTCGAGTTCATGGCGGCGGTTCGGGACATCAGCGAGCAGCAGGCGCTGCGGACGAAGTACCAGACGATCCTCGAGGCGGTTCCGGACGCGGTCGTCGTCGCGGACGCGACGACCGGCGAGATTGTCGAGGCGAACGAACACGTCACGGACCTGTTGGGCTACGATCCGGACGAACTCGTCGGGAAGCGCCAGTCGATGCTCCATCCGTCGGGAGAGGGAGACCGCTATCGGGGGCTCTTTGAGACACACATCGCGACCGATCAGGCGATTCTGAGCCAGTTCCCTGACGGGGCGGATATCTACGTCGAAACCAGCGGCGGCGATCGGGTCCCGGTCGAAATCAACGCCCAGGTGTTCGACCGACAGGACCGACGGCTGATCGCGGGCGTCTTCCGTGACGTGACAGCCCGAAAGGAGTACGAGCGCCAGCTTCGGGCGCTCCACGAGGCGACGCGCCGGTTGATGCGAGCGGACGACCGCGAGGAGATCGCAGGGCTCGTCGCCGACGCGGCCAACACGATTCTCGACTACCGGAGCAACGTCGTTCGACTCGTCGACGACGAACCGCGGCTGTGCCCCGTCGCCGTCACCGAGCGGGCCCAGGCGACGATGGGCGGCCGACCGGAGTACCGGATCGACGGCGAGAGCCCGGTGAGTCGCGCCTACGAGAGCGGCGACCTCCTCCGGTACGACGACGTTCGCGAGCTCGACGACGGTCACGACCGCGGGGACGCGCGCTCTGCGCTCTACCTTCCGATGGGCGACCACGGCGTCATCAGCATCGTCGATCCGGCGGTCGGCGCGTTCGATCGGTCGGACGACGAACTCGCCTCGATCCTGTCGCTGAACGCCGAAATCGCGCTCAACCGGCTCGCCCACGAACGCGAACTCGAGCGCCAGAACGAACGACTGGACGAGTTCGCGAGCATTCTGGCACACGACCTTCGGAACCCGCTCAACGTGGCCTACGCCTTACTCGAGGGGAGCGACGCCGAACCGGCCGACGAACTCGAGCACACGCTCGATCGGATGGCGGGGATCATCGACGACGTGCTGACGATGGTTCGGAGCGGATACGAGGTCGACGCGGTCGAGGCTCTCGAGTTCGACGCCGTCGTCGAGGAGTGCTGGGCCAACGTCGCGACCGCGGGCGCGTCGCTCCGCGTCGACTCCGCCGGCCTCTTCTATGCCGACTCGACGCGGATTCGAAACCTGTTCGAGAACCTGTTTCGCAACGCCGTCGAACACGGTTCGACGAGCCCTGACTCGCAGGCTCGTCGGGACGCCGTCGAACACGGCGGAGAGACGGTGACCGTCTCTCTCGGCGTCACCGAGGACGGCTTCTACGTCGCCGACGACGGCCCCGGCATTCCGCCCGGCGAACGCGATCACGTGCTCGAGCCGGGGTGGACGACTGACGAAACCGGGACGGGACTGGGGCTGAACATCGTCCTCGAGATCGCACAGGCCCACGGATGGGAGGTCGACGTGGGCGAGAGCGAGAGCGGCGGCGCGCGCTTCGAATTCACCGGAGTTCACACCGCGGCCTACGACGAGTCGTTCGCGGTCGACACCTAGACTCGACCCGGAACGGCTTTCCCCCGTCGCCCGCCACCTGTAGGTATGTTCACGGGGATCGTCGAGGAGATCGGCGAGATCGTCGCTCGAGAGCGGACCGACGACGGCCTCCGGCTGCGGATCGGCGCCGACGAGGTCGCGACGGGGCTCGAACACGGCCAGAGCATCAGCGTCAGCGGTGCGTGTCTCACCGTCGAGCGGTACGCGGAAGGCGAGTGGTTCGAGGTCTTCCTGGCGAGTGAGACCGTCGACCGGACTTATCTGGGCGACCTCGAGACGGGCGACGCGGTCAACGTCGAGCGGGCGATGCCGGCCGACGGCCGCTTCGACGGCCACGTCGTGCAGGGCCACGTCGACGCGGTCGCGACCGTCACGGACATCGAGGCCGTGGACGAAGACTGGTTCTTCGAGTTCGAACTCCCCGAGGGGTATGGCCGCTACGTCGTCGAGAAGGGCTCGATCACGCTCGACGGCATCAGCCTGACCGTCGCCGAGCTGGATACCGAGCGCGGCCGGGTGACCGTCGCGATCATCCCGACGACCTACCGGCTGACCACGCTCTCGGAAAAAGAGCCCGGCGACCCGGTCCACCTCGAGGTCGACGTGCTCGCGAAGTACGTCGAACGGCTGCTCGAGGCGCGCTTCGAGGACTGAGTCTAGCGCTGTGGCGGGTCGAACTCCGTCAGCTCCGGTCGCGAGACGCTTTCGGTGTTGCCCCTGACCGCGCGGTACGTCCGTCGGTACCGCGAGAGCTTCCGGTAGAGGTAGTAGCCGATCGCGGCGTCGTAGACGATCACGTAGCCGACGAACGCGACGCCGTAGCCGATCACGGGGACGGCGTTCGCGACGGCGCTCGGGACGATACCGACCGTGACGTTGTACGTGCCGTGGACGAACGCCGCGACGAGTAGTCCTTTGAGGACGATCGGGCCGGCGTCGTCGGGGTTGAACTTCGCCAGCCCGAGGTAGTAGCCCGCGATCGCCGAGTAGATGACGTGACCGGGGCCGGCCAGCGCCCGAACGGTCGTGATCCCGCTCGCGGTGACGAGGATGTTGGCCGTGGGGCTCGCCTCGCCGATGACGCGACTGATGTAAAGCGCGTTCTCGATGGCCGCGAAGCCCAGTCCCGCGACGGCCCCGTAGACCGCGCCGTCGATGACGGCGTCGAAACTGTCCTTCTGGTAGGCGAAGACGTAGACGGCGAGCAGTTTCACCGTCTCCTCGACGGGGCCGACGATCAGGTAGAAGAAGAGCGCGGTGCCGCCGATGCCGAGCAGTGCCGAACTGACCGAGTTGACGACCGCCGCGAACGTCGCGAACAGTACCGAGAGCAGGAACGTCACGACGAGCAGCGAGAGCGGCTCGCTCGTGGTGATATCGGCGTACCAGATATACCCCGCGAGCAACGCCGCGGGCACGACCGAGAGCCCGAAGAAGAAGGCGACGAACGGGTCCTCGAGGACGACCGCGGCCGGCGAGACGAGCAACACGAGCGTGATCGCGAGCGCGATCAGCAAGACGAGCGCTCGAAACCCGTAGCTGACGGCGTTGTAGAGCGTGTACGCGAGCAGATCGACGGCTGATCGCGCCTCCCACGTCGAGATATCGTAGAGATCCGTCGATCCGTCGCCGTTTCGCTCCTCGGCTCGCTCGATCGGATCGCGCCTGCGCTGCATGGGCGTTCGTACGGACGCCTGACCGGTATAGGTTCGGCAAGCGGTGATGGCGCGGGGCTACTCGATCGGATCAGTCGTCGAATACGCTCCCGGCGGCGGTCGTCCGGTATCGGAGACCGACGCCGCGATCGCCCGCACGAGCGCGATGTATTCGTTCGGGTCGACCGGCTTGACGTGATAGCCGTCCGCTCCTCGATGGTTCGTTTCGCGGATATCCTCCGCCGACTCCGAACTCGAGAAGACGACCACCGGAACGGATCGCAGCGCCGGATCGGCCCTGATCGCTTCGAGGATCGTTTTCCCGTCTACCTTCGGCAGGTTCAGATCGAGAACGACGACGGCCGGGGCCGAGCCGGCGTCGTCCCACCGGTCCACGTAGTCGAGGGCCTCCGCCCCGTCGGTGATGACGGGCACCGAACCGTCGGTGCTGCCCTTCTCGAGGGCCTCCCTGATCAAGTGGATATCGCCGGGGTTGTCCTCGATCAGCAAGATGTCGGCCGGATCGATGCCGTGGTCGCGAGTCATCGGCTGCTCTCGTTCGAACGCGTCATCGATCGGCTCCGACGAGCGTGAAGTAAAACGTCGCCCCCTCGTCGGGTTCGGCGTCGACCCAGATGTCGCCGTCGTGGATATCGACGATCTTTCGACACAGCGCCAGCCCGATCCCGGTCCCCTGGTACTCCTCGGTCGAGTGGAGGCGATTGAAGACCTCGAAGATCTGGTCCGCGTACGCCGGATCGATACCGATTCCCTCGTCGGCTACCGAGAACACGTAGCGATCGCTCCGTCGCTGCGCGTCGATTTCGACGTGGGGCGGTCCGTCGTCGGTGTACTTGATCGCGTTCGCGACGAGGTTGTGAAACACCTGCTCGAGCTGGGTCGGATCGCCGACGACCGTCGGGAGATCGCCGACGACGACCCCGGCGTCGGTCTCCTCGATCTGCAGTCGGAGGTCGTCAAGCACGGCCCCGAGGATGTCGTTACAGTCGACCGGCCGGAACTCGGCGTCCTGCGTATCGATCCGCGAGTACGAGAGCAGTCCGTCGACCATCTCCTGCATTCGGTTGGCTCCGTTGACGGCGAAGTCGATGTACTCCGCCGCCTCCTCGTCGAGTTCGTCCCCGTATCGGCTCTCGAGCAACTGCAGGAAGCTCGAGATCATCCGCAGGGGTTCCTGGAGGTCGTGGGAGGCGACGTACGCGAACCGTTTGAGGCGCTCGTTCGATTCCGCCAGCTCGTCGATGGTGTCGCCGAGCTCCGCTTTCGCTTCGGTCCTGTCGACGAGCGTTCCCAGCATCCGGTCGACATCGCGAGCGGGCTCGTCGGGGCCGAAGTACGCCTGCGGCGGCGTGTAGTAGAAGTTGTGACAGAGCGCACCGTCGTAGACGAGATGGGGGTGGGTCCGAACGATGTCCGCGAGTATTCCCGGCGGCATCGCCGGGCGGTCGTACTGGCAGAGCGCGATGCAGTCCTCGCCTTCGAAGAGGTCGTTCACGCGGCTCTCGTAGGCCATGAAGTCCTCGATCGACGTCCCGTCGTCGAGGAGCCAGTTCGTCTCCGCGGTGATCCGAAGCCCCTCGTACGCCCCCGCCGTCGCCTCGATCGTTTCGGCGTAGAACTCGAGCATCTCGTCGGGATCGAACGCGCCGTTCCGGAGGTAGGTCTCCTCGACCGAGTGGAACGTGAGCGCCCCGGAATCGGTGGCGGCGTCGACATCGACCCCGCCGTCGCGCAGTGCCGTGAGCACGTCCGCTTCGGACTGCTCGTCGATGACGTACATCACCCGTTCGCCGCGCTCTATCCCCTGTCTGACGAACGGAACCGTGGCCGCGATCCGCTCGTCGGGGGAGTCATAGAACAGCGCGATGTGTTCGTTCGCGTCCGCGCCATCGAGGGGCTCGACCGGCCCCCGAAACTCCGAACTCGAGCGGAGGGCTTCCAGGCCGGTTTCTACGCTCAGGGGTTCGGAGCGGGTCTCAGGTCCCCCCGACGTCTTCCCCGGGGCGTTGGATTCTGCCTCCTGACTCATTAGCCACTGGTGGTCGCCCGTCGGTAAGTATGCTTTGCCGGGTTTTCCGGACGCTCCGATCCCCGGAGGGGTCCGACGGGCAGCGCGGCCCCGTGACGGCCGATCGGACTCGGAATCCACAAAGGCCCGCCGCCCCAACCGACGCGTATGCACTTCGACCAGCGAACACAGCGCGCGCTTCGCGACGCCGGCCTCGAGACCGACGATCTCCGGGCCGCCTCCGTGGCGGTCGTCGAGGCCGTCCGGCGGGACGCGACGGCGCTCGAGGACTTTTTTGACGACCACGATACCGTCTACTCCGACATGGACATGGCCCACTCGCGTTCGGACTATCCGGAACACGCCGTCGACTACGCGGACATCACAACCCACGGCGGCGAGATGCGCGGTTGGCTCCGGTTCGACACGTGGGGTGTCTACGTCGAGGACGGCCGGATTCTAGACGACGGCTCGGTCGAACTCACCCTCGGACCGACGATCAACGATCGGGTGCGGTTCGCCGCCGACCGCGAGACGCTGCGGTGATCGCCGTGTTCGAGGACGCGGTTCGATCGCACTCGAGCGCGGGACGACGGCGGCTCGGAGAGCGACGGCCGACGGCGGGCCGTCGAGCGGTCACGGGGGACGGGCGATGACGACGGCCCGCGTCCGCGGCATCTACACCACGGCCGTCACCCGGCTGCTGGCCGAAGCCGGCTGCGAGGTCGTCCAGGCCTCCGAGCCGATTCGCGAGCGCTTCGACCGATCCTTCGACGCCGCGCCAGCGGCCGCCGCCGTCGAGACGACTCGCGACCGCCAGGGGGTCGGCGTCTCGGGCGAGCCCGACGCGGTCGAGACGGTCGCGGACGAACTCGAGGCCCTCGCGATCGACGCGTTCCGCTGGGCGGCCGACGCACCCCGGGGAGCCGTCTTCGACGCCGAAGTGCTCGAGGCCGGCGGCGGCAGCGGCGCCGTCGTCGATCTGGGTGACGGCCGCCGCGGCTTTCTCAAATACGACGGCGTCGACGGCTACGTCGACGACGGCAACCGCTACCGGGTCCAGGTCCGCGAGCCCGCGCCGCCGTGGGACGACGACCGACCGCTCGTCGCGCCGACGCTCGAGGTACAGGGTGGGCTCTGTACCCTCTCGCGCGATCGAAGCGGCGTCTCGGCGGCGCTGCGGGGCGAGCGCGCCGAGGAACTCGTCGGCATGACCGACCTGCTCTCCGTCGAAGTGCCCGACGGCTGGGGGATCCGCTGGCAGCATGCGGCCGCCGACGCGGACCTCGAGGCGATGGGGGACGCCCTCGAAGACGCCGCGAAGCGCGCGCGGCAACTCGAGGACGCCGTCGCCGACGCGCCGGCCGAGCCCGGCGAGCCGGGGCTGCTCGCCGCGCCCCGACGGACCGAGTGGTGTTGGTTCGGCCGCGAGTCCAGATTCGCCCTGGACGACGTTCGGCGGCGCGTCGAGACGACGATGCCGGGCCACCACCGGACGAAGGCGGCCGATCGAGCCGCGAGCGCGGCGGTCGACTTCGCCGAGGCGATCTGTGGCTCGCTCAGCGACAGCGTCGGCGACGGCGAGTTCCCGTTCGCCGCGGTCGCGCGCCAGTTCGGCCCCGAACGAGGCGACCGTCTCGAGATCGGCCACGGCAAACCCGACGGCCGACGCATCTCGCTGGGGCGAGGCGAGGTCACCGACTGGGCGCCCGAGGGGAAGGTCACCCTCGAGCGGTCCATGAGCGGCGGCGGCAGCTACGACGCGCTCGGCGCACCCAAAGAGGAAGGCGACGTGGCCGTCACGAAGTTCCGCGAGGGACGCTGGTGGTATCCGACGACGTACAAGGCCGCCGACGGCGCCTCGAAGGGGACCTACGTCAACGTCTGCACGCCGGTCGAACTGTTCCCCGACTGCGTGCGCTACGTCGACCTCCACGTCGACGTGATCCGGCAGAGTGACGGGACGGTCGACATCGTGGACGCAGACGAACTCGAGGCAGCCGTCGACGACGGGCTGGTGTCCGACGACCTGGCCGAGAAGGCGACGAACGTGGCCGAGGCCGTCGAGCGCGCGCTTTCAAAATAGGAGGGGCCGATCCACCCGGTCGTCCGACAGGTGGCTCTCGTCGTCGAGCACGCCCTCAGGCGGCCGTCGGCGAACAGGCGATCGATCTGACCGCGCGTGAAGCGGCCGTCGCAGTCGTCGCCGACGACGGTGACGATACCGTCGGTGGAAGCCCATCCCCGGAAACGCCGGCAAATCTAGCTCTTGTGGCGCGCCGGAGCGGCTCCTCCTCGTCGGGAAGGGGCGAGGAAGCGTCAGTCAGACGCGCTCACGGCGTCGCTGGAAACGGAGGCGGTCGGGAGGAGGCCGACGTACTCGTCGAGATCGAGCGCGAACTCTCGGGCGGTCGTCGGGCGGACCCAGCGGAACGCGAACTCGGCACCGTCTTCGTCGCCGCCGTCGCTGACGGTGTGGGTCCACTGATCGCGGGGTTCGTACACCGTCGAGTGGAAGAAGTGGCGTACGTACCGCCTGCCTTCGCGTCGCGTCCAGATGTCGGTCGTCAGATGTCGCGTGTCGCTCAGCGCTCCGAGTCCGCTCTCCTCGCGGACCTCTCTGAACAGCGCTTCTCGCGGCGATTCGCCGGGCTCGAGCGTCCCTTTCGGAATCTGAAGTCCCGCGTGTCCCGGACCGTCGAAGACCAACAGCTCGCCCGTCCCGCGAGTGATGTACGCACACGCCTTCCCGACGTACGTAACTTCGGTCATGATGCTAGCTACCACACCGTTCGGGTGTAAAAGCGTATCATGGGGGAGATTAAATGAGACTAAGGGTGTTGTATGCTGTTCTTGAAGTACCGTAATCGGGAGGGCGGAGACGGTACTCGAGCCTGCGTGGGTTCTCGATCGCGGTCACGTGGCGAAATGGTCTGCGCTTACTGACCGCCCGCAGACGGGACAGCCGTTCGCCAGCGTCGCCTCCCGCATCGGGCCCGTCACGGGGATCTCTCGACCGCAGTCTGGGCAGGTAAATTCGTACGGTTTCATGGATTTGGATGGTGCGTGCTCCGCCTAGAACATCGTTCTCGTCCCGGGTAGGGGGTGAGCCCAGATATAGAGGGACATATATATGGACTCTCGCTCGAGCGCCGTCGGCCGCCGCCCGATCGGCGGGATCGAGTCCACCGGCGTAGCTGTGTCGCTTCGCCGCGGGTTCGTCGCAGCGCTGGCTCACCCCTCGAGGACCGATTCGAGGAGCTTCGCTTCGGCCTTTCGCAGGTGTTCGGCGGCCGTACTCGGCGCGCAGTCGATCGCGTCTGCAATCGCCCGGTGGTCGGCTTCGCGCGGTATTTCGTAGTACCCCAACTCGTATGCGGCATCGATCGCCTCCCGCTGGCGCTCGCTCAGCAGCGACGCGAGGACGCCCGGCGCTGCCGCCAGCCCGCCGATTCCGCCGATCGTGGCGGTGATCGGCTCCGGAATCCTCTCGATGGCCGTCTGAATCGCGTCGGCCGGGCCGAACGCCGAGTACGACACCGTTCCGTCGGCGGCGTACTCGATCGGCGGGACCACGACGACCGGCGTTCGCGTAATCGTTTCGAACAGGTCTCGTGCCGACTCGGTGGTCGCGTCTCTGGTATACACGTAGAACGCGTCCGAACCGGCCGGCGCGACCTCGTAGGCCAGTACTTCGGAGATTTCGTCCATCGCCGAGACGAACGGTTCGCGGTCGCCGACGACGTAGTGCAACGCACCGAGTTCGTCGCCGGCGGCGTTCCACTGTAGCGCGGTCGCCCGGTCGACGTACGGTGCGTTCGTCAAAACGTCGTACATCGGGTGGATCTCGTCCTCGCGGCCGGCCGCGTCGAGCGTCACCCGAACGTGTTTCATGGGATAGCTGTCATCGTCACTGACTTAAATCCCACAGACGGATCCGGCAGTCACGATTCGACCGTCCGGGACGAACGCGTCGCTATGACCTGCCGAACGCTTCTGACGGGTGCCACCGGCACGCTCGGAACGGCGTTGCGACCGCGACTGCTCGAGGCGGGCCACGACGTGCTGGCCGCGAGTCGTTCGCCGCCGGACCACGGCGACGACGACCTCGAGTGGGTCGCGATGGATCTGGCCGACGGGACGGGCCTTCGAGACGCCGTCGCGGACGCCGATGTCGTCGTCCACGCGGCCAGCGCGCCCCGCGGCGACAGCGAGGCGATCGACGTGCGCGGCACCGAACGGCTGCTCGAGGCGGCCGCCGACGCGGGCGTCTCGAATTTCGTGTACGTCTCCATCGTCGGTATCGACGACGTTCCGTATTCGTACTACGAACACAAGCTGGCGGCCGAGCGGGCGGTCGAGGCGAGTGCGGTTCGATCGACGATCATCCGTATCACGATGTTTCACGAGTTCGTCGCCGAGTTGCTCGGCACGGTCTCGCGGCTGCCCGTTTGGCCGCTCCCGACCGGAATTCGCTTACAGCCGATCGACGTCGGAGAAGCGGCGGACGCAGTCGTCGGCCGCGCCACGCCCGAACCGGCCGGCCGTGTGCCCGATATCGGCGGCCCGGCGGTGCGAACGGTCGGTGATCTCGCACGGACCTACCGCGACGCCCGCGGCCTGCGGCGGCCGATTGTCCGTCTCCCGATCCCCGGAAAGACCGCCGCCGGTTTCAGAGCGGGTGGGGCAACCTGTCCGGACCGGGCCGTCGGGACGGTGACGTGGGACGAGTGGCTCGCGGAGCGGTTCGACTGACCACGGTCCCGCGAGCGCTGCCCATCCCCACATCGCCGCGACGAACGCGACCTGCGAGGCCACGAGCGTCGTCAGGGTCGCGAGCACGCACATAGAGCCCGCGGACGCGATCGAACTCGCCGTCGGCGGCGCGCTCGAGTCCTCGTCCGAGCGTCCGTAGTCCGAGCGTCCGTTAGCGCCACGAGCACGGGGAACGTGGCCAGCGCGAGGGGTGCCGGCGCGTGTTCGGGGCCGTAGTAGGTGCCGACGCTCCAGTTCAAGCGCGTTCGATGGACGTGTCGATGGCATCACGTGTCGACCGACGGGACACGGGATGAAAGACCGGCGCGCGCGACTGCAGTGGCGCGCGCTGGCGCTCGCCGTCCCGTTCCTGTTGCTGTTGGCCTACGTCGCGCTCCCGTTCGTCTCGGAACCGGTCGCGGCGATCCTCGGTCAGTGCAGTCAGGTGACGGGACTGGTCGCGATCCTGTACGCGCTTCGGATGCCGGCGTAGCCCGGTATGAGCCTCCGTACAGTTCAGGCTCAACGGTTAAGGTGTGTTACCATCAACCATCGTCGATGGGCACGTTAAACGAAGAGATGGCCGACGTACGGTCGGATGTCGACGGCGTGCGAGCACAGCTCAGGGAGGAGGTCCCGGAGTTCTTCGAGTTCGACGTCGCCGTCGGCAACATCACGTACAACGCAAACAGCAACAGCGTCTCCGTCACCGTCGAGCCGAGCTCACGGGCGCGAGAGCAGCTCTCGGAGGCACTCGGCGGCGTGAACGTGAAGACGGACGGGAAACTGGAGTTCGAGTTTCGACTCGTGAACTCGGAGGGCGACTGAGCGGATCGAACGCCCGGTGGCCGTCCTCGTGAGCCCGCCGCCGACCCCGGCTCGAGCCGTCGGTCGAATCGACTCACCCGCCGCGAGCCGATTCAATCAGCCGCGAGTTTGTCCAGGCCGGCCGATTCGATGTCCTCGCCGCCGACCGACGAGCGCAGCGCGTCCATCCCGTCGTCGCGGTCGATGTCGAAGCCGTTCGCGTAGAGGTCGTCGATGCGAGCCATCTCCTCGTTGGTGAGCCGCTGCAGGTCGCTGGCGGCCGCCCACTCGTCGATATCGTCCGTGGTGCGGAACGTCGGCGTCACGGTCGCCACGGGGTCGTGCGAGAGCAGCCAGATGATCGCGGCCTGCCCCATCGTTCGCTCGCCGTCGCGCTCGAGGAATCGGAGTTGCTCGAGTTTCTCCCAGCCGGTCTCGTACCACTCGTCGGGGCGGAAGCCGCGGTGGTCGCCCTCGCCGAGTTCGGTGTCGGGCGTGACCTGCTCGTTGAGGATGCCCGAGGAGTGGGGGACTCGCGGGATCAGGCTGGTCGACGAATCCGTTCGCCCGATCGTCTCGAGGAAGTGGTTGCCGACTTCCTGCTCTAAGACGTTCCAGACGAGTTGGACGGAGTCGAACTCCTTTTCGATCGCGAGGTCGCCCTCGGCGAGCCAGCCGATCGAGGGGCCGAGCGCGAGCCCGGTCGCGTCGATCAGTCCTTCCTCCTCGAGTTCGTCGAGGAGTTCGAGCACGTCTGGCGTGATCTCTTCGACGTTCGCGTTGTGAAGCTGAAGCACGTCGACCGAATCCACGCCGAGGCGCTCGAGGCTCTGTTCGACGGCCTCACGCAGGTACTCCGGCTCCATCTCTTTCGGGAGTTCGCCGTGGCCGGCCTGCGGATTGTTGTAGAAGTCGTAGCCGACCTTGGTGGCGACGGTGACCTCGTCGCGGACCTCGGACAGGGCCTTTCCGAGCAGTTCCTCGCTGCGGCCGTGCCCGTAGACGTCACCCGTGTCGAAGTAGGTGATCCCCTGATCGACGGCGTACTGAATCATTTCGAGGGCGTCGTCCTCCGAGCGGTCGCCCCACCAGTCGGTGCCGACGACCCACGCGCCAAAGCCCACCTCGCTGACCTCGACGCCCGAGTCGCCCAGTTCGGTATATCGCATACGCGCCCGTTCGGAGCGGGGGAACTTAGGGTGACCGGAACGCTTGAGCACCCGATCCGAACCCGTTCGGCGAGCGCCGCGCTCGCGCTCGGCGGCCCGACGAGTCGAACCGCTCTTGGTCACTCGCTCATACGTATCCGCAACGATGACGGCTCCCCGTTCGCGGCCCGTTCGACGCCTCTTGCTGGTCCTCGTCGCTGTCGCAGTAGTCGTCGCCGTCGCCGCGCTGTCGCTCGAGTTTCCGCGCGACCGCGTCACGGTCGGTGCGCTGATCGTCGGCGCGTCGCTGCTCGTCGGTGCGCTCGCGTTACCCGCGCTGATTCTCGCCGGTTGGCGCTCCAGCGGCGAGTGAATCCGTTCCCGGTAACCCGCGTGCAAGCGGGTCCGGCAACCCCCGCTGTACAACCGAACCACTATCAACTCGGCGGGCAATACTTCGGAGTATGACAAAGCGGTACGTGTCGCTCCCCGACGAGGCCGAAGCGGGGATGCGCGAGTTCATCGACGAGGTCGATCGACGGCTCTCGAGCGACGAGGACACCTGCTCGGTCGTCGAGGATGTCCTGATCGACCTCTCGGGTGACCGCGAGGCCTACGAGCGCTGGCAGAGCGGCGAGTCCGTTTCGCCGGCCGAGCGCGTCCGCCTGCAGAGCTACGATCCCTGTAACACGACCCTCGAGAGCGAGTACTACGCCGAGAAAGACGAGGAGCAGTTCCGCACCTCCAAGCACCTCCAGTGGCTCTGGCGGCAGTTCGACAGCCTGCCGATCGCGGACAACGTGGAGTTCGCGCTGCGCTTCCGGCGGATGCTCGCCGATCACCTCTTCGAGGAGTGTGGCGACGGCTGTCGCTTCTTCAAGGGGATCTCCTTTACCTACGGCCACAACATCACGATCGGCGACAACGCCGTCGTCCACGACGATGTCCACCTCGACGACCGAGGGAAACTGACCATCGGCGACCGCGTCTCGATCTCCGACGGCGTTCACATCTACAGCCACGACCACGATGTCGTCGACCAGACTGAGGTCCGCAACTACCACACCATCGTCGAGGACGACGTCCGTCTGACCTACGACTCGATGGTCCGCGCGGGCAACAAGGTTGGCGAAAACGCCATCGTCGGCGCCCGCGGCGTCGTTCAACACGATATCCCCGCCCACCACATCGCCGTCGGGATGCCCGCCCAGAGCGTCAAGATCAAACCCGGCTGGGAGGATGTCGCCACGCCGGTCGAGGAGGCCGGCGTCAACCGGCAGGAAGAACGCCATCTCCCGTACGACCTCCCCGACGACCTCGAGGTCTTCGACGAGTTTCAGCGCGACCTCTAGCCCTCGTGGCGGCCCGCCGTCGATACTCTTCGTGCCCCGACTTTCACGAATCGAAATGCGGGGAATATCCAAGTGCCTCGAGAACGTATCACATGCCGATGGAGCTCTGGGGCTGGCTCATCGGCTATATCGCGTTGTTCGCCCTGCTCCACCTGTTACTGTACTATCTGTACGCCCGCCGCGACGACGACGAGAGCGAGCGCACGCCGTCGCTGGCCGATCCGAACCGCGCGAGCATCCACTCGTCGCCCGGTCCGGATCGGTATCCCCGCGCCTCGGACGAGTTCGGCGACACCGACTTCCCGATGGACGCTCCCGAATCCGATCCCGACGGGGAGACGGTCCGTTGTCCACACTGTGGCGCGCCCAACGAGGCCGACCAGACGTTTACGTACTGCTGGAACTGCGCCTCCGCTATCCGGCAGTGATCGGTACTCGCGGACCGACCGCTGTCGGCCGAGAGAACGTCGCCCGTCGAACCGCTCTCGAGGGGGGCGACTCAGTCGTTTCGCTCGAGACGACAGTCGGAACCCAGTTCGGTCACTCTGCAGTGAATTTCACCGGAAGTGATTGCTAACGTCTGTTCGATCTGACGAATCGGGCTGGTAATGAACGATTACGCTTTTAGTCTTCAAACAGAGAGTGGTAGGAGACGAACCGCCATGAACGGATACGCACCTCCACCGTCGCAGTCTCGCTCTCCATCCTTGTATCGCGCCTCGCACGACCCCAATGGACCGGCCGCGCTGAGTACGACCGTGATTCACGCCCTCGCCGACTGTATGGGTGTCGACGTGACCGATAGCCGCGTCTCGCTGTACGATACCGTCGATCCCGACGCCCTCGACGACCTCTTTCGGCCCCGTTACGACGGGACGCCACGGGCCGGCGGCACTCTCTCGTTCGTCGTCAATGGCCACCGCGTTCGAGTCAGCGGCGACGGCGAGATTCTGATCGAACCGCCCGCACACCGCTAGCACATCGGTTCTCTCTTTCCGTCGAAACCCCGCCCCTACGCCGAGAGCTCCGCTGCGAGTCGCGCTAAGTGGTCGACGCCAACGACGGCGACGACGGTGCCCGGCTCCGAGCGAATCGTCTCGAGTCGATCGACCATACAGCGTTCGCGCGTCTCGTCTCGATACGCGAGCGCGCTGCCGTCGGTGTCGATGCTGCCCAGCAGCGCCTGCACGCCGGCGACGTGGGAGCGTTCGTGGTCGGCCTGGCGCTCGGGCGGATCGGTTCGATCGCAGTCGTACTCGATCCGATCATCGGGTGCGACGGTCATCGAGGTCGCGTGAGTCAGCGTCGCTGCGATCCGGCAGGCCATCGCCTCGCGGGTCGCGCCGCCGAGACCCGAGAGAACGCGCCGGGCCGTCGCGGGCGAGACGCGGTCGGCAACGAGTCGCGTGACGAGCTCGCGGACGAACGACCAGTTGGGGGCGTCGATTCCGACGGCGTCGGCGTCGGGAGCGGCGCGGATCGCCGCGCTCATCTCGCCGCCAAAGCGCGGCGGGGTCGGATCGTCCGCGTCGCCGCGGGCGTAGATCCTGTACAACGGCAGGGCCGCCGGGGGAAGTTCGAGTGCGAGCGTGTCGGGACCGACACGCTCTATGACGCGTTCCACTCGGGCGACGCTCGCGGGGTGGTCGTGGACGACGCCGACGAGTACGAGGTCGCCGGTCGTCTCGGGGAGGCGACGGCAGAACTGCGGAGTGACTCGCGGGTCGTCGAACGATTCGGTGACGGACGGGGACTCGTCCATTGCTCGAGTGGTAATACGGGACTACCGGCATAACCCTTCCGTCCCGTTGACTCGGACTCGAGTCAGTATTTCTACCGGTCGATCGACACCGGGATGGACACCGTTTCGTCGATGGAAAGCTGTGATTGAACGGCGAAGCGGTCCGCTCGGCGCGAACGTCGGGGCGGTGACTGTGGACCTTTGGCCGATTCGATCCGCGGATCGACGGTTCCGCCGGTCGTCGGAACCCTCGCTCTCGCGGTGTCCCGGCGCTCGAGCGGGGGCGACGCGGCCACTCACTATCCGATATAAAAACCCCTTGTCGCCCGCCGTCTGGGAACGATTGACGATCCGATTTCGCCGCCTGAATCGACGGCTGTCGTCCCGCACTACCCTGGTTTTTCTCGGTCGACGCTGAGAACGTCCGAGGACGAAGTCCAGCGGGATTGGGCAAGATTTATATAGAATCACAATCAATCATCCGCTCGACTATGAGTCAGCGAATGCAGCAGGGTCAGCCGATGATCGTAATGAGCGAGGACTCCCAGCGCGTCAAGGACAAGGACGCGCAGGATTACAACATCAGCGCCGCCCGTGCGGTCGCTGAAGCCGTTCGCTCGACGCTCGGTCCGAAGGGGATGGACAAGATGCTCGTCGACTCGATGGGATCGGTGACGATCACCAACGACGGCGTCACCATCCTCAAGGAGATGGATATCGACAACCCTACGGCCGAGATGATCATCGAGGTCGCCGAAACGCAGGAAGACGAGGCCGGCGACGGCACTACGACAGCCGTCGCGATCGCCGGTGAACTCCTCAAGAACGCCGAGGACCTTCTGGAGCAGGACATCCACCCGACGGCGATCATCAAGGGCTTCCACCTCGCCAGCGAGCAGGCCCGTGAGGAGATCGACGACATCGCGACCGACATCGACACCGACGATGAGGAACTCCTCCGAAAGACCGCCGAGACCTCGATGACCGGCAAGGGCACCGAGGTCAACAAGGAGTATCTCGCCGAGCTCATCGTCGAGGCCATCCGCCAGGTCACCGTCGAGGACGAGAACGGCGACAACGTCGTCGACCTCGAGTTCCTCAACATCGAGACCCAGACCGGCCGCAGCGCCGGCGAATCCGACCTCCTCGAGGGCGGCATCGTCGACAAGGACCCCGTCCACGACAACATGCCCACCGAGGCGACGGACGCCGACATCCTGCTGCTCGACGAGGCCATCGAGGTCGAGGAGACCGATGTCGACACCGAGGTTTCGGTCACTGACCCCGACCAGCTCCAGAAATTCCTCGACCGCGAGGAGAAACAGCTCCGCGAGAAGGTCGACCACATCGTCGACCTCGGCGCCGACGTCGTCTTCTGCCAGAAGGGCATCGACGACCTCGCCCAGCACTACCTCGCCAAAGAGGGCATCCTCGCGGTCCGCCGTGCCAAGAAGTCCGACCTCGAGTTCCTCCAGGAGGTCGTCGGCGCGTCGATCGTCTCCGATCTCGAGAGCGCGACCGCCGAGGACCTCGGTTTCGGTGACATCACCCGCGACGAGGAAGACGAACTGTTCTACGTCGAGGGCGAGGACGCCCACGGCGTCACCCTCCTGCTGCGCGGCTCGACCGACCACGTCGTCGACGAACTCGAGCGCGGCGTCAACGACGCGCTGGACGTCGTCGCCCAGACCGTCTCCGACGGCCGCGTGCTGGCCGGCGGCGGCGCGATCGAGGTCGAACTCGCCTCGCGCCTGCGCGACTACGCCGACTCCGTCTCCGGTCGCGAGCAGCTGGCCGTCGAGGCCTTCGCCGACTCGCTCGAGCTCGTCCCGCGCGTGCTCGCCGAGAACGCCGGCCTCGATTCGATCGACACGCTGGTCGACCTGCGTGCGGCCCACGACGACGGCGACGTCACGGCCGGTCTGAACGTCTTCACGGGCGATGTCGAGGACACCTTCGAGGCTGGCGTCGTCGAACCGGCCCACGCGAAGGAACAGGCCGTCACCTCCGCCGCCGAGGCCGCGAACCTCGTGCTCAAAATCGACGACATCATCTCCGCCGGCGACCTGTCGACCGACAAGGGCGACGACGAGGAAGGCGCGCCCGGCGGTGCCGGCGGCATGGGCGGCATGGGCGGCGGTATGGGCGGCATGATGTAGGAGCGGTTCGGAACGAACGCAGTGAGTGAGAACCGCTGAAAGCGAGCGGGGAACGTCGTCGCTCGGGTTCTTCGAACCGCTCGCTCGCCGACAGTCGCCGCGTAGTGACCGACCGGCATCGTTTCAGCTATTTTGAGACCGGTCAGAGACGCTAGCGCTGCTGTGTGGCCGTGGCTATGTGTCCCATACCCTGGGTAGAATTAATACAATCGCGCCGTGATGAGTAACTGAAGCGTTCACACCACGATCATCTTCGGTGACTCCACATGACGATCGCACACACCACCCGACGACCCGTTCGCTCGTCGCTAGTCGCGGGTGGGCTGGCCACCGGGCCAGTGGGCGATCAACGTGTGGAACCGGCCGTCGGTCACTGGACGATCGGTCCCATCGATTATCTCGAGGGGGCCACGTCCGGCGAAGGCCGGCTTTCTTCGCCCGTATAACTCGACCCCACGTGCGGACTACCCGCCCGGGGTCGGGGAACACGGGCTCGCCGCGTTCACTCCCATAGCAACGGTTCGATCCCGACGTTGGGATCGACGCTGGTGTGACCTGCGGCGCTTCGACCATCGTTTGCGTCGGATAGCGCTGCGGATCGTGGCTCGAGTAGCCACGACCCGTTCCATGTCCACGACCAGCAACGGCTGCGTGCCGACGCCGGGCGCTCCCGGCATCGGTCGTCGAACCCGGATACCGAACGCGGGGATGCTCATCGAGGCAGGCACACTCGACTGGCGCGCTCGAGCCGAGCGCACCGGGCGGTGTCGGCCCCGGAAGGGGCTGGAACCTGCACGAGCCGATGTAGCAGTCCCGGCCGCCAACGCGGCCGAAGCTCGCCCCACGCAGACGCACAGACGGACAACCACCTCTCGAGTCGAGGACGCGGCGGCCAGCAGTGCGGGAACGGGTGTTCGATGCACCCTCCCGCCGTCGTCGCGACGGATCCATTGCTCCAGTGGAGTAGCGGCCAAACTCGCGGCCCTTTCGAGGCCGATCCCCCGGTTCGAATCCGGGCTGGAGCATCCAGCTACCAATGTGATACGATGCCCCTCACCAGTACTACCGATACCCGACAGCGGACGACCCGTCTCGTCACGACCCGCATTCCGAACAGAGCGACGGGCGACCTCGAGACCGAGGCGGAGCGCCGTCTCGCGCGGATCGACGGCGTCGTTGCTGCAACTGTCGACGAACTGCGCGGGCTTGAACCCGCCCTCTCGGCGACGACCGTCACCGTCGCCGTCACGCTCGAGACGAGCGACGAGACGGCCGAGGCGAACCTGCGCGAGCGGCTCCTCGACGCCCCGTGCGTCGAAGATGTCACAGCCGTCTCGTAGGAATCAGTAAAGATACACGAATGAACACTGCAACAGACATCACCCATGACATTCGAAATCGATGGCGAGCAGACGACAGCAGTCGTACTGGGACCGAGAACGGCGTTCGACGAGAGTTTCGTCGAACAGGTTCAGGAGGTGGTCGACCACGAGGCGTTCCGGAATCCGGTTCGGATCATGCCCGACGGCCACCCCGGCGCGGGGAGCGTGGTCGGCTTCACGATGGCACTCGGCGACCGCATCTGTCCGAACACGGTCGGCGTCGACATCGGCTGTGGCATGACTGCGATCCGGCTCGACGACGACACCGGTCGGTGGCTGACCGACAGCCGCGGAGACGAAGCGCGGATGCACGACCTCGACGAGGACGTTCGACAGGCGATTCCGATGGGGCGATCGACGTTCGGCGATGCCGACCACCCGCCCCAGACGTACCATCTGGTCGATGACTTCCCGTGGGACCGCTGCGAGGCGAAACGCGAGTCGCTAAACGAACACTGGAACGGTGAGCCGATCGCCTCGCCACCGTACGGCAAGGAGTACTTCCTGGCTCTCTGCGACCGACTCGAGTACTCGCCGAAGCGGGCCATCGACTCGCTCGGGACCCTCGGCGGCGGGAACCACTTCGTCGAGATCGCCCGCTCCGAACGGACCGGCGCCTACTGGGTCATCGTCCACTCCGGCTCGCGGGGGATCGGCCTCTCGATCGCACGGTACTGGCAGGAACGGGCGACCGAGCACTGTGACGACCGCGCCGACGAGATCCGCGACCGCCTCGCCCCGATCGACGACCGCTACTACACGTTCGACCTCGAGTCGGTCAGCGACCGCGAGCTTCTCGACTGGGTCCAGGGCGGGATGGGCGAGGACTGGAAGGTGATGGACGCGGTCGTCGCGGACTACCGTGAGACCGAACCGGACCGGATCGACGAGACGAAAACCCGGCTGAACGAGATCGCCCGCTACGCCAGCGAGAACGGCGGCGGCGACGAGTTGGACTACCTCGAGGGGAGCGCTCGCCACGGCTACCTTCGAGATATGATCTTCGCGCAGACCTACGCCGCCGAGAGCCGTCGGCTGATGACTCGAGCCGTCGCGGACGTGCTCGACGCCGATATCGAGGAGACGATCGTCTCGACGCATAACTACATCGACTTCGAGGATCTAGTCATCCGCAAGGGTGCGACACGCGTTCACGACGGCGAACGCGGCGTTATTCCGTTCAATATGCGCGACGGCTCGATCGTCGTCCGTGGCACCGGAAACGACCGGTGGAACCGGTCCGCACCGCACGGTGCCGGGCGGCGCGGCTCGCGCACCTGGGCGTTCGAGGAGTTCACTCTGGCGGAGTTCAGCGCCGAGATGGCGGACGTCTTCTCGACGAGCGTCACCGAGGAAACGATCGACGAGGCGCCGATGGCCTACAAGGACCGCGACGTGATCAGAGAGCGGATCGGCGAAACCGCGACGATCGAGGACACTCTCGTTCCGGTGCACAACATCAAAGCCGAGGAGTGACGGCTCGGCCCGCTTCGCACAGCGTGGCTGCAGTCGTCGGACGGTGGACTAGCGGCTCTCTCGAGAGACACCAGCGTCACCACTCTCGATCGCGGAGCCGTCGAAAAGGACCGGCCGTTCAGGCGCTCTGCTCGACCTCAAGCTCGAACTGTTCGTTCTCGCTCACGGCGTTCAGGACGACGCTGGTGTTCGAAGCCTTGATATCCGGGTCGGTCAGAAGCTGTTTGATCTGGTCGTTCATGCCGTCGGTGTTTCTGAACTTGCCGATAGCGATCACGTCGTAGTCGCCGGTCACCTCGTAGACACTGGTCATCTGGCGGTGGTCGCGCAGCGTGTCGGTGATATCGGGCAGGGCGTTCCCTTCGACTTGCAGCTGGATGACCGCGGTCACGTCGTAGCCGACGGCGTCGTAGTCGACCTTCGGCGTGTAGCCTTCGATCACGCCCTCGTCCTCGAGATCGGAGAGGTGATTCGAGACGGTAGTGACGGAAACGTCGAGCTCCTCGGCGAGGCTACGGAGGCTCGCCCGGCCGTCGCCGAGAAGTGCATTCACTAGTTTTGCATCAAGATTTTCGTACGTCATCACATCTACCCACTCATTGGGGCCTTTAGAACTTTACGAATATGCAGTTTCCCGATAGTGAGCGAAGATTTGCACGGAACAGTAGTGTTTTAGTATACTGGTTACGAGGATACGACGAGAAAGATGACAAGCGGAAACCTCTCTGAGACCGAACAGGCGGTGCTCGACGAGATCGAAGAACAGGACGTGGACTTCCTGCGACTGCAGTTTACGGACATTCTGGGGACGGTCAAGAACGTCTCCGTGCCGGCCCGTCAGGCCGAGAAGGCGTTTACCGAGGGTATCTATTTTGATGGATCTTCCATCGAAGGCTTCGTTCGCATTCAGGAGTCGGACATGCGTCTCAAACCCGACCCCGAGACGTTCGCGATCCTCCCGTGGCGCCAGAAAGAGGAGAGCGCGGCCGCCCGAATGATCTGTGACGTCTACGACACCTCGACGGGCGAACCGTTCGAGGGCGACCCGCGTCGCGTCCTCAAGAACGCCCTCGACCGCGCCGACGAGATGGGCTATATGGTCAACGCCGCGCCCGAGCCGGAGTTCTTCCTCTTCGAGGAGGACGAGGACGGCCGTGCGACGACCAAGACCAACGACGCCGGCGGTTACTTCGACCTCGCGCCGAAAGACCTCGCCAGCGACGTGCGCCGCGACATCATCTACGGCCTCGAGGACATGGGCTTCGATGTCGAGGCGAGCCACCACGAAGTCGCCGAGGGTCAACACGAGATCAACTTCACCTACGACGACGCCCTGACGACGGCCGACAACGTCGGCACCTTCCGCACTGTCGTTCGCGCGATCGCCGCCCAGCACGATCTGCACGCGACGTTCATGCCCAAGCCGATCCCGCGAATCAACGGCTCGGGAATGCACACCCACATCTCGCTGTTCGAGAACGGCGAGAACGCCTTCCACGACGACGACGACGAATTCAACCTGAGCGAGGAGGCCCACTCCTTTATCGCCGGTATCCTCGAGCACGCGCCGGCGATCACGGCGGTCTCGAACCCGACGGTCAACAGCTACAAGCGCCTCGTGCCCGGCTACGAGGCGCCCGTCTACGTGGCGTGGTCGGACCGCAACCGCTCGGCGCTGATCCGCAAACCGGCTGCCCGAACGCCGGCCGCCTCGCGCATCGAAGCGCGCTTCCCCGACCCGTCCTGCAACCCGTATCTCGCGCTCGCCGCGCTCATCAACGCGGGTCTCGACGGCATCGAGAACGACCTCGAGT
Organism: Natrinema marinum; assembly: GCF_024296685.1. Classification (NCBI taxonomy): domain Archaea; kingdom Methanobacteriati; phylum Methanobacteriota; class Halobacteria; order Halobacteriales; family Natrialbaceae; genus Natrinema; species Natrinema marinum. Next base: position 2,610,045 of record NZ_CP100763.1, on the reverse strand, counting down.
GCCCGGACCCGGTCCGCGAGAACATCTACGAGTTCGACGAGGAGAAACGCGAAGAGTACGGCATCGACACGCTCCCGACCAACCTCGGCGAGGCCGTCGAAGCCCTCGAGGAGGACGAGGTCGTCTACGATACGCTCGGCGACCACGTCGCCCCCAAGTTCGTCGAGGCCAAAGAACAGGAGTTCGAAGACTACCTCGTCGACGTCTCCCAGTGGGAGCTCGACCGCTACCTCGAGACGTTCTGAATCGCGCAGTGCTGTAGCTCGGCTTCGAAGTTCCGTTTCGTTTTTCGTAGTTCGATTCGACAGTTGCCGCGTTCGTCACTCCTCGCCTGCGGACAGTTCGTGGTCGTGGCCCTCGAGCGCCAGCGTCTCGGGGTCGAGCGTGTAGTACCGCTCCCACGCGGGGGCGAGGCTCACGACCCTGGTGTCTCCGACCACGCTCTCGCGGTGGCGGTGGTGGTGACCGACCAGACAGAGTTCGGGCTCGAGCGCCGCGAGCAGGTCGTCGACGTGCTTGCAGCCGGGGTCGTAGCCGTAGGACAGCAGGTCGGTCGGGGCCTCGTGGGTGAGGAAGATGTCGATATCCTCGAGCGCGGCGGCCCGCTCTACGTCTTCGTGCGTGAAGTGGCGGCGACGGTCGCCCTCGAGTTCGTCCCGCGGGAGGTCGTACTTCGTCGGCGCGAAATTGCCCGAGAGGCCGGCGACGCAGAGCCCGTCGACCGTCGCCGCCGTACTCGCCAGCAGGTGGACGTTTCCCGTCTCCGGCGGCTTCTCGCCCGCCCGGAGCGCGTCGATCACGTCGAAGTCCTCGTTGTTGCCCGCGACGAACCACGTCGGCGCTGGAAGGTCGTACCGCTCTAAGTCGCCGACCTGAAGGACGCTGTCGGGCTCGAGGGTGCGATAGAGCTCGAGCAACGTTTGCTGTCGGTCCGGCTCGGAAGCATGGGCGTCGCCGAGGACGAGCATGGCTGTGCTACGGGCGCGAGCCGGATAGTGCCGGTGCCGAAGGTTGCTGGCGGCGGAGACTCGAGCGTGCCGCCGACCGCTAGCTGACTTCGCCGGACGGTGCACGTTCAAGACCGGATTGAGACGCGCCGACGGCGGACGCTCGCGTATGACCGGTACCCCGGACGTCAACGCGGTCGAGGCGGACGACGACTACGTCCACGTTCGGTTCCGCGATCCGGACGAGTACGAGGAGATCCGGACCCCCGACTGGGTGGAGCAGCCCGCCGAATCGATTTCGGAGGGGAGCGAGGTCAGGACCGGCAAGCTCGAGGGTGAAGACGATTGGGAGGTCACGAGCGTCCTGATCGACAAACACGTCGGCGAGGACAAAGCGAAGAAGGAAGCAGAGGAGATCGTCGAGAAGATCGAATCGTGAACGCCGGTCCCCCGCTGCTGTCGATCGAACGGCTCCCCGAGAGCCGTCTGCTTCGAATCGAATTTCGCGATCGTCAGCTAGCGGTGACGGTCACGATCGTCGGGATCCGGTATTATGACCGCGACCGTAGTACGTTCACGCATGGTCGACAGGAGGGCCTACGAGTTCGAGGGGCAGCGACCGACGATCGACGACGCGGCCCGGGTGAGCCGCGAGGCGACCCTCGTCGGCGACGTCACCATCGAGGCGGACGCGAGCGTCTGGCCCGGCGTCGTCTGCCGGGGCGATATCGGCGCCGTCCGAATCGGGCGGGAGACCCACGTCGGGGACAACGCGACGCTGCACGCCGCGCGACTCGCCGAGTCGGTGATGGTCGGTCACGGGGCCGTCCTCAACGAGGCGACCGTCGAGGCGCAGTCGCTGATCGGGTTCAACGCGACGATCAACACCGACGTGACGATCGGAAGCGGCAGCATCGTCGCCGCGGGGACCGTCGTCCCCGACGGCTACGAGATTCCGCCCGAATCGTTCGTTCGCGGCGTCCCCGCCGAGGTCTCCCCGCTCTCCGAGACGGGGATCGACGCCGGGGAAATCTTCGAGGAGTACTCCTCCGGTGAGTACACGGATCTGGCGACGCGTCACGGGGAACTGTTTGAGTGAAGACGGGCGAACTCGAGCTACCGATTCGCGCCGAACTCGAAGATTTCGCGATAGAGGCCCGCCGCGAGCCGATCGAGATCCGACTCGGCCTCGCTAGCGGCCATCGTGTCGCCGATACCGCGCCACTCGACCGAGAGTCGGGCGATCGGGAGCAGCGCGACCCCGCCGATGACGACCTCGCCGTCGGGGGTGTGAACCCGCCATTCGGTCCGCGTTCCGCTCGAGGAACGGGTGACATCGTCGACCCGTCCGCCGGCCGCGACCCATCGCTCGACGAGCCCGTCGGTGATCCGACGCAGTTTCCGCTCGCCGAGTAGGTGAAGCGAGACGCCGCCCGCGGAGAGCAACGCGAACGCGACAGCCGCCGTCGGCAATCCGCCGTACGGGAGGTTTATCGACGCCGCGAGCGCGGCCGTTACGACGACCAGTCCGAGGACTCGCGTATCGACCGCGTTCGGCACCGTGCCGTTCCAGGTCGACGCCCGGCTCGGCTGCTCGAGTTGCATATCGGTCCCCTCTCTGCACGTCGTCCCGATAGCCCCTCGCCTGTCCCAGTGGCGTCTTTATCTCGCTCTCGGTGGGACTTACTCGTCCTCGAGTAACGCATCGTCGCCGTGGGTCTCGCGAAGCCGCTCGAGGTCCGCGCGTTGTTCCTCGAGGCGCGGTGTCGGCTCCGCGTAGGTGTATTCGAACATCTCGGCGGGGTCGCCTTCGACGGCTTCGGCGCGCTCGACCAGGGTCGCGATCGTCTCTTCGATCTCGGCTTCGACCGTCTCGATCCGGTCGTCGTCGAGGACGCCCTCGTTCCGCAGGTAGGTCTCGAACCGGTCGATCGGGTCACGCTCGCGCCAGCGCTCGACCTCCGCGTCGTCCCGGTAGGCCGAGGGATCGTCCGCGGTCGTGTGCGCGCCGTAGCGGTACTGGATCGCCTCGATCAGCGTCGGCCGGGCTCGGTTGCCGTCTCCCGCGACGGCCTGCTCGCGCGCCGCTCGCGTGACGACGTAGGTCGCGAGCGGGTCCATGCCGTCGACCTGCACGCCCTCGAAGCCGTAGGCGTGGGCCTTCTCAGCGATGGTGGCGCTCGCGGTCTGGCGCTCGCGCGGGATCGAAATCGCCCACTGGTTGTTGTTGCAAAAGAAGATCGTCGGCGTCTCGAAGACGCCCGCAACGTTCATCGCCTCGTGGAAGTCCCCCTCGGAGGTCGCGCCGTCGCCGAAGTGGACGACGCTCGCGCGCTCGTCGCCCTTGAGTTTCGCCGCCCACGCCCAGCCGACCGCGTGGGGGAGGTGGCCGCCGATCGAGATGTTCAGCGGGAAGACCTCGACCTCAGCCAGCGCGGCGTTGCCGTCCTCGTGGCCCATCCAGTACAGCAGGTACTCCCACGGCATCCCCCGCGCGGCGACCGCGCCGTGTTCGCGGTACTGAAAGGAGAGCATGTCGTCGTCGGCCAGCGCGTACGTCGAGCCGATCTGGGACCCTTCCTGTCCGGCCAGCGAGGCGTAGGTCCCCAGCCGACCCTGCCGCTGGAGGCTGATCATCCGCTCGTCGAACCGCCGGGAAAACCGCATATCCCGGTACATCGACCGCAGGGTCTCCGCCGCAAGATCCGGCTCGAGGTCGGGAGCGACGACGGTCCCGTCCGGGTCGAGTACCCGAATCCGGTCGTCCGGCTCCCGCTCGAGGAGGTCGACCTGACGGACGTCTCCTGACATGGATCTACCCTCGCGTCCGCGATACATAACGATGGCTCCGAAAGCGGGCCGATTCAGCCCCACGAGCCGCCTACTCGTAGTCGGGAAGCCGATCCGACCGATCCGAGCCCGCGACGAACGGGAGGTCCGTCACGGCCGCGGGGACCTCCTCGCCGCCGATTCGAACCGTCAGGTCGTCGCTTGCGAGGCCGTAGTCGACGAGCGCGAGCGCGATGACCTCCTCGCGGATCGGGCTCTCGCCGGCGCGGGTCACCTCGCCGACCGACGCGTCGCCGTCGAAGACGGCCGCGCCCGAATCGGGAACGTTCTCGCCCTCGAGCGCCAGCCCGACGAGCTGTCGGCTCGGCTGGCCGCGGTTCTCGACCCGGGAGACGACCTCCTGACCGACGTAACAGCCCTTCTCGAAGTCGAGCGCGTTTCGCAGGCCCAGCACGTTCGGCAGCGTCCCCTCGAGTTCGGTCTGAAAGAGCGGCGAGCCGGCCTCGAGTGCGAGGCTCTCGAACGTTCGATAGCCGAACGGAGCGGCGTTGAGCCCCTGATTGAGCAGCGTGTCGTAGACGGCTTCGGCGTCGTCGGCCGCGCAGACGACCTCGTAGCTCTCCTCGCCAGTGAGGGCGTCGGTGCGGATGACGGTGACGCCCTCGTCACCCATCGTGCCGCGGACGAACGAGTAGCGCTCGTCGGGTGAGGCTGCCCCGTTGAGGACGCTCGCGATCTTTTCGGTCGCTTGCGGGCCGTGGATGCCGAAGACGGCGTAGTCGTCGGTCGCGACGCGGATCTCGACGTCCTGAATGAACACCTTCTCGGACCACTCTTCGGCCAGCGGCTCGGCCGTTTCGGGTTGGGTAAAGAGCAGCAGGCGCTCGCCCGCGTTGTAGACGTAGAGCTCCACCTCGATCCCGCCCTGTGGGTCGAGGACGAGCGCGTAACAGCCCTGTCCGTCCTCGGTGGGGACCCGATTCGAGACGACGTTATCGACGTACTCGAGGCGGTCCTCGCCTTCGACGACGATCACGCCGTAGGCCGGCTCGAGCAGGCCGACGCCGTTGCGGACCGCGCGGTGGGTCCGCTCGGGTCGCCCGAAGTGGTCGACGATCGTCCGGCCGCCGCGCTCACCGAACGTGGCCCCGTGATCCTCGTGGATGGACTCGATGACGGTCATGCGTACCTTCTGGGGCCTGAAGCCCTCAGGCGTTTCGATTCAAAAGGGAATCCGCTCGCGCAGCCACTCTCCCAGCGACTGTTCGTCGTCCTCGTCGGCCGGTTCGTCGGGCACGACGCGCTCGGCGGGCTTGATGACCGTCTCACCTCCCGATTCGACGACGATCAGATCGTCCTCTTTGAGCGTCGCCAGGGCGTCCTCGAGTTCGTCGATGTCGACTTCGACGGCCGCGCGGAGCTCGAAAACGCTCATCCCGTCGTCGGCGCGGTCGACCAGTTCGTCGAGCACCGCCACCTCGGTCCCCTCCCGGTTTCGGTACTCCCGCTTTGCTCTCATCCGTATAGTCATTCGACAACCTGGGATTTGACGTTTGTCGTTCCGACGGTGTCGGCTGCCGCCCTTCCGAGTGACCGGTGGCACGCGATACCCGAACTCGAGGTCGGTCTCGCGGTCGACCCGCTCCGACCGATCGTCGCGAAAGACTGTCACGGAACTGGGACAAACAGGCAGCACGTTTTTTATGGGATGGCTCGGTACGGTGGGACAATGGTCCTGCGATGTTCGCTGCTCGGGCACGATTTCGGCGAGTCCGAAGTCGAACGCGAGCGCGAAGAACGGGGCAGTGAAGTCGTCGTTACCGTCCAAGAGTACGAGGAGTGTTCCCGCTGTGGCGAGCGCAACGTCATCAGCGAGAACACCGAAGTCACGAGCCTCTCCGCCGAGACGGACGCCGACGCGCTCTCCGACGAGCCTGCTGGTGAACCGACAGAACAGCCATCCGAGTCAGACGCCGACGCCGCCGAATCGGGCACGGACGCCGAGTTCATCGACGCCGACGCAGCCCCCGCTGCCGACGCCCTCGAGGCGGACGCGTCCGCGGACTCGACGGCCGACGCTGCCGACGATATCGAACTCCCGACCGACGAAAACGGCGACCCCGTCACCGACGACGGCGAGATCCTCGAGGACGACGGGCCCGAACCCAACCGAGACCGTGACCACGGCGAGTGGCCCGACTCGGACGATGTCGGACCGCCGGTCGGCGCGGAGTCCGAACCGGCCGCCTGGCCCGACGACGAGTCCGACACCGACACTGACACCGCCATCGCGGACGACGGCGACGAGATCGATCCGGACGAGATCGACGACGACGCCGTCCTCCTCGAGAACGACGCGCCCGCGGACGGTCTCGGTGGCGCAAGCGCCACCGACGGCGCGGCCGGCACCGACGCTCGATCGGTGACCGCGGAGGCCCCTGCCGCCAGTGCTGCCGACGCCGACGGAAACGGGGCGTCCGACTCCGGAATCGGCATCGAACGCGCCCAGTCGGCACCGACCCCGGCCGAGAGCAGCGGCCAATCCGACGACGTCCCGACCGAATTCTACTGCCCGCGGTGTGACTACGCTGCCGGCGGCGACGGCGGCTCGCTGCGCGCCGGCGATATCTGTCCCGACTGCCGGAAGGGCTATCTCAGCGAGCGCGAACGGCAGTAGTCCCCTACGCGGGTCCTCGATTCTCTCCGTCTGTGCTGTCGTCTATCGCCGCTTTTCCCAGCAGCTGTGTCGCTCCTCGCTGGGGCTCCGGTCGTCCTCAGCACCCCTGTAGCCGCCGGTTTTCGGCCCCGTGTACCCATCAGACACCCGAAACATCGGCTATGAAAAGAGGTAAACACTCCCCCGTGCTTCTTCGAGCCATGAAGGAGTACAAGATGCGTCGCGGTGAATATCTCGAGGAACGAATCCCCGACATGGAGGCGACCGTCGAGGACTACTTCGGTTCCATCACGGGAACACAGGAGTTCAAGGGAAGCGACCTCTACCTCATCGAGGAGCCCGACAATCCCGTCTTCGAGAAGATCGTCGTCGGAGCCGTCGAGTACTCCGGCAAGAAGGACAAACTCGCCGTCGAGTTCCACGAACGTGACCCCACCGAACTCGGCCCCGACGAACTCGAGGCCGCCGGCGAGGCCGTCGACGCGAAAAACGACTTTCTGCTCGAGGCGACCGGCCGAGACGCCAAGTCCCGCCGCGACTCGATGAAGCGGAAAGTCGAGGACGACCCGGACCACGACTTCGACTAGCGACCTTTTACTCTGCGGTCTATCGCGAGCGAGGCGCGTAGCGCCCCGCTCGCGATGTCCCTCGGTAAAAGGTCGATCAAAAGCACTCCTCTCTCCGTTCGCTCGTTGCTCGCGGCGAAGCCGCTCGCTTTCGCGGCACGTAGTGCCGCGCTCTCGCTCACATCGGTCGTCGGCCCGCTCGCTCACCCTCTGGGATCGCTCGCGGTCGGAATCGGGTGACAACCTGCCCTCCCCCGAGTCGGCCGGCTCACCGCGGGCGCGGTGAGCTGCCCTCCCGGCCACGACCACGGCGATTCAGACCCGTCCCCGACGACCGGCTTCGTAACGGCTTTGCTCACCGCGTCGAACCCTCGAGCAATGGAACCGCAGTCGTTTCTCGCCGCGACGCTCGTCGCACACGTCAGTTTCGCGATCGTCGTGACCGTTCACGCGTTCGCGAACGACCGAGAACCCGGGAAGTGGCCGTTCGTGGCGCTCGCGTTCGGACTAGCCGGCATCGCGGCGTACTTTTTCTACGACGACTCGCCGGGAGCCGGTGAGCGCTGATCGGGGCCCGTCCTCGAGTGGGGCAAAATATCCGCGTCGCGCTCAGGCGAGGAAGACGTGTCGCGGCCGGTCGGCGAGCACGTCGCGGCCGAACTCGACGGCCTCCGAGAAGGCGTCACTGCGGAAGAACTGCATCGCGTCCTCGCGGGAGTCCCAGCGGCTGGCGATGAACATGTCGTTTTCGTCCTCGCGGTTGACCAGCAGGTCGGTCTTGCGGTGGCCGTCCATCTCCGCCAGCAGGCCGGCGGCGTCCTCGAAGGTGCCGGTGAAGTCGCTGCGGTGCTCTGGCTTGACCGTGTAGAACATCCCCATCGTCCCCCACGAGTCGTCATCGTTATCTCCCGCTTGCCGGACGATCTCGGGGAGATCCGCGAGGAAGCCGGCGGCCGTGTTCGCGGCGCGGTCGGTGTCCCAGAGGCTGACGATGGCCGTCTCGGCATCCTCCGCTCGAGACTCGTAGACCGCGGTCTTCACGTGCGTATCGTAGTGGTCGAAGTTCCCTCGCAGCCCGTCGACCTCCTCGAACAGCTCGTCGGGGTCGGCCGCGGAGTAGAGGACGACCGCGTGGACGTCCTCGCCGTGGGGTTGGCCCGCGTAGACGCCCATCTCCTCGAGTTCGCTGCGGACGTCTTCGTCGTCGTCGTCCTCGTCGTCGTGGGGGTGGCCGCCCGAACTCGAGTCGCCGTGGTGGTCCCCGGAACCGTGATGATGGCCCGCGGACTCGCCGCCGTGGGCGTGGGGATGGTCGCTGCCGTCGCCGTCCTGCGGGACGCGCTCGCCCGCGAGGAACGCGCCGAGGTCTTCGGGCGGGAACCGACGCGCCGAGAGGAACCGCCCGAACTCGGCGAAGCGGGAACTCGAGGGGTCGAAGCGCATCTCGTAGAGCAGTTCCTTCACGTCGGTGGGGTCGTCGCCGAACAGGGTGATCCCCCACTCGAAGTCGTCGAGGCCGACGCTGCCGGAGATGATCTGCGTGACGCGGCCGGCGTAGTCCTTGCCGATCTCGCCGTGGTTCGAGAGGTAGTCCGCGCGCTCGTCGAAGGGCAGTTCGTACCAGTTGTGGTCGGGACCCCGCCGCTTGCTCATCGGGTAGAAGCTCAGGAACTCGCTGTCGGGCAGTTCGGGTTTGAGTCGGGACTCGATGTACTGTGCAATCCCGGTATCGGCGGTCTCGCCGTCCTCGAAGTAGTCCTGGGACATGTAGCCCGAGACCTCGGTCACCGAGAGGTAGGAGTCTGCCCGCTCGGTGAACTCCGCGAGCGCGGTGTGTTCGAACCGCCGCTCGAGCGTGTCGATGTCGCCGAGCGTCGGCCGCAGGTGGAGGACGAGCAGGTCCGCTTTGTGTCCGAGCACCGCGAACGTCGCGGACTCGCCCGCGTCGGCGTCGTCGACGGCCTCGCAAGACGCGAGATAGTCGATGCCCTCTTCGATCGCCTGCGAGCGCCGACGCTCGGGGGCGTCTCGCCAGGCGTCCCAGTCGATCGACCGGAAATCGTGCAGGACGTACCAGCCTTCCTCGGTCTGTGGCGGCTGCCGTCGTTCCATGCGCGGCGGTTGGGGCGGCGAGGCTAAGAAGGGCCGGGTTTCGCCCCGTCGTTCCCCACCATCGCCCCCTCATTTGACCCGTCGCGGCGGGGCGCCGTCCCCGTCGTCGGCCGACCGTGCCGGATCTGACCGAAACCCTTTACGTCCGTCCGTTTAATCCACGACGTACATGCGGAAAAGTGGGCCGCCGAAAGGACTCATCGCCTACTTCGTCCTCGAGTTGCTCGAGGAGAAGCCGCGATACGGCTACGAGATCTTGAAGGAGATCCGTGAGATCAGCGGCGGCCACTGGGAGCCGTCGTACGGCTCGGTCTATCCGATCCTCTACAAGTTCGAGGAGAAGGGGTGGGCCGAGCGCATCGAGCGCGCGGACGAGCCCGATCGGAAGTACTTCGAACTTACCGACGAGGGCCACGCCGAACTCGCCGAGCGCCGCGAGAGCGGCTGTGAGAAGGCCAGCGACTTCGCTGACGTCATCCTCGGGTTCTTCCACGTCTACGCGGCGTTCTCGACGGACGATCGCTTCGAAATCCCCGAGACGGAAGGCGAGTGGCGCTTCGACGAGGAGTTCAGCCGCTGGGTCGTCGAACAGGTCGTACGCCACCACGAACACTACTTCGACACCGAGTTCGAACGGCTCGAGGAGACCCCGGCGGAGTTCTACGAGCGCCACGGCATCGATCCCGACGAGTCGTAGCCGGCCCGACGGCTCGCGGCGGCCCGCTCAGCCGCCAAACAGTTGCGGGCCGAACAGCATGAGGAGGAAGCTCACGAGCATCGTCACCCCGACCGTCGTCGTCACCACGCGGACCATCCCGCGCGTCGCGTCGATCGGGAGCCGGGAGACGATCGCCTCGGTGCTGGTCCGGAGGATGTGCCCGCCGTCGAGGGGAAACGCCGGAATGCAGTTGAAGAAGCCGAGCTGAACGTTGATCCAGCCGGTCCAGAACAGCAGGTTCGCGGCGAAGAAGACGACCCCGTCGCCGAAGACGCCGAGGGGGCCTTGCACCGCGTAGAAGTTCTGCACCCCGCCGGTGAAGCCGGCGAAATTAAACGGCAGCAGGTCGATCACGCCGAGGATCGGCAGGAACAGCGCGACACCGATCTGACCGAGGAACGTGTCGGTGACGGGGCCAAAGGGCGAGTCGCCGCTCCCGCCCAGCAGCGCCAGATAGTCGCCCGCCGGATAGAGCTGGACACCGATGTCGCTGACCGCGACCCCCGAGGTTCCCGGATGCGCTCGAATCCCGAGGAAGCCGCTGCCGGTCCGTGGGTTTTCGTCGAGCGTCACGGTGTACGTCCGCCGTTCCTCGCCGAAGTAGCCCGCCACGGTGGCCTCCTGACCGGGCTCGGTCTCCTCGAGCAGCGAGCTGAGCCGCTCGTAGCTGTAGACCCGCTCGCCCTCGAACCGGGTGATGACGAACGTCTCGTCGGTCGGACCGGTTTCGGCCTCGAGTGGCTCGTCTTCGACGACCGAGACCGCGGCGCCGATCGGGACCGTACGCTCGACGCGCTCGCCGCCGTCGGTGGGTTCGATCGTTAGCGTAACCCGCCCTTCGTCGCCGACGGCGTCGAAGAAGCCCTGTTCCGTCGCGATCGACTGGCCGCCAACTGCGAGGATCTTGTCACCGGCCGAGAGCCCCGTCGGTCCGTCGTCCATTGCCGCGGTCACGGACAGTGCCCGGTCGACGGTTACCGTCTCCTCGCCGTTGAGTTCGACGGCCATCCGCTCGCCGTCGACGGTTTCGACTCGTTCCGGGAACTCCTCGTTGCCTTCGACGGCGGTGCCGTTGATCGCCGTGATGCGATCGTTGGGCTGAATGCCGGCCTCTGCGGCGGGCGAATCGGGTGCGACCCCGCCGACGGCGGCCCCGGGTGCGACGGCGATCGCGCCGACGATCGGCCCGAACAGCAGGGCGAACGCGAGGAGTGTCACCGCGAAGTTGTTGGTGACGCCGGCGGCGAACATCCGCGTCTGGCCGCCTCGGGAAGCCGTCTTGCTGCTCTCCTGGTCGGGCTCGACGAACGCGCCGACGGGGAGGATCGCCAGCATCGCGATCCCCATCGAGTCGATCTCGATGTCCTCGACACGACAGAGCAGCCCGTGGCCGCCCTCGTGGACGACGAGCCCGACGAGCAGTCCGAAGACGATTCCCGGTGTGGCCGACAGCGGCAGGAAGTCGTTGACACCGGGAATAACGAGGATGTTGCGCGGCTGGCGGACCGCCGAGGTCGCCGGCTGGGGAGACGAGAGCGCGTTCATCGACGCCTGGAGGAGGAACACGAACATGCCGACCATCACGACCAGCGCGATGCCGACGCCGAGGTTTGACCACGCCCGCCAGAACCGCTTCGGGCGAGCGAGCCTGTCGAGCAGCTTCCGGCCGCGTTTCGTGTGGAACGTGAGAATCGGGCCCTGCGTGCCGACGTAGTCGGGCAGCAGGTCCGCGTTCTGGAGCGCGACGACGGCGCCCCAGTAGAGCGCGAGGCCGAGCAACACCCAGGTGAGGACCTCCGAACCGTAGATCGCGGGGGGTGAGACGAGGGCGAAGGAACCGTAGTCCATCTATATTACCTCCGTGGGGCGCTCTCAAAGGGCTTTTGTCTACGGAACTCGCCTCGGGGGTCGGGTTAGCGCTCCCGTCGGAGTCGGCCGACGACGAACTCTCGATCGACCTTCGCGAGGAACGGGCCGAGCTTCGGCCCCTGCTCTTCGTCGAAGAACAGCCGGTAGCCCGCGCCGAAGAAGTCGCCGACGTCGACGTCGTGGCGCTTCGCGGTCTCGTAGATCTCGCCTTGAATCTCGTCGGGCTCGTGGCCCGCCTCGATGAAGTCGGCCAGTTCCGCGAGCGCCGCTTCGGTGTCGGCGTCGAACTCGTGGTCTGGAATCTCCGTCCGCTTGAGTTCGTAATCGAACTCGTTTCCGGTGCGGCGCGCCCAGTTGCGAGCCTGTTCGACGCGCTCGAGCGCCCCCTCGACGGCCCAGTCAGGTGCGTCGTCCGGAACGTGCCCCTCACGGCGGGCGATCTCCTCGCGCAATTCGGGATCGTCGGTCATCCCTAGTACCGCGGCGAAGGTGTAAGGGAGCCGAATGCGTTCTTCTCGAGGTTCATCGACGATGAACGGATAGACCCGCTCGGCGAACGCGCGCTCGTCTTCGCTGCCCTCGAGTTCGCCGAAGTAGATCGCCTCGAGCCGGTCGAACTCGTCAACCAGCTGGTCGAGGCGCTCGATGCTGAAGTCCCGCGCCTTCGAGGGGTCCTTCGCGAAGAAGTAGCGAAGCACCTCGGGCTCGAGCAACTCGAGTACGTCCGAGACGAGGATCACGTTCCCCTCGGAGGAGGAGAAGGGCTCGCCCTCGAGGGTGAACCACTCGTAGACCATCGGGACCGGCGGCTCGATCTCGAGGACGTTGCGGGCGACGTCCTGACCGCTGGGCCAGGAGCCCTCGGCGTGGTCCTTGCCGAATGGCTCGAAGTCGACGCCGAGTAGCTGCCACTGTGCGGGCCACTCGAAGCGCCAGGGGAGTTTTCCCTCGCGGAGCGTCGCCGTTCCCTCGTGGCCACAGCCGTCGATGGTCCGGTCGCCGGCGTCCATATCGGTACAGCGGTAGTCGACGGTCCCCGCATCGCCGGCGTTCAGATCGACGCTCGTCACCGTCTCGGTGATCTTGCCGCACTCCTCGCAGATCGGGTTAAACGGCACATAGTCGCCGTCAGCGTCGACTTTGTCCTGATACTTCGAGAGAACCTCCCGCGCCCGGTCACGGTGCTCGAGGACGAATCGCGTCACGGAATCGAACTCGCCGGATTCGTAGAGTTCCGTGTTCGAGACCAGTTCGATCGGCACGTCGACGGCGTCGGCGCTGTCTCCGATGATGGTCGCGAAGTGGTCGCCGTAGGAGTCACAGCAGCCGAAGGGGTCCGGGATGTCGGTGTAGGGCGCGCCGAGGTTCCGGCCGAGCGCGCCGGCGTCGACCTCGCCTAAATCGACGAGGTTCCCCTCGAGGTCACAGAGGGTTCGCGGCAGTTTGCGGAGGGGGTCGCGGTCGTCGGCGGTGAAGACCTGCCGGACCTCGTGGCCACGGTCGCGAAGCACTTCGGCGACGTAGTAGCCGCGCATGATCTCGTTGACGTTGCCCAGGTGGGGAACGCCCGACGGCGAGATGCCGCCTTTGACGACGATCGGCTCCTCCGGATTCCGCTCTTCGATGCGGTCGGCGACCGTATCGGCCCAGAACGCGTGGCGCGCGTCCGCGCCGTCCTCGCGTTGCAGGGTATAGGGACTGTCGTCGCTCATCGCTCGTCGCTCGCCCAGTAGGTCGGTTCCGCGCCGACGCCTTCGGGGACGATATCCGTCCCCTCGTGGTCGCCGTGGCGGACCGCCCGCGCGATCCGGTCGGGGTCGGTGCCGTCGAGGACGATCGTGCGCATCCCGGAGCGCTCGATGATCTTCGCCGCCAGCAGGTCGACCGGAGCCGACGCGCCGGCGTTCATCTCGAGGCCGGCGATAGCGTCGACCAGCTCCCCCGCGGAGAGGTCGTCGTACTTGATCGCGTCGTCGTCCTCGTTGGGGTCGTCGCTGTAGACGCCGGGAACGCTCGTGGCGTAGACCAGCAGGTCGGCGTCGATATACTCCGCGAGGGCGGCCCCGACGGCGTCGGTCGTCTGGGCCGGTGCGACCCCACCCATGACGCAGATGTCGTCGCGACGGAGCGCCTCGCTGGCCTCCTCGTAATCTTTCGCGGGCGACGTCACGGACCCTTCGCCAAGCGCGGCGATGAGCAACCGGGCGTTCAGCCGCGTCACGTCGATGCCGAGCTGATCGAGTTCGATTTCGTTCGCGCCGAGGTCCCGGGCGGCCGAGATGTACTCGCGAGCGACGCCGCCGCCCCCGACGACGGCACCGATCCGACAGCCGTCCGCCGCGAGGTCTTCGATGACGGCAGCGTGCTCGGCGACCCGATCCCCGCCGGGCTCGGGCACGAGGACGCTCCCGCCGATAGAGACGACCACTTTCATACTACCCCGGTGTAGCGGAGTTGCTATCTTAAGGGTTGTCAACTGCCCGGATGACGTGGTGACACACCGCTCGAGCCCGTTCGGCGGATCGCTCATTCGTCCTCGTCGTCCGACTCGCTCCCGTCGAGCGAGAGCACGAGCGCCTCGCCGTCGCGCTTGAACGCGGTGCCCAACGGTGCCGACAGCTCGCGCATTCGGTCGCGGGACCACCCGGCCGCGTCCGGCCCCGCCTCGTGGACCGCACACCCGTCGATCTCGGTCGGGTACAATCGCAGTTCGGTCGGCCGCCCGTCGGGTGCCACCGCGAGGACGAACAGGAAGCTCCGGTCGTTCCGCAGGTCGTCGTCGACCGCGTAGTCGTCGACGAAATCGCCCGCGTCGTAGAGGATCGGGCTCCCGTCGTGGATCTCGATCCCCTGAAAGACGTGAGCGCTGTGGCCGTGAACGATGTCGACGCCGTTCTCGACGAGCCAGCGACCGAACTCGCGAAACGACTCCGGCGGCTCCGTCACCATGTTCGGCCCCCAGTGCAGCGACGCGATCAGCAGGTCGGGATCAGTCTCGCGTGCGCGCTCGAGAGCCACTCCGACGCGCCGGCGTGTTTCCGCGTCGTCGACGGCGAATTCGACTCTGGCCGTTCCCGGCGACTCCTCGTCGGCGGCGTACTCCGGCGTGTTGTCGGTCAGCGAGACCATCGCCACGTCGATCCCCTCGTTCGCACCGTCGCCGTCGGCCGCGAACGTCGCCGGCTCGAGGGCCTCGTCGATCGTCTCGCCGGCGCCCGCGCGGGCGATACCGGCCTCGTCCAGCGCCGCGAGAGTGTCCCGTAGCGCCGCTTCCTCGTAGTCGAGCACGTGGTTGTTCGCCAGCGCGCAGGCGTCGACGCCAGCGCGCTCGAGCGCGGGGACGGCCCAGTCGGGATCGGCTCGGAAGTGAAACGGCCGACGGGTTCGCGTCCACTTCCGACCGCGCGTCGAGAGCGCGCACTCGAGGTTGAGCACCAGCCCGTCGAGTCCGCGCAGGCGCTCGAGGGTATCTCCCCAGACGGCGTCGACGGCCCGACCGCGCTGGCGGTCGTCCACGAGCCGACCGAGCATCACGTCGCCCGTGAAGCCGATTCGAAGGGACATATCGGACGTTCGCTCCGCAGGTGCAAAATCCCGCCTCCGCTACGGAACCGGTTCGCCGTCGTGTGACGGCCGGCAGCGACGGAGGCGCGGGGCGAGACTGAAAGAGACGCTGAGCAGCCCCGGCCGGCGCGGGCGTTCTTGCCGACAGCTACAAAGCCGAACCAGTCCATCGTTCGAACATGCACGTACTCGGTGTTCGCAACGGGGGTGCCGGCGGCGACGCGCTCGAGCGCGTCGTCGACCGGGTCATCGATCGGCTCTCCGAGCGGGGGCGCGTCGGTGTCGTCAGGTACGACGCGACGATCGCCGACGGCACGCACGCGGGCGAGGCGATCACCTTCGGCGGCGACGTCACCTACGATCTCGGCGTCGACGGGGACTGGGCGGCCTCGGGGACGGGAATGTCGGTCGGCGACGCGCTCGACAGCCTGTCGACCGACTGCGAGTACGCGGTCGTCGTCGGCGTCCGCTCGCTCCGCCATCCGTCGATCGTCGTCGGAGACGCCATAGACGACCGCGAGATCGAGGGGCCGATTCTCGCGACCGTCGGTGGCCCCGCCGACCTCGAACTCGATGAACTCGTCGCGCGACTCGAGTCCGCCGAACCACACGAGAGCCTCGAATCGCTGGTCGCCCGCGTCAAGCGCTCGCCCAAGGCCGACCGCGCGGGCGCGATCGCGACGTTTACCGGCCGCGTCCGCGCGAAAGACAGCGCGGACGACGCGCGGACCGAGCACCTCGAGTTCGAGAAGTACGAGGGTGTCGCCGACGAGCGAATGGCAGCCCTCGAGACGGATCTCGAGGCGCGCGACGGCGTCCTCGAGGTCGAACTCTACCATCGGACGGGCGTCGTCGCGGACGGCGAGGACATCGTCTTCGTCGTCGTCCTCGCGGGCCACCGCGCGGAAGCGTTTCGGACCGTCGAAGACGGAATCAACCGTCTGAAAGACGAGGTGCCGCTGTTCAAGAAGGAAGTGACGGTGGAAGACGAGTTCTGGGTCCACGACCGATCCTGACCGTTACGTGCGTTCACCACACGAGCTAAAATAGTGGATCGGTCGCGGAACACGAGAGTAAATCGATCGTGACTATTTTGGTCGCGATAATGAGTTAGCTGCGGTTGTAAAACGTCTCGGCTGATTTGAGCCAATAATTAAGAGTGTAATAACCACCTGTAAAACGTCTTTTACCCCCCAGATCGCTGAACACAATCGAAACGCGGCTAACCATCCTTCCTTTATAACAGATTGCCGTCGGAAGGGACGGATGTCGATGAGCACGACAGCCCAACCCTCCACGGACAGCAAGGAACGCCGGCTCAAACGCTACCTGCGCGAACGCGCCGAAGACGGCGAGCTGTACTTCAAAGGCAAGTTCATTGCAGACGATGTCGGCATGTCCCCCAAAGAGATCGGCGCACTGATGGTCAAGCTCTCGGACTCGGTCAGCGACCTCGAGATCGAGAAGTGGTCCTACACGAGCGCGACGACCTGGCGTGTCGCTCCCGCCTGACTGTCCGTTCGGCTCTCGACAGCCCCGAACCGCCCGACGAACATCCCCGCAAAACTCCCTCACGCACCGCGGCACATCCGTGTCGCACCCCCTCACGCACCGCGGCACATCCGTGTCGCACCCCCTCACGCACCGCGGCACATCCGTGTCGCACCCCCTCACGCACCGCGGCACATCCGTGTCGCACCCCCTCACGCACCGTGCCGGCGCGCCACCGACGCCTCCGGCACGATCACCGTGGTTCCTCACGTCCCTGCTGACGCCGATCAGTCTGGCCTGGAGAAACGGTCAGGACCTGCCGACGGCAGTCGATTTATACCGTCAGATCGTGAATCACTGGTGATGGAAGATGTCGATCGGTCCGGATTCGACACCGCGGGACGCGGCGGTCGGTCCCTCGAGGACGGGCCGCCGATCGATCGGATCGAATCGGTGTTTGCGGTCTACGAAATCCAGCGAGAGGACGATCGGCTCGTGTACTACGGCGACCCGCTCGCGCACCCGGAGCGGGTGATGAACGAGCTCTGGCCGGCGTTTCGCGAACGTGGCTACGACGCCGATCTCGAGTTGCGCCGCGGCGAGTACGCCCTCGTCGCCGAGCCGACCGATGTCGGCATCGATGGCATCCCGTGGACGAACATCGTCCTCCTCCTGTTGACGATCGGCTCGACGCTGTTCGCCGGTGCGATGTGGTACCAGATCGACCCGTTCGCCGATCCGACCGCGATCTGGCACGCCTGGCCGTTCACGGCCGCTATCCTCGGCGTGCTCGGCGTCCACGAGATGGGCCACTACGTGATGAGCCGCTACCATCAGGTCGACGCTTCGCTGCCGTACTTCATTCCGCTGCCGACGCTCATCGGGACGATGGGGGCGGTCATCAAGATGAAAGGCCGGATGCCGGACCGCAAGGCGCTGTTCGACATCGGCGTGGCCGGTCCGCTGGCGGGCTTCGTCGCGACGGTCGTCGTGACCGTGATCGGACTGCACTTACCGCCCGTGACCGTTCCCGAAACGGTGTTGCAGGATCCCAACGCGATCACGATCCGACTGGGCTATCCCCCGCTGCTCGAGTTGCTCGCAGCCGGCTTCGACCAACCGCTGTACCGCGACGACCCCACGAGGGGCGTGAACCCGGTCGTCATCGGCGCGTGGGTCGGGATGTTCGTCACCTTCCTCAACCTGATCCCGGTCGGCCAGCTCGACGGCGGTCACATCCTCCGGGCGATGACCGGCGACCTGCAGGAGACGGTCGCCGCGATCGTTCCGGGCGTCCTGTTCGCCCTCGCGGGCTTTCTCTACTACGTGCAAGATTATGGCCTGAACACGGTCTTCGTCTGGATCCTTTGGGGGCTGTTGACGACGCTGTTCGCGTCGATGGGGCCGGCGACGCCGATCCGCGACGAATCGCTGGGACGCGGCCGGTTCGTCCTCGGAATCGTCACGTTCGGGATCGGCTTGCTCTGTTTCATGCCGGTGCCAGTGGAGATCGTCACCTGATCTATTTCCTTCCCGCGCGTATCGACGCTCGTCCACGCCTCAGCCGTGCGTGTAGCCGCGATCGGCGAGCGGTTCGCCGTCCATCGCGATCTGGCTGCCCGCCTCGAGCACCGACCCGAGTACCGAGAGCGACACGTCGAGCTCACTTCGGACGGCCGAGACCGCGTCCTCGGGGAGCGTCGCGACGAGTTCGAAGTCCTCGCCGAACGTCGTCGCGAGCTCGAGCGCCTCGTCCTCGCCGTCGGCCACGTCACGGACGGCGTCGTCGATCGGGAGCCGCTCGGATTCGATCGCGAAACCGCAGTCGCCCGCCTCGGCGAGCTGGTGGAGCGAGCGGGCGAGCCCGTCGCTCGAGTCCATCATCGCGGTCGCGTGCGGGGCCAGCGCCCGGCCGGCCGCGATCCGAGGCTCGAATCGGAACAGGTCGTTCGCCCGATCCGTGCAGCCCCGATCGAACAGCTCGAGGGCGGCCGCACTTCTGCCGAGCGTGCCGGTCACGCAGACGAGGTCACCGGCTCGAGCGCCGCGCCGACGGACAGGGTCGTCGGTGCGGCCGATCGCGGTCGTTGCCACGGTGAACTCGTCGTGGCCGTCGAGGTCGCCGCCGACGTACTCGGTCCCGACGCGCTCGCAGACGTCGCTCGCGCCGCGGACGAAGGCGAGCAGTTCGTCGCGGTCGAATTCGGGGGAAGCGTAGGCGGCGACGGCAGCCGTGGCCTCGGCCCCCATCGCGGCCACGTCCGACAGCGACGCGCCGACGGCGCGCCAGCCGGCCGTGTAGCGGGTCGTCCCCGGTGGAAAATCCGTCCGCTCGTGGAGCATGTCCGTCGTCACGACCAGTCCGTCGACGACGGCCGCGTCGTCGCCGGCCGCCGCGAGTTCGCCCGACAGCAGTCGCAGGGCGGCGCGTTCGTCCATACCCCCCGTTTCGACTCGAGGGCGAAAAGCGGTCCGGGCCGCGCTCGCGGCGATACGATGCTCTTAAATGCCGCCGACGGAAACCACACGCCAATGGCTACGATGTACGACGTTCCGGCGGACGACCTCATCGAGGCGCTCGCCGACGATCTGGCGGAGCGACTCGAGGAACCGGAGTGGGGCGCGTTCACCAAAAGCGGCGTCGACCGGGAACTCCCACCCGAGCAGGATGACTTCTGGGCGACTCGCGCGGCGAGTCTCCTGCGCAAGGTCGCCGACCGCGGCCCCGTCGGCGTCGAGCGACTCTCGACGGAGTACGGCGGCTCGAAAGGCGGTTCCAACCGCTACCAGGTCGCGCCCGACCACCGCACCGACGGCTCGAAGAACCTCATCCGAACCATCCTCCAGCAGCTCGAAGAGGAAGACCTCGTCGAGACCGCCGAAGGTGAGGGCCGCCGCATCACCGCCGAGGGCCGTAGCCTGCTCGACGACACGGCCGGCTCCGTCCTCGAAGACCTCGACCGCCCGGAACTCGAGCGCTACGCCTGATCCCGAGATCGTTTTCGTGTCGGTTTCGCCGCGGAGAGGCGTCGCTACGCGTCTGTGTCCGTAATCATTTTCCCGCCAGCGAGAGAATTAGCGAGTAGAGATAGCTATGAGCGGCTCACCAGACGACGAACGACTCGAGGAGCTCCGACAGAAGAAAATGGAGCAGCTTCAGGACCGCGCCGAGTCCCAGGGGGACGAGGCGAGTCAGGAGGCGGCCCAGCAGCAGGCCGAGGCACAGAAACAGGCCGTGCTCCGTCAACACCTGACCGACGACGCTCGCAAGCGGCTCAACACGGTCAAGATGAGTAAACCCCAGTTCGGCGAACAGGTCGAGCGACAGGTGGTCAGCCTCGCCCGGAGCGGTCGCATTCAGGGCAAGATCGACGACGAGAAGATGAAACAGCTCTTAAAGGAGCTCAAGCCCGACTCGCAGAGCTTCGACATCCAGCGGCGCTGATGGAGCTCGGACTACTCTACAGCGGCGGCAAGGACTCGACGCTGGCCGCGCTCTTGCTCGAGGAGTTTTACGATGTCACGTTGCTGACGGCCCACTTCGGGATCAGCGACGACTGGAAACACGCCCGCGAGACGGCCGATCGAGCTGGCTTCGCCTTCGAGCGCCTCGAGTGCGATCCCGACGTCGCCCGTGAGGCCGTCGACCGGATCCGCGAGGACGGCTTCCCCCGCAACGGGATCCAGCGCGTCCACCAGCACGCCCTCGAACGGCTGGCGGCCCGCGAGTTCGACGCCGTCGCCGACGGCACCCGCCGTGACGACCGCGTCCCGACGGTCTCGCGGGCGCAGGCCCAGAGCTTAGAGGATCGTCACGATATCGACTACATCGCCCCGCTGTCGGGCTTCGGCCGGTCGGCCGTCGACCGACTCGTCGAGGACCGCCTCGAGGTGATCGTCGGACCGAGCGAGGAGATCGATCGGGCCGACTACGAGGCGGAGCTTCGCGCGACGATCGCGGACGAAGAGGGGCAGCGAGCCGTCGCGGAGTACTTCCCGGATCACGACCAGACGTACGTGACGAACGTCCGCTGAGCGCGCTCGTTTCTAGCCGCCGCGGGTGAACTCGAACCGCGCGCCCCCGGCTTCGCTCTCGGTGACCGCGACCTGCCAGCCGTGGGCGTCCGCGATGGCCCGAACGATCGCCAGTCCCAGCCCCGAGCCGTCGTCCGAGGTCGAGTACCCCTGCTCTAAGACCTCGTCACGCTCGTCTGTCGGGATCCCGGGGCCATCGTCGGCGACGAAGAAGCCGCCGTCACAGGGGCCGACGCGGATAGTGGCGTCCTCGCAGCCGTGCTCGATAGCGTTCCGGTAGAGGTTCTCGAAGAGCTGTTTCGCTCGCGTCGGGTCGACCTGCAGGGTCCGATCGCCGACGGTCTCGAAGGTCGCCTCGCCCGTGTCGACGGCCGTCCACGCCTCGCTCGCGAGTTCGACCAGCGACACTTCGTAGGGGTCCTCGACCTGCGTCCCGCTGCGGGCGACCGACAGCGTCTCCTCGATGAGTTCGTCCATTCGCGTCAGCGCCGCGTCGACCTCTTGGAGGTGTTCGGCCTCCCCCGTCGTAAACGCCGCCCGGAGCCGTCCCTGAGCGACGCTCAGCGGGTTCCGCAGATCGTGGCTGACGACGCTTGCGAACTGCTCGAGTCGCTCGCTCTGGCGCTCGGCTTCGCGGACCGCGGCCCGCTGTCGGATCTCGTAGATGCCGGCGACCGTGCCCGCGCCGACACCGACGGTGCCGCCCACCAAGAGCAGATACAGCGGTGCCAGCGCGCCGGTCCCCTCGAGATACAGCACGAAGAGATGCAGCGATGTCACGACGACCGCCGCGAGGAAGCCGCCGAGCCCGTAGCCGAAGACGGTGAGCCGATCCCGCATCGCGATGTCTCTGGTGACCAGCCAGCGGTCGGCGAAGACGACCGCGGTCGCGGCCGCCAGCGGAAAGACGCTCTCGAGCAGTGCCCGGGTTGTCAAGTGCTCGAGCGCGAGCCGCGTCCCGATGACCGCGGCGAGAAAGAGCCCGAGCACCGACAGCGGCGAGACCGGCAGTTGCTCGCCGACCTCCGCGACCCAGTCGTCGTCAGCCACGCGTTGCACGGTCGCACTCTCGAAGCAAGTCGCTATCAACCTACGGGACTATCTCGAGACCGAGACGCTCGAACTAACGGTAATCAGCGTTGAACCAAACGGTAGACGGGCCAGCCACGAGCGCGATGGACCGCCGTCACCGAACGGAAGGATAGAAGTTCGCCGTGGCCGAACCCGTTTCCATGTACGACCGGATCAAGGGCTTTCGAGACTTCTATCCCGGCGAGATGGCCGCCAGGCGGGCAACCATCGACGTCTTGGAGGACACCGCCCGCCAGTATGGCTTCCGCGAGATCGGGACGCCAGCGCTGGAACGGGCCGAGATGTGGACCGACAAGAGCGGCGACGATATCGTCGACGAACTCTACTCGTTCGAGGATCAGGGCGGCCGCCACGTGACGCTTACTCCGGAACTGACGCCGACGGTCGCCCGGATGGTCGTCGCGAAACAACAGGAGCTGTCGAAACCCATCAAGTGGTTCTCGACGCGGCCGTTCTGGCGCTACGAGCAGGTCCAGCAGGGCCGCCAGCGCGAGTTCTACCAGACCAACGTCGACATCTTCGGCTCCTCGGAGCCCGAGGCCGACGCCGAGATCCTCGCGTGGGCCGCCGACGCGCTGACCGGCCTCGGACTGACCGGCGACCACTTCGAATTCCGAATCTCCCACCGCGACATCCTCGGGGGCGTCCTCGAGAGCTACGACGCTGAGATCGACACCGAGGCGGCGATCCGCGCGGTCGATAAGTCCGACAAGCTCTCGCGAGCGGAGTACCACGACCTGCTGATCGAAGCCGGCCTCTCGGCCGACCAGGCCGCCGAGTTCGACGACCTCATCGCGGGCGGCGACCTCGAGGCGGTCAAATCGTTCGCCGACACCGAGCGCGTGGACGCGGCCGTCGAGAACCTCCAGAACGTGCTGGCCGCGGCCGCGGACTTCGGCGCTCGCGAGTACTGTACGATCTCGCTCGAGACGGCCCGCGGGCTGGACTACTACACGGGCGTCGTCTTCGAGTGCTTCGATTCGGCCGGCGAGGTCTCCCGGTCGATCTTCGGCGGCGGCCGCTACGACGATCTCATCGAGGGCTTCGGCGGCCAGCCCACGCCCGCGGTCGGCGTCGCGCCGGGCCACGCGACGCTGCCGCTGCTGTTGCAGCGCGCGGGCGTCTGGCCCGAAGAAGAAGTCACGACGGACTACTACGTCCTGCAGATCGGGGATACGCGGACGGAGGCGGCACGGATCTCCCGCGACCTGCGCGAGCGCGGCCACGTCGTGGAGACCGATGTCGCCGGCCGCTCCTTCGGCGCACAGCTCGATTACGCCGACTCGATCAACGCCGAGACGGTCGTCATCGCCGGCGAACAGGATCTGGCGAACGACGAAGTGACGATCAAGGACATGGAATCGGGCGACCAGACGCAGGTGCCCGTCGACGAGTTCCCGGGCGATCTCGAGCGACCGACGCTCGCGGATTTCGAGTGAACTGCGGCTCTCGGTTCACGGTCCGACCGCTTTCCGACCCGCGACCGATTTTCCCGATTCGGTTTAGGCGTTCGTCCGCCGGCGATCTATCACTCGCGACGCGGGCTCGGCTTCGATTCGGCCCCGCCGCTCGAGGTTGCCACTGCTCCGTGGCCGCATTTCTCGAGGCGTTCGTCTACGTCGTCGCGTTCGACCGGCGAGTGTCCGGTCTCGACGAAGTGGTCGATCATCGCCCGGCTGAGCGCTCCCGGCTCGTCGCCGTCGACTCGGTACTCCCACTCACATTCACCACAGTACGCGCTTGGCACGCGTCACGCCTCGAACGGAGGGATACTGAATGGTCGGGTTCACACCCCGGTCGCTTATGACCCGCCGATAGCACGAGCCGTCCGCACGCAGGTCACACCATTAACTACGGTCTCGATGTACGACGCCCGATGGCAGACGCTGATGCCGACGCCGACGGCCGTCCGAACGTCCTGCTCGTTCTCACCGATCAGGAGCGATACGACGCCAGCGCCCCCGACGGGCCGCCGGTCGAGACGCCGACGTTCGACCGGCTCTCGAGCGAGGGGCTGCGTTTCGAGCGCGCGGTCACACCGATCAGCATCTGCTCGAGTGCCCGCGCGTCGCTGCTGACGGGACGATTCCCCCACGGCCACGGAATGCTGAACAACTGCCACGAGCCGGACGCGATCCGGGCGAACCTGCCCGCGGGTCTGTCGACGTTCTCGGCGGAACTCGACGCCGCCGGCTACGACCTGACCTATACCGGGAAGTGGCACGCCGGCCGCGATCAGACGCCCGCCGATTTCGGCTTCTCGTACCTCGGGGGAAGCGACACGCACCACGACGATATCGACGAGGCGTTCCGCGAACACCGGGAAGAGCGCGACGTGCCGATCGGCGAGGTCGATCTCGAGGAGGTGATCTACACCGGCGATGACCCCAGAGACGACAGCGAGGGGACGTTCGTCGCCGGGAAGACGCCGGTCGACGTCGAGGAGACCCGAGCGCACTTCCTCGCCGAGCGGACGATCGACGCGATCGAGGCCCACACCGACGGCGACCGGGACGGCCCCTTCTTCCACCGGGCGGATTTCTACGGCCCTCACCACCCCTGGGTGGTCCCGGAGCCGTACGCGTCGATGTACGACCCGGACGAGATCGAACCGCCCGAGAGCTACGCCGAGACCTACGACGGCAAACCGCGAGTCCACGAGAACTACCTCTCCTACCGCGGCGTCGAGGACTTCGACTGGGAGCTGTGGGCCGAGGCCATCGCGAAGTACTGGGGCTTCGTCACGATGATCGACCACCAACTCGAGCGAATCCTCGATACGCTCGAGAAACGCGGGCTGGCCGAGGAGACGGTCGTCGTCCACGCTTCCGACCACGGCGATTTCGCCGGGAGCCACCGCCAGTTCAACAAGGGGCCGCTGATGTACGACGACACCTACCGCATCCCGCTGCAGGTCCGCTGGCCCGGCGTGGCCGACTCGGGTGCGACCAGCAACACCCCGGTCCACTTACACGATCTGGCGGCGACGTTCCTCGAGATCGCCGACGTGCCCGTCCCCCAGAGCTTCGACTCGCGGAGTCTCGTCCCCATCCTCGAGAACGGCGGCGATCCGCCCGCGAACCTCGAGTGGCGCGACTCGACGTTCTCCCAGTACCACGGCGACGAGTTCGGCCTCTACAGCCAGCGCATGGTCCGCACCGACCGGTACAAGTACGTCTACAACGGGCCGGACATCGACGAGCTGTACGACCTCGAGGCCGATCCGGCGGAACTGCAGAACCTGATCGACCACCCTGAGTACGCCGACGCGCGACGCGAGATGCGCTCCCGACTGGCCGACTGGATGGACGAGACGGGCGATCCGAACCGGATCTGGGTGACCGACGTGCTGGAAGCGGCGTCGTGACGCTACCCGAAGTCGCAGAAGGAAGCGTACGTTTACGGTCTCGAAGCCGATACGACCGTACATGAACGCCACCGCCGACGAACGGGAGGGGAAGCGATGACACGCCGACGGGACGACGACCTCGAGGATCCAGCCGAACTCCGCGAGCAGGCCGCGAGAGACGAGGAAATCGCCGACGCCCTCGAGGACCTCCTCGAGGAACTACGCGAGGCGGAGATCAAGGACTCCCGGCTCGAGGGACTGTTCGACGAGGTCAGCTCGAGCAACCCGAACATCTGGAACATCGTGAGCGCGTTCATCGACGTCGAAGACGGCGAGGCGGTCGTCACCGACGAGTCGAAGCTGGCCCAGGGCAGTTGGGCACCCGAGATCGTCGAGAGCTGTGATACGATGATCACCCTCGATATCGAGTACGGGATGATGCCCGACGAGTTCAAATACACCGCCGGGAAGAAGCTGCGCCAGCGGATCGAGGAGTTCCGCGAGGAAGCGAAGTCGGCGCGGCAGAAAGCCGACGAACTCGAGGACGGATCGGACGACTGACTCCGGCTCAGTCGACGACGCGTTCGCGCTCGAATCGGTCTTCTGAAGCACCGTCCCCCTCGCCCTCGTTCTCGGTCGCCGTCCGCCACCGCCACGATCCGATCTCGCATGGCTCGAGCGAGACGATCACGTACGACCGATCGGGCCACGTTGCCAGCGCGGCGTCGGTCTCGCTCGGCCCTGCTGGCCCGCGGGGATGGGAGTGGTAGAAGCCGACGACCACCTCACCGCGGTCCTCGAGGCGCTCGAAGATCCGAAGCTGCTGTTCGGGGTCGATCTCGTAGCGCGTCCGCGGCGCGTCGGCGACGTTTTCCGCGGGGTACTGCGACCGCACGCGGCTCCGGCCGTCGGGGGCGTACTCGCCGCCGAGGATCCCGCAGATTTCGCGGGGTTTCCCCTCGCGGGCGCGCTCTGTGATCGCCTCGCGGAGTCGGGCTGGAAGGACGATCACGGCCGCGAATCGATTTCTGGCTGCGATTCGGAATCCGGCCCCTCGAGCGCCGCGAGTTCGTCGAACGGCACCGCGATCTCCTCGAACGACGCTGCGGCGTCGGCGAGCGTCTCCTCTCGGTCGAACAGCTCCGGCCGGACGATCGGTGCGAGCGCCTCGAGCGTGTCCACCAGCCGCGGGCCGGGCCGGTTGAGGTAGTGGTCGCCGTCCAGCGCCCAGACGCGGCCCTCCCGGACTGCCGTCAGGTCTGCCCAGCCGTCGCGCCCGGTGAGATCGGCCCTGTTTCGCGCGATCTGCTCGAGCCCGAAGCCGCAGGGGGCGACGACGACGATCTCGGGGTCGTACGCCAGAATTTCCTCCCACTCGCGCGGCCGCGAGCGCTCGCCGGGGTCGGCCAGCCCGTACGTGCCGCCGGCCCACTCGACCAGGTCGGCCGTCCAGTGGCCCGCGATCATGACGGGGTCGGTCCAGTCGAAGATCGCCACGCGCGGGCGGTCCGCGGCCGCGAGGTCCGCCGTCTGACTCCGGATGGCGTCGATCCGCGACTCGAGATCGGCACGGACCTCCCGAGCCCGATCCTCCCGGCCGACCACGCGGCCGATCCGCTCGAGGTCGTCGAGCACGTCGCCGACGGTGTGGGGATCGGTCGGGACGATCTCGGGGGCGGCCGAAATCCGGTCGACGACGGCTTCGACGACCGCTTCGTCGACCGCGCAGACATCACACATCCCCTGCGTGACGATCGCGTCCGGCTCGAGTTCGTCGAGCGTCTCGACGTCGATCTCGTAGACGCCGGCTTCGGTGTCGCTACTCTCGAGCACCTGGCGGTCGATCTCGGCGCTCGAGGCCGACGAGTCGGCCTCGATCCGCGATCGGGTGACGGCGGGAGCCGAGGCCGCGCCCGGCGGGTAGTCGCATTCGTGGGAGACGCCGACCGGCTCGAGTCCCAGCGCGGCGACGGTCTCGGTCGCCGAGGGGAGCGTCGTGACGATTCGCATGGGCGCTCGTAGGGGCGGGGAGAGCAAAAAGGACCGCTCTGTGGCGCCGGTCGGCGACCGAAACGGCGGTCCGCCACTATGGAGGGGTTCGCCCGCCGGCTCACAGAAATGCATTTGCACCAGCAGTTTCTGCAGACCGTATGGTCGTTCCGCTCCAACTGTTCGGCGCGAATCCGCTCGGCGGGCTGGTGCTCTCGATCGTCGTCCCGTTGCTCGTCGTCGCCGGCGGCACGTATATCGGGGTTCTGATGGCGCTGCAGACGTTCTTCGACGCCTCGTCGTGGCGAGAGGCGACCGAGAGCGACGCCTCCGAGGAGTAGTGATCGGCGATCTGCCGGTCGAAAATCCCGTCCGCTTCTGACAGAAAGCATTTACTACGTCCTCTCGGATGGCTGGTATGAACCGACGAGCGCTTCTCGCCGGAGTCGGGTGTAGCGCGGCCGGACTTGCAGGGTGTTTACAGGGTCGCGATGACGGAAGTCTTGCCGTCGAGTACGAACGATGTGGCTCCACATCGTTTCCCTCGATCGCTTGC
Organism: Natrinema marinum; assembly: GCF_024296685.1. Taxonomy (NCBI): domain Archaea; kingdom Methanobacteriati; phylum Methanobacteriota; class Halobacteria; order Halobacteriales; family Natrialbaceae; genus Natrinema; species Natrinema marinum. Next base: position 2,582,290 of record NZ_CP100763.1, on the reverse strand, counting down.
CAGACCCCGCTACGGACGAGGCGATGGCTGCCATCGAGGGGGATACGTACGAGACTGACGGCGAACTGATCCTTCCCTCCGTGATCGAGATCGACGAGTCGTATCTCATGCGTCACGAGTCTGAACGCACCTATTACGACATGTCCGTCGAGACTGACGAAGGCGCGACGTGGCTCCGCGCCGAAGAACGCCTCCCGGAGGCCGACACCGTGAGTGTGAAAAACACGAGTGAGACCGACTTGACGGTCGATATTCGTCTTGAGCACGAGAACGAGCTACTCGTCGAAGAGACGGTGGCCCTCGACGCGAACCGAACGACGTGGCTCGATGGCGACGACGCCGAGTACCGGTATGGGAGCTATCGCGCCGAGGTCGTCGTCCACGACGGGGACGAGCGCGTAGACGAAACGATCGAATGGAGCGTGACCGATTGGAGTCATCAACCCGACATCAGGATTACGCCCCGTGAGGTAACGCTCCGAGGGGCCGTGTCGGAGAAAGCACCCTGCGAGTGGAACGATAGCGGTGAGCTCGTTAGCGGTCCCAAGGCCTCGTGATCTTGGCGGTGTCCGATCTGTGCTCCCCGCCCGTCGGTATACAGTCGAACTTGGGGCACGAACTGCTCCAGGGCGGTATAACGAATAGAACTAGGACCGGTTCGAACAAAGCGGGTATACCAACCGTCAATCGAACGTAGCGTCAGCGATACTGCTGACGGCCGTCGCTCGCCGCTATCGCTGTGCAGACGATACGTCGGAGATTGCCCGCTCGAGTTCCTTCACCCCTTCTTTCTCGATCCGATCGGGATTCGCCAGCACCCGAACCGGCTGTTCGCCGAGGGAGATGAACCCCAGATCGAGCCGCTCGGCGGTCTCGCGCAGGCCGAGCCCCGCATCCGCGTCACCCGCGATGACCTTCCGCGCGGGGCTCTCGTGGGCGCGCAGCCCGAGGTCGAAGCCGTCGATCGCGTCCACGAGGTCGTGGCGCTCCGTTCCTCGCTCCTCGGCGAGGTCGGCGATCGCCGCGCCGAGACTCGAGCGCAGCCCCGAGTCGGTCGTTCGGTTGACGAAGCGCAAGTCGCGGTCGATCAGGTCGGCGAGTCCCTCGAGCTCGTCGGGGTTGCCCGCGCGGACGACCAGTCCCCACTCGCGCTCCCAGCGGCAGAGTTCGGTCGCCTCGAGATCGTACTCGAGCGGTCCCGCGGCCACGGCCACGTCGGGGACCCCCTCGCGGAGCCGCCGCAGGCCGGGTCGGCTGCCAACCGAGAGATAGCGCGGGCGCTCGAGGCCGTCGAGGACCCGCGAGAAGGTCGGATCGTCCTCGCCGACGCCGAACAGCGTGGGTGGTCGAACGTCCGGCGAGAACAGCGTGACCGTGACGGGCTCGCCTTCCTCGAGGTAGTCGGTCTCGGGGCCGACCTCCACGACGCCGTCGGCGTCGGCGAGACTGGTCGTCGCGCCGCTGCCCTTGTCGACGGGGTAGACGAGCGTCTCGCCCTCTCCGTTCTCTACGAGGCCGACGGGCATGAGCCGGTGGCGGCCCTCCTCGTAGCGCTCCTGGCGGGCTAGCCGCCCCGAAACGGTTGCGGACGCGGGCTCGGGTTTTCCGGCGGCCTCGCGGATCGCCGGTGCGACGAAGGTTCGAAAGACCATCATCGCGGAGACGGGGTAGCCCGGAAGCCCGACGTACGCGGAGCTGTCGAGCCGACCGATCAGCATCGGCTTCCCCGGTTTGACGCTCACGCCGTGGAGCAGCAATTCGCCTTGCTCTTCGATGACGCGGTAGATCACGTCGACCGCGCTCGCGCTGGTCGACCCCGACGAGAGCACGAGATCGCACTCGTCGGCCGCGGTCCGGAGAATCTCTTCCATCTCCTCGGCTTCGTCGCCGGCGTGGGGGTACAGTACGGCCTCGCCGCCGGCGTCTTCGACCCCCGCGGCGATGGTGTAGCTGTTGACGTCGTAGATTTCGCCGCGTGCGCTCTCGAGTTCGTCGCCCGGTCGTACGAGTTCGTCGCCCGTCGAGACGATGCCGACGCGCGGTTTCGCCCGGACCGGCACCTCGTCGATCCCCAGTGCGGACAGCAGGCCGATGTCGCGGGGCGTGATCTGTGTTCCGGGGCCGAGTGCGCGCTCGCCCGCGGCGACGTCCGCGCCGGCGAACATGACGTTGTCGCCCGGCGCAACGGAGGTGCGGATCAAGACCGTCTCGCCGTCCGACGCAGTGTCAGTGCGCTCGACCGGAACCATCGCGTCTGCGCCGTCGGGCATCACCGCGCCGGTCGAGATCTCGACGGCCTGGCCCTCCTCGAGCGACACGTCCGGCTCCTCGCCGGCGTGGACCTCACCGACCAGGTCGAGTCGGGCGGGATCGGCCTCGTCCGCGCCGAACGTATCCCGCGCCCGTAGCGCGTAGCCGTCCAGACTCGCGCGGTCGAATCCCGGCACGTCGAGTTCGGCGTCCAGCCGCGCCACGAGCACCCGGCCGCGCGCCTCTTCGAGCGAGACGCGCTCGATGCCGCCCTCGAGGGAAAGCGAGTCGATCGCCTCGCGGGCCGCCGCGGGGGACGCGAGGTCGCGAAACTCCTTGCGGTTCATAGCGCCCCTTCGCACGCCGCGGGTAAAAACGTCGGTCGCCCGGACGGCGCCGCGGCCGTCCACCTTCCTGTCATATGTTCTCGTACGACAACGACTAAGAACCAGCCCGAAGAGTACCGATCCATGTCACGGATCTCCGAGACCGACCGGGAGCGCATCGCGGACCTCTTCGACCGACACCTCGAGGCGGGGCTCCACCACGGGGCGCAGCTAGCGGTCTACGTCGACGGCGAGCCCGTACTCGACCTCGCCGGCGGCGTCGAAGCGCCGGACGGTCCCGACGAAACTCGCGAGACGCGTCACGTCCTCTTCTCGAGCACGAAACCGTACGCCGGCGTCACCCTGCACTCGCTCGTCGAAGAGGGGAAGCTCGACTACGACGACCGGGTGGTCGACCACTGGCCCGAGTTCGCCGACGAGGGAACCGAGAAGGCCGAGATCACGGTTCGACAGGTGCTCAGTCACACGTCGGGACTGAACCGCGGCGAGATCGACGACCGGCCCGACCTCTGGGGGGACTGGGACGCCGTCGTCGAGAAGCTAGAGGAGATGGAGCCGAACTTCACGCCGGGGGAGACGCCCGCCTATCACGCGCTGACGTTCGGCTGGCTCGTCGGGGAACTCGTCCGGCGGGTGTCGGGAACGCCGATCGAGGCGGCCGCGGAAGAACGAATCTTCGACCCGCTCGGGATGGACGACACGGGAATCGGTCTCCGGGAGGACGAAGACGACGACGTGGCGACGCTGGTCGGCTTCGAGCCGTTCGATCGCTGTCGCGACCCCGGCGAAGGGCTCGGGAAAAACGCCGAGGTCGCGGCGCCGTTCAACGCCGAGGAGGTCCACCGCGCTGTGATTCCCGCCGCCAACGGCATCGGCACGGCCGGCGACATGGCCCGCTTTTACGCCTGTCTGGCGAACGGTGGCGAACTCGAGGGGACGCGTATCCTCGAGCCCGAGACCGTCGAACGGATGGCGGAGGTGCAGGCCGAGACCGACGCCGACGGGACGATCGGCCGCGAGGGGCGGTTCGCGCTCGGCTTCTGGAAGGGCGGCACCACGGTCGCGCCCTACGGCTCGCTCTCGCCGAAACACGTCTTCGGGCACGCCGGGCTGGGCAGCAGCGTCGGCTGGGCCGATCCAGAAGAGAACGTCGCCTTCTCCTACGTGACCAACGGCGTCCGAGACGGCTCTTACGAGCACGTCGCCCGCGTGAACGCGCTGGCGGACGCGGTCCGGCAAGCGCTTCGAAACCAGTAGCCTGCTCGAGTGCGCTGCCGATTCAGAAGGCTCGAGCGCCGACTCGTTCCGGCCGAACGGTGAGAGGGCTGCTAGAACTCAGACGGTCGGCTCCCAATTCTCCACGCTAACGATCTCGCCAGCCGGAATCCCCTCGCGGTCGTCGTCGACGACGACCCAGCCGTCCGCTAAGGCGACGCTCGAGAGGACGCCAGAGCCGCTCGCCCGCGTCGGGATCGCCGTGTATCGCGGGTCGTCGCGATCCGATTCCTCCGCGTCGCGTTCCTCGAGTCGGACCCGCGCGAACGTCCGCGTCCCGGGCTCGCTCGGGATCTTGCGCTCGAGCGTGGCTCGCGTGGTCGAGTGGGGGTCGGGCGTCGTTCCCTCGAGCCAGCGCAGGGTCGGCCGGAGGAACTGGACGGCGTTGACGATGCAGGCGACCGGGTAGCCAGGCAGCGCGAGGACAGGGGTGTCCTCGACGACCCCGAGGCAGACGGGGTGGCCGGGTTTGAGGCCGACGCCGTGGACCAACACGTCGCCCAGATCGTCGATCACCTCCGGCAGCAGGTCGCGCTCGCCGACGCTCGAGCCGCCGGTCGTGACGATCACGTCCTTCGTCAGGTCACGCTGGATAGCCACGCGCAGCGATTCGCGGTCGTCCGTGACCACGTTGCGGTAGGTGGCGCGAGCGCCCCAGCGCTTTGCCAGCCGCGAGACCGTGAGCCCGTTCGTCTCGATCACCTCGCCGGGGCCGGGATCGCCCGCGACGAGTTCCTCCCCCGTCGGCACGACGCCGACGGTGGGCTGTCTGGCGACCGCGACGCGGCCGTAGCCCGCCGAGCGAAGCAGGCCGAGATCGGACGGCCGGAGTCGGTGGCCCCCGTCGTAGAGGTGCTGGCCCTCCTCGATGTCCTCGCCCACGGGCGCGACGTTTTCCCCCTCCGCGACCGCGTCTTCGACCTCGAGTTCGCCGGCCGCCTCGAGTTCGGTGACCCGCTCAATCATGACGACGGCGTCGGCCCCCTCGGGGAGCGCGCTGCCGGTGTGGACCCGCGCAGCCGTTTCTGGGCCGACGCTGGCGTCCGCGCCGGTTCCTTCGGCGATCCGAAGCACCTCGGGCGACCGGCCGCTGGCTCCGAACGTGTCCGCGGCCCGGACGGCGTAGCCGTCCATCGCCGCCCGCCGGTAGTGGGGCACGTCGCGGGCCGAGTCGACGGGCGCGGCCAACACGCGGCCGTCCGCTCGGTCGACATCGACCGTCTCCGTCCCGCAGGGCACGGCCGAGTCGCCGTCCCCGCTCCCTTCGACTGCGTCCCGCAAGATCCGGCGCGCCTCGTCGACCGGCGTCCGCACCTTGAACCCGGACTCCGTGCGCTCGCGGTCGGCTCCTTCCATACCCTGACTCGAGTCGTGAGACGCCAAAAGCGTGGGGGACCCGGCTCGAGCAGTCGGGGTTCGGGCCGATCCGATCTGCTGGAGACGGTGGCGCGTGCTGTGCGACGGTTCGCCGACGGCGAACCGTCCGCCCAACGGCACGCGAGGGACGAGCGAACGGAGTGAGCGAGTCGGCTGGGGAGGGCGTGGCCAAGCCCTGTTGCCGTGATCGCAGGACGCTTCGTTTCACACGATCGCGTTCGATCCGACTCTGCTATTCACTCGAGAACCCGAGCAGCTCACCCCTCTACGTACCACAGCGCCGAGACGCCGATCCCCATCGCGACGAAAAACGAGAGGACGAGGACGAACGCCCCTATTCGTTCGCTGAAGTAGATGACTGTGAGGACGATCCCAAGCAGGCCAGACACGAGCGCGATGAGAACATCGAGCCGGCGACGAACCCCACGATCCATATGGTGTGGTGCTGTCGCTCACCCATAAATATACACAGAACGTAATTGTAGGAACGCTCAGTGTGATCTGCCGCCTCGAGGGCCGGGATGACCGCACGACGAATCGCCGCGACCGCGGGGTTTTTCGTATCGGCGTTCGAACCTGTATCCATGTCAGCGCTCCGCGACGCGTTGCGGGACCTCTCGGAGGATGTCTTCTTCGATCTACTCGAGAGCGAGGACGCCTACCTGCTCGTCCTCGACGTGCCGGGGGTCGCCGCCGAGTCGCTCGATATCGCGATCGAGGACGGCCGGATCTTCATCGACGCTCGCCGGGAGAAATCCCCCGCCGGCGACTATCGATACCTCGAGGAGAACCGCTCGCTCTTTCTCGACGTCGACCTGCCGCTGCCCGACGACGCCTCCGACGCCAACGCCGAGGCGACGATCGACCGGGGCGTCTTAGAGCTCACCCTCCCGAAACGCGGAGCCAGCGGCGAGACGACGATCGACATCGTCGACGAGGACGAGTAACACGGGGTGACCGAGGCTGGCCTCACTCCGCGCCTACAAGCGGTTCGTTCTCGTCGCGTGGCAGTTCCTGCCGCTGTTGCTCGCCTACGCCCGCGACCGGCGGCGCTTCCTGCTGTTCGGTCGCCGCCGGCAGGTCGACGCCGAGACCCATCGCCACCGCGCCGAGGTGTTGCTCGAGTCGCTGCTGACGCTCGGGCCGACGTTCATCAAGCTCGGCCAGTTGTTGTCGACCCGGCCGGACGTGCTCCCGCCGGCGTACATCGACGTGCTCTCGGCGCTGCAAGACAACGTACCGCCGGCACCGTGGCCCGAGGCGCGTGCCGTTCTCGAGGACGAACTCGGCCCCGTCGACGAGCGCTTCGCGTCGTTCGATAGCGACCCGATCAGCGGCGCGAGCCTCGGGCAGGTCTATCGCGCTCGGCTCGAGGGCGGCCGCGAGGTCGCGGTGAAGGTCCGCCGCCCGAACATCGAGGCCCTCGTCCGAGCCGATCTGCGGGTCGTCAAGTGGTCGCTGCCGATCCTGCTGTACTTCGTCGACGACGCCCGCGCGTTCTCACTCGAGAACCTCGCCGAGGAGTTCTCGAAGACGATCCGCGAGGAGATGGACTACGAGCGCGAGGCGGAGATGTTAGTCGAGATCCGGGAGAACTTCGCCGGCGACGACCGCTTCGTCATCCCCGACGTGATCGAGAGCCACTCCGGGCCGCGCGTGCTGACGATGGAGTACGTCGCGGGGACGAAGATCAACGACCTCGAGGCACTCGAGCGCAAGGGGATCGACCGGACGACGGTTGCGGAGAATTTAGAGCGGTCGTATCTACAGATGATCATCGACGACGGGGTCTTCCACGCCGATCCCCATCCCGGAAATCTCGCGGTGACCGACGACGGCCGAATCGTCTTCTACGACTTCGGCATGTCGGGGCGGGTCGACCCGTTCGTCCAGGAGAAGATCGTCGACTTCTACGTCGCCGTCGCGAACCAGGATATCGACGGCATCTTGGACGCCTTAGTCGAGATCGGCACCCTGAGTCCCGACGCCGACCGCGGCGTGATGGCCGAGGTGATGGAGATCGCCATCCAAGACGCCCGCGGCGAGGACGTCGAGCAGTACCGGGTCAACCAGATCGTCGGCCAGATCGAGGACTCGATCTACGCCTTCCCCTTCCGGCTGCCCAAGAACCTCGCACTCGTGTTGCGAGTCGCGACCGTCGTCGAGGGAGTCTGTGTCACCTTGGACGAGGACTTCGACTTCATCTCGACGGCGACCGACTACCTCACCGAGGAGGGCTATCGCGAGGAATCGATCCGGCAGTACGTCGACGAGACCGGCCGGCAGCTTCGCCGGTCGGGCGAATCGCTGACCCGACTCGCGCCCAAGGCCGAACGCACGCTCGACCGGCTCGACCGGGACGACCTCTACGTCCGTATCGGCCTCGAGGACGAAGAGCGAGTCTTCGATACGCTCGCGAAGCGGCTGGTCTACGGCATGCTGCTGACGATGTCGCTGTTCTCGACCGGCGTGTTGTACGCGCTCGAGGCGCCCCGCGCGTCGATCGTCGCGGCGGTCTTCTCGGTGGTCGTCGTGATTCAGTTGTACCGGTCGTTTCGCACCCCCAAATCGATCGGCGCGCGGCCGCAGTTTACCCGCCAGAACCTGCGCCAGCGCCGCGGCGAGGAGTGAGCGCTCCGTTCACCGCAGCCTGACTGTTGTCACGAGTGAAGTATCCGTCGCATAACAATGTCGCCGCGACCGGTCCGGGGCGGTAATGGCCACGGTACTGCTCGCGAATCCGAACGCCGCCGTCGTCTCGCGAGACGGTCGGCGCTGGATCGTCTGGGGAACGCACACGCGCGACCTTCGAACTGCGATCGAGGACGGCGCGGACTTCGAGACGGCCCGAGACCTCCACGGCTCGCTGCCCGGCGAGGGAACCATCGTCTGCCTCTCGGAGCGGTCGGACGAGCCGACGGTCCGCGCCCACCGCGGGATTACGTCGGCCTACGAGGTGTTCTACTGCCTGGACTCGAGCGGCGAGCCCGTCCTGACCGACCTCTTTCGGAACGCGCTCGCCCGCCTCGAGCCGGCCGACCGGACGGTCTCGGCCCGCGCGAAAGCCGATCACCTGCTCTACCGGACGACGCCGATCGACTCCTACGTCGACCGGATCCACCGGCTCGGCCACGGCGAGACGCTCACCTGGTCGCCCGGCGAGACGACCCCGCGGACCGACCTGACGGAGACGCTCGAGCCCGAATCGGGACGCTCGGCCGCGAGCGCACACGAGCGGCTCGACGAGGTGCTGTCGGCCGTCTGTGCCCCCATCGCGGACGAGGCGTCGCTCATGCTTTCCGGCGGCGTCGACTCGACGGTGCTCGAGCCCTACCTGACGAACCCGACCGAGAGCGTCACCGGTTCGTTCGACACGCCCGAACTGGCGTTCGAACGCGAGTACGCCGACCGCGCGAACGACCTCGTCGAGACCGACCGCGAGGTCGTCGAGATGGCCGAGTCCGACTATCTCGAGCGCCTCGAGGCGACCGTCGACGCGCTGGGGATGCCGCCCCACCAGCTCCAGACGCCGACGTTCGACGGGATCTACCGCGAGTTCGACGCCGATACGGTCGTCAGCGGTCAGGTCGCCGACGCCGTCTTCGGGCTCGGCGGCCAGCTCGAGCTCGCCCGTACGGTGTGGCGCACGCGCCACCTCCGGTACGTGCCGCCCGTCGCCGAGAAGCTCCGGCGCCACCGCGACGCGCTCGCCAAACTCGAGTGCCATCCGTCGGATCCCGACGGCCAGGCGCTGCTGTTCGCCCTCTACACCGACGTGCCGTCGGCCGTCGATGCGATCGGACGACGGGCGTTCGAGCGGCGACAGCGAGCGCGCTACGAGTACGCGATGGCCCGCGTTCCCGACGCGGTGGGCGACCGCTACGCCCAGCACGTCCACGTCGGCCAGTGGGTCGACTTCTTCTGCGAGGACGCCGTCACCGTCTGGCGGCAGGCGGGACTCGCCCGCGGCCGCGAGATGTACACGCCCTTCGCCGGCAAGGCGGTCGCCGAACTCGCCCTCGGCCTCGATTCGCCCGAGCGGTACGTCCGCGACGGCGAGCCCAAACACGTTCCCAAAAACCTCCTCGGCGAGTGGTACCCCGAGTACGACCGAAGCAAGCCGAAGGGCAACGGCAACTTCCCGGCCGAGCGGTTCCTCTCTTCGGGCCCGCTCGAGGCCGTTTTCGACCGCTACCCGGTCCCCGAGTTCGCGCCGGCCGTCGATGGCGACCTCGTCGACCGCTCACCCGGCCTCGCCTGGAACCTCGCCGGCTACGCGATTTGGCGCGACCGCGTCCTGCGATCCGACGACCTCGAGCCGGCACCGCACAGTCGGACCGTGTCGATCCCCTCGAGTACGCGTACACCGCGATCCGACGCCGAGACGGTCTGAGCGCTGGACCGACGACGTACCTCTTTCCGTCCCGGGAGCAAAGACAGGGTATGGAGTACGATCTCATCGCCGATCTTCCAGTGACGATCGAGTCCGTCTCGCTCGACCGACTCGAGCGCGAGACCTCGAGCGAGTTCACCCGCGTGACGACCGAAATCGCCCTCGCGGGGCCGGCTGCGGGCGACGGGACGGTCACCGGGCGCGGCGAGGACGTTACGTACGAGACAGCGGATCACGACCGGCTGGCGGAGACGGGATTGCCGGACCTGACCGGCGAGTACACCGTCGACTCGTTTTCCGACCGGCTCGCCGATCTCGACCTCTTTCCGGGCGGCGCGCCCGACCGCGAGGTCTTCCGGAACTACCGGCGCTGGGGCGTCGAGAGCGCCGCGCTGGACCTCGCGCTCCGACAGGCCGAGACCGATATCGCGACGGCGCTCGACCGATCGCTCGAGCCGGCCCGCTTCGTTGCCAGCACCCGGCTGGGCGATCCCCCCACGACCGGCCGTCTCGAGGCGATTCGCGAGCAAGTGCCGGCGCTCGCGTTCAAACTCGATCCGACCCCCGAGTGGGACGCGGACCTCGTCGCCGCCATCGACGACACGGTCGGGACGGACGCGGTCCGCATCCTCGACCTGAAAGGGCAGTACGAGGGGACCGATGTCGACGTTCCCGCCGACCCGGAGCTGTACGACCTCGTCCTCGAGTCGTTCCCGGACGCCGTCGTCGAGGACCCGGCGTTGACCGACGAGACGCGGCCGCCGTTCGAGGATCCCGACGTTCGCGCACGGGTCTCGTGGGATGCGCCGATCCACGGCCTCGACGACGTCGAGGCACTGCCGTGGGAACCCGAGTGGCTGAACATCAAACCGTCGCGGTTCGGCTCGCTCGAGTCGCTCGCCGAGACGATCGCCCACTGCGAGGAGCGCGGGATCAGGATGTACGGTGGCGGCCAGTTCGAACTCGGCGTCGGGCGCGGGCAGATCCAGACGCTCGCCTCGCTTTGCTATCCTGGCGGGCCAAACGATGTCGCCCCGCGTGCGTACAACGACCCCACCGTCGGGGACGGACTCCCGGCGAGTCCGCTCGAGCCGCCGGCCGACGCTGTGGGATTTCGGTGGGACTCGAGCGTGTGAGGCGGGGGCGGTTGGATTCGTGTCGTCGATCCGGCCCCACTCCTGTCGCTAGCCAGTAACTCTTTGAGACGGTATCGCAAACCGAAGAAGTCCGGGTTGGACTGGACGCCTTTGAGGAGCTCGGTCCAGCCTGGATGTGAGTTTTTTACCCGGACGGTTCCGGGTTTCGGACACACCCATGAAAATATATGGGATTCGGCTATCGACTCGATCGGTCGGGAGCGTCCGCCGTCCCCGATTTCCGAGTCGGGGCCGTGACCAGTGCTCGAGCCCCGGATCGCCGTCGTCGGATTTTGGTCGGACTCGACCGCTCGCGCCATCGTACCCCCGGCGGACTATGCCGTCCGCGCTCGAGACCAGAATCGTTATGTTAACTTCGCATCAATTACCGCGTAATGTTTGTACTGCTGAGTCTCGCACAGAGTAACACGTGGGGTGGGCTCGTTCCGGGGCCGAACGCGCTTTTGGCTGCCGTGCTTACGTTCGGGACGCTCGCGGTCGTTCTCCGGACGGTGGCCTGGGTTGCGTCCGCGCAGATCGACCGGTTGCTTCTCGGGTTGGCGTACGTCGCCGGTCTCGCGGGCTTTGCCCTGACGCGCGAGCCGGCGCTCGTCTTCGCACCACCGACGGCGACCCTGGCGTGGCTGTTCGTCGCGCGTCGGAGCGACGCCGCGGCCGTTCGCGGCTCCCCCTCCGACGATGGGCTGGGGAACGGGTCGGGCGGCAGTGAGGGAGCGAGCGACGACACCGCACTCGACGCGAACGAACTCGATACGGATCCGCCGGGCCACGACTTCTCGGACGTGGGCGGGATGGACGCGCTCACGGACACGTTACACGATCGGGTGATCGACCCGCTGACGCGGCGAGACGTGTACGACCACTACGGGATCGGTGCCGTCAACGGCGTCCTGTTCCACGGCCCGCCCGGCTGTGGAAAGACCTTCGTCGCGAGCGCGGTCGCGGCCGAGACCGACTACAACTACATCGAGGTCACGCCCTCCGACGTGACGAGCAAGTACATCGGCGAGGCCGCCGACAACGTCGCAACGGTGTTCGACGCCGCTCGCGAGACCGAGCCCTGTCTGGTGTTCATCGACGAGATCGACGCGATCGCCAGCGACCGCTCGGGACGGATGTCGACGAGCGAACAGCAGATGGTCAACCAGCTACTGACCGAACTCGAGACTCAGGACGACTCGGAGATCGTCGTGTTCGCGGCGACGAACTACCTCGACGATGTCGACGACGCGATCCTGCGCTCGGGCCGGTTCGACGAACGGGTCGAGGTGCCCCCGCCGGACCGACAAGCCCGCCTGGAAATCCTCCGCCTCGAGCTGGCGGACGCGCCGGTCGCCGACGACGTGACCCTCGAGGCGATCGCGGACGCGACCGCCGGCTACGCCTCGAGCGACGTGACGGTCCTCGCCGACGTGGCTATCCGCCACGCGATCGCCGACGAGTCGCCGGTCGAGCAGTCGCACCTGCTTCGGGCCGTCGACGAGATCGATACCAGCATTCCGGGCTGGCTCGACCGCTACGAGGGCCGCTTCGGCGAGGATCTCGGCCGGTCGGCGACCGAGGAACAGGTCTCGTTCGCGGACCTGCCGGGGATGAACGACCTCACCGCTGCGGTCGAACGACGGGTTCTCGATCCGATTCGCAACGCAGACGGGTACGAACGCCACGGTGTCGCGCCCGTCGACGGCGCATTGCTGTATGGCCCGCCCGACGCGGGGAAGACGACGCTCGCCCGCTCGATCGCCGCGGAACTCGATCGCCCGATCGTCGAGATCAGTTCGGATCGCTTCCGTCGGGAGGGCGTCGACGAGCCGGCCGACCGCGTGGCAGAGATCGTCGAGGACGCGCGCTCGATCGCACCGAGCGTCCTCCTTCTCGACGATCTCGACGAACTCGCGCCCGTCTCGGGCGGGTCGAGGACGACCCGCCGGATCAAGACCCGGCTGGCGACGCTCTTGCCGACGCTCGAGGACGACGTGCTCGTCATCGGGACCGCACGGGCAGTTGATCGGGTGGACATCGACGTGCTCCACGCGGGCACGTTCGACGAACGGATCGAGGTTCCACCGCCGGACGGCACGACCCGCGCTGCGATTTTAGACGAGATGCTCCCTGGTGGGATCGTCGCCGACGATGTCGATATCGACGTCGTGGCCGACGCGACGGCCGGGTTCAGCATCCGCGACGTCCGGCATCTCGCCGGTCGGGTCGGTCGCGAGGCCGTCCGTCAGGAGGCACAGATCACGACCGACCGACTCGTCGCCGAGGCTGACGCGGTCGAGGCGACCCTCGAGGGTTGGGACGGGGGTCGTTCCGGTGAGCTGACACCGGAGCTCGTCCCCGACAGTCTCGGTCGGCATCGATAACACGGTGGCACCACGTTCGGCGTCGCCTCTCGATCGCCGACGATCGGCCGCTCCGTCACGACTGGACCGCCATCGAGGGCGCGACGAAGAAACCTCCACTGCACGTTGGAGCGAACCCGCAGTCGGCCTGAACTCGCCGTAGCGGCCATTCCAAACGGTTTATGCACGTCGGTTGATTACGCCGGGATATGGCGAAACAGCAGACCGAAGTTCGCGACCTCCAGGAAGGCAGCTACGTTATGATCGACGACGCGGCGTGCAAGATCAACGCCTACTCGACGGCGAAGCCGGGCAAACACGGCAGCGCGAAGGCCCGCGTCGAAGCCGAGGGCGTCTTCGACGGCAAGAAGCGATCGCTCTCCCAGCCCGTCGACGCGAAGATCTGGGTCCCGATCATCGAGCGCAAAAACGGACAGGTCGTCTCCGTCGACGGCGACGACATGCAGGTTATGGACCTCGAGACCTACGAGACCATCACGATGCGTATCCCCGACGACGCCGACGTCTCCCCCGACGAGAACATCGAGTACCTCGAGATGGAAGACCAGCGAAAGATCGTCTAATGTTTCCCGGGGCGGCCGACGAACGCGAGGGGACCGACGCGGCGGATACCGGCCGCGGCGGCGACACCGACACGCGAGGGCGCGAGCCCGACCGTGGCGGCGCGAACTTCGTGGTCGTCGGTGCGCCCCTGGACGCCACGACGACCTTTCAGCCGGGGACCCGATTCGGCCCGCGGCGGATCCGATCTTTTGCCGAACCGTTCGACGATTACGACCACCGGACGGACCAGTGCTTTTCCGACCTCGGCGTCGTCGACCGCGGTGACGTTCGCGCGTGGGACGATATCGCAGAGTACCTCGAGTACCTGACGAGCGCGCTCCGCGAGGCCGTCTGGGACGATAGCGTCCCCCTCCTGCTCGGGGGTGAACACACCGTCTCCCTCGCGGGCGTCCGCGCGGTGGAACCCGAAGTCTTCGTCTGTCTCGACGCTCACCTCGACCTGTACGACGCTTACGACGGGAATCCCCTCTCGCACGCCGCCGTCACCCGGCGGATCCTCGAGGATGTCGATTCCGTCGAAGAGGTCGTCTTGCTCGGCGCTCGCACCGGCAGCGAGGCCGAGTGGGAACGCGCGGCCCACGACGACGTGACCGTCGTCCCGCCCGAGGACGTGGCGGACTGGAGCCCCGGCGACCGCCTCGCAGACCGCGAGGTCTACCTGAGCGTCGATATCGACGCCGCCGACCCCGGCTACGCGCCCGGTACCGGCACGATGGAGCCGTTCGGCCTCGAGCCCTGCGAACTCCGCGACGTGGTCCGCGCGGTCGCCCCCTCCGCGGGCGGCTTCGACGTGGTCGAAGTCAACGACCGCGACGACGGGCAGGCCGCTGGGCTGGCTGCGAAACTCGTCCGAGAGTTCGTCTTTTCGCACGCCGACGGCTGACGCCGCTCGTCGGCCTTCGTCGGTATCGGGCGGTGGCGCGTGCTGTATACCGCTTCGCGGGGGATGAGCGAGCGACCGGTGGGAGCGAGTGACTCGGTCGGAGGGGGCGTGACGATCCAACGCGTCCACGATAGCAGCGCGCTCTTCCGGATCACCGTAGCCGTACGAACAACTCGAGATTCGCACGGGGCGAGCCGACACACCCTTTTCCGACCCCGAACGAACTCCCGCGTATGCTCGAGACGACGCTGTGTTTTCCGCTCCGAGACGCCGGGGACGACGGCGACCGCACTACCGACGACGCCGACCGGGAGGTCCTCCTCATCGAGAAACGCCGCGGCCTCGGCGAGGGCTGGTACAACGGTCCCGGCGGCAAGTGCGAACCCGGCGAGACCCCGCGGGAGTGTGCGGTCCGCGAGACTCGCGAGGAGGTCGGCCTCGAGGTGGCAGCACTCGAGAAAGCCGGCGAACTCACCTTCCTGCTCGACGGCGAGGGCCACACCTTCTGTCACGTCTACCGCACGCGCTCGTTCGAGGGCGAACCCGCGTCCTCGGCGGAGGCACACCCGGAGTGGTTCCCCGTCGACGACGTGCCCTACGACCGAATGTGGGACGACGATCACCTGTGGCTGCCCGGCGTACTCGAGGGCCGGACGGTCAGCGCCGAGTTTCGCTTCGAGGGCGGCGAACCGCTGGACGAAGCCGAGTTCGTCGATCACGACCTCGAGTGGGGCGTTTCATTTACCGGAGCGAGGAAGCCGTAACCCGTCGGACTCGTCCGCTACGCATCGCCGAGCGAATCCAGTTTTTCTCGGATCTTCGCGTACTGATTCGGCGAGCAGTACCATCCCTCGTCCAGCATCGTTTCGAACGTCGTTCGCGCTTCTCGTACATCGATGTGGCCGTCTTTGACTAGCGAGAGGACGAGATACGCCGTCCCGCGGGTCGAAATCCCCTCACTGCGAGCGACAGCCCGACCGTGTTGCTCGTCCATCACGGCGATCGCGTCGTGCTTCGCAGCAAGTGCGAGCACCGCTCGGTCGGCATCGCTCAGGGCTTGGTTCGCCTCGAGGCGTTCGAAAACGGCGTTCGACGCTACATTTCGAACAGTAAACGTCGCCGCCTCGACGCATCGTTGAATCCGTCGCGCGTCGGGATAGTCTCCCTCGAGACCGTCGGTGACGACCTCATCGTAGACGCGCTTTGGGACCAACCGCGGTCCCCCGATTCGCTCGAGGTGCGAAAGCCGTTCGGCCTTCGCGAGGTAGATCAGCAGCGTCGCGTCGAACACCCACATTACAGGTCCTGCAAATCCGATTCCAGTCCTTCGTCACCGACCCACGTGATGTTACGCTCCTGTGCTAACTGAGACAACTCCCAAACGGTCACGTCCGCGATTTCGGCCGCACGGGAAAACGTGATCTCGCCCGCCTCGAGTTTCTCGAGTGCGCGATCGCGACGCCATGCGTCGAGTCCCTCTGCGAGGAGTTTTCGAACGGCGGTGCTCCGGTCCAATCGCTCGGACTCGAGATACGCCTCGAGTTCGTCTTCGAGCTCGTCCGGAACGCGCGCCGAGATCGTGCCCATGTGTAAACATCGTATGCGATGTATACAAGCGCTGCGGACGTATTCCGTCTCTCGACGACACGGTTACCGCCGACTCACGGCTCGAGCACGAGCTTCCCGGAACTCTTCCGGTCCTCGAGGTACTGGTGGGCCTCGGCCGCGTCCTCGAGCGCGAAGGATTCGCCGAGGATGATCTCGAGGTCGCCGCTCGCGAGACCCTCGGTGAGTTCGGGGACCGCTTTCATGACCCGGCTCGGGTCGTGCATGGCGGCCTGCCCGAGGTGGAAGCCCTTGACCGTCTTGTTCTCGAAGAGCAGGCGCTGATTGCTGACCTCGGCGGGGACGCCGCTGGCGACGCCGTAGGTGACCATGCGCCCGAAGTGGGTCATCGCATCGAGGCTGCGCTCGAAGACGTCGTCGCCGACGCTCTCTAAGACGAGGTCGACGCCCTCGCCGTCGGTCTCCTCGTCGACGATCTCGCGGAAGTCCGTGTTCGTGTAGTTGATCGCGTGATCGCAGCCCAGCGAGTTCGCGAGCTCGAGCTTCTCGCGTGTGCTCGCGGTGCCGAACACCTCCGCGCCGGCGTTCGACGCCAGCTGGACGGCGGCCGTCCCGACCCCGCCCGCGGCGGCCTGAATCAGGACTGATTCGCCTTCCTCGAGTCCGCCCCACTCGAAGAGACAGGCGTGGGCGGTGAGAAACTGGACGGGAAAGCCGGCGGCCTCCGCGAAACTCATCGCCTCGGGAACCGGGAAGAGCGACTGCGCGTCGGCGGTGACGTACTCCGCGTAGCCGCCGGTGTTGATCATGCCGACGACGCGGTCGCCCTCGCTCAGGTCGTCGACGCCCTCGCCGACCGCGTCGACGGTGCCCGCGGCCTCCATGCCGGGGGTGTACGGCGGCTCGGGGCCGCCCGGATAGTGGCCGCGTCGCTGCATCACGTCTGCGAAGTTGATCCCCGCGGCCTCGATGTCGATTCGCACCTCGCCCGCATCCGGTTCCGGCGTCTCTCCGTCGACGACGGAGAGTTCACTGCTGTCGCCGTACGCCTCGACTTCGATTGCCCTCATGTCGATTCCACGTAGGCCACTCAGTCGCATAAAACCGTGAGAACCGGACGAAACTATACAAAAGTTTGGAGTTTCAAAGTGAGGGGCGCGAATCCCTCGGACCAACGATTAAGTGTAGAGAATCCGAATCGAACGCCGTGTCTCTCCGCACCCGAAACCGACCCCACCGCTCGAGTCCCACAGACCCATGAACGAACGCCGGAATCGTCGACTCAGCGCCGTCGGCGGCGTATTTCTTCTCCTCGTCGCCGGTGGCGCACTCGTTCTGCTCGGAAGCAATGCCTTCGACGCGCCGCTGTTGCTCGGCCAGCTGGCGTTGATGGGGCTGGCCGGCGTGTTCGACGTCGTGGCAGCGACCGAAACGGGGTTGACCGACCGCTGGGCGTGGTACCGGTGGAGCGGCGCCGGCAACGTCCTGCTCGGGCTATCGCTCCCGCTTGGATTCGCCGAGAGTGGTGGTCTCTTGTTCCTCCTCCTGATCGGCGTCGGCGGTCTCTCGCTAGCGGCGATGGGCGTCGACATGCTCGCGTTCCACGGGAAGTACACCCGCGGCGAGCGACTCGACCGCACAGGCGGTTGATCGAGCGGTGACGCCCGGCGAGGGAGTCGCCTCCCGGGCTCGGGCGTCCGGCCTTCGCATGGTTTAAGCCTGCGCTGCCTGAGAGTCGAATTAATGAGCGACGAGAGCCAGGAACTCGGGATCACCGAGTCGAAATCGCACAAGCCCGGCGAGTGGTACGCCGAGGTCGTCCAGAAGGCCGGCCTCGCCGACTACGCGCCGATGGGCGGATTCATCGTCACGAAGCCCCGCGGCTACGCGCTCTGGGAGGGCATCCAGGACGCGCTCGACGGCTGGTTCAAAGAGACCGGCGTCGACAACGTCTACTTCCCGATGTTCATCCCTGAGAGCTTCCTCGAGCGGGAGAAGGACATCGTCGAAGGCTTCGACCCCGAGGTCGCGTGGGTGACCCAGGGCGGCCACGAGGAACTCGAGGAGCGCCTCGCGGTGCGGCCCACGAGCGAGTCGATCATCGCGCCCTTCATGGCCGACTGGACGCGCAGCCACCGCGACCTGCCGCTGCGGCTGAATCAGTGGTGTTCGGTCGTCCGCTGGGAGGCCACGGAGACGAAGCCGTTCTTCCGGACGAAGGAGTTCATGTGGCAGGAGGGTCACACCGCCCACGCGAGCGACGAGGGCGCGTGGGAGGAGGTCTGGACCCGGCTCGATCAGTACGAGCGCGTCTACGAAGACGTGCTGGCGATCCCGGTGCTGCGGGGTAAGAAGCCCGAACACGACAAGTTCCCCGGCGCTGACACGACGACGACCGTCGAGGCGCTGATGCCCGACGGCAAGTCCGTTCAGGGGGCGACCAGCCACAACCTCGGGCAGAGCTTCGCGGAGGCGTTCGACATCACCTTCGCCGACGAGAACGAGGACGAACAGACGGCCTACACCACCTCGTGGGGGCTCTCCTGGCGCGCTCTCGGGGCGCTCATTATGACCCACTCCGACGATCAGGGGCTCGTGCTCCCGCCGACGATCGCGCCCACGCAGGTCGTCATCGTCCCCATCTGGCAGGAGGACACGAAAGACGACGTCCTCGAGTACTCACAGGCGATCGCCGCGGACCTCGAGACGGCCGGGTTCCGCGTCGAACTCGACGACCGCGACGAGCGCAATCCCGGCTTCAAGTTCAACGAACACGAACTCAACGGCATCCCCCTCCGCCTCGAGATCGGGCCCTACGAGGTCGAGGACGAGGAAGTCACGCTGGTCCACCGCCCGGACAACGAGGAGGCCGTCGAGGACCGCGACGAGATCGTCGATGCCGTCGACGAGCATCTCGAGACGATCTACGACAAACTGTACGAGGCGGCCGAGGAGAACCTGGAGGAGAACATTCGCGAGGCCGACAGTCCCGAGGAGATCATGGGGACGATCGGTCGGCACGGCGGCTACGTGAAGACGGCGTGGTGTGGCGACGAGGCCTGCGAGGAAGCCATCAAGGAGAAGGTCGCCGCGGAGATCGTCATGCAACCCCTGAACGACGAGGGCGGACAGACCGCGGCTGCGGTGCCCGAACCCGAGGCCGACGAGTGTACCGTCTGCGGCGAGCCCGCCGACGAGATCGCGTACTTCGCGAAGTCGTACTAACTACCGAGTCGTCTCGGTTCGCGTCCGGCTACGACGCGACGGCGCTGCACGGCCACGTATCCATCTCCAGTAGTTTCACGTGTCGCTCTGTGCTGATCACGCCGTGAACGTTCTCCGCGGGGACGAGTTCGCTGTCGATCTGGCGCCGATTGTCGCCTTTGACGACGAGGACGTGTCTCCCCTCGAGCACCTTCGCCTCCGTCATCGTCATGTCCGTCGCGACGAAGGTACGCTGTGGCAGGTCCTCCCGCGCGAGGAGCCCGTCCTGGTACAGGTAGTGGTCGGCCTCGCTGCTGTCGTACGACTCGTACTCCGCGATGACTCGATGGGCGAACCAGCCGCCGACATCGGATCGCCCGAGGCTCATCTGTGGCCCTGTCACGTCGACCGCCTGGGGATCGTACGCGACCACTCGTCCCTCGAGCGAAGATTCGCCGTCCCAGTCGTGAGCGGACGCGATGCTACAGCCCGACGGGATCGCCGGGGCCATGCTCGTCCCGCCCACGAGTACGTACCCGCCGTACGGAAGCGCGAGATTCGTGACGCCGAGGACGAGCAACACGAGTGCGGTCGCGCGGACGGATCGACTCGTGAGACGACACCAGACTGCCATCACCTGCAAATCGAATGAACATATTAAATATATTTTTATACGACCCAGAAATGGAGGATGCGGGGTTTCGTTCGGGGCCACCCACCGGCCGAGGAGTGGAGTGAACGATACCGAGACCATGCGTGACGGCCTCAACCAAACCTAACTCTTTAACCCGAGGTTGCTTATCCGGTGGCAAAAACTAATTGCCTGTGGTGTTCACTCTGGTGGGTGGACACTACGTGCCTCTGACATTCCCCGCTGCCGGAAAGCCCGTTTCCGGAGGGGGGTTCGGTCGAACAGGGGATCGGCCGATGCGCATCCTCGAGCCGACTGTCGAGTTGAGCAGTGGCGATGCGGTTACGGCGACTAAGGCTTTACATTATACCTTATATTAGACTATATGTGTTTATAATACGCTTAGTCATAATGGGTTAGCCTCTTATAGTCGTTTCCGCTACGGGTGTGTATGCCACAGCCACATATAGCGTCATCCACCGAGCGTTCCACGGGGCTCGCCGACCCCGAGGACGCGCGGTCGAACTGCGGCGTCGGCGTCGTGATGGACCTCGATGGGGATGGGGGCCACGACATCGTCGCCGACGGACTCGAACTACTCGTCAACCTCGAGCACCGCGGGACCACCGGGGCCGAAAAGGACACCGGCGACGGGGCCGGCATCATGCTCCAGACGCCCGATTCGTTCTTCCAGGACGTTCTCGACGCTGAGCTGCCGGACACCTACGCCGTCGGCTCGATCTTCTTCCCGCAGGACAGCGCCGCTCGTGACGAACTCATTTCGCTCGTCGAGGAGACTTTCGACACCTACGATCTCGACGTGCTCGAGTGGCGCGACGTACCGACGAACAACGAGGACCTCGGGAAGACGGCCGTCGACTCCGAACCCGACGTCTGGCAGGTCGTCGTCGCGCCCGAAGACGACATCTCCGGCGACGACTTCGACCGCAGACTCTACGTCGCCCGACGCGCTCTCGAGAACGCCGTCGAAGACACGGATCCCGACGGCGCCGATCGCTTCTACGTCGTCTCGCTCGACTCGAAAACGGTCGTCTACAAGGGCCTGCTGAAAGGCGTGCAGGTCCCCTCTTACTACCCCGATCTCACCGACGAGCGGATGGAGTCGACGTTCGCCATGGTCCACGAGCGGTTCTCGACGAACACGCTCGGCGCCTGGCACCTCGCTCACCCCTACCGGAACATCATCCACAACGGCGAGTTCAACACCATTCAGGGCAACATCAACTGGATGCGCGCCCGCGAGACCGACATCGAGAGCAAGGTTTTAGAGGACCTCGAGGCGGTCAAGCCGATCATCGACGACCCCGACCAGTCCGACACCGCGAGCGTCGACAACGCGCTCGAACTGCTGATGCAGGACGGCCGGGACCTAGAGCACGCGCTTCGAATGCTCGTCCCCGAGGCCTGGCGCGGCGACGACGCGATGGATCCCGATCGGAAAGACTGGTACGATTTCCACGCTTCGCTCGTCGAGCCGTGGGACGGTCCCGCGCTCGTGGCGGCGACCGACGGCGAACGCGTCGGTGCCGTCCTCGACCGCAACGGGCTCCGACCCTGCCGGTACGACGTGACGACCGACAACCAGCTGATCATGGCCAGCGAGGCCGGCGCGCTCGAGACCGAGCCCGAAAAGATCGAGGAACGGGGACGCCTCCAGCCCGGCCAGCTGTTCCTCGCCGACCCCAACGAGGGGCGCGTCATTCCCGACGAGGAGGTCTTCGAGGACCTCACCGACGACCGCTACGGCGAGTGGGTCGCTCAGGAGCAGGTTCACTTAGACGATATCCGAACCACGAACGACCGTGCGCCACAGGAAGCCGTCGACGGTCTGCGCGACTATCAGGCCGCCTTCGGCTACACGCACGACGAACTCGAGAACATGATCGAGCCGATGACCCAGAAGGGGAAAGACCCCGTCGGCTCGATGGGCGACGACACGCCGCTGTCGGTGCTGACCGAGTTCAACCGGCCGCTGTTCTCCTACTTCAAGCAGCTGTTCGCGCAGGTCACCAACCCGCCGCTTGACTATATCCGCGAGGAACTCGTCACCTCGATGGAGTCGCGGCTCGGCTTCCAGCGTAACCTGCTCGACGAGTCGGCCGAGCACGCCCGCCAGCTCGTGCTCGACTCGCCGATCCTGACCGACGCCGAACTCGAGTCGATCCGCGACTGCTCGGCCAACGATATCACCGCGGCGACGATCGACATCACCTACGAACCCGAAAGCGACGAACTCGGCTCCGACCTCGAGGCGGCGATCGAACGCGTCCGCGAGGATGTCGTCGAAGCGATCGAAGACGGCGACCACGACGTGATCGTTCTCTCGGACCGCAGCGTCGACGAGGACCGGGTCGCGATCCCGAGCCTGCTGGCGACGGGTGCCGTCCACCACCACCTCGTGCGAAACGGGCTGCGCAACCACGTCGGGCTCGTCGTCGAGTCCGCCGACCCGCGTACGGTTCATCACTTCGCGACGCTGGTCGGCTACGGCGCGGGCGCTGTCAACCCGTACCTGGCCTACCAGACGATCGAGGACATCACTGCCGGCCCCGACGGCGCGGACACCGAGGTCGCGATCGACGCCTACGTCGGCGCGGTCGAGGATGGCCTCCTGAAGATCATGGCCAAGATGGGGATCTCGACGGTCGAGAGCTACCAGGGAGCCCAGATCTTCGAGGCGGTCGGCCTCGAGTCGGACCTCGTCGAAGAGTACTTCGAGGGCACCGAGAACCGCACCGAGGGGATCGGCCTCGCAGAGATCGAAGAAGACGTCCGCGAGCGCCACGAGACCGGCTTCGGCAGCGGCGAGGAAGAACCCGACCTCGACCGCCACGGCGAGTACGAGCACCGCTCGGACGGGATCTACCACCAGTGGAACCCCAAGACCGTTGGCGCGCTCCAGCAGGCCGTCCGCTCGAACGACTACGAGCGCTATCAGGACTTCGCCGAACTGATCAACGACCAACAGCAGAACCTCCAGACGCTTCGGGGACTGCTCGAGTTCGAGTCGGACCGCGATCCGGTGCCGCTCGAGGACGTCGAGCCGATCAAGGACGTCGTCCAGCGGTTCTCGACGGCGGCGATGAGCCTCGGCTCGCTCTCGCCGGAGGCCCACGAGAACAACTCGATCGCGATGAACCGGCTGGGCGGCAAGTCCAACTCCGGCGAAGGCGGCGAGCCGCCGGAGCGGTTCAACACCGAACGCGAGTGTAACGTCAAGCAGGTCGCCAGTGGCCGCTTCGGCGTCACCTCGACGTACCTCTCGAACGCCGACGAGCTCCAGATCAAGATGGCCCAGGGTTCCAAGCCCGGCGAAGGCGGCCACCTCCCCGGCTCCAAGGTCAACGAGATGATCGCCCACGTCCGGAAGTCCACGCCCGGCGTCGGCCTCATCTCGCCGCCGCCGCTGCACGACATCTACTCGATCGAGGACCTCAAACAGCTGATCTTCGATCTCAAAGCCGCGAACGAGGCGGCCGACATCAACGTCAAGCTCGTCTCCGAAGCCGGCATCGGCACGGTCGCCGCCGGCGTCGCGAAGGCCAACGCCGACGTGGTCCACATCTCGGGTCACTCCGGCGGCACGGGCGCTTCGCCGCGCACCTCGATCAAGAGCGCCGGCCTCCCTTGGGAGCTCGGCCTCGCCGAGGCCAACCAGATGCTCTGTGCGACCGGCCTGCGCGACCGCATCCGCGTCTCGACCGACGGCGGCATGAAGACCGGCCGCGACGTGGCCGTCGCCGCCTTGCTCGGCGCCGAGGAGTACATCTTCGGCACCGCGTCGCTGGTCACCGGCGGCTGCGTGATGGCCCGGCAGTGTCACAAGAACACCTGCCCGGTCGGCGTCGCCACCCAGCGCGAGGACCTGCGCAAGCGCTTCCCCGGCGAGCCCGAACACGTCATCAACTACATGACGTTCATCGCTCAGGAACTGCGCGAGATCATGGCCGAACTCGGCTTCCGCACCATCGACGAGATGATCGGCCAGGTCGACGTGCTCGAGCAGCGCGACGACGTCGACCATCCGAAGGCCCGCAACGTCGACCTCTCGGAAGTGCTGGCCGACCCCGGCAGCGAGGTCCGCCGGAAGATCCGCGAACAGGACCACGAACTCGAGGACCAGCTCGACCGGGACCTCATCGAGGCCGCGGCCGACGCGATCGAGAACCAAGAGCCCGTCTCCCTCGAGACCGAGGTCACGAACGTCGACCGCACCGTCGGCGCGATGCTCTCGAATCAGATCACGAGCCGCTACGGCGAGCCCGGCCTCCCCGAGGACACGCTCACCGTGGACCTCGAGGGGACCGCCGGCCAGAGCTTCGGTGCGTTCCTGGCAAGCGGCGTCTCGATGCACCTCGACGGCAGCGCCAACGACTACGTCGGCAAGGGGCTCTCGGGCGGCAAACTGACGGTTCGGACGCCCGAGACCGCTTCCTACGATCCGACCGAGAACGTCGCGATCGGCAACGTCGCGCTCTACGGTGCGACCGACGGCCAGCTCTACGTCAACGGCGTCGCCGGCGAGCGCTTCGCGGTGCGCAACTCCGGTGCCAAGGCCGTCGTCGAAGGCGTCGGCGACCACGGCTGTGAGTACATGACCGGCGGCGTCGTCGCCGTGCTGGGCGAGACGGGCAAGAACTTCGCCGCCGGGATGTCCGGCGGTGTTGCCTACGTCTACGACCCGGACGAGGAGTTCAAGGCCAAGGCCAACACCGGTATGGTCTCGCTACACGACGACTTAGAGGAGAAAGACGAGCGGATGCTTCGTCGCCTCGTCGAGAACCACGTCGCCTACACCGGCTCCGAGCGCGGCCGATCGCTGCTCGAGAACTGGGAACGTGCCCTCGAGTCCTTCGTGAAGGTCATGCCCGAGGCCTACTACGAGGCGATCACCGAGCAGGGCAGCGACGACGTGCGCAACGAACTGCCCGGCGCGCCCGAGGCCGACCTCGAGGCGGAGTCGGCCAGTTTCGCAGCGAGCGACGACTGATCGCGACGCCGCGGTCGTCACCGTCGAGCTCTTTTCTCGTTGTTCGGACCGCTACCGCCCGAGCGTGTGGAACTCGTCGTTGGGCCGCATTTCGGCGAACGCCGCCATCCGGTTGCTCATGTTGTAGTAGGCGGTGACGGCACCGATATCCCAGATCGCTTCCTCGCTGAAGCCCGCCTCGCGCAGTTTCTCGAGATCGGCGGGTTCGATCGCGTCCGGCCGCTCGGTGAGCTTGACGGCCACGTCGAGCATCGTCCGGTGGGTCTCGTTGATATCCGCGGTCCGGTAGTTGGCGATCAGTTGGTCGGCCAGCGTCGGATCTTTCGCGTAGATTCGGACGAGCGCGCCGTGGGCGACGTTGCAGTAGTAGCAGTGGTTGACGCCGGAGACGGCGACGACGATCATCTCGATCTCCTCGCGCTCTAGGGCGGTGTCTTCGACGAGCGCGTCGTGGTAGTCGAAAAAGGCCCGGAAGTGGGAGGGTTTGTACGCGAACGCGGAGAACACGTTCGGCGTGAAGCCCGCCTGCTCGGTCTCCTCTGCGATTCGATCTCGCAGGTCCTCGGGGAGGTCGTCGAACGCCGGCACCGGAAACTGTCCCATGGCGTCGTCGCGGAGCTGTGGCGCGGCGTCTTCGCTGTCGGAGTTGGTATCGCCCATAGGTACCGATTCACAACCGATCGGCATAACTCGAGGGGCTGCCTGTCACTCCGTTCGCCGGAGGACCCCGCCAGCGCCGGCCGCAGCTTCGCGGACGGCCTCGCCGCTGGGTGCCTCGAGCAGGTGGGCCTCGCAGTCGCAGTCCGACGCGCCGAAGTCGGAGACCGGTTCGCCTGGCAGCAGTCCGGCGAGTTCGCACTCGCGGTCGGCGTCCGGGAAGGTGATTGCGGCCTCGAGGCTCACCGGCGGATCGCCGAGCAGGTAATCGATGTGCCAGTGGCGTTCTCGCGAGCGAAGCGAGTGAGAGCTTGTCGGAGCTTGCTCCGACAATGGGCGTCTCGCGCTCGCCGGCGGCGAACTCGCGCTCGCTCAGCGCGCCCACCTCGATAGTGGTGGGCCGCGCCACGTCGACGAGAGGGACGTAGGTCCCGCTCATGGCCGTTTCTCGAGCGCGCGAGACAAAAACGAGCGTGATCTCGACCGCGGTGCAAGACGGGAGCGACCGGCGGCGTTAGCTGGACCAGTCCTCGTCGCGAGCACGGTCCTCGTCGTTGGTCGGATCTCGCTCGTGGACGTGCCGGCGGTTGTCCATCTCTTCGTCGTCCGACTGCTGGTTCGGGTCGTTCTCCCGGCTCGAGCGGTTATCGCGGTTCGATTCGCGGGAGTCCGACCAGTCGTTCTGCTCGGATTGCTGGCCCTGCTGGGGACCGCTGTTCGACTGCTCTCGATTCATGCGGCCGCCGGAGCGGTCGGCCTCGCTTCGCTCGCGGTCGAACTGTTGGCTGTCGCCGTACTCGCGGTCCGTCTGCTGGCCGTACTGATCGCTCCGGTCGCGCTGCGTGCTGGACTGGGTGCCCTCGCTTCGCTGGTGGCGACCGGATTCGGACTGCCCTTGCTGGTACTGGCTGCCGTGTTGCTCGCTGCCGCTCTGATGCCAGGTCTGCTGTCCACGCTCGCTGTCGCCCTGATACTGCTCGGCGGGGTTCCGGCGCATCGCGTCGGGCTGGTTGTCTCGGTTCTCCTGCCAGCGCTGCTGGGTGCTGCGCTGGGACTCGCTTTGCTGTGTCCCTCGCTGACCGGTCTGCTGGCGCTGCCGGTCTCGCTGGTGGCCCTGTTGATACTGCTGGTTCCCCTGTTGACCCTGCTGGTTGAACTGCTCTTGCCAGCCGAATTGTTCCCGGTGGCTGCCTTGGCCGCCGTAGTGTCCCCCGCGTCGAGCCTCGCCACCGTACTCGAGGTTGCTCTGCTCTCTGGCGTTCGTTTCGAAGCCGCTGTGTTGCTGGCCGCCCTGCCGGCGTTGCTGGCTCCCCTGCTGATGCTGCTGGTGGCGGTGCGCGTCCTGTTGCTGGGAGTGCCCGCCGTGCTGGCTGAAGCGCTGTCCGGGTTCGCCCGGCTGGTGTCGCTGGCGGCCGCTGTGTTGCTGTTGACCACCGTGTTGTTGCCCTGTGCCCTGCTGACGTTGCTGCTGGCCGCTCTGCTGGTGTTGCTGCGTACCTTGCTGTTGCGTGTGCTCGCCTTGCTGGCTGAACTGCTGGCCCTGCTGGTGCTCGCTGCTGCGATCGGATCGTCCGCGCTGCGAGTACTCTTCTCGGCCCTGGCCGAACTGGTCGCGCTGTTGATTCCGGTCGGTCGAATCGGTGGTGCGTCCCCAGCCGATGTCGCCGGTGTATCTTCCCTGCTGTCCTCCCGTTCGATCTCGGCCCTGCCGTTCGGGGCTCTGCGGACCGGCGTCCCCGCTGTCGCCGCGGCTGAACATCCCGCGGAGCCAGCCGCGGTCGCTGCCCTCTCGATTTCGGTCGTTCCGATCCCAGCCTTGGTGTTCGGTGCCGCTCGAGCGGTCGGTGTGCCGTTCGTCCGTTCGCCGTCGATCGCTGTCGTATCGGTCGTTCATAGAGATGATTGTATAGGTCGCGGCCGGTCAGTTGTCGATCGATAACTCGCCCCGATCGATGCGCTCGCCGCTGGCGGTCGTGGTACTGCGGCGACTGCTATCCCCGACAAGGGAATAAAACCCGAGCGTGAGTGCGCGTGCATACTCGAGCGGTGGTTGCGGGACTACACCGTTCGATCGGTGCGACGGAATGGCGGACGCCGTTGATGGGGGTCGAGCAGACCCGGCACCACCACCGGCTTTCGTTACCGATGCTGATTCGACTGCATCGTCCCGTTTCCGAACTCGTAATGCTGTTGTGCGTCCGTGTTCGGCCCGAACGCGAACAGGCCGCGAGCGGGTTCGTACTCGTAGGTCACCCACTGCGGGAGGAACTGCGCACCGACTAACTTGCGAACGGCGAGCTGTTTGAGCCGCGCATCCGGGGCGAGCCGATCCGTCAGCCGCAGATCGATAATCCCGTCGAAGACGTACTCGGCGGCGGAGAAATCGTCCTCACCCGTCGCCGCCGCGCTGGCGACGATCGGAACGAATCGCGCCTTACAGACCCTCGCCCGAAGGCCCCTGAGGAAATCGTGGACTCCCTCCCGTTGTAGCAGGCTCTCGAGTTCGTCCAACGAATCGATCGTGACCAGCCCGGTCTCGGTCATCTCGAGGTCCTCGAGCGCCCTCTGAATGCCGTGTGTCACCTCGCGCCGGTCGCTGGGGTCGCGAACCTCGACGATCGCGTCTTCGGCGGCCTCGCCGACGAACTCGGCCCACTCGTTGCGTTGGTCGATGAACTCGTCGCGGTCGTCGAGCCGGTGGGTAAAACAGTCGACGATCCGTAGCCGGTCGTTTTCCAGCGCCGGCAAGACGTTCCAGCCGTTCTGGTAGAAGCGCTCGAGCGCCGTCGTCGGCGGATCGGCAAAGGAGACGACGACCGCTGGCTCGCCGCGCTCGAGGGCGCGCCAGGCGAGCTCGACGCCGAGTTCGGTGCGGCGGGTCCCTTCGTCGCCCGAGAGCAACAACAGCGAATCCGCCGGGACGCCGTTCGGGATGAGCGAGTCGAGCGGTTCGACGCCCGTTACGACCCGCTTGTAGGCACTGGGTTCGGCCATCGTCGAGCCGTCTTCGGCGGCCTCCAGACAGGCGGTCGAACAGTATCTTCCCTCGCCGTTCTCCTCCGGTTCGTCGGGGATCGGATAGTGGCAGTGGTCGCACTCGAGGGGATACTCGGTTGTGTAGTCTGCGTTGAGTTGTTCCGTCATGCTGAGACGCGCTTCGACGAACGTGTAAATAGAACCCTCCCCTGACCGTCACCGGGCTTACCTGTCCCGAATGGCGTCGGCGCGGCAGGTCCGCCGCCGGTCGATTCTCGCGTCCGCCACAGTTTTCTCCGCGAGCGGCGACGACCACGCATGGACAACGCACTCGTTATCGGCGGCACGCGCTTCATCGGCCGGCATCTCGTCGACGAGTTGCTCGCACACGACTACGACGTGACCCTCTTCACTCGCGGCAACCGCGAGAATCCCTTCGCGGACGATGATCGCGTCGACCACGTCGAGGGTGACCGGACGAACGACACGGCGATCGAATCGGCCGCGATGACCGTCGATCCCGACGCCGTCTTCGACTGCGTCGCCTACTATCCGAAGGACGTCCGCGCCGCGACCCGCATCTTCGCGGACTGCGAGGCCTACGTCTACGTCTCGAGCGGCGCGGCCTACGGCCGTGAGGAAATCCCCAAACGGGAAGGAGAGACGCCCCTCGAGTCCTGTACGCCCGAGCAGGCGACCGACGACAGCTTCGAGACCTACGGCAATCGAAAGGCCGAGGGCGACCGCGCGGTCGTCGCGGCGGCCGCAGAGGGCGTCCGCGCGATGACCGTCCGCCCGCCGATCGTCTACGGCCCGCACGACTACACCGAACGACTGGACTGGTGGATCGACCGCGTCAACCGCTTCGACCGCGTCGTGGTCCCCGGCGACGGGACGAACCTCCGCCACCGCGTCTACGTGGAGGATGTCGCCAGCGCGCTGCGGATCGTCGCCGAGCGTGGCGCGGCCAGCGAGGCCTACAACGTCGGCGACCGCCGGCTCGTCACGCTCGAGGAGCTGGTCGACCTGATCGCCGACTCGCTCGAGACGACCGTCGAGATCGTCCACGCCGGCCCGCGAGAACTCGCGGCCGGCGACCTCGCGCTCGAGGACTACCCACTGTACCGGACCTACCCCCACGTCCTCTCAACGGCGAAACTCGCCGCGCTGGGCTGGGAGTCGACGCCACTGGCCGAAGCGATGGATCGGACGGTCGCGGATCACAGAGAGAACGACCGCGGCGGCGTCGAGGCGGAGCCGGACCGCGAGGCCGAAGAGCGCGTCTTGGATATTCTGGACACGCTCTGATCAGGGGTTTCGGAGTCGCTCGAGCCGACGCGCTCGCGACGGCCGAGCCGCGAGCAACTCGTGAAGCCGGCCCCGGTCGTCGGACAGGTCGGAGCCGGCCTCGAGGGCGCTCGCGAGTGTATCTGCGTCGACGGCTCGAGTCGCGCGCCGATCGGCGGCGAACTCGGACCGCTGGAGGAATCGAGCGAGCAGCGGTCCGGCGACCGCCAGGCCGGCGACCGCGACCGTTATCGATGTCCAGACGGTCAGGCTAAGCAAGAGTCCGAAGACGACGCCAGCGACGAGCGCTCGGCGCTCGAGCAACCAGAGCCCGTCAGCGGCGTTCGAGCGGGCACACAGTGCCGTCACCTCCTCGTCGTCGAGCGCGTCGAGTGCGTAATCGGTAGCGTACACCCGCCGGTTCCAGAACGGACCGTCGAGGTAGAGGTCGGCGACCTCAGTCTCGCGGCCCGGAATCACGCCGCCGATCGTCGCTGTCAGCCCAGTCCGCTCGGCCGCGTCCTCGAGTCGCCGGCGCTGTTCCCTCGTCGGCTCGGTGACCGATTGCGAGAGTCGGACGCCGTACTGTATCCAGGCGTACACCCCGCCGGTGAGGACGACGAACAGGAGCGGGATCAGCAGCGGGCTGGGATCCGACGCGGTGACGAGCGCCGTGAACATGGCGAGCGCACCGACCACGAGGATCGCCACCGCGGTGAGGTACCTGGCGAGCCGGGCGACCGCCGTCCTGGCGGAGATCTCGAGACCGCGGCGTTTCCGGGCGTACGGAAAGACGCCGAGGTACGCGACGAGAACGGCGACGATCGTGCCGAGCGCCGTCGGCAACCAGACGAGCGGCGTGGCGAGCCCTCCTTCGAGCGCCGGGTGGACGGACGAGAGCGCGCGCTCGGTCGCGTCGGTGAGTCCGGTGAACGTGAGAACGGCGACGGCCACGAGGCCGACGACGGTGAGGAGGCGATACGTGCCGCGCGAGCGGCCGTCGCCGTCACCCGCGCGTCGGAGCGTATATCGCCCGTACAGCCGGCCGCCGACGTAGCCCATACCGAGCAGTCCGAACCACAGCACGGTCGCCGCTATCATATCTGTCTCGTGCGGTTGGAAATATTATAAGATCGCCGATTGAGTCGGATTCGTCGATCGCTCGAGACCGGCGCGCCGACGAGGAAAAACACATGTCCCGGGGGTGTGTCAGGGCTGGTATGTTCGAGAAGTCGACGTGGATCCGCCTCCCGCGGAACGTCGTCGTCGGCCACGGCGTCCGCAGCGAGGTCCTCGACGTGGTCGACGACCTCCACCTGCAGGGGCGGCCGCTGTTCGTCACGAGCCCAACGCCCCGCGAGGTGGCCGCGGATCCGATCGCGGCCGACTTCGAGGCCGCCGGGATCGAGCCCGCGATGGTAACGGTCGAGAAGGCGACGTTCGACGCCGTCGAGCGCGTCATCGAGATCGCCGAGACCGAAGACGCCGCCTACCTCGTCGGCATCGGCGGCGGGAAAGCCATCGACATCGCGAAATTGGCCAGCTACCACCTCGAGATGGGATTCCTCTCGGTTCCCACGGCGGCCAGCCACGACGGCATCGTCAGCAATCGGGGATCGGTCCCGGACGGGGATTCGCGCCACAGCGTGGCCGCCGAACCGCCGCTGGCGGTCGTCGCCGATACGGGCGTCCTCGCCGAGGCACCGTGGGAGCTGACGACCGCCGGCTGTGCCGACATCATCTCGAACTACACCGCCGTCATGGACTGGCGGCTCGCCAAGCGGCTCAAAGACGTCGAGTACTCGGAGTACGCCGCCGCGCTCTCCGAGATGACCGCCGAAATCCTCGTGGGCAACGCGGATCTCATCCGGCCGGGGCTCGAGGAGTCGGCCTGGGTCGTCACCAAGGCGCTGATGTCCTCGGGCGTCGCGATGAGCATCGCCGGCTCCTCGCGGCCCGCGAGCGGGGCCGAACACCTGTTCTCGCACCAGTTAGACCGGCTGGCGCCCGGCGTGGCCCTCCACGGCCATCAGGTCGGCGTCGGCTCGATCATGACCGCCTACCTCCATCAGGGCGAGGACGGCATCTGGCGGGACATCCGTAACGCACTGGCGAGCATCGATGCGCCGACGACTGCCGACGAGCTCGGCATCGACGACGAGACCGTCATCGAGGCGTTAACGACCTGCCACGAGATCCGGGATCGCTACACGATTCTCGGCGACGGCATGAACGAGCGGGCCGCTCGAGACGTGGCGCGAAAAACGGGCGTTATCGACTGATTCTCGAGGGGTCGTCAGCCGAGGTCGGCCCGTTCGAACTGCCAGATTCCCAGCGCGAGCGGGACCACGAGCCAGCCGAGCATGACGACGACCATCACCTCGCCTTGCAGGAACCACGGCAGGTCCCCCGGAATGCCCCTGAAGCCCTCGGGGAACGCCAGCCCGGTGGAGTTGACGTACGCCGACGTCGGACTGACGAGCGTCTGGACGAACGTGATCTGATACATAGAGACGTCGAGTCCCGCAAGATCGTTGAGTACGTAGTCGATGGCGAGTTGGAGCGGTCCGAACACGTTCAACACGCTCGTGACGAAGAAGAAGGCGATGGAGCCGCCCATCGCCCGCGACCGAGAGGCGGTCGCGGCGGAGATGCCGATCGCGACGGCCACGTAGGTCAGCGCGTACAGGACCGTCAGCGCCGTCATGACGGCGAAGGTATCCATTTCGGGCGAGGGATACCACGCCAGCGTGAGCGCGCCGCCGATCAGGAACGCGACGAGGATCGACGCGCTGACGATCGCCGTTCGAGTCACGAACTTCCCGAGCACGACGTCTCGACGGCTGTTCGGGATCGACAGCATGTACTTGATACCGCCGGACTCGCGTTCGCCGGCGACCGCGAGGTAGGCGGTCACGAGCGCGATCAGGGGAATGAACATCGCACCGACGGCCGTCAGGTTCCAGAGTGCGTTCAGAATAGTCGGATCCGGACGCCCGTTCTGTCCGAAATACACCAACATCGCCATGAAGGCGACGTACAGCGCACCGACGAACCAGACGATCTTCGTCCGGCGAACGTCGAGGAAGTCTTTCTTCGCAACGGCGAGCGTGCTCATGCCGACACCTCCGTCGGTTCAGCCTCCTCGTCTGCCCGCCCGCCGTTCGTATAGGTGTTGAACAGCTGCTCGAGCGAGACGTCTTCCGAGACGATATCGCGGACGGCAGTCGAGTCGGCCACGTGGCGAACCACATCGACCTTGACCGAGGGGTCGGCGCAGGTGGCAGTGA
Organism: Natrinema marinum; assembly: GCF_024296685.1. Classification (NCBI taxonomy): domain Archaea; kingdom Methanobacteriati; phylum Methanobacteriota; class Halobacteria; order Halobacteriales; family Natrialbaceae; genus Natrinema; species Natrinema marinum. Next base: position 2,549,056 of record NZ_CP100763.1, on the reverse strand, counting down.
TCTCCGCTCCCTCGACAGTGACCGAGCGGACGCCGTCGAGACGCTCCAACCCGAGCGAGTCGGGGACGCTCTCGACCTCGAGTGTGATCGGCGCGCCGAGGTCGAGGTTGCCCTGCAGGTCGTCGAGCGTGCCAGTTGCGACGAGGCGGCCCTCGTTCATGATGCCGATACGGTCACAGACCGCTTCGACCTCGCCTAAGATGTGACTCGAGAAGAAGACGGTCGTCCCGTTCGCCGCTTCCTCGCGGATGATCTCACGCATCTCTTGCATCCCCGCGGGGTCGAGTCCAGAGGAGGGTTCGTCGAGGATGAGCAGATCCGGATCGCCGATCAAGGCCATGCCGAAGCCCAACCGCTGGGCCATCCCCTTCGAGTAGCCGCCGGCGGGGCGGTCACCGTCGCCGGCGAGGCCGACCCGCTCTAAGATGGCGTCGGGATCGTCGTCGGCCCCTTTCGTACCGATGACCCACTCGAGGTGTTCGCGCGCGGTAAGCCGGTCGTAGACGCTGGCGCCTTCGGGGAGGACGCCGATCCGATGGCGGATTTCGTCGGTGTCGGCCTGCGCGTCGAGACCGAGGACCGTGGCGGTGCCGTCCGTCGGGCGGACGAAATCGAGCAACATGTTGATCGTGGTCGACTTCCCCGCCCCGTTGGGACCGAGAAAGCCGAACACTTCGCCGTCCTCGACGGTGAGGTCGAGGTCGTCGACGGCGAGGACGGTCTCACCGTATCGCTTGGTGAGGGAGGACGTTTGGATGGCGGACATGTTCGACCGTCTCCGGCCCAGTCATGTATAACTTTTGTAACTATATTTCGAACGGAACGACGGGGAACGCGCCCGTTCAGACGTGTTCGTCGAGGAAATCGGCGATCGCGGAGTACGCTTCGATGCGGTTCTCGAGCTTCGAGAAGCCGTGGCCCTCGTCCTCGAAGATCAGTTTTCGAACTGGCACGCCCTGCCCGGCCGCTTTCTCGGCGATCTGTTCGGCCTCGCCGACCGGGACGCGGGGATCGTTCTCGCCGTGGAGGACGAACAGCGGGGCCTCGATGTGCTCGACGTTGTTGATCGGCGAAATCTCCTCTAAGAACGCCCGGTCGTCGGCAAGGCTCCCGTACTCGGCCTCGCGGAGTTCGCGCCGCCAGTCGCCGGTGTTCTCGAGGAAGGTGACGAAGTTGGCGATGCCGACGACGTCGACGCCGGCGGCCCAGAGGTCGGGGTACTCCGTCAGCGCGGCGAGCACCATGAAGCCGCCGTAGGAGCCGCCCTTGGCAGCGATCCGGTCGGGGTCGATCGCGGGATGGTCTCGCAGCCACTCGACGCAGGCGTCGATGTCCGCGACCGAGTCCATCCGCTGTTCCACGTCGTCGAGGGCCGCGTAGTCGGCACCGTACCCCGACGAACCCCGGACGTTCGGCTCGAAGTAGGCGTACCCTCGATCGAGGAAGTACTGCTTGACGCTCGAGAAGGAGGGGCGGCGCTGGCTCTCGGGGCCGCCGTGGATGTCGACGATGACCGGGACGCCGTCACCGTCGTCCGCGTCGGCTCCGCTATCGCCGGCCTCGTCCTCGTCGGGGAGGGTAAGGAAGCCGGGCACCTCGAGTCCGTCGAAGCTCTCGACGCTCACGAGGTCGGAGCCGTCGAACGTCTCCGGGGGAATGCCGGCTGTCGGCGCGCTGGTCCAGCGCTCGGCGTCGCCCGTCTCCGCGTCGACGACGAAGACGTTCGTGTTGACCGTGTCGCCGCTGGTCGAGATGGCGAACCGCTCGGCGTCGGGATCGAAGCTCACGCCGCCGGAGATCCCGCCCGGCAGGTCGGGCTCGGGGAACGTCTCGTAGGCCGTCGGCTCGTCGGCGTCGAACTCGCCGACGGTCAACTCGGTGTAGCCCTCGACGTTCCGCGAGCAGACGAACCGGCCGGTGTCGTCGTCCAGCGCGATGCCGTCGACGTTCCACCCATCGCCGTCGATGACGGTCTCCAGATTTCCGCTCGAGCGGTCTAAATACGCCAGATAGAGGGTGTCGGCGTCGCCCTCGTCGGTGACGAGGTAGATCCCCTCGCCGTCCGGCGCCCAGCTCGCGCTCTGATATCGCACGTCGCCATCGTGGGGCGTGAGGTGCTCGAGGTCGGGTTCGTCGGCCTCGAGATCGAGTACGTACAGGTCCTGATCGAAGTTGGAGTAGGCCTGCGAAACCAGTAGTCGGGAGTCGTCGGGGCTCCAGCCGGACAGCGAGAGCCAGCCGTCGCCCTCGTAGACGAGTTCGGCGTCGTCTCCCCGTTCGTCCCGGTCCTGCACGTACACGTCGAAGACGGACTCGTCGCGACGGTTCGACGTGAAGGCAAAGCGCTCGCCGTCGTCGCTCCAGCCGCCCCAGCGGTGTTTCGCGTCGGGCATCGCGGTCAGGTTTTCGATCACGCCGGTCTCGGCGTCGAGCCGGAACAGCTGGGCGCGCTCGTTGCCGCCCTCGTCCATGCCGAAGATCAGCTCCGGACGCTCGGGCGACCACGAGGCAAAGGTCACCCGTTCCTCGTAGAAGGTCCGCTGTTCGGGCCAGCCCCGCGCCGACTCGAGGGTCCAGACCTGCGAGGTGCCGGTCGTGTCCATCAGGAACGAAAGGCGGTCGCCGTCGGGCCCGAACGACGCGCCGTAGGCGCTGCGGACGTTGAGATAGCGCTCGATGTCGTAGCTGCTCATGGCTCAGCCGTACGGGCTCGAGGGGGTAGGCGTTTCGGTCGCCCCAGAGGACCCGACCGAGGCCGACAGCGGCGGGTAGCCACCACTTACCAGGTTCCGCGACTGTCTCGAGCGCGCGAACGACGCGCCCGAAATCGCCGGGTCTCGAGGGGCGGTCGGGATGGCCGTGCGTAACAAAGCCGACGGCGGTGGCCCGTTCGGTCGATGGAACGCACGACCGACTCGTCGCCGTCCGGCAACGTTCTCGTGACGACCGTGCTCTTGCTCGCGGTGTTCGGGCTGACCGTCGCCGCCGTCGGCCCGGGCGCGTTCGAGGCCGACTCGAGCGGGCCGCTCGGAACCGACGGCGAGACGGACTCGTTCGCGGGCGAGAGCGACCACGGGGGCGAGCGGGCCGGTGGCGCTGCGCCTGACGACGACAGCGGAAACGAGAGCGGTGGGAACGAGAGCGAGCGCGCCGGCAACGAAAGTAACGGCGGGACCGACCACGTCGCCAACGGAACCGAGGGTGGGAACGAAACGACGGTCAACGAGAGCGAGGGTGGGAACGAAACGACGGTCAACGAGAGCGACGGCGGAAACGAGACGCTCTCCGATGGGAACGAAACGACCGACGGCGAAAGCGACGAGGGGGAGACAACCGACGGAGAGATGGCGACGAGCGACGGCGCCGACGCCGAAGCGCGGACGACCGACGACGACGGAACGGACACGTCGGACGGCGATACCGACACCGACGGCGGCGGGTAACGCCAACGCGAGAAGGGCGGCCGCGAACGCCGTCCGTCGGTGATGGCAGGCCGGGGCTCCGGCGGAAACAGGTAGGGTTTTTACCCATTCGCTCGCATTCCACGAGCAGATGCAGGTCGCGTTCGTCTCGTTCGAAACGGCACACCACCGCGACACCGAGACGAACCAGCGGTTTCGGACCGTCCTCGAGTTGCTCGTCGAGCGCGGACACGACGTGCACTGTTACTGTGCCGGCTTTTGGGCCGGCGAGGAGTCGACGTTCGAGCAGGACGGAATCACGTACCACGCGGTCTCGAGCGGCCCGGAAGCCAAGAGTGCGTTCTCGCTGCGGTTGCCGTTCGTCCTCGCGGCCGCGAACCCGGACGTGATCCACGTCAACGCGCGGCCGCCGGGGCAGGTGCTGCCCGCTCGCGTGGGTGCGACGCTGGCCCGCGCGCCGCTGGTCGCCGAGTGGTACGGCGACGGCGGCGTCGACGACACGCGGTGGGCACGGCTCGCGACGGGCCGGCCGGACCGAATCGTCACGCCCTCGGAACTGGTTGGCACCTGGGTCCGCGAACTCGGTGCCGACGGCGACATCGTCGAGACCGTTCCGAATCCGATCGACTGCGAGCGGCTTCGGGATGTCGAACCTGGTGAGGAGGTCGACGTGATCTACGCCCGGCGACTCGACGAAGGCGCGAACCTCGAGAGCCTGCTGCTCGCGCTGGCCGAACTCCGCGATCGCGACTGGTCGGCGACAGTCGTCGGCGACGGCCCCGAGCGAGAGACCTATGAGCGACTGGCGCGGGACCTCCGGATCGACGGCCGGGTGACCTTCGCCGGGAGCCTCCCACTCGAGGAGCGGATCGCGGCCTACCGCGGCGCGCACGTCTTCGCGCAGACCGCTGAGCACTGCGTCTTCCCGACGGAGATGCTGTGGGCGCTGGCCGCTGGCTGCGTCGGTATCGCCGAGTATCACGTCAACTCGAGTGCCCACGAACTCGTCGAAGGGTGGGACCGCGGATTCCGGACCACCAGCGAGGACGAACTGGCCGAGGCCATCCTCGCGGCGGGCGACTTAGAACACCGCGAGTACGACGATCGGTTCGCCGACTACGACCGCTCGGCGGTGGCCGATCGCTATTTGGACGTTTACCGGACGGTCCAGGAAGAACGGGGACTGCTGTAAGTCCGCGGCGCGTCGCGAGCGCCGTTCGGACGCACCTATTTGTCGGTTCGGACGAACGTCTGCCTATGCACGACGACTGTGAGTTCTGTGACATCATCGCTGGCGATCGGCCGGCGCACGTTCTGTACGAAGACGAGCGAACGCTCGCGTTTCTAGACGCCAACCCGGCTGTGACGGGCCACGCGCTCGTCGTTCCACGCGCCCACGAGGAAGACCTCCTGACGATCGACGAGGCGACCTCGGCCGCCGTCTTCGAGACCGCTCGAACCGTCGCGAGCGGACTCGAGGCGGCGCTTGAGCCCGACGGCTTCAGCGCGTTTCACACTAGCGGGCCGCTGGTCGGGCGTATCGAGCACGCCCACCTTCACGTCGTGCCCCGGTTCGCGGACGACGACGTGTCGCTGTCGCTAGCGCGGACGGACCTCGCCGACGGTGAAGCCGCGGCGGTGGCAGAGCGCGTCCGGGCGCACCTCGAGGGCTAGACCGGGACGCGCCGACCCGCGCTCGATGCCGGAGGCCCCGCTCAGAGGTCGAACTTCGCGGCGGCAGTCTCCATGTCCTTGTCGCCCCGGCCCGAGAGGTTCACGAGGATGGTATCGTGCTCGCCCGCCTCCGCGAGTTCGATCGCGCGGGCGATCGCGTGGCTGGACTCGAGCGCCGGAATGATCCCCTCCGTCTCGCTGAGTTCGCGGAAGGCCGCGAGCGCCTCGTCGTCGGTGACGCCGGTGTACTCGCAGCGACCGACGGCCCGGTACATGGCGTGTTCGGGGCCGACGCCGGGGTAGTCCAGGCCCGCGGAGACGGAGTGTACCTCCACGTCCTCGTCGATGACTCGCGTTTTCATCCCGTGGATCACGTCGTCGGTCCCCTTCGCGAGCGGGGCGGCGTGGCGACTCGAGTCCGAGCCCTCGCCGCCGCCCTCGGCGCCGAAGAAGTCGACATCGTCGTCGCGGAAGGCGTGGAAGAGCCCGATCGCGTTCGAGCCGCCGCCGACGCAGGCGACCGCGGCGTCGGGCAGATCGCCCGTCCGCTCCTGGATTTGTTCGCGGGCTTCGCGGCCGATGACGCTCTGGAAGTCCCTGACCATCCGCGGGAACGGGTCGGGGCCGACGACGCTGCCCACCAGGTAGTGGGTGTGCTCGACGTTCTGGGCGAAGTCCTCGAGCGCCGCGTCGACGGCGTCGGCCAGGCCCTCGTCGCCGCGGGTGACCTCGTTGACCTCCGCGCCCATCAGCCGCATGCGGAAGACGTTCATCTCCTGGCGCTCGACGTCTTTTTTCCCCATGTAGATCTCCGTGTCGAGGCCGAGTAAGGCACCGACCATCGCGGTCGCCGTACCGTGTTGGCCCGCTCCGGTCTCGGCGATGAGCCGGTCGCGGCCGGCCTGCTTCGCCAGCAGGGCCTGCCCGAGACAGTTGTTGATCTTGTGTGCGCCGCCGTGGAGCAGGTCCTCGCGTTTGAGGTAGATCTCCGCGCCGTAGCGCTCACTCAGATTGCGCGCGTAGTACAGCGGACTCGGCCGGCCCGCGAACTCCTCGAGCAGACCGCGTAACTCCGACTGGAACTCCTCGGTGTTCGCGACCTCGTCGTACGCGGCCGCCAGTTGCTCGAGCGGTTCCCGAAGCGGTTCCGGAACGTGTCGCCCACCGTACCCTTCGAACTCTCCGTTGGACATACGCCGGTGGATTGCGCGCTCACTGCCAAATATGTTCTTGTGGCGTCGGCGTCGGTCAGCGCGCCGCCCGTTCGGTTCGCCGTTCCGTTGTGGGACCGACGGAACGTGGGACACGCGTTAGCGCTTCGCTCTCCGCTGGCGAGCGACCCGTCGAATCGTCGCTCCCCCGAGGTAGGCGAGGCCACCGAGGACGACCGCGATCAGGAGGGCGTAGACGGGGCCGTGGGTGATCCCCTCGAGCAGTTCGCCGCCCGGAGAACGCTTGTAGCCGAGGATTCGGGGCGGCGTGTATCGCGTGTCTGCCGACCACCGGAGGTAACCCACGAACGGCGGAACGACGAACCGCCAGAGCACGGTGAGAAAGACGGCCCCCAGCCCGGCGAGCGCGCCGGCGCGCGTCCACCCCGCGTAGAACGCGATCGACACCGCTGGAAGCAACACCGATGCGCCGAGGACTCAGTCGTACTCCATTAGAAAGAGTACGGTCGCCGAAAGCGAGATCCCGACCGCGAGTACCGCGACGGTCCATCGCGGTCGCGGTTCGCCGACGATGGCGCTTCGGATGCCCATAGTCCGACCTGTTTGACAGCTATAATAAACGTTCGTGGCGGCCGTTCGACTCCCGCTCGAGCGACCTTAGGTCCCGTCGTGCGCCGGTCCGCGCAGTTGCGCCGTCGGCAGCCGCCAGCCGTACGTGACCGCGGCCAGTCGCGTTCCGATCGTCACGAGGGCGCACGCCGCCGCGGCGGAACTCCCCGTCACGCCGACGGTCGTCGCGAGCCAATAGGTGGCTCCGCCCAGAACCGCACAGCTGGCATAGAAGTCCTCGAGCAGGACGAACGGCGACCGGTTCAGGAGGATGTCCGCGAACGCGCCGCCCCCGACCGCGTTGATCGTGGCGATGGCGACGACGCCGAAGCCCGAGGTCCCGGCGGCAGTCGCGACGATCGCCCCTGCGGTAGTGAACGCGGCGAGTCCGACGGCGTCGGAGAGCTGTGCGATCGGGTGCTCGTCCGGGCGAGCCAGCGCGACGTTCAGCCCGACCGCTAGGCAGACGCCGAGCACGCCGAGGGTCACTTCGCCCGTCGACCGGAGCGCCAGGGGCATACGCCCGACGAGGACGTCTCGGGTAGCTCCACCGGCGAAGGCCGTCGTCAGCCCGACGACGGCGACGCCGAACAGATCGAACTCCTCGCGGATCGCCTTCGTCGCGCCGACCAGCGCGAACGCGACCAGCCCGATCGTGTTCATCACGGCGAACGGGTCCCCGAGCAACACGCCGACGATGTCTCGAACCACTACCGTCGGCCACGGAAGGGAGCGTCTTGAGCGCTGCGAATCGGCGCTGAATCGGCGTCGACTCGAGAGGTACCTGACGCGCCCAAGGCGGTACCGGCTCCCGAGGCTCCCGCTCGAGGCGAGACGCTGTCCCCTGTACCGTCAGCGGAATCGCTTATGTATCTCGTCGTCCCTACCGTGAACTATGTCTCGCGGGATCGGCTGGTTCGACGCCTTCCGAGAGGTCGCGCCCGAGTGGAGCGTGATCCTGTTCGGCGTCGTCACCCAGCTCGGCGACGTCTGGTTTCTCGGCTTGCTCGTCAGTGCCGTCTACTGGACGGACACGTCGGATCGCGACGAGGCCGCCGCCGTTCTCGGGCTCACTCTCTCCGGCCTCTCGCTCATCACGGGCCTGAAAGCCTTCTTCGCGCTCCCGCGGCCGGAACGCGTGCTCGTAGAGATCGGCACGCTGCCGACGGTCGCCCGGCCGCTGTACGAGGCGACGGCGACGGCGACCGGTTACGGGTTTCCGAGCGGCCACGCGCTGATGTCGACGGTCGTCTATCTGAGCCTGGCCCAGTACTGGTCGGTCAGCACGCCCAGGCGTCGGTACGCCGGGGCCGCGGTGACGGTAACGCTCGTTTGTTTCTCCCGCGTCGCGCTCGGCGTCCACTATCTGGCCGATGTGGTCGCCGGCGTCACCGCTGGACTGGTGTTTCTGGCCCTCGCGTCCGCGCTTCTCGACCGCTCGCGGGGCCACCGCGGCACGCTCGCGTTCGGTCTCGCAGTCGCCCTCGCCGTCGCCGCCCTCGTCGTCTCCGAGTTGACGCCCGACGCCGTCCTCCTGTTCGGCACGTCACTCGGCGCGTTCGCCGGCTGGCAACTCGCCGTCGTCGCGCGGCAGGTGGGCGAGGGCCGCGGCCCGATCCGCTCGGATCGGGTTCTGACCGTCAGAACCGTCGTCGCGGCGCTTCTGCTCGCGTCGCTGGCCGCCGTCACGCTCTCCGGCCCCTTCTCGCTGGCAGGCGGGAGCGGCGCGCTCGGCCTGCTCGGCGCCGCGTTCGTCACGGCACCCGTTCTCTACCGTCGCGAACATCTCTATCGGACGACGGGCGGATCACCCTCGAGATCGCAGTAGTTCGCCTCACCGGCTCGAGTTCACACTAGACCGCCTCGCCGTTCTCGACCGTCACTCGAACCGCGCCGCTTCAGCTGTCGTGCTCGTCCACGTCGCCGCTCTCGTCGTCTCCGGCGGTGGTCTCCTCATCGTCCGTCGACGCCGCGTCTTCGTCCCCGTCCGGCGGATCCACCTTCATGTGCGAGGCGTCCTCGGCGGGGCTTTCCTCCGGTTCGGTGTCCTCGGTCCGGGTCGGCTGGGCCTGTTCGGGGTCCGGTCCCGTCGCCTCGCTCTCCTCTTCGGCCATCGCCGGATCGGAGACGTCGATCTCGATCTCGTCGGCCTCCGTTTCGCGTCGCGGGTCCTCGTCCGTCTCGCTCTCGAGGGTCGGGCTCGAGCGCGGTTCGCTGCGGTCGTGTTCGTCGGTGAACTCGATCTCCGAGTCACCGGGTTCGGCCTCGTCGATCGCGGGCTCCGCGGCGATCTCGCCGTCGGGCTCGATCTCGGAGACGCGGCCGGCGTCGACGCGCTCGGCGGCGGCGCTGGCCTCGTCCGAGGTCTCCTTGTCCTCGATGCCGTCCGCAACAGTTGGCGGGCCGCTCGCTTCCTCCTCGCGGCTCGAACGCCGCTTCCGGAGCCCGTACCCGATCAGGCCGGAACCGGCGATACCCAGGGGGATCGCCCGCGGCCGGTTCGCGGCCAGTGACCGGATCGCGGCCGCGAGCAAGAGCCCGCCGCCGACCAGCGGGAGCGTTCCGCGCTCGTGTGCGTCGGCTGCCGCCGCGGTCGCGCTCTCGATCGGTGCCGCCGGCTCCTCGCGTTGCTCGCGCTCGAGAAATTCGTCTATCGACTCGTTCGTCGCTGCGTCGTGATCGTGGTACTCGGTCATCGGAAAGCCTCCGAGCGACAGCGCTGGCGGTGCCACCATCGAACGGCTCGACACGGGACCGATCGTGGCGGACGCAGGCGTCACTCACGGGATGTACGCGGTCCGGTCAGATGAAGATTCGACCGGCAACTGAACACCGCCGTTCGCGCTCGCGTCGGTCACAGGGGCCGCCGACCAGCGCCCCCCTCGCGAACGGACGCGCTCACCGGGGAACGGCCGCCATATCCAATTATGGCCCTGCATACTCCGGGCCTGTGACCTTCCCCGCGTGGCGTGGAAGTACCGTATCATGTCGGATTCCAACGGACGTGACGACGAGTCACATCGTACTGTGCGGAACGTCGTTCTCGTCGTTCTCGATACGGCTCGGGCGAAAAGTGTTGGCGGAGACATCGTTTCTGCGACTCCGCGGACCGTCGACGCGGATCCGACGCCGACCCTGACGCGTCTCGCCGACGAAGGGACCGCACTCGAGAACGCGTTCGCGACCGCCCCCTGGACGCTCCCCTCCCACGCGTCGTTTTTCACCGGTACCTTTCCCTCCGAACACGGCACTCACGGCGGCCACACCTACCTCGACGACGACCTCCGGACGCTCCCCGAGGCGTTCGACGACGCCGGCTTTCGGACGATCGGCGTCTCGAACAACACTTGGATCACCGAGGAGTTCGGCTTCGACCGCGGGTTCGACGACCTCCGCAAGGGCTGGCAGTACATCCAGTCCGACGCCGATATGGGTGCAGTCGTCCGCGGCGAGGACCTCCGCGAGAAGCTCGAGGCAACCCGAAACCGGCTTTTCGACGGCAATCCCGTCGTCAACGCGGCCAACATCCTCTACAGCGAGTTCTTCCAGCCGGCCGGCGACGACGGGGCCGATCGATCGACGGACTGGGTCGCCGACTGGCTCGCCGACCGCGACGACGATAGCCCGTTTTTTCTGTTCTGTAACTTCATCGAACCCCACGTCCAGTACGATCCCCCGCGGGAGTACGCCGAGCGGTTCCTTCCAGATGGTGCCGACTACGAGGACGCGGCATCGATCAGGCAAGATCCGCGCGCCTACGACTGCGAGGACTACGACATCTCCGACCGCGAGTTCGCCATGCTCCGCGGGCTCTATCGGGCCGAACTCGCGTACGTCGACCAGCAGGTCGGTCGACTCCGGACCGCCCTCGAGGCGGCCGGCGAGTGGGAAGACACCCTGTTCGTCGTCTGTGGCGACCACGGCGAACACGTCGGCGAACACGGCTTCTTCGGCCACCAGTACAACCTCTACGACACGCTCCTCCACGTCCCGCTGGTCTGTCACGGCGGCCCCTTCACCGGCGGCGGCCGGCGCGACGACCTCGTCCAGTTGCTCGATCTCCCCGCCACGTTGCTCGAGAGCGTCGGCATCGACGACCCCGAACTTCGCGAGCAGTGGTCGAGCCGGTCGTTTCACCCCGATTCCGACGCCGAACCCCGCGACGCCGTCTTCGCCGAGTACGTTGCCCCGCAGCCCTCGATCGAGCGCCTCGAGGCCCGTTTCGGCGAGATCCCGGACCGCGTCCGCGCGTTCGACCGGCGGCTGCGAGCGGTCCGGACGGACGAGTACAAGTACGTCCGCGGCGACGACGGCTTCGAGCGCCTCCATCGCGTCTCGACCGACCCGTTCGAACGCGACGACATCAGCGACGACCGGCCCGAAACGGTGCGGACGCTCCGACGGCGGCTCGAGGAGCGCTTCGAGCCGTTCTCGGCGGCAGACGAGACGGGCGAGGTATCGATGCGCGAGGGGACCAAAGAGCGGCTGGCGGATCTCGGCTATCTCTGAGGCGACCGGGGGAGCCGATGTCTGTCTCGGGCGTCGTCTCGCCAGCGCGTGTGAGCACACCGGTGGCGCTCCGTGATCTCCTGACCGACCGAAATCGGGCAGACTGTGGGTGTCTATATCAATCGTACAGCTGTCCAGCCGGATGCGTTTCCGATCGCGGTCGAGATTACCCTCCGTGTCCTCCACTTCGCCTCCCGAAACGACGTCGTTTCCGTATCCGACGCAGGTCGTCTACGACGGCCCGGCCGACCGACTGCGCATCACCGTCGACGTTGCCCCTGCGACCGTCGACGATCTGACGGTCGAGGCCGGCCCGAGACGCCTCCGGATCACAGTCGCTCGCGGCGACGACGTTGCCGAGCGGACCGTCACGCCGCTTCCCCGCGGCCTCGCCTTCGGTGCCGACCGCGAGGGAGTTTACAACAACGGTGTTCTTACCCTCTCGCTCGAGACCGTCCCTCGCCGCCGATAGCGCGACCTCCGCTCAGCCACCGATGTCGGCAGTTGCTCGCTCCGACTGTCTGAGCGGATTGCCGACCGGTGGGGACCTCGGTTCGATCGACGAACTGCTCGAGCCGTCACTCGAGGTTCGGACCGGTTTCGGCGGTCGGATGCCGGCAACACGCTTTTGCTCGCCAGTCGGGTAGGTGCGCCAACGCAGTACCTCGCTCGACCGATGGCTACCCACGACGCGCGCTCCGCCGACGGGTTCGTCCCCTTCTTCCGTCGCTACGCGAAGACGTGGGTCCACGGGGTCGCGACGGCCGGACTGACCGCGTTCGGGACGCTGACGTTCGTCAACCGTTGGTTCGCCGTCCTCGCGATCGCCGCGTACGTGCTGCCGCCGCTCGTACTGTACCTCCGGCGGCCGCTGGCCGATATCGACGGCGTCGATCCGGGGAACAGCGTCGATCGCGCGACTCCGAACGACCGCGGGACGGACACGACACCGGGAGCGCGCAAACCCCACGTGTCGACGGCCGACCGTGGGTTGACCGCGGTAACGGACGACGGGGCAGGGGCCGAAACGACGGCCGACAGCGCGGCTGCCGAAACGCCGGCTGACAGCGCAGCTACCGTCTCCCCGGCCGACCGGTCCCTCGTATGGCGCGTCGCCGACGCGCCGACCGAGACGACGCTTCGAGACGTTACCGTCACCGACGGCGGCGCGGTCTACGCGGTCGGTGACGGCGGCGTGACCCTCACCGATGAGGGAACCGCTGCGGACGGCGACGCGCGAGAGTGGTCGGTCGTCCTCGAGGACGGGCCGGCCGCTTCGGGGGCCGACCTCCGCGGCGTCGACGCGACCGCAGACGGCGACGCGGTCTGGATCGCGGGCGACGGCGGCGCGGTGGCCCGGCTCGAGGCCGACAGCGGCCGGCACACGGACTTTACGGCGCCCACGGGGATCACCGACAACTGGCTGGGCATCGCCGTCGGCGGGACCGGCGGCGACGAGACGATCCTCCTGATCACCGGCTCCGGCGCGGTCTGTCGCGGCCGCTATCGCGACGGCGACCTCTCCTGGAGCGAGCCGGTCGCGCCCGGCGGCGGCTCGAGCCTGAACGCGGTCGCCCTCGCGGACGCCGCGGTCGGCTACTGCTGTGATACGAACGACGGCGTCTTCGAGACGACCGACGGCGGCCGCTCGTTCGAGGAGATCGGGCCGGTCGATGCAGAGGGGACGCTCGAGGCCGTCGCGACGCGCGGCCGCGAGGACTGTCTGGTGAGCGCGGACGACGGTGTCGTCCACCGCTACGGCGGCGGAACGTGGACGCCGGAGCGGGTCGCCGACGGCGCGCTGCCGGGGCTGGCCCGCCGCGATGGAGAGACGGTCGCCTGCAGCGCCGACGGGGGAATCTACGAGCGAACCGACACAGCGGATTGGGAGCGAGCGGACGCGGACGCGCCGGCGTCGCTGTTGGCCGTCTCGGTCGATTCGGACGGTGAGCAGGCGGTGGCAGTCGGCGTGGATGGGACGGTCCTCGAGCGGCGCTGACGCGATCCCGGCACGATCGGCCCACGGCCGCTCCTTCTCAGCTGCGAAACCATTCCTCCCCTACCGGTCGATTTCTTCCCCTCTCGTCCGCCACCGAAGATACGATCGGCTGATAGTCGGATTCGCGGAACAGTCCGCGAACCTGTCGAAATCGGCGTATTCAGGGCCAACTGGTATTCCCATCTCGGGCGAAGGCCCACGCGTCACAGCCACGCTGCGGGTCGCTCGAGTTCGCCTCGCAGCCGGGCGTGAAACGGCCTCGACTATGAGCACGTCACCACGAGCGGCGACGCGACAGACCGTCCGCGCGTTCGCACCCGCCGATAGAGCGGCGTTCTTGTCGCTGTACGAGACCGTGTTCGGTCACGAGAGAAGCGCCGACTGGTTTCGCTGGAAGTTCCGCGAGAACCCCTACGTTGATCACGTCCCGATCGTCGCCGCGACCGTCGGCGGCGAGCCGGTCGGCTTCCGGTCGTTTTTCGCCCAGGAGATGCGGCTCAGCGGCGTCGTTCGGACCGCGTTCCAGCCCTGTGATACGATGATCCACGCCGACCATCGCGGTCAGGGCCTGTTCGGCCGGATGAACGAGCACGCCATCGAGCGCTATCGCACCGGCCAGCCGTCGTTTTTCTTCAACTTCCCCAACGAGCACTCGAAACCCGGCAACCTCGCACACGGCTGGAAAGAGATCGGAACGGTACCGGCCTACTACCGCCCGCAAAACCCCGTCAGCGTCCTCGAGGATCGAACCGACGCCGGCCCGTCGTCGCCCGCTACCGACCCGCGAGCGGCCGACGGCCGGCGGATCGCCGCGCTCGCGGACGCTCTCGAGGGTGCGATCGCGACCTCCCACCGGGCCGGCGACCGGCTGCTCGTCGGCGCCGACGGCGACCTCGAGATCGAACGCCACGAGACGCCGCCGCCCGAGATCCTCGAGACGGTCTACCGGCGTTCGATCCCCGACGCGATCCACACGAACCGCACCGCCGCGTTCTACCGCTGGCGGTTCGCCAACCCTGCGCGGACGTACGCGGCTTACGTTGCCCGGCGGGACGACGAGCCCGTCGCCGCGCTCGTCACCTCGAGCACCGACGCGTACACCCGCGTCGTCGAGACGCTCCCGCGGACGCTCGAGGCGGGGGCGGCGATAGAACGCCTGCTCGCGGCGGCGCTCGACGACCACGCGGACCGCGGCTACGTCGAGGCGTTCGGCGAGACGCTGCCGGCGCCCCTGCGATTTCGCTTCTATCCGGACACGCGCTTGCCGCTGTCGGCGCTGCTCCAGCCGACCGCGCGGACGCTCCTCGCGCGCGATCTCGGTGACGGGATCGGTCTCGAGTCGAGTTCGATCGACGCGTGGTCGTTCTCGCGGCTCGATCTGGACACGACGTGACGGACCGGGTCGGACCCATCGGGTCGACGCCGTGCTCGGCGAGCGACCGGATCGGTCACTGTTATTGCCGTCGAACCCGGAGCGACGACCGTGAGCGATCGACGCGCAGAGAGCGACCGGCACGAGCGCTGCCGGCTGTGTGGGACGGCGCTGTCGGCGGCCGACGACGGGCTCGAGTCGGACGGTTTCTGTTCGACCGGCTGTCGCGATGTCGCCGCCGAGTACGGGACGAGCGACGGCGATAGCGACGCTGGTACGCCGGCCGATATCGGCGGTCCCGACGACCGAACCAACGGACAGGGGGACGCGGACGCGACGACCAGCACGTTCCTCCGGATCGACGGCATGCACTCGGCGACCTGCGAGGCGTTCCTCGAGAAAGTCGCCGAGGGCCGCGAGGGCGTGGCCGACGCCGAGGCGAGCTACGTCACGGAGACGGTCCGGGTCGATCACGATCCGGAGCGAATCTCGCCGGCCGAGCTCGAGGACGCGCTGAGCACGGTCGGCTACACGGCCTATCTACGGGAGGAGGCGACGGCCGACGAGGAGAGCGGCGGCACGCGTCGCTCCCGCGAGATGTCCGGGCTGCGAAAGCGCCGGGCGGACGACATGCTCGAGATGCGGTACGTGGTGGGGGTCGTCTTCGGCTCGTTCCTCCTGTTGCCGTTCGTGGCGGTGTTCTACCCGATGTATCTCACCGCGTTCACCGACTGGGGCGCGATCGAACACTTCGAGGGCGCGTTCACCGGCTTCAGCGGCTCGCTGTATCTCCCCCTGTTCATCGTGCTGACGGGCGCGATCGTCTACCTGACCGGCGGCCCGCTGCTCCGGGGCGCGTACGTCAGCCTGAAGCTGCGGCGGCCGACGACGGACCTGCTCGCGGCGCTGACGATCTGTAGCGCGTACGTCTACGCCGCGATCGTCTCCGTCCTTGGGGGGACCGATGTCTACTTCGACCTCACGATCGTCGTCGCCGCGCTCGTGATGGGCGCGATCTACTACGAGTCGACGATCAAGCGCCGCGCGGCTGACCGGCTGACTGACCTCACCGTCTCGCAGGTCGACACGGCCCGGCTGTACGCGTCGGACGGCTCGACGACGGAGATTCCGGTCGCCGACCTCGAGTCGAGCGATCGGGTGCTCGTCCGCGAGGGCGAGCGCATCCCCGTCGACGGGACGCTCGCCGAGGGCGAGTGTGCGGTCGACGAGGCCGTCGTCACGGGCGAGTCGCTGCCGGTCACGAAACGCGCGGGCGACGCGGTGATCGGCGGTTCGGTCGTCACCACCGACGCGGCGGTCGTCGACGTCGGCGAGCGGACGACCAGCAGCATCGAGCGGCTCACGCAGGTCGTCTGGAACGTCCAGAGCGCCGACCACGGCGTCACGCGCCGGGCTAACGAGTACGCCGCGATTATCGTCCCGATCGTCCTCGCCGCTGCGGTCGTCGTCGGCGCGGGCTCGTTTCTCCTCGGTGCGAGTCCGGTGGCGACCGCGCTGGCCGCCTGCATGACGATCATGGTCGCCAGCCCGTGGGCGCTGGGCTTCGCGACGCCGTACACCGTCGCCGCGAGCCTCCAGGCCGCCCTCGAGCGCGGGATCGTCGTCTTCGACGAGACGATCTTCGAGCGCCTGCGCGCGGTCGATGTCGTCGTCTTCGACAAGACCGGAACGCTCACCACGGGCGAGATGGCCGTCCGAGAGGCCGACGCCCCCGCCGACGTACTCGAGGCGGCGGCCGCCTTAGAGCAGCGCGCGGCCCACCCGGCCGCGGCGGCGATCGCCGAGGCCTTCGACGGGAGCGGTGACGGAAGCGAGAACGCGCGAGCGGACGGCGGCTCCACCGCGTCCGCCGATTTGGCGGTCGAGGACTTCCACACCCACGCGACCGGCGTCGAGGGAACCGTCGACGGGAAGCGGGTGCTGGTCGGCCACCCCGATCTCTTTCGGGAGCGCGACTGGGCGCTCGGTGCGGACCTCGAGACGCGACTCGAGCGCGCCCGCGAGGCCGGCCGGCTCCCGGTCGTCGTCGGCCGCGACGGCGAGGCGGCGGGGCTCGTCATCGTCGGCGACGATCCCCGCGAGGGGTGGGACGAGACGGTCGCGGCGCTCGATGCGGACGGCGTCGACGTCGTCGTACTGACCGGCGACGAGGGGGCGGCCGCCGAAAGCTTCGCGGCGCATCCGGGCGTCGATCACGTCTTCGCGGGCGTCTCGCCGGACGCGAAGACGGCGGCCGTCAGGCGGATGCGAGCCGAGAACCGTGTCGCGATGGTCGGCGACGGGACGAACGACGCGCCCGCGCTCGCCGCGGCCGATCTGGGCATCTCGCTTGGCAGCGGCACCGCCCTCGCCGCCGACGCGGCCGATATCGCGATCGCGGACGACGACTTGGCCGCGGTCGAGCGCGCGTTCGCGCTGGCGACGACGGCCCGCGACCGCCTCCGACAGAACGTCGGGCTCGCGTTCGTCTACAACGCGATCGCCGTCCCCGCCGCCGTCCTCGGCGTCGTCAACCCGCTGGTGACGGCCGCCGCCGTCGTCACGGGGGCGCTGCTCATCGTCGGCAACGCCGAACGGCCACTCGTCGACGACTGACCGGTGCGTTTTCTCCCTCGAGCGCGCTCTACGAACGCCCGTTCGGCGGGCGTCATGGGTCGACGGACATCGTCCGGATAGAAACGAGTCCGTCCTCACCGCCGTCGTCGGGCCAGGCTACCGCTACGGCAAGATACTCGGGCCGGGGCCGTCCACGCACGGACGGATGACCGAACGGATGGATCGTCGTCGCGCGTACGCCGCCGTCGTCGTCGGGACGCTCGGCTACACGTGCCTGATGTTTATCTGGTTCTCGCTACCAGCGTACCTCTCGACGATCATCGACGATCTCGCGCTCTCCGGAACACAAGCGGGCGTCGTCGCGGGGGCGGTCCCGCTGACGTACATCCCGATCGCGCTGTTTACGGGGATGGTCGTCGACCGAGTCGGGCCGGGGCGGAGCCTCGCGGCCGGCGTGCTGGTCTACGGCGTCGCGCAGGTCGGCCGCAGCTTCGCCGTCGGCTTTCCGTCGCTGCTCGGTGCGACGCTGCTCATCGGCGTCGGCGCGACGGCCATCACGTTCGGATTACCGAAGCTCGTCTCGGTGCTCTTTCCGCCCGACGAAACCGGTTTTCCCTCCTCGATCTACCTCGTCGGCGCGTCGGCGGGGACGGCGAGCGCCTTCGCCGTCGGTCGCCCGATCCTGGGGCCGCTACTGGGGGGCTGGCGCGACCTGTTCTTCTGGAGCGGGGTCGTCGCGGTCGGCTACGGCCTGCTGTGGTTCGTCGTCGCACAGCGGTTGGGGATCGACGCCCGAAACCGCGCGGCCAACGACGCCGACGCGGCGGACTCGTCGCTCACGCTCGCCGCGATCCGCCGGGATCTGAAACTCGTCCTCACCCACCGTGAGCTGCAGCTCGTGGTCGTCGTCGGGACGATGTACCTGCTGATCGCCCACGGAATGCAGGGGTGGCTCCCGACGCTGCTCGAGGCCCGCGGCTTTTCGGCGGACCGAGCCGGTCGGACCACGAGTCTGCTCGTGGCCGCCAACGTCGTCGGCGTGCTGACCATCCCGGTAGTGGCGGATCGGTTCGGCGCTCGTCGCACGGCGCTGATGGGTTGCGGGCTCGTCGCCGCCCTCGGCATCTCCGGCGTGGTCGCGAGCGGTGTCGGCCTCCTCTTGCTCGGGAGCATCCTCGTCACCGGATTCGGATTCGGCGGCCTCTCCCCGCTCGTGCGGGCGATCCCGCCGGACCTCGAGGGGATCGGCGCGCGGCTGACCGGCACGGCCGTCGGCTTCATCTTCGCCGTCGGCGAGATCGGCGGCTTCCTCGGTCCGGTGCTCGTGGGGACGTTGCGCGATCTCACAGGGTCGTACGTCCCCGGACTCCTCGTGTTGGCCTCCGGGGGGCTCGTCGTCGCCGTCGCCGGTGGCGTGTTGCGGTATCGGTACGGCGATTCCTGACGGAGCGCGAGCGCGTCGGGACGTACGTCCGGTCGGTCTCGCTCGAGGAGCTACGGACTCGACAGCCGCGGCTTCGATGAGCACCTGCTCAGCTGTCGTCCGACTGTCTGCGAGCCGGCGGCGTCCGCGAGACGAACTTTCCCCACGTGTCGCGGCGGTTCGCGACCCATCGGTAGGACCGCTCGCGGAGGCGCTGGTAGTCGTCGAACTGGCGGAGGAACGCGACGACCTCGTCGGCAGGCGCGGCGAGGTCGGCGCGGACGAACGCCTGCTCGATCGATGCGCCACAGGAGTAGACCCCGTCGTCGGTCACCAGGTGCGCGCAGTCCTCGTAGTCGGCCGGCAGCCGCTCGCGGAGGTCGTCCGTGAGGTCGGCAAAGCCGACGATGCGGATGTCGGTCCGCCTATCGAAGTACTCCGCCCACCACGTACAGAAGCCGCAGTCGTCGTCGTAGACGAGCGTCGGCGCGGTCATAGCCGTCTGCACGGGCTCGAGACACAAACGCTTGTTCTCCGTAATGATCGTCCTCGAGCGGGGCTACGGTGCGCGCAGCGTGGGATCGCTCGAGCGCCGGGATACTTGGGACGGGACGGCTAACCGAGCGGTATGGAGCGGTTCGTCCGACTGATGGTCGCCGGCGGCGTGGTGCTGGTCGGCGGGCTCTGGCTCGCGGCGCTCGTCGATTTCGGCTCGGGCCCGTGGCTGGCGGGG
This sequence comes from Natrinema marinum, assembly GCF_024296685.1. Taxonomy (NCBI): domain Archaea; kingdom Methanobacteriati; phylum Methanobacteriota; class Halobacteria; order Halobacteriales; family Natrialbaceae; genus Natrinema; species Natrinema marinum. The sequence goes on along the minus strand of NZ_CP100763.1, from coordinate 2,529,566 downwards.
ATCGCGCTCGCGCTGCTCGGGAGGGCCGGCGTTTTTGCCGGGATCGCGAGCGAACTCGAGCCGGGCGCGTTCGCCGTCGGCGAGGAGTGATCGACCGGTCGTCGCCAGAAGGTTATTGAGACTACTGTTCGATCCTCGAGCATGAGCAGCGCGGGTCGGTCGCTTTCGGAACCGCAGGTGCTGGCCCACACCAAGCGGCGGCTCTTTCCGACGGACTCGGAGGAGTCGGCGACCTACGCGGTGGTCGACACGCAGTTTTCCCAAGCCGAATGGCGGCCCGGCGAACCGGTCGATCCCGCGATTCGAGAGCGGCTGGCCCCGTTCAACCACGTCCGGATCGGCGGCGGCTATCCGGATCTCGTGGGCGTGCGGACCCTCGAGTCCGAGCTGCTGGCCGTCGAACGCCTCGGCGACGAGCCGCCGCTGATCGCGATCGAAGCGAAGGGGTACGCCGGCGGCGGCGTCGACACGCAACGCGGGATCGTCCAGGCCTACGACCGGCTCCACGAGGCCAACGCGGCCTACCTCGCCGCGCCGGCGGCGTCGATCTCCGAGACCGATCGGACGCTCGCGCGCGAGCTGAACGTCGGCGTCCTCGGCGTCGATTCCGCGGGAACGGTCGAACCGCTCGAGGTACCCCGCGTCGTCGGTACCCGGACGACCACCGAGGCGACGGCGCTGCGGTTTCAGGCCAGCGCGCAGGGCGTCGCGGGGGAATCGTTCGGACTGAACCACCCGAAGAACTACCTCGGCTATCCGCTGGCCCACTACGCGGACGGGGAGACGGCGGCGCTGCTGTCGGAGTACGACGTTGTGAGTGCGGTCGCCGACGCTCGCCAGGGCGCTGCGTTTCTGGGACTGATCGAGGACGGACCGCGCGGTGTCGAACTGACGGGGCTCGGGCGCGAGGTCGTCAGGTTCGCGCTGAACCGCTCCGGGACCGTAGAGCGGGCGCTCGAGGAGTTCGGGGGCTGGTACCGGTCGCGCAAACGGTTCGTCGACCTCGCGCCAGCGTGGGGACAACTCGCTCGCCGGGTGATCTTCGCCTATCCGGCGACCGAGTTGCTGGTCTCGGAACTTCAGACCATGCACGACGACGGCATCGCCGAACCGTCGCTCGTGGACCTCGTCGAGTACCTGCACGAACTCCACCCCTCGTTCACCGTCGAGCTATTCGTTCGGGGCGACGACGGCGTTCGCGGCCGCGTTCTGACCGGCGACGGCGACCTTCGGCGATCGGAACTCGCGGACGGCTCGGTGTATCACTCCCCGACCGTCTTCCAGCTGAAAGCGATGCTGTACCACGCCGGCATCCTGACCGAGCGCGGAGCGGAACCGCACCGCCTCGAGCCACTCGAGGATGTCTGGGCGCTCCGCGAACCGGTTTAATTTCGCCCGTGCAGTCTCGGTGATACCGCGATCACGCGAGAGCGACCCAAGCCGCTTTCGGGTGGCCCGATACGTCGGCTATCGCGCGCTACTTCTCGCGGAGGTCCTCGGTCATGAGCTCGGTCTCGGCGTGCCACGTCTTCCGGTTGAGCGCGACGAGGAGCAGCCCTCCGTACCCCAGCACGACGATCGCCGTGACGATGCTGCCCGGAATTTGACCGATCGCCGCACTGGTCGGCCATTGGGCGTCCGCGAAGGCCGTCACGCGAACGAGCCACGCCCCGAGCAGGACGCTCATCAACGGTAGGTAGACGCGCCGGAGCCGGTGGGCGAGGGCCTCCGTCCGCGAGATCTCGAGCCGGGGCTGTCGGTAGTCCTTGCTTAACTTGGCTCGCCAGTTCTCGTCTGCCAGCCCCTGTGAGGGATCGAGCCCGTACGCGAAGACGTTCTTCTGTAACGCCCGCATCCGCGATCGCCAGATGTCGTACCCTCGATACCGCCGCGCTTCGATGACCAGGAAGACGCCGAGGACCGCCGCCCCCGCCAGTAGCACGTAGTGGGGGTTCGACTCGCTCGAGAACGCCCAGGTGAGGAGGGCCGCCAGCACGATAACGGCCCAGTTGGTCGTCCGGTCGAGGCGCTCGCGCCAGAAGCGCATGCGGTGGATCTCGCCGCGGTAGAGGTGGGCCATCGCTCCGCTCGGCCCCATCTCCTCGTCGAGGAGGCCGCGGCCGACCTCCCGGTGGGCTTCGTCGGTCGCGTCGACCTCCGTGTCTTCCCGATCGGGTGTGTCGGCGTCCCGGCGGTCTTTGGCAGATGTCTCGGGGTCGTTGCTCCCGCTCTCGCTCATCGGTACCCCCTCTAGGATGGTCGTGTATAATAATCCTATGAATGCACAATACTACTTGGGGCCCACGACGGGACCGCCTCGCAGGCGGGCCACGTCGCTGTTCGACGCTCGCACCGCTGATCTCGAGCCCGCCGAAACGCACCCCTAGAGCCGTTACTCGAGCGATGTCTCGAAGAGGTTCAGTCGGGAACTGAACATCGACGCGTCTTCGCTGAGTGTTTCACTGTCGTCGGCGCTGAACGTCCGATCGCGGACGAACAGAACGGTCGTGGGCTCTAACGGACCGTTGTCGCTCCGGTTCCGGACGACGTAGCCGGTGTACTCGTCCGGCTGTGGAATCTCCGGCACGGTCTCTCCGTCGGTGGTCCGGAGCAGTGCCACCGTCGTCCCTGCCTCGAGTTGCGAGATGACGTCGAACGTTGCGCCGGCTTCATAATCGTAGGTGAAGAGCAGGACGCGCGCCACCCGTTCTTGTGCCATCGTCATCCACCTTCGTTCTCGGTGCGTGTCTCGGGCCCCTCGGTTGCCTGCTCGCCCCTCGGTCCGGTACCCTCGCCCAGTGTCGTCTCGAGGAGGTTCAGATCGGAACTGAGCACCGATGCCGCCGGTCCGATCGTTCCGCTGTCACCGGCGTTCAGCCCCTGTCCGCGAACGAACAGGAACGTCGTGATCCCTGCTCCCTGGCCGATGTCGTATCGGATGAGGTGCCCGGTCCACTCGTCGGGTTGGGAGATCTCCGCGACCGGTTCGTCGTCGACCTGCAGGATGTCGACCGTCGTCCCCTGTTGAAGCGGTGCGACGACCTCGAAGGTCGCCCCTGGGTGATAGCTGTCCGCGAAGACCGCTACTTGTTCCTGTTGAGCGCCGACCGCGGCAGTGCCGAACGCGCCCGTCCCGAGCGTCAGCGCGGCCGTCGCGAGGGTGCTTCTCGCCATGAACGACCGCCTCGTGTCGCCCACCGTAGTTTCATCACTCATACTCCCCTCACTTCGTCTCCCCTCCGGTGTCCCCGCTCCAGAGGCACAATAGTCTACGCCAGCGATCGATATAAGGGGGGCTGACCGTTCTGCTGGACGGCGATCAGACGCCGGCCGATAATACGATGTAGTGCGTGGTTGTCGATCGATTCGGGTCTATTTTCGAACGAACACGCGGCTCCCGTGAGTGCTGTGTTACCCACTCTCAGATTTAATCCGATAGCTCTCGGTCCGATGCCAATTACGTGTTGTGTCGTAACTGGGTCCGCTCAGCGACGAGCAGTCAAATGTTACATCCGTCGCGTCATTGATCGACTACCCCTCGGCCGTCGGCCACTTCTATGCGTCGTGGCCACCAACTGCGAGACCGATGTCGTCACGGATTCCCCATCGATTACTGGCTGCCAACCGCGTCTCTCGTTCGGGTTGGGCGGGCACGGAGGGGCCGTTCTCTCCCGAATCTCGGCCCGGAAGCGAGAACTCCGTCCGCCGGGCGACGCGCACTCGAGCGATAGCAGCGCCGACGAAAACTGACTGGTTCCTTCCCCGGATCGCTCGCCGGCTGTGTTCGAGTAGCTACGTCGACGAACCGGTGTCGAGGAGATTGGTGTTCGAGTCGTCGGTCGAAACCCCCTTGCTCTCGAGGGCGACCGTGACGCCGTCGGCCGCATCCTCGACCGTCACAGTGTAGCCGTAATAGGCGAACTCGAGGCGCGTAAAGCCGTCCGAATCCGGAAGCGAGTCGAGGAGGTCGGGGTCGATCGAACCGTACAGCGGCTCGAGCGAGATCGGATCGGTGTCGGTAGCGGTGGCGACGAGGTCGATGACAGTCATGCTGACCGATCCGTCTGCTGGGACCGATGTGGACTCGAACGGATTCATAACTCCGGCTGGGAGACCTGGAGTAAAGAAGATATTCCAATATTTCGGCCGCCCGATATCGGAGAAAAGAACGATTCAGCACGCCGAACTACGCGGAAGAGACGTTTCGACAGCCGCCGACTATTCCGAAGGCGTAGATACGTGTTACGATGTTCGGTCGCCTCTCACTCGCGGCGCGGGACCTCGTGGCGGCCGAAGCCGTACCGGAGCCGGTTCGCGAGTCGCCGCGAGAACCGGCCGTCGTCGGCCCGCGAGCCGAACCGCTCGGCCAGCGCCGTGTAGATCAGCGGGAGCGGGACCTCCTGTTCGAGCCCCTCCTGGACGGTCCAGGTGCCGGTCGAGCCGCCCTCGATGCGATCGGCGACGGTCCCCAGATCGCTGCCCTCCTCGCGGAATGCCTCCTCGCAGAGCTCGAGCAGCCACGAGCGGATGACCGCGCCGTTGTTCCAGACCGAGGCCACGTTCTCGAGGTCCAGGTCGTACCGGCCCTCGTGGAGCAACTCGAAGCCCTCGCCGTAGGCCTGCATCAGGGCGTACTCGACGCCGTTGTGGATCATCTTGACGTAGTGTCCCGATCCCGCGGCCCCCATCCGCTCGTGACCGTCGGGGCCGGTCGCGACGGCGTCGAAGATCGGCGCGAGTTCGTCGTAGGCCCACTGCGGGCCGCCGACCATCAGCGAAAAGCCGAGTTCGGCACCGGCGGGGCCGCCGGAGGTGCCACAGTCGAGGTAGGCCGCGGGACAAGATTCGGCGCGGCGCACGGAGTCCTCGAAGTAGGAGTTGCCGCCGTCGACGACGACATCGTCGCCGTCGAGGTGGGATTCGAGTTCCTCGAGCGTGACATCGACCGCCTCGCCGGCGGGGACCATCAGCCAGATGCGCTTGTCGCCCTCGAGTCGATCGACGAGGTCTTCGATCGAGTCCGCCGGCTCGGCACCGGCGTCGGCCGCCGTCGCGACGGCTTCCTCGTCCAGATCGAAGGCGACGATATCGTGGCCCGCCGCGAGGGTGCGCTCGACGACGATCTGTCCCATCCGCCCGAGTCCGATCAGGCCCAGTTGCATGGGTAGGCGTCGGCCGGCCGGTGTGGTAGTGGTTGCGGTTCGGCGGCGGTCGCGACCGCGATCGGTCGATCAGGGCGACGACGGCGCGGCCTCGAGGGTGACCTCGACGCGGCTGCCGCCGGCGGCTGACTTGGAGAACGAGATGGTGCCGCCGTAGCTGTCGACCATCCAGCGGACGAGCCAGAGGCCGAGCCCGCTGCTGTGAGTGAGCTGCGTGATGTCGCTCTCGCCGGTGACCACGTCGATCTCGGCCGGCGGGATGCCGGGGCCGTCGTCGGCGACCGCGAGCCGAATCTGCCCGTCGTCGCGTGTGACCGAAATCTCGACGGCCGGCTCCGGTGTCGCGTGTCGGATCGCGTTCTCGAGCAGGTTGTCGACGACGAGTTCGACTCCGGGGTCGGCCAGGGCTCGGTGGGGGCCCGCCGCCGAGACGGTGACGGTCCCGTCGGCGATGTCGCAGTTCGCGACGGTCTCGTCGACGATCGCGGCGATGTCGACCGGTTGGCGCTCGCCGTCGCGCTCGAGGGCGTACTGGATCGCTCGCGTCTTCTCGCTGGTGGCGGCGAGGTCGGTCGCGGTCTGGCGGAGCGTGCTCGCGGCGGCCGCGAGGTCGCGGTCCTCGAGGTGTTCACAGAGGAGTTCGGCGTAGCCGATGACGACGGTGAGGTCGTTGCGCAGGTTGTGCCGGAGGACGCGGTTCAACACCTGAAGGTACTGCTCGCGCTCCTTTCGCTGGGTGATATCCCTGACGACGTTGACGGTCCCTCGGAACTCCTCGGTTCCGCCCTCGTCGTCGCCCGGGAGGAGCGAACACTCGATTTCGACCGGGAACTGCTCGCCGTCGGCGGTGATATAGGCGGTCTCGAACGGGCCGGTATTCGCTTCGGGGTCCGAGAGGAGCCGCTTGACGTGTTCGACCGCGCGGTCGTATTTCGACTCGTCGAAGACCATCGAGGCGGGCTCGCCGAGCAGTTCCTCGCGGTCGTAGCCCAGCCGCTCGGCGAAGGGATCCGTCACCAGCGAGAACCGGGCGTCCTCGTCGGTCGCGTACACCATCCCCTCGACGGTCTCGAGGACCTGTTCGTGTCGCAGGAGGTCCTCGCGGCGGTCGGCCCGCTCGAGCGCGGCGGCGGCGCTCGCCGTCAGTAGCTGTGCGAGCTGGACGTGGTGGTCGTCGAACGCCCCGCTTTTCGGCGAGCCGACGTTGAGGAGCCCGTGGTCGCCCAGCGGGATGGTCATCGCGCCGCGGATCGATCCGTAGTCGTACGGCGACTCGGTCTCGATGTTCTCGAAGACGATCGGCTCGGTCCGTCGGAACGCTTCGCTCATCTTGCTCTCGTAGATGCCGACGCGCTTTCGCTCCTCAAAGTGGTCGTCGACGGTGTCGGAGGCGGCCGTCAGTATCAGCGCTTCTGCCTCGGGATCGTAGAGGCGGACCCCAACGATGTCGAACCCGAGGACGCGCTCTGCAGCCTCGACGACGACGCTCGCGACATCCGTCTGTGACTCACAGGAGAACAGGGCCTGCGTCGTCTCGAGTAACTCGGTGACGACGTCCGCGCGGCGGTGCCGACCGGTCGCGTCCGTGAGCGCGGCCGGTCGCTCGGCGACTAATGTCTCGGTATCGGCGGCCGCGTCGCGCTCTGCAGAGTCGCCGCACACGATCTCGGTCGCGGTGGTCTGTGTGGCCGTTCGCGCCCGGTCGGCAGAGACGGCCGCGATGCGATCCGCGAGGGTCTCGTCGGCCGTCGCTGTGAAGTACTCGGTCGCGCCCGCGCGCGTCGCTGCCGCCGCGGCGGCACCGTCGGGCGTCGCCGTCGCGTAGATGATCGGCACCGCGGGAGCCCCCTTCCGGATCGCGGCCACCGTCTCGACGCGATCGGCGTCGCTCCCGTCGACGACGACGCAGTCGACGGCGGCCGTTTCGATGCGCTCGAGGACCGCCCCTCGGTCTTGGATCGCCACGACATCGAACGCGCCGCCGAGTTCGTGGGCCGACGTCGGCTCGTCGCCGACGACGACGACGGACTGTCCGGCTCGAGTCACTGTCGGGCCTACGGAGGCAGTCGGCAGAAATGAATGTTATGGCGGATTGGTCGGCCCAGCGACGTGATCGCGGCCGATCACTGGATCGGATCTTCGAGTCGCGCCCAGCCGATCGCGTCGAGGACGACGATCCGGTCGTTGTATCGGACGTAGACGCCGTTGTACGCGTTGTCGTCACCGTCGTAGTAGGGGAGTGACTCTCGAATGCGGTCGACGACGGACCAGGCGCCGTCTCGCTCGATCGTGATGTGCTCCCATTCGTTTCGTGCGCCGTTTCGAACCGCCCGATCGAGCGCCCGCCGCGCGCCCGGAATCTCGCCGAGACGCTGTGCGGAGGCATCGACGACGACCGCGTCGGCCGGGACGTCCTCCGATCGGATGAGACGTGCGCCGAGATCCGCCTTCGATCGCGACGTGTAGGTCTCCGACTGCTCCGTATGCAGGACGTAGCCAGCCACGGCAGCCGTTCCCACTGCGAGCAGTGTGATTGCCATGTCTTTACCCCTGATCATTAGCCACTACCTTACAGTAACCGACTAAGTATCTTTCGCAAGAATGTTCATTTCTAATACGTTCGGAACGAAAACCGCGATCGGCGTCTCAGAACAACCCGCCGACGTTGGCCGAGATCAGGCCCGCCACCACGAGCAAGCCGATCGCGGCGAGTGCGGCCCCGCGAAACACCGGCAGCGCCTCGCGGGCCGGTTCGCGGATCTTCTTGCCGGTGAGCCCCGCCTCGAGTCGCTTCGTGCCGATTTCGACGAGTGCGGTCAGGACGAGCCAGAGCGCGACCATCGCGAGCACCAGGCGGCCGTTGATCGACCCGAAGAGCCCCTCCGCGGTGTAGCCGGTGCCGGCCATGTGGCCCCCGGAGAGAAAGAGGACGAGCGAACTCACGCGAGAAATCGCCGTGAGCTTGCCTGAGATGACTTCGAGCGGTCGAGTCGTGTTGAACGCCCCATCGCGGGCCAGCGGCAGGACGACGGCGGCGACGAAGCAGACGCTGCCGGCCCAGAGAGCGGCAAACAGGAGGTGTGTCGTTCTGGCGACGACCTCGTCGATCATACGGGGTCGCTCGGCGAGCGGGCGTATCAGCGTTCCGACTTCGGCTCGCTTGAGAGTCGCCATCGGCGACCGTTCCGAGACGGAGTCACTCGAGCCAGTCGGGCGTCCACGCGACCAGCCGTCGTCGGAGCAGCGCGTAGACCAGCGAGATAGCGACTCCGCCGGCGATCACGGACGTGAGCCAGCCGTCGAAGACGACCAGTGTCGGCACCGCCAGCGCTACCGCGACGGCGGCGTCCTCGGGCGCGCCGTCGTAGCGAATCCACCGGCGCGGTCGGATCCACCGACGACGAACGTGGTCGTAGACTGCCCGCTCCGTACGATCGTTCCACGGGTCCATCTCCAGTCCGCCGCCGAGGGCGTCGCTGGCGGCGTGGAGCCAGGCCGTGACCGCGACGGCGGCCAGCGCGAGCGTCGGGCTCGAGGGGGCGACCGCGGCCACCGCGACCGCCGGAACGGCCACCGCGAGACCGGCGACCGGAAAGTGCAGCGTCCGCCGATGGGCCAAGACGAGGTCGAAATCGGGTGCGAGCCCGCCGACGATCGCGCCGACCGCGAGCGCGACTGCGAACTCGGGGACGAGGTACGCGACCGGGGCGACGACCGCCAGCCCGGTGAACACGTGGGTGGTCGCCATCATCGCTACTCGCTCGAGCCTACGGCGGGGAGGTGCAAAACGGTACGCGAACCGGCGGTCTGGGGCACGCTCCGGGGATCCGTCGGTCAGTCGAGGCGGTCAGTCGAGGTTCTCGCCCTGATAGCTGCCGTCGTAGACCTCCTCGTGGCCGGCCTCGGCGAAGACCAGTTGCGCGATCCGGGCACCGCGCTCGAGTTCGATGTCGTGGTGGACCTGTAGCAGTCCCTCGCCGCGTCCCTCGTAGCCGGCGTCCCAGACCGCCGTGTTGAGCATACAGGAGTTGCGCATGAGCGACGACCGCGGGTAGACGAAGCCGACGTGGCCCTCCGGGATCGCGATCCGCTCGCCGTACCGGACGACGTAGGCCCCTTTCGGTAGGTAGTACGTATCGGGGTCGGCCTGCTCGAGTTCCTCGAGGGGGCGAGCGATCCGCTCGCCGATCTCCTTGCCGTCCCGGCCGATGCGGCCCGGCTCGAGCTGCTCGAAGACGACGTCGGCGGTGAGATCCACTCCGTTCGGCTGGATCTGCGCGTCGGTCGTCGGCGAAACGTGGTCGGCGACGAACACACCGGAACGGAACATGTGGTGGCAAGGCCGCGGGGACGAGAAAAACGTATCCGTTCGCGGCGGCTCGACGGGACGCTACCATTCGACACGCCCCGGCTCGATGGATCCGACCGACTGGGCACGGACCGGGACTCGGTCCCGGTACTCACGGATCACGAAGCGCGATCCCGGCCCGGTTGACGAACGGTCGTCAGACTGGCAATATTTTCTCGAAACGTTCCGTTACGATGGGCAGTACGCCGGTCCAGCCTCATAGAAACACGCTGGATTTATCAGGGCGGACAGCCGACTTCTGTGTGCTATGGGACAGACTCTCACCGAGAAGATTCTCGACGACCACCTCGTCGAGGGCGAACTCGAGACCGGCGAGGAGATCGGGATCGAGATCGATCAGGTGCTCACTCAGGACACGACCGGTACGATGGTCTGGCTCCAGTTCGAAGCGATGGGGCTGGACGAAGTGCAGACCGAGATCGCTGCACAGTACTGTGATCACCAGACCTATCAGTTCGACTTTAAAAACACCGACGACCACCGTTTCCTCCGTTCTGCGGCCGGCAAATACGGCGCTCACTTCTCTCGCCCCGGTAACGGCATCTGCCACAACGTCCACCGCGAGAACTTCGCGGCTCCCGGCAAGACGCTGCTCGGTTCGGACAGCCACACGCCCACGCCCGGCGGCCTCGGCGAACTCGCCATCGGCGCCGGCGGGATCGACGTCACCGTCGCCATGGGCGGCGCACCGTACTACATCGAGATGCCCGAAGTCGTCAACGTCCGCCTCGAGGGCGAGCTCCCCGAGTGGGCCACCGCGAAAGACGTCATCCTCGAGCTTCTGCGACGGCTCTCCGTCAAGGGCGGCGTCGGCAAGATCCTCGAGTACACCGGCCCCGGTGTCGAGACGCTGACCGCGCCCGAGCGGATGACGATCACCAACATGGGTACGGAACTCGGCGCGACGACGTCGATCTTCCCGACCGACGAGCAGACCGAGGACTACCTCCAGCGCGTCGGCCGCGGCGACGAATACGTCGAGCTCCAGCCCGACGACGACGCCGACTACGACGACGAGATCGTCGTCGACCTCTCGGACCTCGAGCCGCTGATCGCTCAGCCCTCGATGCCCGACAAGGTCGTTCCCGTCAGCGAAGTCGAAGGCGAGTCCGTCGAGCAGGTCATCGTCGGCTCCTGTACCAACGGCGGCTACGAGGACATCCTCCCCGTCGCCAAGATGCTCGAGGGTCGCGAGACCTCGATGGAAACCGACACCATCGTCGCGCCCGGCTCCAAGCAGGCCTCCGAGATGCTCGCCCGCGAGGGCTGGGTCGCTGAGATGATGGCCGCCGGCGTTAACTTCTCCGAGGCGACGTGTGGTGCCTGTATCGGCATCGGTCACGTCCCCTCCTCGGACTCCGTCTCGCTGCGGACGTTCAACCGCAACTTCGAGGGCCGCTCGGGTATCGAAGACGACAACGTCTACCTCTGCTCGCCGGAGGTCGCCGCCGCCGCGTCGCTCAAGGGCGAAATCGTCGACCCCCGGAACCTCGCCGACGAACTCGGCGACCTCGAGGCCCCCGGCGTCGAACTCCCCGACGAGTACGACGGCTCCAAGACGGACCTCATCAGCCCCGACGAGGCCGTCGACGACGAGCTCATCAAGGGCCCCAACATCGGCGACGTGCCGCTGAAAGACCAGCTCGACTCCGACATCGCGGGCGAGGCGCTCCTGAAGATGGAGGACAACATCACGACCGACCACATCATCCCTGCAACGCAGGACATCCTGATGTACCGGTCGAACGTCCCCAAACTCTCCGAGTTCACCCTCTCGCGTGTCGACGAGACCTTCGCTGACCGCGCGCTCGAGGCCGACGGCGGCTTCCTCGTCGCCGGCGAGAACTACGGTCAGGGCTCCTCGCGCGAGCACGCCGCCCTCTGTCCGATGTACCTCGGCATCGAGGGCGTCCTCGCACAGAGCTTCGCCCGGATCCACCGCGCGAACCTCTTCAACTTCGGGATCGTCCCGCTGACGATCGACGAGGACACCTACGAGAACATCGACCAGGGCGACGAGATCGAGATCGTCGACGACGTCTACGACGCCGTCACGAGCGGACAGGAGGAGTTCACCGTCCGCGTCAACGGCGATGAGTACACCGCGACGCTCGACGCCTCCGAGCGCGAACGCGCCATCCTCGCGGCCGGCGGCAAGCTCTCCTGGACCAAAGAGCAGGCCGAAGGCGGCAGCTCTGGCGCACCCGCCGACGACTGATCAACTCGAGCGACGACCCGGCTGCCGACTCTCGCTTCGATTTTCCGTTTTTTACTCGCCGACGAGCGACGGCGGCCGATGCCGGCGGCAACTCGTATCGTCACCGTCATGGCCCAGCGCCCGATAGCACTACTGAATGGCCGACGGACACGAGAACGCCGGATATCGGCGGTTGTTTTCGGGCGACGGGATGACGTTCGGCACCGGTTTTCCGCTGACGGGGGCCAACCGATCGACGCCGTCGATCGAGGACGAGCTCCGACTCGCAGCGCACGCCGAATCGGTCGGCTTCGACGGCCTCTGGACGCGGGACGTGCCGACCTACTGGCCGAAGTTCGGCGACGCCGGCCAGACGTTCGACACCTGGCCGTGGCTCTCCCACGTCGCGGCCCACACCGACGAGGTCGCGCTCGGCACCGCGAGCGTCGTCCTCACGCTCCGCCACCCGCTGCACGTCGCGAAATCCGCCGCGACCGTCGACCGACTCTCGGACGGGCGGCTCGTCCTCGGCGTCGCCTCCGGTGACCGCGACCCCGAGTATCCCGCCTTCGATGTCGAGCACGACGAGCGCGGCGCGCTCTTTCGCGAGAGCGTCGAGGCCATGCGGACGGTCTGGTGCGAGGACTTCCCCGAACTCGAGGGGCGCTGGGGCTCGCTCGAGGGTGACCTCGACGTAGTTCCGAAGCCGACGGCCGAGACGATTCCCCTCCTCCCGACGGGCCACGCCCGCCAGTCCCGCGAGTGGATCGCCGAACACGGCGACGGCTGGCTGTTCTATCACCTGCCCGAGCGCACGCTCGAGGACTACGTCGCTGACTGGCGCGCGGACGCGGGCGAGAAACCCTACGCGATGGCCGTCCGCGTCGAACTGGCCGACGACCCCGAGGACGAGCCCGAGCCGCTCCATCTCGGCTATCGCGCCGGCCTCGAGTGGTTTCGGGAGTATTTCCGCGATCTCGAGGCACTCGGCGTCGACCACGTCATCGTTGGCCTCCAGAGCGACGAGCCCAAGCAGGCGCTGTCGACGTTCGCCGACGAGCTCATCGACGGACCGTAGCGATACGACCGTTTCCAGCCGCCCTCGACGCGGATACCGGTCCCGCCACCGACGGCTCGAGTCGCGCCGTTACGCCTCGGTTCGAAACGTTATCCGACAGCCGTAGTCGGGACTGACGGGAGCGATTCGATCGCCGTCGGAGAGCCGGGTCGATGTCGGCGGATCGGGCCGGGGAAGCGGCGCGTCGGCGCTCTGGCGCTGCTTGCGACCGTCTCGAGAGAGCAGGAACTCCCAGCCGGCGTCCCGGCGGACGGCGGTGCCGTTGAGGCTCCGATCTCGCAGGTGCCAGGCGACGCCGTCGTGTTCGAGGACGGCGTGTTCCGGATCGAGGAACCGCTCGTCGTCGGGGAGCACGACCGTCGGAATCCGGCTGTCCGCGGCCCAGCGACCGAAGGTGTCTCCGGGGCGAACGCGAACCGTCCGTCCGGACGGCTCGTGGACGAGGCGGGCAGACCGCGCCGGCACCTCGAGACCGGGAACGAGGGCGTCGGACAGTTCGGCCGCGTCGTCGAACCGATCGCGAGGGTCCGGTGCGGTCGCCCGCCGGATCGCGTCGACGATGGCGGACGGCGGGTCCGCGCCGGCCGATCGCAACGCGGCACCCGTCCGCGCCGTCGACGTGGGCGTCTCCGCCGCGGCCGTTCCGGTCAACAGAAACGCGATCAGCACGCCGAGCGCGTACACGTCGGACCGCGGTCCGATCGGCGACGCGCGGCCGTTCGTCCGCGTCAGTTCGGGCGCCTTGAACGGGTCCTCCCCGAAGCGCACGTCCGGCTCCGTCTCGGTCGACACCGCGGCGTTCAGATCGATCACGGCCGGCTGCCCGGAGCGACGAACGAGCACGTTACTCGGCTTCAGATCGAGGTGGGCGACGCCGTTGCGGTGGAGGAACGCGAGCGCCCTGCAGACGGGGCCGCCGATCGCGCGGACGGCCTCGAGCGACGGCTCCGTGTCTCCGCGGTCGAAGCGTTCGGCGACCGAGCCGCCGTCGATCAGCTCCGTGGCGATGTACGCCGTCTCACCGCCGACCGATCCGTCGAGAAAGTGGACGAGCGAGCCCGGAACCGGCCCGCCTTCGAACCGGCGGAACCACTGCAGTTCCCCCCGAAAGTGTGCTCGGATCTGTTCTCGATCGTGAGCGCCGTCGGTCTCACACTTGAGTGCGATCGGCTGCTCTCGTTCGCGGTCGATCGCCCGCCAGACCGTTCCGAGCCCGCCGGCGCCGAGGCGCTCCTCGAGTCGAAACCGATCGTCGACGACGGATCCGGGACGGAGTTCACCTGACATTACGTCGGGCTCGGCGGTTACGTCCGGAACCCGCTGAAGGGTCGTCCGCCGGTCGAATCGCTCCAGCGCGTCCGGTTCCGGGCGTGGTCGACCGACGAGAAGAAGCGGAACGTGATCGGGTTCTCCTTCCGGGGGTCCTCGAGCGTGAACGCCGTCCCGTCCCGCAGTCGCGACGTCTCCGACAGCTCGCCCTCCGCGGCGGCGGTCGGATCGAACCCGTGCTCTCGGTGCAGCGCCGCCCCTTCGCTCGAGAGGAGCACCGCCCACTGCCCGTCGGTCTCCTCGACGAACGTGCCGACGGCGCTGATGTCGCGAACGTGCCAGTCGCCGTCGTCGAACTCGAGACGGGCGTGGTTCGACTCGACGGGATCGTCCTCGTCGACGACGAGGCCGATGTTGGGAGTGTGCTCGCGGTCGTCCGTCGTCCGGCCGATGGTGACGCCGTCGACGACCTCGAAGATGGTCTCGTCGCCTGCAATCGTGACCGCCGCCGATGGCGGCTCGCCCTCGCCGGCCGAGACCACTTTCGCGGTGCCGCCCTCCCTCGGCGCGGCGCTCGACCCGTCGGAGTCCGAGTCCACCGTCCCGTCCGACTCGCGTTCTGTGTTAGCCGAGTCCGGCTCCGCAGTCGCGTCTGTGCCATCGTCGCTCCCGGCCGGCTCGATGACCGTCTCGCGGTCGGTCAGCTCGCGGGAGTCGATCTCGCCTCTGAACGGCGGCGTGTCCGGCGAGGGCGTCGTCCCCGGATCCCGCGCGAGCGTGATCGAGAGGTTGTCCTTGCCGCCGCGCTCGTTGGCAAAGGAGACGAGCCGTTCGACGGCGTCGTGGAGGTCTTCGGCCTCGAGGACGATCTCCCGGATCTCGTCTTCGGTGACGAGCGACTCGCGGATCTCCTCGCGGACGGCGTCCACGTCGGACGCCTGCTGGTAAGCCTGCCGAAGGGAGCGGTTGTCCGGGAACGCGTCGATCAGCCCGTCGCTGGTGAACAGGACGATGTCGTCGCGGTAGATCTCCGCAGTGCCGAACTCGACGTCGACGCTCGGCTGGCCGTGTGCCGAGCCGCCGACGGCGTTCGTGATCGCCGTCGCGTCGGGGTGGATGCGGGCGTACACCTCGTCGTCGATCTCGCCGCGCTCGAGCAGGTCGTTCGTGACGGCGTGGTCTCGCGTGAGTTGTCGCGTCTCCTCGTGGCGCTCGTTGATGACGTAAATCCGGCTGTCGCCGACCCAGCCGTAGTGGAGTATCCCGTCGACGTAGACGCCGACGACGAGCGTCGTCGCCGGGCGGCCGCCGATGGTGCGGGCGAACTCCTGGACGTGTTGCTGTGCGGCGTCGATCCCGTCCTGAATCGCGGCCCGAATCCGCTCCTCGGAGATGGAGCCGGCCGATCCGTCGGCGGTGTCGACCGTCGGCGGCGTCGGCTCGTAGGAGTCGATCTCGAACGCCTCCGGGAGATCGGTGCCGGGGCCGAGGAGTTCGTCCGTGAGTCGCTTTCTGACCACGGTCGTCGCCAGGAAGGCAGCTACGTCGCCGCAGGCCTCGCCACCGACGCCGTCGCCGAGAACGAAGATCCCGACCGGCCGATCCGTCTGCCGGTGGTGGTTCTCGAAGACCGCCGTCGCGATCGCGTCTTCGTTGATTCCGTCGCGTCGTTGCTTTCGCGCGCCGATGTCGATGGTGCTCGCGTATTCCATGGTCATTCCGCGGGTTGGTGGTCGAACTGGAAGTAGAACCGTTCCGGATACGAGGGACTGACCAGGGCGATAGTGTCGCCCGGCTCGAGGGCGCTCGCGGCCTCGAGGTCGTCGGGGACCGACTCGCCGCGGCGTCGCTGACGTTCCTGTCCGGTTTCCGAGAGCAGGAGGTTCCACTCCCGCTCGTCGTGTTTGCTGATGTAGGTGCCGTTGAGGCTGGTGTCGATCACGCGCCAGTTGCCGGCCTCGTCGGTGTCGAACCGACAGTGGACGGCGGACAGCGCCTTGTGGCGGTCGTCCGCGAGCATGATCGAGGGCCGCGGTCCGTCCGCCGTCTTTCGGCCGATGGTGTCGCCCGGGCTGATCGTCCATCGCTCGTCGCGGCCGAGCCAGCGGACCGACGCCTGCGTCGGCATCGTCGCGTCGCGCTCCTCGAGGGACCGCTTGAGCACGGACGCGTTGGGATAGCGGTCGACGGTGTCGTGGCGGGTCGAGCGCTCGATGATCTCGTCCATGTACGGTGCCGTCTCGATACCGAAGTCCGAAGGCGCGACGCCGTCGGCGTCGGGCACCCAGCCGACCTTGAGAAAGCAGAGGATCTTCCCGATCGAGTAAACGTCGCTCCAGGGGCCCTGGCGCTGTTCCGAGCCTTGATTCAGCTCCGGCGGTTTGAACTCACCTGGCACGGTCGAGTCGGCGTTCGATTCTCCGGCCGCGGAACTCGCGGCCTCGCCCGTCGTGAACTCGGCGCCGCCTCGTTCGGGGACGAAGCCCTTGGCAGTGGTAAAGTCGATGATCTTCGGCGTTCCGGAGCCGGTGATCATGACGTTGTCGGGCTTTAGGTCGCGGTAGATGAGGTCGTGATCGTGGAGGAAGGATAGCGCGTCGCAGATCCCGATGCCGATCTCGCGGACCTTCTCGTCGTCGGTGATCGGATCGTCGTTTCGGACGACGGTACCCAGTTCCTCGCCGTCGATCGACTCGACGACGAGCACCGGCATCCCGAACCCGCGTTCGGTCCCGTGGTATCCCATGATGTTCGGGTGCCCGCCCGCCTCGCGGATGTCCTCCAGCACGTCCGTCTCTCGCTCGAAGTACTTGTCGACGAGGTCGTCCGGCGCGTTGCCGTTGTAGTTGGGGTGTTTCAGTGCGACCGGGCGACCCGTTTCGGCGTCGTCGGCGCCCCAGACGACGCCGAACCCGCCTCGCCCGAGCTGTTCGCGGATCTCGTACCGGCCGGCGAGTTCGTCCCCGACTGTTGGCTCTGACATGCTCATTGTAATGTATTCGAATCGTCCGTCGCGGTCGTCTACACTCAGTCGAACCGACCGGCGTCGTAGACGACCGTGGTGTCTTCTTGAATCTCGCGGACCTCTTCCTCGTCACCCTCCTCGATCCGGGTCACGTTCTCCCGGAGCGCGTCCGTGATCTCCGTCTCGCCGGTGATGACTTCGGTCTCGTCGATCAGGTCCTTGACATCGTCGAGGTCGTCCTCTTCGGCGTGGGCGATGCGCGTCCGGAGGTCGGTCTCGTGGTAAGTGAGGGTAACGTCCTCGTTTTGGGTCGCCAGCTTCGACTCGTCGTCGGTGTAACTCACCGAGATGTCGGTCGTCGCAGAGGACGAACCGGCCTGCAGTTCCACGTCCGCGATCGCCGCCGTCGTCTCGAGTTCGCCCGCCGGAGCGTCCATCGTCAGGACGAGTTGCTGTTTCTCGCGGTCGAGCAGGTCCGGGAGTCCGATGACCGCGCGGCTGCCCGCGTACTCGACGTCGACCTCTTGGACCTGCGGGAGCCGGCGGTAGACGTCGCCGACTTCACAGCCCTCCGCCAGGTCGATCACCAGTTCGGGGTTGTTCGCGACGACCGTCGACGCCTCTTGGACGACATCCCCGAAGAACGACCGGATGTCCGTCGGGTTCTCGACGTGGGCCCACTGGCCCTGCGAGTGTTCGCCGAGTGTGCGGATGATCCCTTTGTCGTAGTTCGAGCCGATGCCGGCGGAGTAGATGGAGGTGCCGCCGTCGGCGGTCGCCTTCGCGAGCGGCTCGAAATCCGGCTCCTCGAGGCGGATGTCGCGGCCGTCCGAGAGCAGCAGGATGCGCTTTGCGATCCCCTCGCCTTCGTCTAAGCCGCGCAGCGACTTCCGGGCTTCCTCGAGGCCGGCGTAGATGTCGGTCCCGCCTCGGGTTTCGATGTCGTCGAGCTTCGCTTCGGCCTCGCTTCGCTCGATGTCGCCCCAGCGGGTCGCTTCCATGATGACGTCGACTTCGGTGTCGAACGTGACGATGCTCAGATAGTCCTGGTCGTTCAGCAGCCCGAAGACGAGATTTGTCGCGTCCCGGACCTGGTCCATCTTCTTGTAGGACATCGAGCCACTGCTGTCGATACAGAGCGCGATGTGTCGCTCGGCTGGCTCGTCGCGTTGCGTCTCGTCCGGTTCGATCGTCAGCTCGCAGCTAATTCCGCCACCGTTCGCTGGTACGTACGGCCGATTGAGTTCGACTGAGAGGTCGGTCGTCATTGCGGTAACTGCTCGTATGTCTCAGGATGATCTGATAACTTTTTCCCCAATATTTACTCGGTCCTGACAAGAATTCCATCCGATCCAGCGAAGCGGGAAAAACCGGCGCCTCATCGTGCCCGACCGACGAATCCGGCGGGCTGAATTGCTGCGACTACGCGCTCTAGGCACGCGGCTCGCGTCGCCGACGTTACAGCGTCACGTCGATCTCCGCGCGATCGGCGAGCGTCAGCGTGTCGCCGTCCTCGAGTTTCTCGGTGGAGCCGTCCATGGCAGACCCGTTGAGCGCCGTCCCGTTCGTACTCACGTCGGTCACGTAGACGCCGTCGTCCTCGGCCGAGAACTCGAGGTGGTCACTCGAGAGGTAGCGGGCCTCTTCCCGGCCGCCGCTGGCCGCGACGAGGTCGGCGAGCCACTCCTCGTCCCGCCGGCCGAACACGTCGCCGTCGCCGAACGTGTACGATTCGCCGTCGATCTCGAGGGTGACTTCCGTCGGAACGTCGTCGGCGTCGTCTTCCGCCCCGTCGTCTTCCGCCCCGTCGTCTTCCGCCGCTTCGTCTTCGCTCGCGTCGTCGTCGGCCGCGTCGCTC